>NZ_CABVQC010000001.1 GCF_902499175.1 Burkholderia aenigmatica
GTACGCACCGTGCGGCGCGCGCGGTGCGGGCAGCGCGGCGGCCGGGCCGGCCGGCACGTCCGATTGCGGCGCCGGTGCGGGTGCTTGAGCGGGTGCCTGAGCCGGTGCCTGCGGGGCAGCTGCTGCGCCGTTCGCCGGTTGTGCGCCCGGCTTGCGAACCCCGCCGCGGCCTTCCATGTTGCCGGTCGCATACACGTCGGCTTCGTTCGGCTTTGAGAAGCTGTCGGTCGGCAGCGGCACGTCGGCGGTCTGCAGCGGCTTCACGAGGTGAGGCGTGATCAGGAAGATCAGCTCGGTGCGGTCCTGCTGGAACGACGTGCTGCGGAACAGCGCGCCGAGCACCGGCACTTCGCCGACACCCGGGATCGACTTCAGCGCGCCCGTCACGTTGTCCTTGATCAGCCCGCCGATCGCGAACGATTCGCCGTCGCTCATCTGGACCGTCGTCGATGCGCGCCGTGTCGTGATCAGCGGCAGGATCGACGTGCCGCCGATGTTGGTCGCGCTCAGCGTGACGCCCGTCTGCGACAGTTCCGACACTTCCGGCGCCACCTTCAGGCTGATCCGGCCATTCGCCAGCACGGTCGGCGTGAACTTCAGCGCGACGCCGAATTCCTCTTCCTGCAGCGTGATCGACGACGTGCCGTTGCCGCTGCTCTGCGGGATCGGGATGAAGATCTTGCCGCCGGCGAGGAACGTCGCTTCCTGGCCGCTGATCGTCACGAGATTCGGTTCCGCGAGAATCTTGACGAGGTTGTCGGTGTTCTGCACATCGGCCGCGATGCTGAACGGCTTGTTGTTCGCCTTGTTGAAGACGGCCCCGCTCGCGACGCCCGCCAGCAGGTTGCTGACCAGCGCGCCACTCCACGAACCGAACCCGCCCTGGATGTTGAACGCGCTGCCCATCTGGTTCAACAGCGTCTTCGACACCTCGGCCACCTTCACCTCGAGCATCACCTGCTGCGGCGACGTGACGGCCAGCATGTTCAGCACGCCGCCACCGCCTGGCTTGCCGCCCGCGGCCGGATCGCCGGAGCTGTCGCCGTAGGCGTGCGCGATCTGCACGGCCTGTTGCGCGGCCTGCGAGCTCGACACGGTGCCCGACAGCACGATCGTGCCGGCCGCGGTCGTCACGCGGATGTCGCGTTCGTTCGGCATCAGTTGCTGCAGCGACGCCTGCAGGCCGCCGGCATCCGCGCCCACCGCCACGTCGATCACCCGGCATGCGCCGCTCCGGCCCTGCACGATCATGTTGGTCGTGCCGACCGACAGCCCGAGGATGTACAGCGTCTGCGGCGACACCATCGTGGCCTGCGCGACGGCCGGATTGCCGATCGTCCGATTGCGGACCGGCTCCGGCATCGGCACCAGCAGCGACTTGCCGAGCGGCACGCTGACGCTGGTCGATTCACGCACCGCGCCGACGCAGTTCGGCCCGCGCAGCGGTCCCGCCGACGCGGCGGGCGCGGCGGCCGCCACCGGCGCCATGCTGATCGTCATCTGCATCGGCCCCTTGCCGACCGCGGTCGGCGCGCTGGCGCCCCCTTTCGTCAGCACGGCCGACTCGACACCTTCCTGGGCCAGTGCGCCATAGACGGTCAGCCATCCGGAACAGAGGATCGCGGCCATCATCGTGCCCCGTGCGACGCGTGTACGCAGCGGGCCGGTACCTGTGCATTGCGGTTTGATCTTCATTTCGTCTGATCCCCCGAGAGACCGGCGCTGCGCCGGTTATCGACTTCCAAGGCCGCCGTGTCTCACTGACGGCCGATCTGTTTATCTGGATGAATAGGTCTGCTTCAGAAACATTCGACGCTGCCCCGCACGCCCGTCAGCACGCCGACGCAGTCGCGCCGCACTTCCGGCGCCGCGTGCGATGCGACGCGCACGCGTACCGTCCGTACATGGACCGGTGCCGGCGGCGCTTCGGGTGCGGGCTCCTTGCCGAGCAGCGTCAGCTTGGTCGCGCCGTCGGTGTTCAGCGTCTTCTGGTCGACCTGGTTGCGCAGCACGAGCGACAGCGTGCCGACGCTGCGTGCGAGGTCGAGCCGTTCGGCCTGGTCGGGTGTGACTTCCAGCGTGACCGCGTTGACGACCTTCGGTGCCGTGTCATCGCGGCTGACCTGCTGCGCGACGGCGAGCACGAGGATGTGTTCGAGCACGATCTTGGAGATGCTCTGCCCGTCGGTCTTGCCCTGCTGTTCCTGCGTGTTGACGATCACGTCGACGTAGTTGCCCGGCAGTGCGAAGCCCGCGACGCCGACCACGTCGTTCACGCGCACCGTGATCGCGCGGCTGCCGTCCGAGATCACCGCGGACAGCCCGCCCTTCGTGCCGACCGGCGCGAGCTTCGACTCGATCACCGGCTCGTCCCGCGACAGGCTGGTGCGGACCACGCGCCCTTCGAGCGACTTGGTATCGGTGAACGCGCCGGTCGGCACGCTGCCCGACGGCCAGTTCACCATGTGGATCTGGTTCGGCCCGAGCGGTTCGCCCAGGTTCAGGTCGGTGGCCGCCACTGCAACCGGCGTGACCGAGCTCGTGGATGTCTGCATCAGCCAGTGGGACGCGAACAAGACCGCGGCAAGACCCGCGACCATCGCGACGACCAGCATCATGACCGCTCGACTGTTTTTCATGGCAATGCTCCTCGACGAATCGTGAAAGAAACCGCTCAACCGGTGACGCTGGTGCGCCCGCCGCGCTCGACGGGCGGCGGATGACCGCCGTCCCGTTCAGGCGCTGAACCGAAATAACTCGCCCAGGCGTCGTACAGCGCGTCGTGCGTCACTTCGGGCGGATCGCCGCGGTAACGCGCGCCGGCAGCCACGAGACGCAACAGGTCTGCCGGGAAACAGGCGAGAAACGCCTTGCCGGTCGGCAGGTGCAGCCGATGCAGCAGGTAGTCGAATGCGTCGTGTGCCGCGACGAGGCCCAGCGACGCGCAGGCCGCGTCGAACAACGCGCGATAGTCGTCGATCGACAGCGCGCCGACGTGCAGCTTCGAGCCGAGGCGGCGCAGGAACGCGTCGTCGCCCAGCTGCTCCGGCGACAGGTTGCTCGAGAACACCGGCCAGACGTCGAACGGCATGACGAAACGGTTGCCGGATTCGAGCGTCATGAAATCGACGCCGCGATCGAGCGGGCGCAGCCAGCGATTGAGCAGGTCGCGCGGCTCGACGCGCTGGCGGCCGAGATCGTCGACGACGTACATGCCCATGTTCGCCTTCATGTGCGGCGGCGCCTGGTAGAAGCCGGCGGCCTCGTCGCGGCGCAGGTCGAGCTCGTCGAGCGTCAGTTCGCCGCCGGACATCACGACCGGCCGCTCGCACAGGCGCCAGCGGCGATCGACCGACTGGCCGCCGGGTTGCGATGCCGCGTCGACATGCACGAGCGGATCGTAGATCTGGATCACTTCGCCGGCCGCGCAGATCGCGTGCGGCACCGGCACGTACCCGTGCATCAGCGAGCCGAGCCGCTCGGCGAGAAAGGTCTTGCCGCTGCCGGCCGGGCCGTAGATCAGCAGCGGACGGCCCGCGTTCAGCGCCGCGGCCGCCGCGTCGAGCACCGCCGTGTCGATCACGATGCCTTCGAAGGCGGCCCACACGTCGTTCTGGCCGATGTGCAGCTTGCGCACCGAATGCGCGGCCACGCATTCGAGATACGCGCCGAGCGTCACCGGCGCGGGCCCGCTGTAGCCGCTGCGCGCCCGTTCCTCGAGCGCCAGCACACGGCCCGCGTCGGTCAGGCGGAACGTCACGTCGAGATCGGTCGCACCGCGATGGGTGAGTTCGACAAGGTGCTCACGCACCAGGAATGCAAAGACGTCGTCGAGCACCGCGAGCGGCAGGCAGTGCCGCTCGACCAGGTCGCCGTACGACGGGCGGCCGAGCATCAGCGTCGACTTCAGCACGAGCCCGGCGACGAACGTCTTGCTCAGTCCCGTGTCGTCGAGCGAGCGCGGCGCCGCGGGCAACTGCGCACCCAGCTTCGTATGCGCCTCCCGCGACGGCAACGGATCGGGCAGATGGGCCACCTGCGCGTCGCGTCTCGGTTCGGTATGGTTCGTGTTCATGGTCGTTCCGTCCTCGTTGCGGATGCGTCGCGCTACGCGTACGACGCGAACAACATGGCCAGCGTGCCGGCCGCGATCGCCACGCCATACGGCAGCGAGCCGACCGACGCAATTTCCGCGGCGCCGTCGGCGGCCGCCGCACCCTTGCCTTGCGCGTGCCGCGCAATCAATGCGCGGACGTTCTTCCACATCTGGCGCATCCGCCCGCGCAACAGCACGACCGCGAGTGCACCGATCCCGCCGGCCACGAAGGTGGCCAGCACGATGTAAAACGTCATTTGCGCGCCGACCCATGCGCCGATCGCGAGCATCAGCTTCACGTCGCCGGCCGCCATTCCGCGCAACAGGTAAAACGGCAGCAGCAGCGCGAAACCGGTCGCGGCGCCGGCAAGCCAGCCGAGTGCGCCCGCCACGACGCCGTGCAGCAGGCACTGGGCGACCAGCGCGCCGGCGAGGCCGAGCGCGACGAGGCGGTTCGGGATGCGGCGGGCCGCGATGTCCGTGCCGGCCGCGGCGACCGCGAGCAGCGTCACGCACAACGGAATCGGGTAAGGCGGCGCAACGGGTAACATGGCGAACCTCACGGAGCGGATCGAAGGATCAGGAAACCATCGCCAGCGCGGTGGCTGCGGCGGCCATGACGGCCGTTGCGATCACCACGTACGTATCGGCAAGCGAGCCCCGCAGCGTGACGACGCTGCCCAGCACCGCGACAGCGAACGTCGCGGCGAGGAACGCAGACTCGATCGACGTCACGCCCCGTTCGTCGCCGAACCTGGAGCTTGCGATACGCACCCTGGTTTGCATGATGGTCTCCGGTTCCGGGTGATCAGACGGGTGGGAGCGGCTCGAACGCTGCACCGGCCGAGCCGTCCGCACGCCCTGCTTGTCGACGGCCTCAAACGGCCGAGGTCAGATCGGCAGCGATCGTGGTGAACACGGTCTTGAGTTCCGTGCCGACCGCGGTGACTGCGACGATGATGCCGACTGCGATCAGTGCAGCGATGAGGCCGTATTCGATGGCGGTCACGCCGTCTTCATCGCGAACGAAACGGGCGGCTTGTTGAATGAACTTGGACATGTTGATCTCCTTGCGCGGTTACTTTCAAAGCCCTCGCGTGCCGGCTGGTCGGATGACCATGCATCGATACGTCGAGGCAGGTGTTGATGCCGTATGGTGCCGACGAGCGATTCGGATGCGCCGTTCGTCGTACCGTCCATCAAAGTGCTGTTACTGCCGAGTCCAGAGTCGAGGCGATCGTGCTGAACACGGTCGACAGATCCGTACCGATCGTCGTCAACGCGGCGACGATGCCGAGCGCGATCAGCGCAGCGATCAGGCCGTATTCAATGGCCGTCACGCCGTCCTGACCTTGAACGAACCAAGCGATCTTTTCGATGACTCTTTTCATAAGCACTCTCCATTCGGACTGCTATGTAATACCCTTCGTCTCTCATGACGTCGGGACGGGCACCACCGGCACTACTCGAAAAATCGGAACGCGCCGCTCAGCTGCGGGAACGGGGATGCACACCCCTGTCCGTGCGAACGGGTATCAATGAGGCAGAGAGCGAGAGAGGCGTGTATGGTGCGACCGGCCGGATGAACCGCGCGATCCGATCGACCTGAACGGCACGACTGCCGTTCGACGCATGGAATCCAGTTGAACGGGAGACAAACTCCCGGCAAAGCTGCAATGTGTCTTTAACGCGGTTTGCGAGCCGCACTGTGCTGTGGTCTTTCATTTTTATTCCCCATATGCTGCCATGCCGATTTCTTATCGCCCTGAAGAGACCGGGTCTCATTGGTCATTCGACGAACGCTGCGTGGTGAATCGACCTGGAGCTGCGTATTCCCCGACGCGCTCCGGCCTTCCTTTCCGCAGGTGATTCCGAAGCTGGTTCCGTCTGTCTTTTGCCGGAACCGCCCGGTTGTCACCTCGTCGACTGCCGTGCCAACGCTTACGCAAAGAGCAGGCCACCCAGGGCGAAATCCAGGCGCATCAAGGGTTCCGGCGATGCCCGCGTTCGTCGGCCCACGGCCCGATGCGAGAAATGTTTCAGAATTGATATGGGTTTGTCCGCAAGCGTTGTAAGCCGGAACGCCCGGAGCCGCGCTGCGTCAAGGATCAAAAATTTTTACTCGGGATTTTCCCGAACGCCCGCAGCGGCCCGCATCTCACGCGATCGGCGGGACGCGGCCCCGGTCAAAATGACGGAATGTTTCAACGCAGAAACAAAAATACCGAACACGTCGATTACTCATACCTGAAAACACGCTTTTCGCGCGTCTCGCCGGACAATCTAAATACCGGCTTTCAGTGCGTGGTTTGCATCGCGCGATTTTTTCTTCAACAATGAATTCACCGGACAACGCCATTTCAGGGCGATTCGATCCGCAGGCACGACAACATGAAACGGCTGCGACAGACCACGCAGCCTCTACACACAGACGGGGAATCATGTACACAGCCAATCGTGGGACGCGCGTTCGCGCCGTACGCTGTGCTCAATGGCTGACAGCCGACCGGATCATTCCGTACAGCTGCATCGTGCTGATGCTCTTCGTCGCATTGCTGGCCGTATGGGGCGTCGTGACCGATGGCTTTACATCGAGCGACGTTACCCGTCCTGGTGTCGATTTCTCGGTCTTCTGGACCGCATCGCATCTCGTGTTGCAAGGCCATGCCGCATCGGCCTACGACCCTACGTCATTCCTGCAGGCCGAGACCGCGCACTTCGGTGCGTATCTGCAGCATCGGCCGCTCCCCTGGCTCTATCCGCCGACGATGTTGCTGTTCATCGCGCCGGTTGCCCTTGTGCCTTTCCTGCCCGCTTACCTCCTTTTTTCCGCGGGCAGTCTTTTATGCTACGCGTTCGCCGTCTCGCGGTTGTCGGGATTGCGCGCGCATCTTCCCGTGCCGCGCGCCACGGCGCTCGTCATGATCGCGTATTCGGCCGTGTGCCTGTCCGCACTGTTCGGCCAGAACAGCATCCTGACCGCCGGCATCGCCGCACTCGCGCTGCATCTGCTCGGCAAGCGCCCGATCGTGGCCGGCGTGTTGATCGGGCTGCTCGCGATCAAGCCGCAGCTGGCCGTGGTGTTCCCGTTCGCGCTGATCGCCGCGCGTGCGTGGCGCGCGTTCGGGGCAGCGGCAATCAGCGCGGCGCTGTTAGCCGCGGCCGGGATCGCGCTGACCGGTGCCGGCGCGCTGCATGGGCTGGGCGCAGCCGTGTCGACGGTGCGCGACCAGCATTTCATGCTGCCGTCGTACTGGCTCGCGTCGCCGACGCCGTTCGCCGCGCTGCGGCTCGCGGGCGCATCGGTGGCGGTCGCGCTGACCGCGCAGGCGGTGGTTGCGCTGCTCGCGATCGCAGCGACCGTCGACGTGTGGCGCCGCACGCCCGACATGCGCTTGCGTGGCGCGGTCCTGTCCGTCGCCACCTTGCTGATTACGCCCTATCTGTGGCACTACGAACTGACCTGGCTCGGTATCGCGATCTTCTGCCTGATCGCCCACGGCTTCGATGAAGGCTGGCTGCCCGGCGACCAGGGCGTGCTCGTGCTCGCCTGGCTGCTGCCGATCTTCGAGATGCTGAACCGGTTGATGAAGCTGCCGCAGATCGGTCCGATCGTGCTGCTTGCCGTGCTGTTCGTCGTCGTTCGCCGCACCGCGCAGCGCTCGCCGTGGAACGCGTGATGAAGACGCCCCTTTCCATTCGCCATGCTCATCCCGCGATGGATGTGCATCCGGAGCTCCCGATCGCAGGCCCTCGCCGCTATCCGCACTGGCTCAATCGCGATCGCGTGCGCGCCTACGCCACCGGCGTGTTGCTGACCGAGCTGCTGTTCATCGGCATCTACATTGCCCGGGTGGCCTTGCATCATGCCGCCGCGCTGGCCCCGCTGTCGCAGGATTTCTCCGCAATCTGGAGCGCCGCATGGCTCGCCGCGCACGGGCGCGCCGCCGACGTCTGGCATTTCGACGCGTTGTTCGCGATCCAGCAGATCGCCGTTCCGGGCATGAATCTCGAGAACGGCATGCTCCTGTGGCTCTATCCGCCCAGCATGCTGTTGCTGGTCTTGCCGCTGGGCTGGCTGCCGTATATGGCGGCGGTCGTGCTCTGGCTCGGGATCACGTGCGTGCTGTTCGCCGCCGTCATTCATGCGACCGTGCAGCGCGGCACCGCGTGGCTGTGCGCGCTGGCCTTCCCCGCCGTCTTCATGACCGTCATCGTCGGGCAAACCAGCCTGTTTACCGCCACGCTCGGCGGCCTCGGCCTGCTGCTTCTGAATCGCCGCCCCGTCTGGGCCGGGATCTGCTTCGGCATGCTGATGATGAAGCCGCAGGTGGCCATCCTGATCCCGCTCGCGCTGCTGTGCGCCGGCCAGTGGCGTGCGCTGGCCGCGTGGGCGGCGACGATTGCCGCCTGTGTCGCGCTCGCCACGCTCGCATTCGGCACCGACTCGTGGCTTGCGTTCGCCCACGCGATGCACGAGGTCTACCGGGTCGTCGGCGCCGGCCACGCGAAGCTCGCGCGGATGCCCACCGTGTTCGCGCTGGCCGCGATGGCGGGCTGGCCCGCCTACGTCGCCAGCGGGCTTCAGCTGCTGTCGGCATCGATCGCGGCTATCGCCGTCGTCTATGCCTGGAGCGGCGCGTGCTCGTATGCGCTGCGCGCCGCGACCCTCGCCTGCGCCTGCCTGCTCGTCAGCCCCTATCTGTACGACTACGACCTGACCTGGTACGGCATCGTGATCGCGTGGTACGTGCGCTATGCGTGGACGCACGGCTGGCGGCGCTTCGATCGCGAATGGCTGGTGCTGCTGTGGCTGATGCCGCTCGCGGGCCTCGCCGTCGTGCCGCATCTGTCATTCCAGTTCATGCCGCTCGTCACGCTGGCGTCGCTCGGGCTGCTCGTCGGCCGGATCGCCCGGGAACGACACGACGTGCCGTCGATGCCGGACGCAAGCGACAACTCGACCGAAACCGCGTTCACGCATCAGGCCAGAACGCACCACCGCCCGGCGTACGGATTGCGCCGCACCGGCAGACCGACTATCGGCGCCCATCGGTGAAGCGACATCACAAGGGGAATCATCATGCGGGAACCACTCTTTACACCGCTCGTATCGCTGGTCGTGCCGTTCTATAACGAAGGCGAAGCCGTCGAACGCTTCTTCGACATCGTGATTCCGCTGATGACGTCGATCGACGCGATCCGTTTCGAGATCGTCTGCGTGAACGACGGCAGCCGCGACGACACGCTCGAGCGGCTGATCCGGATCAGCACCGGCGAGCGGCGCGTGCGCGTGATCGACCTCACCCGCAACTTCGGCAAGGAAGCCGCGCTGACGGCCGGCCTCGACGAAGCCGTCGGCGACGCGGTGATCCCGCTCGACGCCGACCTGCAGGATCCGCCGAGCCTGATTCCCGTGATGATCGAACACTGGCGCGACGGCGCGGAAGTCGTCGCCGCGAAGCGCAGCAACCGCGCGTGCGATTCGTTCGCGAAGCGCACGGCGGCCGCAATCTACTATCGCGTGCACAACATGCTGTCGGACGTGAAACTGCCGGAGAACGTCGGCGATTTCCGGCTGATGGATCGCAAGGTCGTGAACGCGCTGCGCAACCTGCCCGAGCGGCATCGCTTCATGAAGGGGCTGTTCGCGTGGGTCGGCTACCGGACCGTGATCGTCGAATACCAGCGCGACGCGCGCAGTGCAGGACACTCGAAATTCTCCGGCTGGAAGCTGTGGAATTTCGCGCTGGAAGGCATCACCAGCTTCAGCACCGTGCCGCTGCGCAGCTGGACCTACATCGGCGTCGGCATCGCCGCACTCGCCTTCCTGTACGGCTCGTTCATCATCTTCCGCACGCTGTTGTTCGGCAATCCGGTGCTCGGCTACGCGTCGCTGATCTCGGTCACGCTGTTCATCGGCGGCATCGAGCTCATCGGGATCGGGATCGTCGGCGAATACGTCGGGCGGATCTACGACGAGTCGAAGCAACGGCCCGTCTACCTGATCCGCCGCCGCTACCAGACGCACAGCAAGGTGATCGAGCTCCCGGTCGCGCGCGATGCGCGCCGCCAGATCGCACGCCGGCGCGTGCAACCGACCCGTGCGCGGCTCGGCAGCGTACGCTGACGCGCACCGACGGCCATGATCGCCCTGCTTTATGCCGAGCGCACGCGGCTCGTGCGCTTCGGCGTGTCCGGGTTCTGCTCGACCGCGATCCACGTGCTGGTCGCGGCGGCAATGTTCGCGTGGTTCGACGCGACGCTGGTGACGGCGAACGCAATCGCATTCCTCTGCGCGACGGCGTTCTCGTATCTCGCGAATACGCTGTGGAGCTTTGCGTCGACGGTGCGCACGCGCAACATGGTGCGCTTTCTCGCGGTCACGCTGGTCGGCTTCGCCGAAACGACGCTGCTCGCACGGGCGGCCGAAGCACTCGACGTATCCCGCGGGATGAGCATCGTCGCGATCGCGCTGGTGATTCCGCCGACCACCTTCGTGCTGCACCGGCTCTGGACCTACCGGTAAGCGATCCCGCCCCGCTCCTGCATTCCCGGAAACAATCCGGCAGTCCGTCATGTTCACGCCGAACGCGCAGGGCGGCACGATCCGGAGCTACCGGCTGATGAAGGAGCTGCAGATCGGGCTGACGGTCGCGATGTTGCCGGTGGTCGGGATCGGCGTCGATGACGTGTTCCAAATCTGTAACCGGCTGCAGGCGCATCTCGAGGGCGGGCAGGACATTTGCCACCCTGGCACATTAATGCCGTTGGCCCGTGAGGCTCCACGTTCCTTTGCTCCGGCGCTCACTGGCGGAACGCGTTCATGTTGTCGGAATGGCCGGCCTGCCGCCGCTTGCGGCGCGAGCCGCACGATGTCGCGGGCCGGGCCGAGTTGCGATCGAGCGTCGCAAACACAACCCGGATACGAGGCCGTGGATGTCGGTGTTCGGGTTCCGCCTTTTCAACGAGTTCTTCAGCGGAGTCGAACCTCCGAGCACTGACTAAACCGCTTCGAGAACAGTCGCGATCCCTTGTCCGCCACCGATACACTGCGTGGCAAGTGCGTAACGACCATTGACACGACGCAGCAGCGTCGCTGCCTTGGCCGTGATCCGCGCGCCGGTTGCGCCGAGCGGATGGCCCAGCGCGATTGCTCCGCCGTCGATGTTGGTTCGATCGGGATGGATACCGAGCTCGCGCATACATGCAATCGCTTGCGAGGCAAAGGCTTCGTTGATTTCGATCACATCCATGTCCTCGATGCGCAAGCCGGCGCGCGCAAGTGCCTTGCGCGTCGCGTGTACCGGCCCCATCCCCATGATTTCGGGTTCAAGGCCCGCAATTGCGGTCGACCGTATGCGGGCGAGCATGTCGAGCCCATGCTGTCGCGCGAATGCTTCCGACGTGACAAGTACGGCAACGGCACCATCTGTCAGAGGCGAAGCGGTACCCGCCGTTACGGTTCCGCCTTCCCCGAACGCAGGTTTCAGCGCAGCGAGTCCTTCGAGCGAAGTCTGCGGACGCAGACAGAGATCGCGATCGATCACGGTGCCATCGGGCGTGGTAACCGGCACAAGCTCATCGTCCAGACGACCTTCGGCTTGCGCGAGTGCAGCCTTGCGCTGAGACTCGGCGGCGAACGCGTCTTGTTGCTCGCGCGAAATCGTCCAGCGTGCCGCCACGTTTTCGGCCGTGATGCCCATTGGCGTGTACGCCTGGGTCGGCACGTCGGCATCGGGACGTTCTCTCGACGCGAAACGCGGATTCGGAGACGCTGACAAGCCGCCTTGCGGCACCATCGTCATGCTCTCTACACCGGCCGCGATGAACGCTTCGCCGGCACCGATGGCTATTTGTCCGGCTGCCATGTGGATGGCATACATCGATGAGCCGCAAAAGCGATTCACGGTCGCGGCGCCGATTTGAACGGGCAGTCCGGCGAGCAGCGATGCGATACGTGCGACGTTGTCGCCCTGCGCGCCCTCGGGATAGGCGCACCCCATCAGAACATCCTCGATCAGGCGTGGATCGATTCCGCTGCGTCGGACCAATTCGGCAAGTGCGACGGCGGCGAGATCATCCGGGCGCGTTGCGTGAAAGGGCCCCTTCCGTGCAAATGCGAAAGGCGTGCGAACATAACCAGCGATGACGGTACGATTCATTTCACCATCCTCCAAATATGGCCGATCGATAAAGGCAGGTCGTTGCGTGGTCCGTCACGCCTCGACCCGAGTCCAGATACGTTTGGGCACCATCGTGGCCGCGCACACCAGCGCTGAGCCGACCGTCCCCGCTGCGATGAAGGCGGATAGCGTCTCCATGCCGCCACCCAGTTGATTGACGGCCAGCCATCCACCGCCGGCCGCAATGAGCAAGCGAGCCGTTCCACCCAGGATTGTCCAGAAAGGACGGCCGATACCCTGGGCCGCAAACGAGAGGATGAAAGACACGCCGACCAGACCGTAGAGTGGCGCGATGGTCCTCAAATAGAGGCCCCCGAAGTGGGTCGCGGCCGTGTCATGCGTGAACAGGCCCAGCCAGACAGGGGGATGGATGGCGACGACCAGCCCGACGATCTGCGTGAAGCCGGCTCCCATTGCAATACCGAGCCATGTGGCTCGTCTGGCCCGCGCGATGTCGCCCGCTCCCATGCACGTCCCGACGACGGTCAGCACGGCGGTACCCAGACCGAACAGCAGCGGGATCAAGACGTAGTCGAGTCGTGAAGCGATGCCGTAGCCGGCCAGCGCAGCCTGGCCAAAACGCCCGACCACTGCGGTCAGCAATACGACCATCAGATTCAGTTGCAGTGCGCCTATCGACGAGAGCGCCCCGACCCGAAGAATGTCCGCAAAGAAACGTCGATTCAGCGGCGCGCGCGTCAGGACCAATCCGGCGTGCCCCCTGGCCATGTAGACCAGAAGCGCGACGGCGGCAATGCTGTAATAGAGGGAGACGGCAATGCCCGCACCGGCAATGCCCAGGCCGGGTACAGGGCCGACGCCGAAAATCAGCAACGGCGAAAGCGGGATCAGCACCAGCGCACCGGCGAAAGTCGTGATCGCGGGAATCTTGACGTTGCCGCTACCTCGCAGGGCTGCACACAGCAAGTTGACGATCCAGACTGGTATGGCGCCGGCGAATACGTAGTTTGAATAGGTCACCGCCGCGGCAAGTCCCGATCCCCGGCCGCCGAGTGCGGCATACAGCTCGGGACCGCAGCACCACGCCAATATCGTGAAAAAGCCGCCGAGCGCCACGGCCAGGACAACCGCATGCAGGACGATCGCATCAGCTTCGAGCCGTTTGCCGCCGCCAATTGCCCGAGCCACGGCGGACGCAACGCCACCTCCGATGCCGCCGTTGGACATCATCGTCATCAACATCGAGATCGGGAAGACAAGCGACACGCCGACCAACGAATCGGTACCGAGAAAACTCACGTACCACGTCTCCAGCACGCCGACGAATGTCTGGGCGATCAATACGGCTACGGTGGTTATCCCGAGCGACAGCAGCGTTTGAAACAGAGGGCCGCCCAAAATGCGAGCGCGACGTAGCGCGCCGGCATCGGGCTTGTTTGAAGTCTGGTCCATATGCATCGTCCCTATTCCCGGTTGGACAGAAACGACAGCAACAACTGATTGACCGCATCGGGCGCTTCTTGTTGTGCGTAATGACCGATTCCGGCAATCAGGTGTTTTCCCGTCAGGTTGGGCACGTTACGTTCGAGCGTCTCGTATTCCTCCTTCGCCATCTTCAGCACGCCATCCAGTTCACCTGCGATGAAGACCGCGGGCTGGAGGATGCGCGCGCCGTCCAGGAACGGCGTCAGCGCCCAGTTCCGATCGAAGTTCCGATACCAGTTGATGCCGCCCCGGAAACCCGACATCTTGAACTGTGCCGCGAAGTAGTCGAGTTCCTCCGTCGTTAGCCAGGCGGGTTGCTCGTCGGGGAACACGAGACTGTCGACAAGACGACTGGCTTTGTCGAAACGGACGAAGCTGGACTGGCGATGTTTTTCACTCAAGCGAGCCTGCCCCGAGGCCGAATACAGAATGCCCAGCAAAGCGCGTCGAACGTCGGCTTCCAGCTCGCGCTCTATCCGTTCGGTCTCCTGAAAATACTGTTGATAGAAATGCTGCTCGTGCGCAAGCAATTGAAGGCGGACGGACGGCCGCAGTGTCTGGCGTGGCAGGTATGGCACGCTCAGCAAAGCCAGTTTTCGGAACATGTCAGGGCGAAGCAGTGCAGCGGGCGCTGCGACCATGGAGCCCCAATCGTGCCCGACGAGAATGGCGTGTTCTTCCCCCAACGCATGAACCAGCCCGACCAGATCCGCCACGAGATTCAGGACGTTGTATGCGTCGATTGTTTGCGGTGCATCGGTGTCGCCGTAGCCTCGCTGATCCATTGCGACAACCCGGTACCCGGCCCGCGCCAATGGCGTGATTTGATGGCGCCACGAAAACCACGATTCCGGCCACCCGTGACAAAGCAGGATCAGCGGCCCCGAGCCCTGCTCCACGTAGTGCATGCGAATGCCGTTGGTATGGACGTATCCATGCTTCCAGTCCTGTTCCACTTCCGCCCCCTTGCACAAATAAGAGTATGATCGACATCCAATTAGAGTACGAATAAACTCTAAGTGTCAATGGAAAGTTTTAAGCGGAGCGCTCAGGCGCGTGATCGATATGAGAAAGTCCAGGGAAGAAGCAAACGAAACCCGCAAGCGGATCGTGGAAACCGCCGCAAGGGAGTTGCGCGAGAAGGGCGTGGTCGGCGCCGGGATTGCCGACATCATGTCGGCTGCCGGCCTGACCCCGGGCGGGTTCTATCGGCACTTCGAGTCGAAGGACCATCTCGTGGCGGAAGCGTGCGATGTCGCCAGCGCGACGCTACACGAGACGCTCGCGTCGTTCGTGCAGGGGAAGCCGCCGCGTGAGGCGCGCCAGGAGATTGCGGAGCGTTACCTGTCGGTCACGCATCGAGACAATATGTCGATTGGCTGTCCGTTTGCGGCGCTGGGCGGAGATATGGCGAGAGCCGACTCGCGCACACGGCAAGTCGCGACGGACAGGTTTCTGCGTCTCGCGGGTCTCTTTGCGGAACAGTTGGGGGGCACGGAAGCGAGCAAGCGTGGCAAGTCACTGGCGGCCGTGTCAGCGATGATCGGTGCGCTGATGATGTCGCGCGTCGTCGATGACGAAGCGCTGTCGCAAGAGATACTCCAGGCCGCTCGGGATGCGCTGTGCAAATGACGCGGCAATGTCTTTTCCGTATCCCGTGAGTCGATCCACGCGCCACCCGTTCCGGTCGCACAGAGCATCTCCTCGAGCACGGTCGGCCTTCGGGCTCCTCGCGTTGAGTGGCGATGTGCAAAATGCGCTCTATCGTCATCGACACTTGAAGGCTGCGTCGAGCGGTCATCCGCCCGTTTTCCACGGGGTTCAGAACTAGAAACCAAGCGGCCATGGCCAGTCGCTGTTTTGGCGTAAATCCGCCCAGGGCCATGTTTGGGCGGTCCTGATTGTCAGTCCACCTCCAGTCGGTCGCGAAACGCTGCACGGGGTCCAAGTCTTCCCAGTGGTACAGCGACAGCCATTCGTACCGCACGGTCCGGTTGAATCGCCCGACATACGCATTCTGCTGAGGCTTCCCCGGCTGGATGTCGTCACGCCTGATCGGCGTCCATCTTGCGCGGCCGGGCATGTTCGGCTTCCAACTCCTTCATCCGCGCGATCAGCGAGACGTCCATGCCGCCGTATTTCGGGCGCCACTCGTAGAACGTCGCCGTGCCGATGCCCAGTTCCCGGCACCGGTCCGGCGCCGACGGCCCCGACTTCACCCGCTTCAGCGCGTCCATGATCTGGCTGTCCGTGAATCTCGACTTCTTCATTCCGGAGAGTTCCCTCAACGAGAAAATTCTACTTCCGATCCCGCTGGTTTTTCGGGGGGATTACCATTCAACCGGCCTCTCGAATTCATAGCGCCGGTGCCGGTCGTGAGCGGCGGTCCCACCGTCCGCGACGAAACTGGCCGCATCGGCGTCGGGAATCCGTTCGGCGCGGAAATAGACGACCTTTCCCTGGCGCGCGTAATCGGAGTCAGCCAGCACGTCGAATTTCGTCGGATCGGCATCCTGAATCAGCTTTTCGCAGTTATAAACGCGATTTCCGTCCGTCCAGAAGAACGAACCCATGAATTTGACGGCTTCGGGAGTCGAGCCCGGGATGACCTCGCCGTTTAGCCAGACATGCCGCGTATCCGCACTGATCGTCGCGTTCGGCAGCGCGCACATGATCCGGAAATCTGCCGGCTCCGCATCCCGCAAAACATGCAGGTCGGGGCTGAACTCGTGGTCATCCGAACCATCGCGAAGCTGGTAAACGTGGCGATTGTCTGCATATAAATCGTAGCCAAGATACCGCAGCATAGCGGCATCGAGTTGGCGCTTGATTGCATATCCGTTACGGAAAAACTGTCCGTTGTTGCAGCACAGTCCGCCGAGATATGTCGTCATTCCCGGAAGGGCGCCCTCCATGCGGATCAGGCCTCGATCCGTCTGAACATAGACCGACTTGTCATCTTCAAACAAACCGTCTTTTACATGGACAAACGATGCGCCCTCCACCTGGGTCGGGCGAAGATATTCGAAGTTGTATATCTTCTCCCATACTGGAACGCCCCCCTGCGCTTGAATGATGCGCAAGACGCTCCTGACGTTGCCTTTGGTATTCCCGCCATTGGGGTAGTCCGCGTGACCGAAAATATTCCCCCCGTCGGGATAATCCATGTTCGCGACCGTCCACGCGGTGTCGCCACAGCGCAATAGCGGCTCTCCATCCGAACTGAAGGGCCGCCAACCCTGCATGGATGCGCCCGATTCAAGCGATTGCACCGGCACGACGTCCACCATCGGCTGGTGATACCAGATCTGGCACGCATCTGCATAAAAGGCCGAGTCCATGGCGTTGGCTGGCGTGACCCGGCGAAAGGTTTTCGGGTCTGCGTTTTTTACCACGGGGTCATCAGAAGAGCCGCCGTAAACGTGCTCGCCATCGGTCCAGAAGAACCGATCATAATCGTAGGGCGCTTGCGGGCTGGCTCGTAGCGCACCCAGTGCAACCTGCTTCTTCAGGGCCCGTGCCAATGGAGGGAACAACGCGTCCACGAGTTTGTCCGGGTCGCCGAAGTTCTCTTGACCGATCCACTCATCGAACCATTCGGGGGATAACTGCGCATTGACAGGATCGGGCACGATCCGCGAGGCCTTTTGACTGATCTCGATGCACAGAATATCGGTGCCCGTGTCAAACAAGCGGATGAATGACGGCGTTTTTGCCGTGTATGTTTCCGCAATACCTCGCAACAACGCGCAGAAAGAAAGCGCGGACTCCATGACGCCCGCTTCATCGCCATACTGAAAGTACACCGCAAAACGAAGCACTTTTGCTTGTTTGTCGTAGTGGCAATGAAGGTGACTATCACCCAGCCCGAAGCTGTCCACACAATAAGCAACCAATCCGTCAGCGACGCTGAGGTCCGCCGACGTTGCCGCTTTGGAAATACCGGAATCGCCGCGATACACTGAACCTGGCCAATCGTCGAATGCCGTGGCAGAAAGTGGCACGGATTTCAGCCATCGACGCAACGCCGCCTCACTGATTTCGACATCGGCCAGTACGAAAAGTGGTTCAGCCATTTGTTTGCATTCCTTTAATAATTACGTGCTGTCGTGGACGTGGCACTCGCTATTCATGCGCACCCATCTCCACGGTCCGGCAACCGGCTGCCGCTTCGCCGATCATCGCGTCCCGGCGCAATAGCCCGGTTTCGCCGGGCATTCGAATCGGCTTGAACACCCGATCCGAAACCTCGATAGCGCGGCGCGCTGCGCTGCACTAGCGCGTGAGCAGCGCGCCAGCCTGCCGGCCGAGCACCGCGCGCAATGCGTCGAGTTCGGGCAGCGCGGCCGCTTCTTCCGGCGTGACGAGATAGGTCGTCACGCTGTCGAGATCGTCGAACGCGTGTGCACGCAGCTCCTTGCGCGCCACGTGCTCGGTCGTGATCCGCTTCGGCAGAATCGCGACGCCCATGCCGGCGGCCGCGCAGCCGAGGATCGCACCGAACGTGCCGAACGACGCCACCGACTCGATCGCGATGCCACGCGCCTTCAGCCAGTGCTCCGCCACCGCGCGATACGGGCAGCCGCCGTGAAACGCGAGCAGCCGCACCGTGTTGTCGGCCAGCACCTGCCGGCGCGTAACCGTGGCCGCGCTCACCAGCACCATCTCTTCGGCAAACGCCGGCTCGTAGCGCAACCCGGGCCGGACGACCGCACGCGCCGTGAGCGCGGCGTCGATCCGGCCGCGCAGCAACGCATCAGCCAGATCCGGCTCGCTGCCGATCTGCACCGCGAGGCCGAGCGCCGGATCGCGCGCCCTCAACGCAGCGGCGAGCGCCGGCAGCCGCGTGGCCGCCGTGCTTTCCATCGCGCCGAGCCGGAAACTGCGCGCGACCGGCGTCTCGCGCACCACCTGCGTCGCTTCGTCGACGAGGCGCAGGATACGGTCGCAATACGGGATCAGCCGGCGCCCGGCGTCGTTCAGCACCAGCCGCTTGCCGTACCGGTCGAACAGCGGCGCGTCGAGCGACGCTTCGAGCTGGCGCAACCGCGCGGTGACGTTCGACTGCGTACAGGCGAGCCGTTCGGCCGCGCGCAGCGCGCTGCCCTCCTGAACGACGGCCCGGAAGGTTTCGAGCAGCGGGATGTTCATATCACTTTCTCTTGTTACGGAATCAGCTTATATCATTTTACTTCGCTCATCATCCGGATTAGCCTGCGGATATCCGGTACCCGCCCGCCCTTTCGAGTAAACCGCATGCCATCCGCCGTCTGCCCCGGCTTCACCGCCGTTCACCACCGTCCCGAGGCGCCCCCGTGCGCGCGCTGATCGCCGCGCTGGTGCGGCGCGGCCCGACCGTGCTCGCATGCGGCGTCGGCCTCGGGCTGCTGGTGCCGCCGCTCGCGGACCTCGCGCGGCCGCTGATGCCCGTCACGGTGTTCCTGTTCGTGCTCGGCACGTTGCTGCGCATCGAGCCCGGCGTGGTGCGTGCGGTCGCGCGGCGGCCAGCCGTGTCGCTGTTGCTGCCCGCCGCGACGATGATCGCGTGCCCGGTCGCGCTCGGCATCGCCGCGCGGCTCGCCGGCATGCCGTACGACTGGGTCGTCGCGCTGGTGATCGCGTACTGCGCGCCGCCGTCGAGCGGCACGTCGACGATCGCGCGGATGCTGTCGCTCGACGCCAGCGTCGCGCTCGTCGCGACCCTCGCGTCGATGGTGTTCGTTCCGATCACCGCGCCGCTGCTGACGGCCTGGTTCAGCCACGATGCGGCCGTGTCGATCTCGCCGCTGAATCTCGCGTTGCGGCTCGCGTTGCTGATCGGCAGCGCCGAGGGTGTCGCGCTGCTCGTGCGGCGGTTCGCGGGTTCGCGGCTCGACCGCTATGCGACACCGATCGATGCAACCGTCGTCGCCGCGCTGCTGGTATTCGCGCTCGGCACGATGGCCGGCATGCAGCAATCGATCATCGACGCGCCGCACCGCGCGTTGAGCGCGATCGCACTCGCGTTCGCCGTCAATGCCGGGTTCCAGATCGTCGCGTACGGGCTCACGCCCGGCGACGTGCGCACGCGGCTCAATGTCGCGCTGATCGTCGCCAATCGCAACGTCGGCCTGATGTGGGCCGCGCTGGGGCTCGCCGCGACGCCCACCATGGCGCTCGTGTTCACGTGCGCGCAGTTGCCGATCTATACGCTGCCGCGTGTCGTCCAGCATCTGCTGCCGCGTCTCGAAGCGCAACGCCTGCGCCGGCGTGCGCGCTAGCCGGCATGCGCCGCGCGATTTCCCGACCCTTACCCGCCTACGTTCGCCATGACGACCCTGTTCTCCGCCGACTATCCGCGCACGCTGCGCACGTTGACCGACCGTTTCACGGCCGGTACCGCCACTCGTGTCGAGGCCTGGCTCTTCGAAGACGAAGCGGCGCGCCGCGATGCCGAGCGCACGCTGGCCGCCCGCGGCATCGACGCGGTGTTGCGCAGCGCGTACAAGCCGCTGGTGCATTTCTTCATCGAGGAATTCGCACCGCCGCGCGCTGGCCGGATCGTGATCCGCACGCCGGCGGGCGCACACCAGCGGTTCCGGCTCGAAGCGTATCCGCTCGCGGGCTGGCTCGCGCCGCTCGAATTCGCGTTCGAGCCCGGCGACGACCCGGCGCACTATCTCGTCGAAGCCGACGGAGCGACACACCGCGTCTTCGCGCCGAATGACGCGACCGCATCGCCGTGCGGCTGGCTGCGCGTGTGGAACGGCAGCACATTGATCGAGGACGTCCCGCTCGTCACCGAATTCGAGGCGGCCGCCGCCGCGACGCTGGACGCGCTGCGCGCGCATCCGTGGCCCGACCATGCGCCGTTCTTCGACATCCTGCGGATCGCGATCGCCACGTCGGGCATCGAACGGACGCTGCCGTATGGCGAGGAACTCGTCAGCACGCTCGACGCATGGCACGAAGACGCATACTACGGCGCAGCCGAATTCTTCCATGCGCTCGCGGGTCGCGACGCGTCCGACCGGACGCTGCAATCCGGGCAGATCGTGCCCGACATCACGCGCGCGCAGGGCGATACGACGCTTCGGATCACGCTTGAAACGCATGTGCGCGCGGCGACGGCCGAAGCCGCGGCCACCCCGGGCGAAGCGCTTGCGTCGCCGGACGCGCTCGCCGCGGTTGGCCAGCCGCTGTCGCCGCCCGACGTCGATCGCGCGCTCGACGCGCTGCCGGGAGAACGGTTCGCCGCCGCGTCGCATCAGGGGCGCGGCGTGAACGGCATTCATGTCCGCGGCGCATTGCCCGGGCTCGTCATCACCGCTGGCCAGCATGCCAACGAGACGTCGGGCGTCGTCGGCGCGCTGCGGGCTGCCCATGCGCTGAACCTGCGCCCGGATGCGCATTACGCGCTCGTGCCGCTCGAGAATCCGGACGGCGCCGCGCTGCATCACCACCTGCGCGCCACGCACCCGACGCACCTGTCCCATGCCGCGCGCTTTACCGCGCTCGGCGACGACCTCGAAGCCCGCACGCAACCGCCGTTCGGCGAAAAAGCCGCCCGGCTCGATGCGATCGAGCGCACCGGCGCGCGGCTGCACCTGAGCCTGCACGGCTACCCGGCGCACGACTGGACGCGGCCGCGCAGCGGCTACATCCCGCGCGGCAGCGAACTCTGGTCGATTCCGAAGGGCTTCTTCCTGATCCTGCGTCACCATGCAGGCTTCGACGGGCGGCCGTTCCTCGACGCATTGACCCGCGCGTTGGCGCAATCGGATGAACTCGTGGCGTTCAACGAACGGCAAATCCACGCGTGGCACGCGCACGCAGGCGATCTGCCGTTTCCGCGCATCAACGGGATTCCGTGTCATGTGGTCGAGGATCATCGGTCGACTGTGCCGTTCACGCTCGTCACCGAGTTTCCCGACGAAACGATTCAGGGCGACGCGTTCCGGCTGGCGCACACGACGCAGACGCGTGCGGTCGAACTGGCCGCCGAGTTGTACTGGGCCGGTCTGCTTGGATGACCGGCACGTTCGGATCTTCGTCACACAGGAGACCCGGGGCGGAACGGCAGAAGCGGTACCCCGGTCCGCAGAAAGCCGCACGAAAATGGGCGAAAACCGGGTGCCGTGCTCGGCAGCGCTACACCGCCGCCCGGTACGGCGGCCCTTTCAAGGGCGGTGAGTTGCCCGTCAGCTTACGCGTCGTACGCAAAATTGCGGACAGGCACCGTCACAAGCCACGCCCCAACAACTGCCCCGGCCAACCGTCCACGTCGAAGGTTGAAATTCGCTCATATCCGCAGGACTCGTAGAAGCGCGCCAGCGCGCCAGTCCCGCCGCCATAGCAGTCCACCCGCAAGCGCCCCACCCCGGCAGCCCGGGCGCGCTCATCCGCGAAGGCCATCAGACGCCGGCCGACACCGCGCGCCCGCGCATCGCGCGACGCAACCAGCACGCGCACATAGATTTCCGGCTCGGTCGCGGGCGGCACGTAGGGCATCGACTCGCCGAGGATCAATGCGCCCAGGACGCGGCCTTCCCGATCCTCTGCCACCCACGCGTCGGGCAGCGCACACGCTTCGGTCACGAGCGCAATCCGCTTGGGTTGCGTCGACCACGGCTCGCGGCCCCATTGCCCGTCGTTGCCGATGGAAACGAACCACGCAATCACGTCATCGAAAATCCCCAGCACGGCCGGAGCATCGAGCGCACTGGCACGACGAATCACGCGGTCGTCCGTTCCTGTCTCAGTCACGTTCCCCCTCCTGCGTCTGCGTCGTCGACCGGCGCACGGTTGCAAAGCCCGGGCGCCCGTCGAGCGCCACGATATCGACCCGGCTCTCGGCATCCGCATAGAGCGCTGCCACGAGCCAGGCCGTCCATTCGACACGGTGCTTCAGAACTTCAATCGGCTTTCTTCGAGAACGGATCCATCGTCGGATTGTCGTTCCATACGTATTCGGTTTCGCGTGCGATTTTATCGGCAGTCTGGCGGTTGTAGAGCTTTTCCACGAGGCCGATAGCCATATCGGTTCCCGCCGAAACACCCGACGAAGTGACATATTTCCCGTCGATCACCCAACGTGCGCTTCCTTGCCAAAGCACGCTACGGTCCTGATTGACGGCGAATTCATAAGCCAGTTTATTGGAGGTTGCTCGACGACCTTTGAGAATGCCGGCCTTCGCCAGAATCGCCGATCCGGTGCACACGGCGGTCGTCCATTCCGTTCCCTTGTCCTGCTTTCGAAGGAATTCGAGCAAGGCGGGATTGTGTACCTCTTTGCGCGCCCCCATGCCGCCGGGCACCATCAGAATGTCGAATTGAGGCGCGTCGTCAAACGAATACGTCGCGTTCGTCTCGACGCCCTGTGCCGACTTCACCAGCCCGCCATGCTGAGAAACCATGACGATCCGATAATCGGGCAAATTGCCCCACATCTCCACCGGCCCGAAGACATCGAGCGTTTCGAATTCGTCGAATAAAACGATTCCGATTGTTTTCTTTTGCATCGTCGCGGTCTTCGATGTCTTGTTCGCATCCATCTGGGCAGCGGAATCCTGCGAACGATTGGCGGCTTCAGCGGCTTGCAGATTATTTACACCCACCATCCCGCCGACGAAAATAACCCCGGACGCAACTGCGGCCGAAAATAGTCTGGAAGCAGCATGATGAAATACGGGTCTCATTCGCATTTTATTTTAAGGGGGTCTTTGGATCGCCGAAAGCTTACAAGAAGATTCATGGCCGTTCAATCGGGTAGCAAGCGCGACGCACCCGGCTGCGACAAAATACCGCGAATGCCGCCTTTCACGACAAAAATATACAATCGACGCGCTACATCGCAGGCACGAAGCGCCAGCCGCCCACTCTCGCTCGCCACCATGAACGCACCCGCTGATTCCCTCCCCTCCGCCTCGTCGGTACTCGGCGTCTATCGTCAACTGGCGGACCCGTCCGCCGGGCAATGGATCGTCAGCCGCTCCGAACGCGCGCACATGTACCGCATCCAGCATCACCGGCCCGATGGCAGCACATCGGTCGATACGGTCGTCGATGCGGACAACCTCGATGCGAAGCTGCACAAGTGGATCCAGGAAGGCTTCGTCCGGCGCGAAGCCGGCGACCGTGCGGCGCCCGCTCATCGCGGCGAGTTCATGCAGGACCTGCGCCGCGCGCAGTCGTCGCGACCCGTGGCGGCCGGCAGCGCAACGCACGTCGCGCACGTGGGCGGCGTGCCGATGCCGCGCGGGCCCGGCGGGCCGCTCGTGCCGCCGCCGAACCCGGCCTACCTGTTCACCGCGCGTGCGACGAACGTGCTGGAAGACATCGTCGAGAACCGGCGCATCCTGTTGATCGGCCACACCGGCACGGGCAAGACGAGCCTCATCGAGCAGGCCGCCGCGCTGGCCGGCCACGGCGTGCTGCGGTCGAACATGAACGGGCAGACGACGGTCGGCGATTTCGTCGGGTTCTGGACCGTCAAGGGCGGTGAGACGATCTGGGTCGACGGCGTGCTGCCGACCGCGATGCGCGACGGGCTGTGGCTCATCGTCGACGAGATCGACTTCGCGGAACCGGCGATCCTCGCGGTGCTGACCGCCGTGCTCGAACCGGCCGGACGCCTGCTGCTGAAGGAGAAAGGCAACGAGATCGTCGTCCCGCATCCATCGTTCCGGCTGTTCGCGACCGCCAATGCGGTGGGTGCGATGGGACAGTTCCGCCATCTGTACCAGGGCGCCAACGTGATGAACGAGGCGTTTCTCGACCGCTGGCGCGTGTACCGCCTCGACTATCTGCCGCCGCCCGACGAGGCGCGCGTGCTGCAGCGCACGTTCGGCGCGGCCATGACCACGGCGATGGCCGACACGCTTGCGGCGATCGCTGCCGACTGCCGCGCCGCGTTCGTCCGCGAGGATCTGGCCAGCGCGTTCTCGACACGGCGCCTGATCGACTGGGCCGAGCTGATGCTGCGCACCGGCGATCCCGAGTCGGCCGCCGGCCCGACGATCTACGCGAAGGTCGGCGCGGACGACGCCGACCTGATCCGCAGCATCATTCGCCACTACATCGACGTCGAGGCCTGACGCGATGGACCGGGACGACGACGCGCGGTCGCTCCACCTGACCCGGCTCGCCCGCACGCTCGCGCAACGGCACGGCATCGAGGTGCGGTTCGCGCGCCACGGGCCGGTCGCGCAGCGCGACCTGCTGGTGCTGCCCGACACGCTGCTCGCCGGCAACGTCGACGACGACGCGATCATCGGCCTCGTCGACCTCTACGCGGCACGCACCCGCTTCGGCGCAATCGATGACATTGCCGCGCTGGCGTCGCCCGCGGTGCGGGCCATTGCGCAGGCGATCGACGACCGGCGCGCGGCCGCTCGCCTCGCGTCGATCTATCCCGGCGCAATGGCGTTCCTGCGGCGGATGCGGGCGGCATCGGCCGCCGACACGCTTCCCCGGTGGCAGCGAATGGCGTGGCGCGACAGGCTGGTGTGGCGCATCGAACGTGCGCTGTGGGACGAATCGCCGTCCCCCATCGAGCGCGTGCAGTCGCTCGATGCGACGCTGGCCGCGTCGGGCGATCTCGTCGACGAAGCACGTGCCGCGACCTCGACCGCCGACAGCATCCGCGCCGCGCACCGGATCGTCGAACGCGTGCGCGCGCTCGCGTCGGCCGGCGCGAACAACCTGATGTTCACCGCCGATCCGGGCAGCACGATCGACAGCGACAGCATCGTCGCCGAATTCGAATCGGAAGGACCGGGCGCGCCGGACGACGCACGTGCGCCGGTTTCGGCCGAATCGAGCGCCGGTGCGATCGCCGACACGGAATTGTCGGCCGAAGCGCCGACGCCGGGCGACGCAACGCCCGGCACGATCCGTCTGTCCGCGGACAACCGGCCACTGCTGTCGGTCCCGCTGACCACCGCGTTCGACACGGTGACGGATTTCACCGGCCAGGGCGAACCGGCTCGCTGGCACCGCCTGCGAAGCGCGGCCCGCGCGCAAACCGAGCCGCTCAAGCTGCGACTCGAACGCGCGTTGAAAGTGGACGAGCAGACGCGCTGGAAGCGCGAACAGGAGCGCGGCGCGCTCGACCGGACGTCGCTCGCCCGCCTCGTCACCTCGCCCGGCTATCGCACGCCGTTCCGCGTCCGGCGCGCGGCGCCCGGGCGAGACGCGGCCGTCAGCCTGCTGATCGATTGCAGCGGGTCGATGGCCGGCAAGAAGATCGAGCTCGCCAGGCTGTGCGCGGCGGCGCTGTGCAATGCGCTGACGCAGCTCGGCTTCGCGTGCGAAGTGCTCGGCTACAGTTCCGTCGAGGATACCGCGATGCGCGCGCACTACCAGCGCTGGATCGACGCGGGCCGCGACACCTTCGGCTATAACCGGTTCGTCGAACGGCTCGACCTGCGCGTCTACAAGCGGTTCGATTCCGACAATCCGAGCGGCCTCGCCTGCATCGAATGCGGCCACGAGAATCCCGACGGCGAGGCGTTGAGCTGGGCCGCCGAGCGGCTGCTCGCGAAGCGAGCGCAGCGGCGCATCCTGATGGTACTGTCGGACGGCTATCCGGCAACCGGCGACGGCAACCCGGCGATCCTGCGCACCGACCTGCGCGCACGCGTCGATGCGCTGCGCGAGCGGCGCGTCGAACTGATCGGCGTCGGGATCCTCGACGCTTCGGTCGAAGCGTTCTATCCGGTCAGCAGCGTGGTCGAGCACCTGCACGAGCTGCCGGGCGCAGCGTTCAATGTGCTGAGCGATACGTTGCTGGACCGGCGCTAGAGGCTCGATGCAGACTTCGATTCGCACGGGCGTCACATCGGACGGTGAACATCGCCGATGGCAGCCTCGAATCGCTGCCGTCAAGCAGGCCCTTGCTTCCCGTTGCATTCGATCTGCCGACCGGTTCAGGTGCGCACGCGGCCGGCAGCACGAATCTTGCTCCGCGCCCCATTTCGATTTTCAACTCGACGGCGGATTCGGCTGCATCTTCCTGCTACGGTCGGCCGCCGGCACGAAACTGCACATGTCCAGGAAAAAAACCAGCCTCTGGTTGCGGCCTCTCGACCTGCTCTCCGTCGCAACCGGCACGCGCCCGGCGAAGCGCACGAACAAGCCACGACCGGCCGCCAAACGGGCGGTCAAGCCCGCCGTCGTCGCCCGTACCGCAACACGCCCGGGCACCGTGCATCCCGCCCGCGCACGGACGGACAAGGCGCCCGGCACGTGGCTCCGGTCGTTTCATTCCGCCGGCCCGAGTGCCGGCCGCTACGTGAACCACCTTGCATACGCGCTGTATCTGCCCGCCGCGCCCGCGACGACAGCCGGCATGCCGGCCGTCGTCATGCTGCACGGCTGCAAGCAGAGCGCCGAATCGTTTGCCACGGGCACGCGCATGTGCCGTCTCGCCGAGCGGTCGGGATTCGCCGTGCTGTTTCCCGAGCAAGCCAGGACGGCCCATGCGCACCGCTGCTGGCACTGGCATGGCGACGCGACGCAGTCCGAAGCCGCGGCCGTTGCGTCGCTGGTCGACGCAGTCGTGCGACAGCACGGATTCGACCGCGACCGGATCTACCTGGCCGGCATGTCCGCCGGTGCCGGGCTCGCCGCGGCACTGGCAATACGGTATCCCGATCGCTTCGCGGCAGTCGGACTGCACTCCGGCCCCGCCATCGCCCCGCCGTCGTCGACACTGGCGGCAATGAACCTGATGCGTCGAGGCCTGCGCGACGACCCGATACGCGCAGTCGAGGCCTGCGCCGACGTCGCCTCCTATCCCGGCATGCCGGCCCTTGTCATGCACGGCGCACTCGATACGGTCGTGACCGACCGAAACGCAACGCAGCTCGGCATCGCGTTCGCCCGGCTCAACCGGCTCGTCGATGAACACGGCGCGATGCGCGTTGGCGAGCAACGCATCCATGCGCGCGACGATGCCGACTATGTCGACTATCTCAAGGCCGGACGTCTCGTCGTCAGGGTCTGCATCGTCCGCCGGCTGCCGCATGCATGGAGCGGTGGCGACCCGCGCGAGCCGTTTCATTCCGCCACCGGGCCGGACGCCGCCGCGATGTTCTGGCATTTCTTTCGTCGCCAGCGCCGCAAGCGACTGCGGTGACGTGCGACAACCGCGCCGCCCCGTGGCGCACGACGCCGTCATGCGATCACGCCCGTTGCGCCAGCGCTGCCGCGTTCGCGCGATCGCCGGCCCGCCGGATCGGTATGCGGACGCAGAACGTCGTGCCGTGCCCGGGCTCGCTCGTCACGTCGATGGTGCCGCGATGGCGCTTGACGATCCCATGCGACACCGACAAGCCCAGCCCCGTGCCCTGCCCGACCGGCTTCGTCGTGAAGAACGGATCGAAGATCCGCCGGACGACATCGGGCGTCATGCCCGTTCCGGTGTCGCTGATCGCGATCGACACCTGCTCGCCGTCGCTCGACGTGCGGATCGTGATCACGCCGCGCTCGGGAATCGCGTGCGCCGCGTTCACCAGCAGGTTCATGAAGACCTGGTTCAACTGCGACGGCAGGCATTCGACCTGCGGCACGTCGCCGTAATCGCGCACGATCTCGGCCTTGTACTTGAGTTCGTTGTGGACGACGTTGAGCGTGCTTTCCAGGCCCGCGCGAAGATCGACCACGCTCCATTCGCCGCTGGCCGGACGCGAGAAATCGCGCAGATCCTGCACGATGCGCCGCACACGCAACGCGCCGTCGATCGATTCGTCGATCAGCGTCGCGATCTCGTCGCGCACATAGTCCAGATCCGCCGCGCGGCCCATCGCCGTCAGCGCGTCGCGCGTGGCCGGGTCGAGCTGCGGCAGCGCGGCTTCATGCGCGGCGATCACGTCGAGCAGACTGCGTACCCAGGTCTTCAACGTATTGAGGTTCGCGCTGACGAAGCCGATCGGATTGTTGATCTCGTGCGCGACACCGGCCGCGAGCTGGCCGATCGACGCGAGCTTTTCCGACTGCAGCAACTGCACGTGGGTTTCCTCGAGTACCTGCAACAGGCGCCGCTGCTCGTCCTTCTCCTGTTCGAGCCGCGCCTGCGCGGCCTTGCGTTCGTCGATCTCGGTCGCCATGTTTTCGCGCGTACGCTGCAGCATCGCCGTCGTCTGTTCGTAGCGGTGCAGCGCGCGTTCCAGTTCGGCGGTGCGCAATCGCACGAGCCGCTCGAGCGTATCGGTCATCCCGCGCAGGAAGGTTGTGCGCGCATCGAATCGGCTCAGCAGCAAAGTGACGACCAGTGTCCCCGTCGTAAACAGCGCGACGGTTGTTGCGAGCCACGGCGTATCGACTCCGTTCGCGGCTCCGCATCGCGCGTCCGGCGCGAAATGGGCGGCCGCCATCGCCGTGTAGTGCATGCCGGTAATGGCGATGCCCATCACGAAGGCCGCGCCGACCCGCTGGGCGGTCGCATGGCGCGCCTGCTGCACGCGCAGCGCCTGTGCGATCCACAACGCGGCCGTCGACGCGATCACCGCGATGCCGATCGACGCGGCGAACAACGCCGCATCGTAGCGAATGCCGGGCTGCATGCGCAGCGCGGCCATCCCCGTGTAATGCATGCCGGCGATCCCGCCGCCCATCAGCGCGCCGCCCGCGAGCAGCCGCCACCAGCCCAGCCGCGCGCGCGTGACGACCGTCAGCGCGAAGTACGACACGAGCACGGCAATCGCCAGCGATGCGCCTGTATCCGACAATGCGTAGCCGAGCGGAATCGGCAGCGAGAACGCGAGCATGCCGACGAAATGCATCGACCAGATGCCGGTACCCATCGCCATCGCACCGCCGCCCAGCCACGCCCGCTTGAGCTTCGGGTTGTCGAGCAGCGAAATGAAGGCAGCCAGGTCGAGTGTCGTATAGGAGGCCAGCGTCGCGATCGCGAGCGACAGCAGGACGAGCGGGAGATCGTAGGTGCCGTACATGATGAGCGCCCGAATCGAGGTGAGTGCGTTGCCGCAGCGCGCGATCGCGCACCGCGGCCAACAGGCCGCGTGTCCGGGCTCAGGCAGGGGCCGCGCCCGCGTTCGGCGCGTTCGGCACCGGCTTCGCCGCGGCCTGGCCGGCCAGCACGAGGATGTCGAACGACGTCCCCTCGCGCGTCTCGAAGCGGCGCACGAGCTCGATCTGGTGCGCCGACATCACGCTGCCCTTGGTCATCAGCAGCACGCCGCGATGCGTGCGCAGATCGTCGGCGAGCTGCATCCCTTCGCGCAGCTGCGCGGACTTGATCTCCGCGACGGACGCCGCGATGCCGAGACTCGCCGGGTCCTGCAGCAGTTCGATCAGGCGGTCGACGATCCGCGGGTCGTAACGCACGCCGGCCTGCGAGCGCAACGCGTCGATCGCCTGCTCGACCGAATGCGGCGCACCGATGTCGCCGTTGCGCAGCCCTTCGAAGTCGCGCACGATCGCCACGATCCGCGAGCCGAGCGGAATCGAGTCGCCCGCCAGGCCGTCCGGCGTGCCGCGTCCGTTGAAGCGTTCGTACTGGTGCAGCACGATCGACGCGACCTTGTGCAGTTGCGCGACCGGCGTCAGCACCATCTGCGCGCGCAGCGGATGCTGCTGGAACAGGCCGTGCTCTTCGGCCGTCATCTTCGCGAGCGGCTTGCGCAGCAATTCGTCCGGCAACGACAGCTTGCCGATGCCGTGCAGCAGCCCTGCGAAATAGACGTCCTGCGCATGCAGCTCGCTCATCCCGGATGCCAGCGCGAGCCGCCGCGCAATCTCGCCGACCCGCATCGCGTGACCGCTGGCCGACCCGCAGCGCATCTCGATCATGCTCGCGCAGACCTGGACCATCGCGGTGAAACTGCTTTTCAGGTCGCGTTGCGCGGCTTCGAGAAACATCACGGTCTGGCCGAGTTCCTCCGTGCGTGCGCGAACCTGCGTTTCGAGTTCCGTGTTGAAACGGCGCAGCGCTTCGTTCTGTTCTTCCGTCAGCGCGGCCAGCCGGGCCGCTTCGCGCCGCAAATGCCGCTGCTCCAGCGCGTGTTCGATGGTCAGCAGCAGGTCGTGATCGTCCCACGGCTTGTTCAGGTAGCGATATACGCCGCCTTCGTTGACGGCCTGCACGACCGACGCGATCTCGGCATAGCCGGTCAGCAGGATGCGCATCGTATCCGGGTAGCGCGCCCGTGCACGGGCCAGGAACTCCGCGCCGCTCATGCCCGGCATCCGCATGTCGGACACGATCAGGTCGACTTCGGTCGACGCCAGTATCTCGAGGGCGGCCTCGCCGCTTTCCGCGGTCAGGATCGCGTAGCCCGCGGGCCGGAACACGCGCTTGAGCGCCGACAGCACGCTCGGCTCGTCGTCGACCAGCAGGATCGACGGCACGCCACCCGCATCGTCGGATGTCGCTGCCGCCCCGTTCGTTTCAGGCGATACCGCATTCGGTCCGTTTGTTGCAGATGTCGTCATGATGAGCCTCGGAGCATGTATTTATAGTCTCTCTGCATCAACGGCACGCGCCGCGCATTCCGTATCCGGGAAAACGCTGATGCGCTCGCCCGGATCGCACCGCGGATGCGTCGCCGCAGTGCGTGGCCGCATGCGGCCTACACGGTTGCCGAACCCGGTTCGCGCACGTAGTAGATGTCCCACTCCGCTTCGTCGGCCTGCACGAAGCCGTGCCGCGCATAGAAGCGGTTCGACGCGCTGCCGCGCAGCGCACCGACACGAACGGTCACGCGCTTCTCATCCGCATCGGCAAGGATGCTGCGCAGCACGGCCGCGCCGATGCCCTTTCCCTGATGCGCGGGCGCAATGTACAGATGGTCGAGCTGCCAGTGGTCTTCCTGCGGCCGAACCACGAAAAAGCCCGCATTCACACCATCGGCTTCGATGAAGCGGCATAGCGCCGGGTCGAACGACGCGAGAAAGCGTTCGCGCGCACGCTGGGGATCGAAGCGGCCGACACGCTCGAGGCTGTCGCGCATCGCGGCGATGCGGATCGCGACCAGCGTTTCGGCGTCGGATCGGGTGGCGAGAGGAAAGGTCAGGTTCATGGGCGGGTTGCGCTCGTGCGAAGAAAACGCCCGGCATCGCGGCGCGGGCGTCGAAGCCTGCTCGCGCCGCCGGCACGCGTGCGTCAGGGCGTCTCGATGCCTTCCGCCCGCGTCGCCAGGAATCGCAGGTACTTGCCGTCCTCGTCCTCGAACAGCTCCGGCCCGCCGCCCATGTACGCGCGCATCAGCTCGTCCGCCGCGCGATCGAGATTGCCCAGTTCGAACTGGCATTGGCCGAGCCGCAGGTGCAGGAACGGGTTGCCGATCGCGTTGGGGAAATGCATCGCCTCGCCGAGCGTGTCGCGTCCGGCCGCGTAGTCCTCCAGATAGAAATTCGCGTCGCCGATCGCGGCCATCAACCAGGTTCCGGCTTCCCAATTGGTCTTGGGTTCGGGAAGCAGGTCGAAACCCGCCCGGAATTTCGCCAGCGCGCCTGCGTAGTCGCCGTCTTCCATCAATGCATCGCCCGCGTCGCTCAGCGCGCCGATCCGTTCGTACAGCGCGTTGTCCAGTTCTGCCATGTCGAGTCCCTGTTCCGGAGTTGAAAGCGGCCCGGTGCGGCCGGTGGTTGCGATACGATCGCGGCGATTGTGTGCAGTTTTGCCGTCCTGCGCGTTCACTCGGCCGGCATTCATCCAGCATACCCGAGCCGTATGACGCGCGCGTCTCGACTTTCGGCGCATCTCTGCGGCGTCGGCTCGTGAACCCAACAAGACTCGTATCAGGATGCTACGCTGACGGATGCCTTGAGCCGCCGTGCCCCACCCGTTTGCGCAACCGGCGCGATCATACGCGGCGACGGTTTTTCATATGACGTGGCGATCTCATGCGTGTCGCCACGCCCAGCGAAGACGGATGTGGTTGTGGCGCGGCGACCGCCGTGGCACGATGCCGGGTTCGATTGCGCAGTGAAAGGGAGCTGGAAGCGATGTTGTCTTGCCGACTGAGGTGGTACGCGCTTGCGACGTCCAGCCTGCTGCGCAGGCATTGGCAGGCACTGTTCCTGTTGATTCTGCTGTTGCTGCCGGCAATGCCGGTGTTTTCGCAGACACGCATCCTGGGCGCCCCCGTACTCGAAGCGCTGGCCCCATCGCATGGCATCGAATGGCGGTTCGCGTGGGTGCACCTGCTCGAAGCCGTCGGCATCGTGTGGGTATTGGCGCAGCGCACCGCGATCACCGGCGGGCCGTTCGTCACCTTCCTTGCATCTTTGCCCGTCCCCGACAGCCGCCGTCGTCTCGTCGACACCCTCGTCGTGATCATCGCGAGTACGCCGCTGTTGCTGCCCGTATTGGCGGCCGCCATCGCGCTCGCCTTCGTGCCGCAGAAGGCGGTCAACTACCTGTTCGTGTTCGACCTGTTCCTGATTACGCTGGGATGGCAACTGACCGCGCTGTCGCGCAATATGCGCGACGCGATCGCGTTGATCGTTGCCAATGCCTTCCTCGTCGGCGGCTTCCACGCCGAGGGTGCGTTGCGTCCGGTGTTGCTGATCGTGGCATTGTTGCTCGCGGCATTCACGATTGCGCATACCGCCGCCGCGTCGTCCGCTCGGTCGAGAACGCCGGGCGCATGCGCGCGTCGCGTCACGCATGCCATCCGCGCCCGTGTGCGGAATGGGCTTTCGCCAATCGCCACGCTGCAAATCGGCATCCTGCGGGACCGTGCCGCGAGCACCGTCGGACACTGCCTGATGATGGGTGCGGTCGCCGCCGCAACAGGGTTCCTGCTTGCACTCTGGGATTTCGACAAGCGCGCCGTGCCGCTGACGCTGATGGCGCAGGCCGTCATTGCACTCATCGCCGCGACGACCTATCGCGATTTGCGGGCGGCTCACCAGCGTGCGGCTCACTTCATGCGGTCGCTGCCGCTGTCGGCCTTCGCGAAGCGCCGCGCCGACTGGCTGACCGTTGTCGCGCTGGCGCTGCCGTTCGCCGCGATCGCACCGCTGCTGCTGGTGCTGCACGGCGTGCTGTCGTCGCAGATGGCGGCAGCGCTCGTCTGCTCGGGCGCACCGCTCGTCGCATTACACTATCTGCCGCAACGCTACGCGTCCCGACAATCCGTGTTGCTGGGCGTCCTGCTGACCGTGATCTGGGTCACGCTCACCTGGCCAATTTTCATTTGATCGACTGATTCATGCTCCGCTTCGACAATCTCGGCAAGCGCTACGACAAGCGCGTCATCTTCCAGAGACTCCACTACGCATCCGGTGCCGGATGTGTCGCGCTGTGCGACGAAAACGGCAGTGGCAAATCGACGTTGCTCGCCATTCTCGCCGGCACGATCGACGCGGACGAAGGCGAGGTGTGGCTCGGCGGCCATTCGCTGCGCACCGCGCCGCTCGATGCGAAATCCGCACTGGCGTACGTGCCCGACGATTGCCTCGCGTATCCGTTTCAGACCGGTCGTGAATTTCTCGACCTCGTGGCGGCTGCCAAGAATACAGCTGTCGATACCCGCACGCTCGAGCTGGCGGATCGATTCGGGCTGGCCCCGCATTTGGAGAAGCGTTTCGAGCAGATGTCGCTCGGCACGCGCAAGAAACTGTTCCTGACGGCGACGACGCTCGGTGCGCCCACCGTCGTGATCGCCGACGAACCGGGCAACGGGCTCGATGCGGCGTCGCGTGCGGTGCTGATCGATCTGTTCAAGACGTTGGCCAAGGACCGTGCCGTCTTTTTTTCGAGTCACGATCCGGCGCTGGCGCGCGCGTGCGACGCCAGGATCACCAATTTCGCGGAGCTTGGATTCGCTGGATAGACGGTATCTTCACCGGCTCAGTCACGGTGATGAATCGGGTGTGGCTGCTGTACGGAGGGGGATCTGCGCACCGACAATCGATCGTCGTCATTTTCCGGAAGGAAGTGCGAAACAGAGCCTGCCGCCTCGCACTTCCGTGACCTTCCCGATGCAGATGTCCGGCGTGCCGGGCCCCGATCAACCGACTGTCCGACACCCCAGCCGCTTATCGTTGGACCCGCGCACGTGCCCGAACACGCGCCCCGTCAGGCCTTCAACGCCCCAAACACCTCGTCCAGCATCTTCTTCGCGTCGCCGAACAGCATCCGGTTGTTGTCCTTGTAGAACAGCGGATTGTCGACGCCCGCATAGCCGGACGCCATGCTGCGCTTCATCACGATCGAGGTCTTCGCCTTCCACACCTCGAGCACCGGCATGCCGGCGATCGGGCTGCCCGGATCTTCCTGCGCCGCCGGGTTCACGATGTCGTTCGCGCCGATCACCATCGACACGTCGGCTTCGGGGAAATCGCCGTTGATCTCGTCCATCTCCATCACGATGTCGTAAGGCACCTTCGCCTCGGCGAGCAGCACGTTCATGTGCCCCGGCATGCGGCCGGCCACCGGATGGATCGCGAAACGCACGTCGACGCCCTTCTCGCGCAGCACCTTCGTGAGTTCGTGCACGGTGTGCTGGGCTTGCGCCACGGCCATCCCATACCCGGGCACGATGATCACGCTCTTCGCGTCGCGCAGCAGTTCGGCCGTTTCCAGCGCGCTCACCGCCACCACTTCGCCGGCCGGCTGCGCACCCGCGCCCGACGCCGCGGGCGCACCGCTGCCGGTACCGAAGCCGCCCGCAATCACGCTGATGAAGTTGCGGTTCATCGCGCGGCACATGATGTACGACAGGATCGCACCCGACGAGCCCACCAGTGCGCCGATCACGATCAGCAGGTCGTTGCCGAGCATGAAGCCGGTGGCCGCCGCCGCCCACCCCGAGTAGCTGTTGAGCATCGACACCACGACGGGCATGTCCGCGCCGCCGATCGCCATCACCATGTGCACGCCGAACAGCAGCGACACCACCGTCATCACGATGAGCGGCGTCAGGCCGTCCTGGACCGTCTCCGCATGCAGGAACGCGCGGCCGAACACGATCACCACCACCAGTGCAGCCAGGTTGAGCCAGTGACGTGCCGGCAGCAGCAGCGGCTTGCCACCGATCTTGCCGGAGAGCTTGCCGAACGCAATCACCGAGCCCGCGAAGGTCACCGCGCCGATCAGGATGCCGACGTAGATTTCCACTTCGTGGATCGCGTGCTCGGCACCCGTGAACTGCACCGACGTATCGATGTAACTCGCGAAGCCCACCAGACACGCGGCCAGACCGACCAGGCTGTGCATCAGCGCAACCAGCTCGGGCATCTGCGTCATCTGCACCTTCTTCGCGGCGATGAGGCCGACCGCGCCGCCGACGACCAGTGCCGCCACGATATACGGAATGCCCTCGGCGGAAACGCGCGGGCCGAGTACGGTCGCGAGCACCGCGATCAGCATGCCGATCATGCCGAGCAGGTTGCCGCGGCGCGCGGTCTCGGGATTGGCCAGCCCGCCGAGGCTGAGGATGAAGAGGATGGCCGCGCCGATATAGGAGACGGTAGTCAGATTGGAAGTCATGGTTGTCGTCTCCTTACTTGCGGAACATCGCCAGCATACGGCGCGTCACCGCGAAGCCGCCGAACATGTTGACGGCCGTGAGCGTCAGCGCGCCCACCGCCAGGCCCAGGATCAGCCCCGACGGGCGGCCCTCCGCCGCCGCATCGCCCAATGGCGGCGCGACCTGCACCAGCGCGCCGATCGCGATGATCGACGAGATCGCATTGGTGACGCTCATCAGCGGCGTATGCAGCGACGGCGTGACGTTCCAGATCACCATGTAGCCGACGAAGCAGGCCAGCACGAACACCGTGAAGTGCGACAGGAACGTGGCCGGCGCGAACTGGCCGACCAGCAGGAACGCCAGTGCGCCGACGGCGAACGTGATGGCGAGCGACTTGGCCGACATCGGTGCGCCGCTGCCGTGACCGTGGCCCTTGGAGACGGCTGCCGCGACCGGCGGCGCGGCGGGTTTCGGTGCGGCGGCCGGCTGCTGGATCGGCGGCGGCGGCCAGGTCACGTTGCCTTCCTTGATGACCGTGAGGCCGCGGATCGCGTCGTCATTGAAGTCGACGTTGATCGTGCCGTCCTTGTTCTTGCACAGCTCCTCGGCCACGCGCAGCAGGTTGGTCGCATACAGCGTCGACGACTGGCGTGCCAGGCGCGACGCGAGATCCGTATAGCCGACGATGGTCACGCCGTGACGCACCACCGCCTCGCCCGGCACCGTCAACTCGCAGTTGCCGCCTTGCTCGCCGGCCATGTCGACGATCACGCTGCCCGGCTTCATCGATTGCACCATCTCGGCCGTAATGAGCTTCGGTGCCGGCTTGCCGGGAATCAGCGCGGTGGTGATGATGATGTCCGCCTCCTTGGCCTGCTGCGCGTACATCGCGCGCTGCGCCTGCTGGAAGCCTTCGCTCATCACCTTCGCGTAGCCGCCGCCGCCCGAGCCCTCTTCCTCGTAGTCGACCTTGACGAATTCGCCGCCCAGCGACTTGACCTGGTCGGCAACTTCCGCGCGCGTGTCGTTGGCGCGCACGATCGCGCCGAGGCCCGCGGCCGTGCCGATCGCCGCGAGACCGGCGACGCCCGCGCCGGCGATGAACACCTTGGCCGGCGGCACCTTGCCCGCAGCCGTGATCTGCCCGTTGAAGTAACGGCCGAATGCGTGGGCCGCCTCGATAACGGCACGGTAGCCGCTCACGCCGGCCATCGACGTGAGCGCATCCATCTTCTGCGCGCGCGACAGCGTGCGCGGCAACGAATCGATCGCCAGCACCGTGGCCCGCTTGGCGGCCAGCTGCTGCATCAGTTCAGGGTTCTGGGCCGGCCAGACGAAGCCGATCAGCGTGCCACCCTCACGCATCAGCGCGACTTCTTCGCTGCTCGGCGGGCGCACCTTGAAAACGATATCGCTGCGTCCCCATAGATCGGCAGCCGTCGCCACGACTTCGGCCCCGGCCGTACGGTAGTCGTCGTCGCTGAAGTTCGCGCCGGTGCCGGCACCGCTTTGCACGGCCACCGAGAACCCGAGCTTGATCAGCTTTTCGACCACGTCGGGAACGGTCGCTACGCGCCGCTCCTCGTGGGCCGTCTCCAGAGGGACCCCAATCAGTAATGTCATATCCTGAACTGTCAGTAGTGGCCGTCGCAAGGAATTACGGCCTGCGTTTCACGTCACCCAACTCAATCCATCCGTGTACGACTTTGCTTCGCGCGCAGCTTGGCACTGCCGCGCGGATTTCACAAACGGTCCATCCTCTAATCGATCGTCTTGTCAGATCAACCCGGTTCATGCTGTTGTCTGATTTTCCTGACGAATATCCGGCCTCTGTTCCGATCGGATAAGAACTGCGAAGCATATCCCGTGCCAGAGTCTTTCCGAAATTTATATTTTGAATCGACGCGCATTCAATCCATGAATCCCCTGTCTGGACACGACGGGCCGGCCACCTTCCGTCCATTCTCCGGGGCCGTCCCGCTCGCGGTCTAGCCCTGCGCCAACCGTCGCTCCATCTTCACGATCTCGAGCTCGACCTGGCTGCGCCCGTGCGAAAAACGCCCCTGCCCGACGACCTCGAACCCGTGTCGTTCATAGAACGGCCGGGCGTTCGTGGTGGCTTCGAGATACGCGCGCGCGTGGCCGCCGTTCGCGATCTTGGAGACCGCATGCGTGAGCAACATGGCGCCAACGCCGCCCCCCGCCGAATGGCCGCGGACGAACAGCTTGGTGACCTCCTCGCCCGCCGTCTCGACGAAGCCGCATATTCCGCCGTCGTCGGCGACCCAGATCGCGCCATCGGCGACGGCGGCCAGGTACATCGAAGGATCCCGCCCGTCCAGCCAGCCCTCGATCTGTTGCTGCGTGTAATGGCCGGCGCAAAGATTGACGACCGAGTCGCGGTGTACCGCGTAGATGTCTCCAACGTCTTTTGCAACGGCGGCCCGAATCACCGGGGAATTCATTCGATTGGCTCCCTGAGGCACGTAGTTCGAGTTGTACAAGACTGCTGATTTTTTTGAGGCCACGACAGCGAGACCTGGCGGCAGGAATCGGTTTCATCGCGCATCCCCCGCTCGCCGGCACGATGCGATGTGTCGCGTCACGACGACGCACGCCGCGTCGCACGGAGATCTTCCGTGCAACCGAGTTTAAACGAGGATGTGGCGTATTCCGGTTAAACCCTGCAACGCTCACCCGCGCGCAGCGTCGACATGCGCACGCATGCGGCGCGCACCCGCCTCCGGCATGCATGTCGACATGTGGATGCGCATCGCGCAAAACCGCGAGCAAGCCGATACGCGAACCGGGATCACGCCATTCCGCCACCTCGAACCGATCTCGCCCGCTCGCGCCCGTTCGCGCCGTTCAGGCCTGCCGCACTAGATCAGCTCGGCGACGCGCACGATGACGAGCGCGGCCGGAACGAGCAGCGCCTGCGCGCACAACGTGCCGAGCACGCGCGCGCCCGCGAGTGTCGTGATGGCCCGCCGGAAGCTGTTTTCCGAGATTCGCCCTTCGATGACGTCGTCGGTCATGACGGACACCTGCGGGTCGATGACGACCGCCAGCACGACGGTCGCGAAACCGTTGATGACGGACGACAGGTTCGCGCATGTCACTCTCAGATCGGGCTTCAGGTAGCCCGCATACAGCGACGCGAACACGCCGACCGTCCAGATCGCCATCGCGGCAACGTTCAACGCGATGACGCGCCACGACACGCCCGTATTCGCGGCCAATTGCGTGACGTTCTGGCTCGAGGGCAGTCGTGCGCCGACGCGAAGCGTGTTGATCCCTGCGCGACTGCACGCGTCCAGCAGCAGGCGCGGAATCGAGCGGTTCGCCTGGAAGTGTTCGACGGCGCGACTGAAATAACGCTGGAACGTCGGGATCAGGAATGTCCCGACAATGGTCGCTACGGTTGCGGACAGCAGGAACCACCGGAAGTCGGCCAGCAACCCGCTCCCCATCCGATGCGCGATGTCGATTTCAACCCGTTTCGCGATGAACGGCCCCTGAAACGAATTGGCCGTTCGGGACACCAGCGCGATGATCCCGAACAACGAGAACGACAACGCGATGCGACGCGTGCGAACGCCGGCGATCCGCACCGCATACGCGAGTGTCGCGATCACATGGATGACGAAGGTAAGCCCGCAGATGATCCAAAGCTGACTGTCCATGCTGGTGCCGCGTGCGTGACGGGATTACGAGTGTACCCGAGCCCTGCCCGCGCCCGGCGCATCGGCCGGGTGAGGCCGCCTTCGCAGGCGTAACGGTTGGGCGACGCGCGTCAGGCGCTACCGCGCGGGGCCAATCCCCGCGCCTCATTCAGCATCCATGTCGCGAATGCCTGCAACGGACCCTCGGCCAGTTCGATCGGCTCGGGCAGGACGAGGCAGAAGTTTTTCGTAATCGACTTGCCAGCCGGCCAGGGCGCGACCAGCCGGCCCTGCTCGAGCTCCGCGTCGATGTAAAGGCGCGGCGCCAGCGCGACGCCCAGGCCGGCCAGCGCCGCTTCGATCAGCATCGAATGGAGATCGTAACGCGCGCCGACCGCCGAATTGGTCAGCACGATGCCGGCCTCCTGCGCATAAGCCTGCCACGCGTCCGGGTTTTGTCGCCGGTGCAGACGCGGCAGTGCATCCAGCGACGGGTTCGCCCCGGCACCGGCGAGCAGCGCCGGGCTGCAGACGGGCACCAGCACTTCCTCCAGCAGCGGATGCAGATGCATCCCCGCCCATGCCGGATGCTCGAAATGAATGGCGGCGTCGAAACCGCTCCCGGTCAGCAGGAACGGTTCCATCCGCTCGGCGATATGCACTGTGATATGTGGATGCCGGTCTTGAAAGTGCTTCAGCCGGGGGATCAGCCAGCGGGTGGCAAAGGTTGGAATGGCGGCGATATCGATGCTCGCGCCTTCGATGGGCTGGCCCATCAGGTACAGGCTGTCCCGTTCCAGCCGATCCAGAATCTCGCGCACCTGCACCGCGTATCGCGCGCCGTTCGGCGCCAGCCGTACCCGATTGCCGATCCGCTCGAACAGCGTGACGCCCAGGAACGCCTCCAGCCGGCCGATCTGACGGCTAACGGCGCCCTCCGTCCGCGCCAGCTCTTCGGCGGCTCGGGCAAAGCTGCCGTGTCGGGCCGCGGCTTCGAACGCCTGGAGCGCGGAATTGCTTGGGATCTTGCGGGGCATGGGCGTCTCGACGGTCAGGGTGTGCTTGCCGTCAGCTTGAGCAAATGTCACTGAAGGCTGACTTTATTTCGTTTTATCGGGTGGAAATGCGAGCTTAGCATTACGTTACCGCACTGAACATCGACGGTTCGCAGATGGATGTGCATCCTGTTCAAAGGACAACGTGATGATCTACACCGTGGAATGCAGCTTCGCCGACCTTGGCAGCGAAGCCGAATGGAACGACTTCTACAGCCTCGAAAAACTGCCCGCACTGATCTCGGTAACAGGGTTTCACACGTCGCAGCGGTTCAAGGCGATCAGCGGTGGTTGCCCTGTCTATCTGGCGATCCACACGATCGACGGGCTCGATGTGCTGACCGGCGATGAATATCGCCGGAAAGGCGGCGGCAATTTCGCGAAGTGGCAGCAGCACATCACCGACTGGCATCGGAATCTCTACAGCGATATCGGTTTTGCGCCGGCGGTAAAGGACGGCGAATACCTCGCGCTGTGTGCCGGCGGCGCGGATCCGCTGATCCGGTTGGGCCTCGAACCGCTGGCCATGCAGGCCGTTGCGCTGGAGAAGTTTCCGGAGCGCCGGTGGCTCGCCGTCCTGCCACGCGACAGCGCTCAGCTTGTCGAGAATCTTCCTGAAGGCATTCACCTTTACGCGCCGATGACGCCGCAACTGACCAGCGCGCACGCCCTTTCCGCTGCGCAGGAGTAAGCCCGCGATGCCGAACGTCACTTTCTCGATCGATGCGAACCGGATGCCGGCTGATGACAGTCTTGCCGAACTGTCGCGCGACTGCGTCGAGCTCTGTACGCAAGTGCTTGAAGCGGCGCCCAAGAACGTCCACGTCATTTTTCTGGAAGCTCGGCATGGGCATGGACATCCCGTCTTCGCAGACGTCCGGTATCGCGTAGGGACGTCTCGCACGCCGGCAGTCATGAACCGCTTCATGGAAGCGCTGGATCACGCGATCGTTCGCCGCACCGGCCTCACCGCGCGCATTCGGTGTTTTGGTTACACCGCGACGAACCTTCACGCCCGCAACTAGCCGATCCGGAGAAACACGATGTCCACACTCAATTTTCCCGGTCAGCAAGTCGGGGATTTCACGATCACGGCCATCAGCGATGGCTACCTCACTGCCAGCCTCGACTTTCTATCGAACATCGACTCGGCCGACGCATCAAGAATGCAGCATGAAGCCGGGCAGAAAGCGCCAGACACCGTGCATATCAATTGCTATGTCGTACGCGGCGCGGGCCGTACCGTCCTCATCGACGGGGGCGCGGGCGGGTTCAAGCAATGGGGTGGCCAACTCCGGACGAACCTGGTGCTTGCCGGTATCGAACCCGCTGCGATCGACACCATCCTGCTGACCCACGCGCATCCCGATCACGTCGGAGGGCTGGTGAATGATGCAGGGCGGGCCGCGTTTCCGAATGCGGAGCTGGTGGTGCATCGGCGCGAGGTCAGGTTCTGGCGGGACGACGGCAATCTGAGCCGCGCCAGCGAGCGGGCGCGCGGTAACTTCGTCAAAGCGCGTCAGGTGTTCGATGCCTATGGCGACACGCTCCGTCTGTTCGACTCGGGTCAGGTGCTCCCCGGCATCAGCGCGCTGCCGCTGCCGGGACATACCGATGGACACACCGGATATGTGCTCGAATCCCGCGATCAAAGCCTGCTTGTGTGGGGGGACGTGGTTCATTTTCCGCATATCCAGGTTCAACGGCCGGACGTATCGATTGCGTTCGATCACGATGCGTCGCTGGCGGTGGCGACGCGGTCACGGCTTCTCGATCAGGTCAGCGCGGAGGGGCTGTTGATCGCCGGCATGCATCTGGGGGAACTCGGGTTCGCACGCATCGAGCGGACGAGTGACGGGTATGGCTTGCTTTACGAGAACGAAGGCTGACAGCATCGGTGTACTGACGTGCGATGCCAACACCTGGCGTCGAAATGCAAGAGTCGCCCGTTTAACCGAGTGGCGCTTTTTGAGGGTTATACGACCTTTGCGCCATCCGCTTCGCGTTCCATACTTCGCGTGGAAGATCGAGCCGAGCAACGCACATCGACGCAATTGCGCCATGTGCCTTCGGCCCGATCCATCACGACATAGAAAGGAGCAGAAGATGAGACTTAAAAACAAGGCGGCGTTGATCACCGGCGGCACCAGCGGCATCGGTCTTGCAACCGCGAAGCTGTTCATTGCGGAAGGCGCTCGCGTAGCAGTGACGGGGCGCGACGATGCGGTGTTCGAACGTGTGAAGGCCGAACTCGGCGAGCATGCGCTCGTTCTCAAGGGCGACGTCCGTTCGATCGACGACATGCGCGCGATTGCCGCCGAGGTCAACGAGAAGTTCGGTGGCCTGGATGTCGTGTTCGCGAACGCCGGCTGGGCTTTCCCGTCCGCAGTCAACGACATCGATGACGCACTCTATGACGAGATCATGGACATCAACGTCAAGGGCGTGGTGTTCACGCTTCAGGCGGTGCTGCCGGACTTGCGAGCAGGCGCGTCGGTCATTCTCAATACCTCGTTCGTCGCGCAGACCGGCAAGCATGGCATCTCGTTGACCGCGGCAGCGAAGGCCGCCGTGCGATCGCTTGCCCGCAGTTGGTCCTACGAATTTCTCGACCGGAAAATCCGCTTCAACGCGATCGCGCCCGGCCCGATCGACACGCCGCTGCTCGGCAGATGGGGCATGCCCGACGAATGGGTTCGCGACCGCAAGGCCGCGTTCGCCGAAGCCATTCCAGTGGGCCGCATGGGCACGGCCGACGACATCGCCTACGCGGCACTCTATCTCGCCAGCGACGAATCCTCGTACGTCGTCGGCACCGAGCTGGTCGTCGATGGCGGCGCCTCGCAGCTTTGAGCCTGCGGCGCCCGTTTCCAGAGCCCTGCACGTCATCCCGGCTCATCCACCCATCCGATCTCACGCCCGCCACGCTTTTCGTCGCGGCGGTGATTCCATCCGGCCCAGCCTGCTTGCGCTCGCAGCGGGGCCGACATGCAAGGAGAAGCGATCTTGACCGACCGTAGCGAAAACCATGCTTCCGGACAGCCCCTCACCCAAGCAGGCCGCTCGCGCCGCGATATGCTCAAGTTTGGCGGCGTCGCGACCCTCGGCGCCGTCCTCGGTGGCGGAGCCTTGCTGGGGCACACAACCCCTGCGCTTGCGCAGACAGGCAGCGCAGGCGCACTTTCCCCGAATGACCCGCTCAATATCCTGATCGTCAATTACGATGGCGGGACGCTGCTCGACTTCGCCGGGCCCAGCGAGATTTTCCATCGGCTACCGAATACGAACGTTCGCTACGCGAGCCTCGATGGCGGCAACGTGACGCTCGAATTCGGCGTCGTGTACGGCAACACCGAACGACTGGCCGATATCGACAAGACCGACGTGCTCCTGGTCCCCGGCGGGTCCGACCTGTCGGCGCCGATGCGCCCCGCGTATCAAGCGCAGATCCGGCGTCTGGCAGAAAGCGCGAAGCACGTGACGTCGGTTTGCAACGGATCGCTCGTGCTCGCCGCGACGGGCGTTCTCAAGGGCAAGCGCAGTGCCTGCCATTGGGCATTCGTCAACAAGCTGGCCGAATATGGCGCCATCCCCGTGCCCGATCGCTTCGTGGAAGACGACAACGGCCGGTTCATGAGCGGTGGCGGCGTGACGGCGGGCATCGACTTCGCACTGCGCGTGGCAGCGAAGCTGCGCGGGCCGCAGGCCGCCGAATTCACGCAACTCGCGATCGAATATGATCCCGCGCCGCCGTTCCACTCCGGTCATCCCAGGGACGCGCGGCCCGAAATCATCGCGATGGTCGACAAGAAACTGCCCGGTGCATCCAGGGGGCTCGCACGCGTCCCGGGCGTTCGTTGAGCCGCTTGCTGGCGATGTAAGCACGACCAGCTTCAGATCTCGATGATCACCGCTGCCGACGTTGCCGGCTCCAACCGGCAAACTTCGCAGTCCTCTTAATTAAATCAAATTCACGATCGGAAATCACTCGATGCAACCAATTCGTATGTGTACCGCTGCGCTTGCAGCCAGCGTCACCTTTTTCGCGTTTGCCGCGCCTGCGACTGCCGGTGGTGTGCAACGTCCGCCCGAAGCGGCCATCAAAGCCGAGAATGCGCGATGGGCGGATGCCTTCGCGCGAGGCGACTACGAGGCGATCGGCCGCCTCTACACCCACGACGGCATGCTCTTGCCGCCCGGTGGCGACAAGGTAACGGGAAGCAGCGCGATCACCGCGTACTTCACCAACGGGTATGCCGGCTCAAAGCCGGCCAGCGTATCGTTCAGCAATTACGAGTTCTACGGTAACGATCGGGTCGTGACGGAGGTTTCGGATGCGGAGATCCATGACCACGATGGAAAGCTCAAATACCGCGGCAAGCAGACCCTCGTCTTTCTGAAGCAAGGCGGTGCCTGGAAGTTGCATCGCGACATGTGGAACGACTACGGGCCGCTGAAAACGGATGACCATTGATCGACTGGCGAAACGGATCGTGACCTGCCCACAGCGCCACTAGCCCGTTCGACGGACGTTGACCGGGCATCGCGCTGATCGGCCAGCAGTCGATCAGCGCGCCCCGTTCGATCGACTCTCGCGTCGAATCGCTTGCGGCGGGTGCCCATGCAGTTTGATGAAGGCCCGCCGCATCCGTTCCGGATCGGTGAATCCGACAGCCAGCGCAATCTGTTCGATCGGTTCGCTACCGCCCTGCAGGCGCAGCCTCGCCGCTTCGACTCGCAAGCGCTCGACCGCCTTCGCAGGTGTTTCACCGGTTTCGCGGCGAAAGGCGCGTCCGAACTGTCGCGGACTCAATCTGGCGGCATCGGCGAGCCGTTCGACAGGCAACGCTTCGGCCAGATGTTCCCTCGCAAAATTCAGCGCGATGCGGATGCGATCCGATTCCGGCTCCATCTGCGACATCGCGGAGAATTGGGACTGACCGCCTGGCCGACGATACGGAACAACCAGAAGCCTGGAAACAGCGCGCGCAACCTCCGCGCCCATATCGCGTTCGATCATGCCGAGCGCGAGGTCGATTCCGGACGCGATGCCCGCCGACGTCCAGATGCGGCCCTCCTCGATATAGATACTGTCGCCCTCGACCTTGGTGCGCGGGAAGCGCGACTGCAATTGCGCGGCGTATCGCCAGTGCGTCGTGGCTCTCAAGCCGTCCAGCAAGCCGGTTTCCGCAAGCAGAAACGCCCCCGTACACACGCTTGCCACCCGCGCGGCCCTCGCGCCCAGTTTCCTGGCGGCGGCGATATTCTCGGGTGTCTGCATCGGATCGACATCGCCGCCCACGAAAACGACGGTGTCGAACGTGCGCCTTCCGATCGGCTTCGTTTCGACCGACAGGCCCGTATTGCCCGGAACCGGGCCGCCGGACTGCGAGATGACATGGAGATCATAGGGCGTGTGGCCCGCCGCTGTGGTCACCTGATTGAAGGCCGACAGTGGCCCGCCCAGATCAAGCACATCGTAGCCACGGCAAACGAAGAATCCGATTCGATGCATGACGAAGTCGTTAACTGAAAACCATGGAAAGTCGTATTTTATCGAGAACCCTCAAATAGCGCCATTCGGCCTGAAATGAGGGAAAAAGGTCGTTTACGCGCTGATCGATTGTCCGTATGGCCGCTCAGACCCGACGCACACAGCGCAATTTCTTCAGCAATGCCTGCACCTTTCCTGCAGAGGAACCGAGTCGTGCGCTACGCTGCAAGTTACGCGAACGTTCCCCCCGCAACTTTCCATCCGGGCCGCCTCGACCATGCACGGTAAAGAATTGAAGGTAGCCTCGCTGCCCCCTCGGTTTCTCGAAGCAGCGCTGGCGTTGCTCGATTCGGCATTCGAGCAGGACCCGACGCTTGGCTGGTGCCTGTTCGCCGAAAACCCCGGATTCCACGAGCGCCGCGCCCACTATCTCGGGCGCTATCTGAAGTATCACTACGATGCATGCCTGCCGGCTTTGGGCGCGTGGCGCAATGACGATCTCGTTGCAGTCAGCTACTTTGCGCCCGCATCCAGCAGTGAATCGCCCCGCATGCTGGCGGAGCTGGGGCGCGACATCGCGATCGGTTGCGGCGCGTCATCGTTGAGCCGGATCGATTTGCTTCGCGCGACGCCTGCCGCGAGTGCGCCGGACGCGGCGTGCAGCCGGATCGAATTCATCGGCGTATCCCCGGTTCGGCAAGGCGAAGGCATCGGATCGGTGCTGCTCCGTGCGTCGTTGTCACATCTTGGCGACACCGATCCGACGGCGAAAATAGCGCTGGAGACGGGGGAATCGCGCAATCTCCCGTTCTATGAACGCCATGGGTTGTCGGTCACAGAGCGCATGGAACATGACGGACTGACGCAATACCGATTGCAGACCGTCTAGCCGACGACATCAGCCGGGCCAGGATCGGAACCCGGCCCGCCCTACTCCGCATTCACCTGTCGCCATTGCATCGGCGACATCTCATACCGTCCGCGAAACGCCTGACGGTGCTTGTCCTGACCATGTTGGCCGGGGTGTCACACGGATCCAGCGTGCATGCGCAAAGTCGGACGGCCGTATTCGGATTCGGCAACCCATCGCTCCGATATGCCCTTGCGCCAGACAGCTATAGCGGGTGGCGTAATAACCACTGGCCCCGATGTCGACAGTTTGGACTCGGCATGCTCGAAGATCTTGGCCCTCACTTCCAGCCTCATGTTTTGTGGGCAGCCGATTCAGCCTGGTGCATCGATCCTTTAGTCGCCCATGCGCGCGGCGAAGCAGGCAACGGGGGTGCATCGACGATTTTTTCGATGCCACCGCTGCCGCGGTGTTGAAGCGTCGTGCATGATCCGTCAATTCGACCACACCCCGATACGCGGCATGCGGATCGACGCGGCCGACGTGGGCCGTGTTGTCGCAACAAGACCCGCCAGCGACAACGCCCTTTACGCGCCCCTCCGAGGGCTGCGGTGTCGCCTCAACGACGCCCCAGAGAGAAGCTGGCCGCCTTCAATCCACGCGCGGACAGGCCATGATCAAACCGGGTCTGCTCGTTGTGATAATGCACGCGCGAAAAGCGCGCAAGGAACGCAGTGAGGTATTCCGTTGCGCACGCGGCCGCGAATTCCGACCCGACGCATCGCGTGGGACCCCACCCGAATCCAAGATGCATCGGTTGCCGGTTCTCGTCAAACACGTCAGCGTTGGCGAACACTTGATCGTCCCGGTTAGCGGCACCCACATGCAGATAGACATGCTCGCCCTTTCGAACCAGGTAGTCACCGATTCGGGCATCATCGAGCGCGACGCGACCGCTTATCTGAACGGGCGAATCGTACCGCAAGGCCTCGGCGATGAACGAGGCGAGACGGGGGACCAGAGCATCGTCGAGGCCGTCTTCTCTCATCGAAAGGTGGCACAGGCAGGTATAGAGCAGATATGAAACACTCTCGTGAGCGGCCACGTAGAGCAGGACGAGATCGGCCAGTATCTCTGCGTCGTTCGAGCGCGACAAACCGCGCTCCGTCGCCAGCCAGTCCGCCAGGCGATCGGTTGCCTCCATGGCGGCAATCAGATCTTCTCGCTTGGGCCTTTTCCCGTCGAAGAAGTAGGTGACGGTCACGGCGTCCTCGGTGACGTATGCAGGAACCTCTTCCATTTGCAGCACGAGAAGATTCGCACACCGAGCCACGAACGGTCGCAACGAGGTCAGGAACACCTCGGCCGGTTCGTCGGCAGGAAGAAGGTCAATCGATTTCGACGCCGCCCCGCGGATACGATCGAGGCCGGGATCATGCCTGGCGTGACCGACAGCTTCCAGGAGTCGCTGACGTCGTGCCGCATAAGCGGAGCCCGCAGGCAAGAAAATGGACATCGCCTGCATGACTTCGTATCCCGATCGGGCTTGCCTGCTGTCGCTAAAAAGGTCGGACGGCAACGACAGACTTCTGCGCCCAAACTCGTCGATGCGCCGGGCCACTTCCTTGCAATTTTCGTAGCCGATAACGACGTGACCATCGAGATACCTGTCGAAAAACACGCGTTGGCCCCCGCCGAACGAGCGTAGCGTCTCGTAGTAGATCCGTGAGTCGTAAAAGCCATTCTTTAGCGCCGTCAAAATGGTTTGCTCTTGCACGTTATGCCCTCAGATCCGGATCGGGAATGCCTCATCGAACGCGGCTTCAATCGCATCGAACATTTTCGCCCGCTCTCCATTCGATACGACACGCTCGCCGGCGGCCATTTCGCCTTCGTCACGCTTGTTTGTGCCGTGGGTCCACCTGGGGCAGCCGGTGAGAATGTGAACAAAACCTCTGGTGTCCGTTGCCGATGAGCCGGCAACGGACAGCGATACGTCGTACGCCGCAGCCAGAGCGTCACGTCTCGCTGCACCGATCCCCTCGCTCGCACTGAACGATCCGATAGGATCCGACAGCGCTGGCCCGAGCGAAGCCGTGGAAAATATTGGCTGGTTCGAACTGCACACCGCACGTGAACGCATCAAAGAACGCTTTGCCCTGCTCGGGATAGGTGTGCAACGATACGTGGGACTCGGCGAGGAGCAAAAGGATGGTTACGCCGCTTGGCTGGAACGCATGCCGGATCACCCCGAGAACCGTCACCCCTTCCGTGATGGCCGCCTCCGTCAACGCCCGTTCGAGCGACGACAGATCATTCAGCACCTCGGGGTTGGTATCCGATATGTCGACAAAGACGTGGCGACCGCAAGCCAGATACGATGGCCCGTCCATTCAAACCTCGACCCGAATCTTGCCTAGATAGGCGACCGACGCAATCAGCAGCCCCGTGATCACAAGACTGCCACCAACAGGTGAAATCAGCGTCAGCAATCCGGCCAGGCCACCAGACAACGCTTCACTCGTGTTCGCCAATGTAGAGAACAGGCTGAAGTTCTTGCCGACGTTCGCGTCGGTCGAGAGATTCTGAATGTTGGTCGGCAAAATGACGTCGGCGAAGGCGCCTACCGCGCCCAGCAAGAAGCATCCCGCAAAAATTGTCGGTGTACTAACCACGCAGGCCGGCAGGATCGCGAGTGCAATGCCGTACATGCTCCAATAGAGCATCAGATTGCGCGTATCGAATCGCCGCATCACCTTGCTGCACACGACGGCGCCGGCCAGTGCGCCGAACGCGATGAAGCTCATTGCATAACCGACCATGCTGTCCGAGTAGCCGTTGCCTTTCAACAGCGCCGGAATCAGGATGCGCAAGGCCGAACCGACGAACAGAATGCAAAGCGCAGAGTATCCAATCGTGACGAACAATTCGCGTTTTTGTAACGCGCCCTTGAGATTCTGTCCGAAATCGCCGTAGAGACTCCGGATCGTCAGTTTCTCCTCGGAAAGCGAAGCATCGTCGCGCATGTGCGCCGCGATGGCACACCAGACGCAAAGCGTCGACAGCAGATAGGTCGCGGCGTCGATGATCAACACGAAGCCCGGATTGCCAATGGTCGCCAGCATGACGCCGCCGAGAGCGGGCCCGACGAGTCCGCCCATTTCGGCGGCCATTTGCGTTGCCCCGTTGGCAGCAGGCAGGTGCTCGGTTTTGACGATCGCCGGAATCGTCCCCTGAAACGCCGGCTGGAACAATGTGCGGAAAGAGGTCATCGCCATGCCGATCAGCCCCAGTGAAACGAGGTCGACACGATCGATCGCGAGCAGCACGCAGAATAGTCCCGTCGTGACGGCACGGGAGAGATCCGCGAATACCATCAACGCGCGGCGAGGCAGTCGATCGGACAATGCGCCGCCGAGCGGCCCGAGCACCAGATACGGGATGAAGCGGAAGAAGTAGACGATGCCGGCGAGCGCCACGTTGTTGTGTGCGGCGTGCAACACCGTGATGACGAATACGAACTCGTGAACGCCATCGCCAATTTGGGACATGGCATTGCCGGCCAGCAACACCGAGAATCGCCGTTCACGACGGAGCATTCCGATCATATGTCCTGCCTCCTTTCGCTACGCCGCCGCCAGAGGAATGATCGGATACAGCAATTCTCGCTTCGAGAATTGGCGCCCCGGGTCCTTGAGTTTGTCGACGACCATGCCGTTCATCAACAGCTGGTCTGCCTTTGGCATCAGGAAGTACATGAGATTGACGTACCAATACCAACCGAGCTTGGTCAGCGAAATGGACGTATCGTCTTCCGTGACGAATCCCTCGTCTCTCAGCGTGTCAAATTTGGCGAGCACTTCGGGATGAACCTGGTCCCAGACGACGCGCTGCTTCTCGATCGTTCCGTGATAGGGAAGGCGGAGGACGAGCGGGCGAGCGTAGTCGAGCGACACGTCGTGCTGGCTGACCACACTGGGAAACTCGCCGGCGGCGATCTTCTCCTGATAGACCTTCCTGCTATGCGTGTTCGTCGTGACGTGTCCCATCGTCGAACTGATCGCGTTCACGCCGAAACCCAACAGGTCGAGGTCGTGGTAGCCGTACACATGTTCGTGATAGACGAACGAATAGGCGTCGCTCACGACGCTGGTCGTTGCCGGTGTGCGAACGTAGCCGTGGCCGTTGTGCGGCATGAATCCGGCGTGCCGCATGAACTGGTCGACGAGGAGGTTCATCCCGAATTTGCGCATCGCCGATGTCGGCGCCGCGCCTTCGTCAGACAGCTTTTTGTGTAACCCGACCTGGGTCACGATATTGTCGATCGGGTAGATATCGACGTTTGTCGTACCGAGCGCGACGGCTTTCTGAAGATCCACGATGAGTTCTTCCTCGTCCTGCCCGCTCATGCCATACAGGATATCGAACGTCTGGTACGGAAACATTTCCTTGAGCAGCGTCGCAGCGCCGTGGATCTGGTCGAGCGTCGCGGTCAGGTCGAATATTTCACGCCACCTGGGTGAGAACGTCTGCAAGCCAAAGCGCGGGTGAGTCACGCCGATTTCTCGCATGGCTGCGGCACGCTCGGGCGTGAGGCTCTTGACCTCGACTTCGAACGAGAATTCACGCAGCTGCGACAGATCGAAGGTCGCACGAATCAGTTCGCCGATCTGCCTGATCTGCTCAGGATCAAGCAGGCTAGGCGTGCCGCCGCCGAAGAAAATTGAGCTCACCGGAACGTGCTTCAGATCGACCGACTCGGCTCTCATCCTGATCTCGGTGAGGAGCGCATCGAAGTACTGATCGATGGTGGAACGATCCGAATACTTTCCGCGGGTAAACGGGCAGAAATTGCAGATCGTGTCGCAAAACGGGATGTGGAAATACAGCGCCCGCGACCGAGCGTGTTGTTGCGCGTGATGCCACACGCGAGACGCCGATACCGCGGACTGTTCCTTTCCCTGATTGGGAAAGAAGAAGTTGTAGATTGGAAACTGACGATCAAACTTGATTAGCGATGCCCCTGCCAGCAGATTCATGTCGCCCCCCGTGTTTGCCAGGAAGGAGGGGCATGCGCCCCTCCTCTTTCAACGCCTGATCTTGGCTTACCAGACGCCCATCTTCACCGGCATGGCCTGGACTTCCTGGGTTTCGAAATAGCTGAGCACGTCTTCCATTCTGGACTCCAAAATAAAAGAACAGGATGCCTCCTGCGAGGATGTCAGATTGATTCCGACATTCGATACCAGACCCGCTTCACTCGGAGCGGATTCTGCGTGACACGGCTCGATATTGCCGTCGTTTCGGGAAGGCACGAGGCCTCCTCATGACGCCAATCGGCAAGCGCTTATTTGTCTTATGAAACGTGAATGAAACGTATCAGGAGAAAATATGACAGTCAAACTTTTTTTGACGACACCAAAAAATGTATGACTGGTGATGGGGCGTCACCAAACTGACCGGTACCACGGCGGGTTCTCCGCCTTTCGGCAAGGCGCGTGGCGTGCCGTCGGCGACGACTGCGCGCGAACTCTCCTCGCGCTCAGCAAGCGTCAAGGCAACCTGGAGCGATGTCGAGGCGCCGGCCGTATTCCGTCAGTCCTGGCGATAATCCCCTGAATAGAGGCATGGTAGCGATCGAACAGTTGGGCAATTGGATGAAGTGTGTCGCCCTTGTGCCACCGTTCCCACATCAGTGCCTTTTGAGGCTCGGTGTTGCAGATCCTGCGCCGCGGTTTCATTTGCAACACCTCCACCGCTTACGCAGCGTCTAGTGTGTTACATCGACCGGTTGAATCCCCCGTTACGGACAGTCGGACAACTTGGCATGGAAGCGGGCATGCCCGCGCCGCACTGCACGGGAATACTATCGAATCTTCGTTCGAGAATCGTGCCGACAATCCGGAGAAGCCGGATAAGATGCGGGAACCTCAGCTATTGATCCCACCGAAGCCAAGAGGTCTTGTACCGAGGTCACTCGTCAGTCTAAGCAGGTACCCGTCCGGATCTTGAACGAGGAATTGCCTCAGTCCAATTTCCCGATCGCGGGATCGGTACCATTTTTCTTCTTCATCCATGAATAACGCCCAACCTGCATCAAGTAACCGCTGACGCGCGGGCTGAATGGAAGGCAATGTAATGGAGAAGTTGATACCTCTTCCCAAAGGGGGCTCGACGTCACCAGTGAGCCAGCGAGCTTCGTCGTCGAGCTCTTCAAGCATAACCTGAGCTCCGTGAAGATCGAGGTAGGCAAACTTGTCCTCGGGACGATCGTACAAGATGTCGAAGCCAATGAGTCCGGTCCAGAAAGACAAGCTCTTGGCAAAATCTAGAACAACCAGTTCAGGTACTAATGGTTGTCGGTGCAACATAGCGACCTCTCTTGATAGGATGGAATCCGTTTGCAGATGGACAAGTGCATTCGCGCCAAGACCTTGACTGGCGTCGATCTGACTCACGATGGCGACTGACCGTTCACGGCCGGTAGCGATCGCCCGCCATCGGCAAAAACCGGCTGGAAGGCGAATATCGAACAGTTCGGCTCCGGACCCATGCAAATTCGGACTGCAAATGAAATTTCTCCAGTCGCGTGAACACCTGACCCACCGCATCACCTGCAAACGTCACCCCGACGATGCTGCGCGACCTGCACCGTCCCTGACAACACCCAACACGAGAAGTTACGCACAGTCGCCGGGCAGGCCGCCCTCTCATCCTCCCTGCAGTGCTCATCGCATCACCACCCAAGAACCCCGCTCGACCCGCACGTTGCCCGTTCGAACAAAATCGGAAACATTCAGCGACACCGTATCGGCCTTCGCACTGGAGCGCGTCTTCCGCGCGACTGCCAGGATCGGCGCCAAGTGCTCGTAAAAGCACTCGAGTTGTCGCGCGTCAGATGCCAGTCGCTCGAGCTCGCACGCTTTCTCGAGAATCAACCGGGAAATATGAAAACGCTGAAGCCCGCGGCCGACCCGAATCTGAAACACGACGCCATCGCTGTTATGCGGCACCCCTGCCCATACAAGCGAACTGCGATCCATGAAGCCTCCGGGAAATCTTAATCGTCACATCAATATGCCAGCCATCTCTGACCCTGCATATTTGTATTTCAAAATTGTGGCGTTCGGCACATCGGCGCTTTCACGAAATCCGCATATTGCGCCGCAGCAAAAGTGTCCGTAGACTGGATTCGCATTCAATGTAGTTGCCCTGCAGTCGCCCCATGACGGGAGAGCACGCCATGACGACTTCTTCACCCGCACTGAGCCCAGCGCCTCCCGCCCTCCACGTGTTCCAGCAGGATGGAGGCTGGCACTGGGGCATCACGGTTCCTCGCTCCGCAGGATCCGGCTTCAAACTGATCGCATTCAGTCACCACATCTTTTCCACTGAAGACACGGCCCAACGTGACGGCGATCGGGCGTTGGCCTCCATCGTCGCAAGTGACATGCATTGAAAGGCGAATCGAGCCATTGCACTGTCCTTGAGTTTTCACAGGCAGATGCAATACTCGTATTTCCCTTCGATGCGAGACCACGTACCGCGCACGATGACGGACTCCGCTACTTGTCTGACTTACCCGATCGTCAGTGACGATCCAGGCCGGCCGCTCTCCACCTTTGGCCCCGGCTGGGGGAACGTTGCAATCAAGCTCGCAGCGGACGTCATCCGAGAAAAGCGCGGCGCACCGACTGCCACACCTACGCAATTGCTCACCGTGTTTGAAAGCAATCGAGAGAAGATCGCGGCCACGGTCAACCGTCCGACATTGACGAAAGACGACCGGCAGATCCCACTCGACAAGTCAGACTTCTCAACCGAGGCCAGCTTGCCGACAGCAGACAGGAGGCGTTACATGAACATCCGGATCTTGGTTCCCTGCACCGTATTTCTTGTTGCTCTCAGTGCTCAAGCCGCAGATATCACCGGCGCAGGCAGCACCTTTGCCGCACCGATTTACGCAAAGTGGGCCGATGCGTACAAGAAGTCGGGCGGTGGCAAGGTCAACTATCAAGGCATCGGGTCATCGGGCGGTCTGAAGCAGATCAACGCGAAGACGGTGGACTTTGCCGGTTCGGACGCTCCGTTGAAGGATGACGAACTCGCGAAGACCGGCCTGTTCCAGTTCCCGACGGTGGTCGGCGGCGTGGTGCCGGTCGTCAACGTGCCGGGCGTGAAGGCTGGCGAGTTGACGCTGTCGGGCCCGGTGCTCGGCGACATCTACCTCGGCAAGATCAAGAAATGGAACGACCCGGCGATCGCCGCACTGAACCCGAAGGTCAAGCTATCGGACACCGACATCGCCGTGGTTCGCCGTGCTGACGGCTCGGGCACCAGCTTCATCTGGACGAACTACCTGTCGAAGGTCAACGGCGAATGGAAGTCGAAGGTCGGCGAAGGCACGACGGTCAACTGGCCGACGGGCACGGGCGGCAAGGGCAACGACGGCGTGGCCGCCTTCGTACAGCGCCTGCCGGGTGCAATCGGCTACGTCGAATGGGCGTACGCGAAGAAGAACAACATGGTCTACACCGCGCTGAAGAACTCGACGGGCACGGTGGTCGAGCCGAAGACCGAAACGTTCAAGGCCGCGGCTGCAGGCGCGAACTGGTCGAAGTCGTTCTACCAGATCCTGACGGACGAGCCGGGCAAGGACGCATGGCCGGTCGTCGGCGCGACGTTCGTGCTGCTGTACGCGAAGCAGGACAAGCCCGCACAAGGGGCGGAAACGCTCAAGTTCTTCGACTGGGCATTCCACAACGGCAACCAGGCCGCCACGGAGCTGGACTACATCTCGCTTCCCGATTCGGTGGTGTCCGAAATCCGCAAGCAATGGAAAGCGAAAATCAAGGACGCCGCCGGTAAGGCGATTGCAAACTGAGTGCGTCAGGTGGGACGCGCCCTCGCCCACCGTCGCACTGCGGCGAAGGCGATCGTCCCTCCGAAGAGCTTCCAGCATGTTCGATATGGCCGACAGTCGACGCCCGCCGCGATCATGAGCACGCTTGAATTGCACTTGGGCCGGATGCGCCGATCACGTTGCAATCAGCGGATCATTCGAATCATGAGCGAAGAGACGCTTCCTCGCGCCGGCGCATTCCTGAAAGGCTGACGCACATGCCTTGTGAAGCCTGCACGAACATGCGCACGATGTCCGATCCTGTCGCCCATGGCGAACTGGTGGAATTGCACAAGCCGACGAAGTTACGGCCGCTGGGACGCCCGGCAATCGTCGTGCGGCAGTATCGCTGCCGTCTTTGCAAGACGAACTGGCTGCTGGAGTTCGACCCCTTGCAAGCCGGCGCCACCGAATGGCTCTGCCTGAACGGGGCATCGAACATTCTCGCCCCCACTTCCACACGTCAGCCCAACGACGTGGCAACCGCGCGCGCCGGAGAAGCCGCGATCGGGAACACGGCGATACTACCGAACCCGGCTCACTGCAATGGAGGCGGCGCCCTCTTTTAGTGCGCTACGGCTACGGCAGGTAAGGCGTGATGTTCGCGAGCGCACGGGAAACGTACTCGTCCTTCTCGCCGACCGGCGCAACGTAGTGCAGTGCGCTCCGCGCGGCTTCCTCGCCTTCCGTGCGCGCAATGATCCATGCGGCCAGATACGGCGAAGCAAAGCAGCCACCTGCGGTTGCGACGTTACCTTGCGCGAAGAATGGCTGATTGAGGACGTCGACGCCCGCCTCGACTACCCAGGGTTTGGTCGTGAGATCCGTGCAGGCCGGGATGTTGCCGAGGAAGCCGAGCTTTGCTAGAACCAGCGTGCCCGAACATTGGGCACCAATCAGTTGCCGGGCAGGATCGAGATTCAATTGCCCCATCAGCGTGGCGTCGTTGACGACCTCCCGGGTTTGAATGCCGCTCCCGACGATGACGGCATCCGCCGCGCAGGCATCCGCCAACGTCGACTGCGCCTGCACGGTCACACCATTCATCGACGTGACGAAATGCTCCGGGCAGGCAAGCGTTACCCGCCAGTCGGGCTTCTTGATTCGATTGAGCACGCCAAGTGCGATGAGGGAATCGAGTTCGTTGAAGCCCTGGAACGTCAGAATCGCGATGTGCATGGGGCGCCCTGTCTGAAGTCTGTCGACGCATATTGCCAGATCACCGTGATGAACGTCGCTTCCGTGCCGAAAACTTGTCGTTGCGACCACTGAAACCTGGTCAGAAGGCGTAGTTCGCGCACTCACGTCAGCACGACTGTCGACTTTGGCGCACAACGCAATTTTTCCCGGTCACGTGCGCACGCAACCTGCTGCAGCATCCGCGAACGCCGCGCCACTGATGCAACAGTCGCTCTATTTGATAATGCCCGTCCACGAAAGCTACGCGTGGATCTAGTGGCGCTCTTTGGGGAAATGACCCCGAGGAAGCATTCGACACATCCGGATTCGGTCGTTCCCGCACGTCCAGAAGCAGCCGCTCGCATGCATTTGAAGATGTCATCGTCGCGCTGATTTACCGAGTCAATGATCTCCATACAATTGACGCGACCTGCTCACTTGATTTATCGTGGATTCATGCAACGCCAATTTATTTCCCTCGCGAGCATCACCACCACGACGACCACCGGTAACGGCGGGTCGTCTGGAGGGTGCGCGCGGTAGTTTCGGCAGTTGCATACCTTCAAGGGCCCCGCCGGCAACGGACGGGGCCCTTGGCGTTTATGGCGCTCCGTGTGTTGTCAGCACATACCAACACGGAGTCATCATGAACGACAGCGATCATCGCATTCTCGGGAGCAAACTCGGCCTGTTCCATCAGCAGCAGGAAGGTCCGGGTATGGTTTTCTGGCATCCACGCGGCTGGGCGCTGTACCGCGTGCTGGAAGATTACGTGCGAATGCGAATGCGCCGCGCGGGCTTCCGCGAGATCCGCACGCCGCAACTACTGGCTCGCGAGTTGTGGGAACGCAGTGGGCATTGGGACAAGTTCGGCTCGCAAATGTATGCGCTACCCGAGCGATCGTTGATCGAGCCATCGGCCGACGCCGATCACGACGATGCGCTGGCGCTGTGTCTGAAACCGATGAGTTGCCCATGTCATGTGCAGGTGTTCAATCAGGGGCTACGTTCATATCGTGAGTTGCCGATTCGCTATAGCGAGTTCGGTGCGTGTCACCGCGACGAACCCTCTGGCTCGCTGGAAGGACTCAAGCGCACGCGTGCGTTTGTGCAAGACGATGCGCATGTGTTCTGCACGCAATCGCAAATCGAAAATGAAGTCGTCCGCTTTTGCGAGTTGCTGAGCGCGGTCTATGCGGACCTTGGATTTTCGTCCGTCACGGTCGCGCTGGCGACGCGGCCGATGCAACGGGCCGGCGAAGAGGCCGTGTGGGATCAAGCCGAAGCATCGCTCGCGGCCGCGGCTCGTGCGGCCGGTCTGGAATTCGAACTGTCCGAGGGCGAAGGTGCCTTTTATGGACCCAAGCTCGAATTCAAGCTGTCTGACAGTCGCGGCCGGGAATGGCAATGCGGGACGATTCAGCTGGACTTCGTGCTCCCCGATCGGCTGTCCGCGCATTTCATCAACGCGGAAAACGTACGAGAGACGCCGGTCATGGTGCATCACGCCGTGCTGGGCAGCATGGAGCGTTTCATCGCAATACTGCTTGAACACTACGACGGGTGGTTGCCTGTATGGCTCGCGCCCGAACAGATTGTCGTGGCGAGTATCAGCGATGCGCACGCCCCCTACGCGATGCGGGTGGTACAGAGGCTTGAAAGCGCGGGACTGCGCGTCGTTGCTGACTGCCGTGCCGAGCGACTGGAGCGAAAAATCATTGACGTCCGGAAATTGCAGATTCCGTTCTTGATTGCCGTAGGGGCACGCGACGAACAGAATGGAACGGTCAGCATCCGCAACCGCAATGGCGATCAGGTTACGTTGCCGCTTGAGGAGGCAATCACGGTTTTATCGTGCGAGGCCAAGGTACCGGCGCCATAATCGCACCAAGCGACTTCACGATCTGCGCTCTGCCTTTTCAGAATCGGCCGGGAGCCGACGATCTTGATGTTGACGTCAACCGGCCGAAATGGGCAGAAGTATTCACGAATGCGAAGAGGATCGCAGCATGTCGTCCAGCTAGACAGCGCCCAAACATCGAAACGCTTATGATCGAGCTTCGTTACCCGAACTATATCGATTGCGCGCTCATTGACGAAGTGCGTCCCGAGCTTGACCTAGCTCGTTTGGAGACCGCATCCGTGCGAATCGATGCCATCACGGCTTCGATCTTGCTCGAGCGGTCCGCCCCAAAGGAATATCGCTAAAGGACCGCTCGTCAACAAACGGCCGCCATGATCCCCCTAGCTGGCGGTGTCGAGCGACAGCATTCGCAACCGGTGTTTCCAGATCAATCGTCGCATTTTCAAAGAGGAACCCTCCATGGCTATTCATCGAACTGGCCACCGATATCGTGACACGGCCACGGGCAAGACCATTGATGTCTGGTTTCCCGCCTCAGGCACCGGAAAACGTCGCGGTTGTCTTGCCGAGAAGGTCGGCCTCATTTCGGGTGATTTCGTCGACGTGGTGATCGAGGCATTGGAAGCCCCTCCGGTCTCGACCGAGGAAGCCTATCTGCGGTTACACCTGCTGTCCGAGCGATCGGTCAGGCCAAACGAAATCAATCTCGACGGCATTTTCGGCCTGTTGCCCAATGTTGCCTGGACGTCCGCAGGCCCGGTGTTCCCCGGAAATGTAGATGACCTTAGGGATCGGCTGGCTTCGGAGCATCATCATCTCACCGTGACCTCCGTAGACAAATTCCCCCGGATGACGGACTACGTCGTTCCCGACGGCGTGCGGGTCGCCGATGCTGATCGCGTGAGACTCGGCGCCCACCTGGCAAGTGGTACGACCGTCATGCACGAAGGCTTCGTCAACTTCAACGCAGGCACACTGGGCGAATCGATGATCGAGGGACGCGTGACACCGGGTGTGACGGTCGGCAAAAATTCGGACGTCGGCGCTGGCTCGTCGATCATGGGAACGCTGTCGGGCGGAGGCAAGAGCAAGAACGCCATCGGGGAGCGCAGCCTGCTCGGCGCGAACGCAGGCATAGGCATTTCACTCGGAGACGAGTGCATTGTCGAAGCCGGTCTTTACGTCACCGCGGGTACGAAAGTGAAGATGCCCGATGGCACCGTCGTGCCGGCAAGACAGCTATCCGGTCAATCCGGCTGGCTGTTTCGTCGAAACAGTCAGACCGGTGCGGTCGAGGCACTTCCGACGGACGCCTCCCGCTGGGGTGGGCTGAATACGAACCTGCACACCAACGATTGAGTGCAGCCTCAGCCGCTTTCATGCGCCGCAAGCTCCTCGCCCGCGATCGGGGGTGACCGCCTTACGCTAGCGTGCTCGAACGGCCGCTCGTGACGGCATGCAGCATCCTTGAAGCCGCCTGCGGGCCCCGAACCGCCAGCCATGTTCCATGGCTGGCATGACTCTTCCACAAATCAAGGCTGGCGCTTGCCGCGACCGCCGGCGGGTTTGCCGGCCGGCTTGCGCGAACCCGCAGCGGGCTTGCTAGTGGGCTTGCCGGCAGGCTTGCTGCGCGGCTTCTGCGCGCTGAATGGACTGCCACTGGACAAGCTCGCGCCCTTACCCGCAGCCCCGGCCCGCTGCGCCGCAGGCTTGCGCTTGTTCTCGCCGCTTTGCGGGCGCGGCTTTTTGGCAGGCACCGGCATGGCACCCGACGCAGCTTGCGGCACTTTGGGCTTCTTGGGCTTTTTGGGTTTCTTGATGATCTGGCCCGTCGCGCTGGTTTCCGGCACACGGTGTTCGGCCTCGAAACCCGGCTCTTCTTCGCGCCGCAGCGTTTGCCGGATCAGCGCTTCGATCGCGGCCAGTTGCGGCGCTTCGTCGGCGCACACCAGGGACACCGCCACACCGCTGGCGCCTGCGCGGCCGGTACGGCCGATACGGTGCACATAGTCCTGCGCCACGATCGGCAAATCCACGTTGATCACCAGCGGCAGGTCGTCGATATCCAGCCCGCGCGCTGCCACGTCGGTGGCGACCAGCATCTGGACTTCGCCCGTCTTGAAGCGTTCCAGCGCACGCAGGCGCGCGGGTTGCGGTTTGTCGCCGTGGATGGTGTCGACCGCATAGCCCGCTTCGTCCAGCATGGCCGCCAGGTAATCCACGCCATTGCGGGTCTTGACGAACACCAGTGCATGCTCCCACTTGTTCTCGGCCACGAGGTGCATGAACAGGTCGGGCTTGTTCCGCTTGTCGACCGGTACGACCCACTGCTTGATCTTGCTGGCCGTGGCATTGGGCGGGCTGACGCTGATATTGACCGGGCCACGCAGAATGCTCGCCGCCATCGCGCGGATATCGTCGGTAAACGTGGCCGAAAACAGCAGGGTCTGGCGCTGCGCGGGCAACGCGGCAAAGACGGCGTTGAGTTCGCGCGCAAAGCCGAGATCCAGCATGCGGTCGGCTTCGTCCAGCACCAGCGTTTGTACTTGATCGAACTGCACCGCGTTCTGGCGGTTGAGATCCAGCAAACGGCCCGGCGTGGCCACGAGCACATCCACGCCCTTGCGCAACTTCATCATCTGCGGGTTGATGCTCACGCCGCCGTAGGCCGCCAGATATCGCAAGTCGAGGCCTTGGCCGTAAGCGATGAAGCTTTGCAGCACTTGTTCGGCCAGCTCACGCGTGGGCACCAGCACCAGCACGCGCGCGCGGTTGCTGGACACCGCCGGGCCGTGTTGCACCAGCCGTTGCAACAGCGGCAGCGCAAAACCCGCCGTCTTGCCGGTGCCGGTCTGGGCCGCCGCCATCACGTCCTTGCCACCGAGCACGGCAGGAATCGCCTTGGCCTGCACCGGCGTAGGGGCCTGGTAATTGAGGTCCTGCAGATTACGCAGCAAGGGATCGATCAGGCCGAGCGAGGCAAAAGACATGGACGTATTCCGGACTAAAACCGCAATTCTAGCGGTTGCCGGGCGGATCAAGGCCCGCCGCGCCTGGCTGGACGCCGCCGGCGGGGGGCAGATACGGTCAACCGGAAGCAGCCGCTGACGCAAAGCAACCCGATCCAGCCCATTTTCCGGCACCCAATCGCCCCTCGGAGGAGCCGCTCGACCCTTATCTGTCTGTCACCTCATCGCTTGCGGTTCGGGCAACGAGGTCCGGAGAAGGTAGAGGTATCGCCGCTCCGAACTGGCGACGAAGGCGGGCCTGAGCCGCTCGACGCTGTTCCATGACGAAAGCCAGGTGATAAGCTCGATGCCGGCGTACTGTCGCGTATCGACACGCCCCGAACCCTGCCCTTACGACCGCAACGAGCCGCCCATGTCCCTCGCCCCTTCCGTCCTCTCCGCGTTCACGCCGACCGGCAAGCTGCGCGCGTCGATCAATCTCGGCAACCCGATCCTCGCGAATCGCGACCCGGCGACGGGCGAACCGTTCGGCGTATCGATCGACCTCGCGCGCGCGTTCGCCGAACGCCTATCGGCCGAGCTGGAGCTCGTGGTGTTCGACGCCGCCGGAAAGTCGGTGCAGGCGCTGACCGACGAGCGTGCCGATTTCGGATTCTTCGCGGTCGATCCGCTGCGCGGCGAAACGGTCGCGTTCACCGCGCCGTATGTGCTGATCGAGGGGTTCTATCTCGTACGCGACGCTTCGCCGATCCGCACGAATGCGGACGTCGACCAACCCGACAACCGCGTGACCGTCGGCAAGGGCAGCGCCTACGACCTGTTCCTCACGCGCGAACTGAAGGCCGCGCAGATCGTGCGTGCGCCGACGTCGCAGGCCGTCGTGCAGACCTTCGTCGAGCAGCAACTGGAAGTCGCGGCGGGCGTGAGGCAGCAACTCGAGGCCGACGCGGCGAAGACGCCCGGCCTGCGCCTGCTCGACGAGCGGTTCATGGTGATCCGGCAGGCCATGGGCGTGCCGAAGAGTCGCGGCGAAGCGGCCGCGGCGGCGCTGAATGCGTTCGTCGAGGAAATGAAGGCGTCGGGCTTCGTCGCGGATTCGCTGCGGCGGCATGGCATCAGCGGCGCATCCGTCGCGCCGCAAGCGTGATGGCATACCGCGTGATGCAGCGGCACGCGACTGCGCGCGCCCCGCTTTTGACCTGAAACGCGAAAGCAGGCTCGATACCCGTCGGCTTGCGCAACGGGATCGATGCCTGCTTTCGCGCCGCACTTACGCGGCGGTTCGCCGAATCAGCCGGCCTTACCTTGCGGCGGATTGGCCAGCGGCGTGCGTTGGCGGCGGCGCCACCAGAATGCGACGCCCAACAGCGCGATCAGCACGACAACCACTGCGCCAGGCAGCATCAGCGGCCGGACGCGCACGAGCAATGGAACCGGGCCGCCGCTGCGCACGACGGCAACGTCGTCCGCGGTGACGGTCACGTCCGGATTGCCGTACTGCGCGAGCACGTAGTTCGAGATTGCAGCGATCTGATCGTCTTTGAGCGGCTGGACATAGGAATCCTCACCGAAAGACGGCATCAGCACGTGCTCGCCCCCCACCTCGCGATCGACGCCGTACAGGATCGCCGCAATCAGGTTCGACGGATTGCGCGAGCCGGTGGCGGTATTGTTCGACAGCGACGGATATGCCTGGCTCGGGCTGCCCTTGCCGTTGGCCTGGTGGCAACTCGCGCAGTACCCGCTGAACAGCGCCGCCCCCGTCGTCAGCGTGCCGTTCGCATTCAGCGCGGATGCGCCGCGCAACGTCGCTTCGCTGTTGACCGCCTGCCCGTGCGCGAATGCCGGCACCGACTCGCGGTCGTCGCGGATCGGCTTCGTGCTGCGCAGATACGAGACGATCGATTTCAGGTCTGCGTCCGACAGATACTGCAGGCTGTTCTGCACGGCTTCCGCCATCGGCCCGGCCGCCTGGTTCTTGCCCGGTGCGCGGCCGGTCTTCAGGTACGACACCAGCTCGGCGTCGGTCCACGCGCCGATGCCGCTCACCGGATCCGACGTGATGTTCGGCGCATACCATGCGCCGAGCTGCGCGCCGCCCAGGTTGCGGCCGAAGTCTTCGGCCATCAGCACGTTGCGCGGCGTGTGGCACGCACTGCAGTGCGCCAGCACGTTGGTCAGGTACGCGCCGCGATTCCACTGCGCGTCGTGGGCCGGATCGGCTTCGAAACGCTTGTTCGTCAGGAACAGCATGTTCCATCCCGCCATCGCCATGCGCATGCCGAACGGGAACTGCAGGTTCGTGGCGGGCGCGGGTTCGTCGACCGGTTTCACCGCATGCATGAAGTAGCTGTAAAGCGCGTGCACGTCGTCGTCGCTGAGGCCGCTGTACGACGTATAGGGCATCGCGGGATACAGATGCGCGCCATCCGCGCGCACGCCTTCGCGCAGCGCGCTTGCGAACTGCGCTTCGGTGTAGTTGCCGATCCCGGCCGTTTTCGACGGCGTGATGTTGCTCGAATAGATCTGCCCCATCGGCGACGCGATGCCGTATCCGCCCGCGAACGGCTTGCCGCCGTCAAGCGCCGTATGGCATGCCATGCAGTCCGCCGCGATCGCGAGCTGATGGCCCTTTTCGATCAGCGCGGCGTCTGCCGATGTCGAAGCCGGGCCGGCCGGCGCATCCTGCGCGAACACGGATGCGCTGCCGACGAGCGCGAACAGGCCGGCTGCGATGGCCGCGCGATACCCGGCGCCGCGCCGCGCGCGACGGTGTCGTTGAATCGTATGTGTCATCGCATCAACCCTTCGCGAGGCTGGCGGAAATCGAATCCGCGGCCTTCAGGCCAAGGGCCGCCATCGACAGCGTCGTGTTGACGACGGACGCCGACGGCATCGCGCCGCCGCCCGGCAGCCACAGGTTCGCATGGTCGTGCGCGCGGCAGTCGCCGTCGACGACCGAGTTCTTCGGATCCGAGCCCATGATGGTGCCGCCCATGATGTGATTGTTCGCGTTCAGCGTCGTCGTGATGTTGAATTCGACCGCGTCGAACAGGCTGCCGATGTGCGACAGCTGCTTGCATGCCGCGTCGTAGCCGCGCCGCACGTAGTCGCCGACGTCGTAGTGGATGTCCGGGCACGCGAGGCCGAGCGGATCGACGCGCGTCTTGCTGAGCGTCAGGCGGTTGTTCGGATCCGGCAGCGGTTCGAGGCTGATCGACAGGTCGACGCCGTAGATCGCGCGCCGCCGGATTTCCTCGTCGAGTGCCTTGCCGACCAGGCCGAGCTTCAGCGCCTGCTGCGTCGCCGGCCCGACGCGCGAGATGTTGTTCAGGATCATCTTGTTCGCCGAATACTGTCCGCGGAAATCGCCATCGCGCGGACCGACGATACAGCTGCTCTGCGCGGGGCCGCGGCCGAGCCACATCGGCTCGTTCGCGAGGAACGTGCAGTGAAAGCCCGAGTGATCCATCATGTTGCGGCCAACCTGGTCCGAGCCGTTCGCGATGCCGTGCGGATTGCGCTCGTTCGCGGCCAGCAGCAGCAGGCGCGGGGTCTCGATGCCGTTGCAGGCGAGCACGAACCGCTTGCCGCTCGCCTTGTGCGACTTGTGCGACGCGTCGTACCAATGCACGGCCGTCACGCGATTGTTCGCATCGGTGTCGATCTTGTAGACGACCGATTCGGCGAGCACCTTCGCACCCTTGCGCTCCGCGCGCTCGATGTGGTGGATGCCGTTGTACATCGCGCCGATCGGGCAGATCGGCTGGCAGTTGTTGTTGCCGCAGCAGGTCGGGCGGCCATGCCACGGCCGCGTGCTGCGCGCCTGCGGAATCGGGATCGACCGGTAGCCGTGCGCGTTGACGATTTCGGCGAAGCGCCGGTCGCCATGCCCCCACGGCACCATGTCCATCGGATACGGGCGGCTGCGTTGCGACGGCGACTGCATCGCCGGGTCGCTCGGCCCGGCAACGCCCATCTCGTCTTCCGCACGGCAATAGTACGGCTCGAGCTCCTCATAGGCGATCGGCCAGTCGCGGCCGACGCCATACGTCGACTTCATCCGGAAATCGACCGGCAGATGCCGCCAGCTCGACGCGGCCCAGTGCCAGGTCGTGCCGCCGACCGTGCGCAGGTAGCCCTGCTGGAAACTCTGGCCGTCCGGGCCGCTCAGGCCGACGTAGTTGTTCTTCGGAAAATACAGCGGGGCCGGCGCATTCGGCGCCTGCGGGTAGAGCCCCTGGAAGTCGGAGCCGACGCGATTGTCGAACGGCATGTTGCGCCAGTTCTCGACCGCCTGCCCACGCTCGATGCGCAGGCCGGATTCGAGGATCAGCACCGAGTGGCCCTGGCTCACCAGCTGGTCGGCGATCAAGCCGCCCACCACGCCGGATCCCACGATCACGACGTCGGCCGACACGTCGCCGTTCGATTCAAATACAGGAGTTTTCATGAGATTCAGGCGTGCGTTTGCGGGTGCTGTGAAGTGGCTGACGCGACTGCTTTGCGCGGCGGCGCGACATCGGCCGGCGGCGGTTCGGCGGTCCACCACAGAGGGCCGTTCGAACAGTAGGTCGGCGCGCTCATCCCGTCGTGGACGGTGCCGTACATCAGCGCATCCGCATACGTGACCATCACGGCCTTCTGGCCATGACCGACGGTGCCCGTGTACCACGCGGCGACGATCGCGAGCGCGGTGTCGTGCAGGCCCGCGCCATCGGCATCGGCCAGCAGTTGCGCCGGGGTTTGCCCGGCGCGCATGCGTTGCGCCAGCGCGGCCGCCCGCGCGGCAAAACCGGCGTCCGTGCGGTGGAACGCATCGATGAGGCGTCTGGCCGTCATCGGGTCGAGATTCGTGTGGCCTGTCAGTGCTTGCGACAGTGCGAGAAAGGTCTTGGCGTCGAGCGACGGCTGCTGCGCGAATGCGTATCCGGGCGCGGCGGTGAGCAGCCCGACTTGCGTCAGTGCTGCCGCCATCACTTTCAGGGCTGCTCGCCGGGTAATGCCGGCGCGCGCGATGACGCGCGTGTCATGATCGTTAGGGGCCATGTCGTTTTCGTCTTTTTGGCGAGAGGTTGCTCGCAGGCTTTCTTGCAAATGATCGGCGACGGGAGTCGCTCCGCGCGAAACAACGGAATGCCTCCCCCACCGGCAGTGCGTAACCCGTCCGACAGCACCGGCAAACGACCATGACCGGCTGAACCAAGTATTGCACATGCCATGCAATGCGAATTTTTATCTGGCCGGATTATGCATAATCCGGCCAGGGAATGGAACCGGTTCCATTTTTGCATCCAGCAACCGGTTCAAATTTTCATCGCGAAGGGGGAAGTGTAGCGATATCGATCGAATCGCGTATTTTCGCGACCGAGTCGAACCGTCAATCCCGTCTGACGCGGGGCGAATCCATCGGGCCGCAGTCGGCCTCGGATACGCGCAAGACTGAATGAAATTAAAACGTCAGGCTTTTATTATTATTTTGAAAGAATAATCGGCTTATATCACTGCCGGCCCGTAGTGCGGCGATTTACCGGACTGCCGCCGCACCCGCGGCCGCGATCACGCTATCCTGCACACCCGCGCCACCGCTGGTCCCGATCGCACCGATCAGTTGCCCGCCAACCACGATCGGAATACCGCCCTCCCCCGCGAGAATGCCCGGGATGCTGAGGTTGCCGGTCGCGCCGCCGTTGTTGATCGCGTTCTGCATGTCCTTGGTCTGCCTGCGGAAACGCACCGATGCCCGCGCCTTGGCTTCCGCAATATCGGTGGATGCGAGTTGCGTCCCATCCATTTTGTCGCACGAGACCAGATTCCCGCCGCTGTCGACGACGGCGATCGCGTATTTCCAGTTGCGGTGTCGGGCCTCTGCTTCGGCGGCCGCCATCGCCGTGCGCGCCTGTGCCAGCGTAATGGGCGGACCGTACGGGATGTCATACGGCAGTTGTTCGGGAATCGGTGCCGGCGCGGGAGATTGTGCGGCTGCATGGGCCGTGAAAATGGCGCTGGCCACGATGAAGATACGGGATTTCTTCGAAAGCATGAGAGAGGGTTCCAGAAAGGCTCGGCGAATGGTTGATCTTGCTTGTGTCACAAACGTCATGCCTCGTCAGCATGGTCACCGCAAGGCCTCCCCATTCGGGAATGGCAGCTGATTACTCAGGTGATGACGCAGGCCCGTGATCGAGGTTGGAATGTGACGCTGGCCGCGCAAGACTGCCACGGTGGAGATGGATCCTGAGAAACGGCAGGAACGGGTGCAGCAACGTGTTTTGATTGCTACAGACCCGAATACTATCCGACAGCCAATGACGGTGCGCCCGAGACCGAGGGCGCTACCGATGGTCAGCCAGACTTTCGACATCCTGTTGCCATGCCTGGCATTTCATTGAGGACGGCGACGACGCAATCGCATGCACGGATACGGTTTCGTCGATGGCGTGGTTGTAATAGCGGTCGGCGAGCAGCCCCCGCCGGCCCGGTCAGGCACCTTCGACCAGCACGGCCCGAAAGCGTGCGCCCTTGAAGCGATGCTGCACAGCGCTCTGGTATTCCGGGCTGTCGTACCACGCGCGCGCGGCGTCCCTGGACGGAAACTCGACGATCACCACGCCCTCCGGGCCGTCGCCCTCGAGCGTTTCCTGCGGGCCATACGCGGCCAGCACCTTCACCGGGTGGCCGGCCAGCGTCGCGCCGACCTTGCTCTGGTAGATGTCGAGTTCGTGTTGGTCCTGCGTGCTTTCATGCGTGAAGACGATATAGGTCGCCAAGATTGCACTCCTGATGCGGTTAGAGAATGACTGGACGATCCGGAGACGTCCGTCGGCCAACGACATTCATCCTAACGATGCGGTGCGCTTTCTCGTATCCCCCTTGCACCCAACTCAGTATTCGAGCCGGATTAACAATGGATGCCTTACTTGGTCGGGCGCATGGCGCGGCGGCTGCATCTCGCGTCGACAGTTGCCCCCCCAAAAAAACACCCCTCAAAGAGAGGGGTGCTTGGGCCGGATCGCGGCGCGTCCTCAGCCACTTGCCAGTCGGCTGAGAGAAACCATCGCCCGTCTCCGGAGCCGTCGATACGAAGCATCACGCTCACCCTACCCGCGCTTCTCCCTCGCGCTCGGCTTCTCCCTCATCCGAACCCGTCCGCGCCAGCACGGGCTTGAGCGCCTGTCCGGTATGGCTGGCGCTCACCTGCACGAGCGCTTCCGGCGGCGCCGCCGCGACGATCGTGCCGCCGCCCACCCCGCCTTCCGGCCCGAGATCGATGATCCAGTCGGCTTCCGCGATCACGTCGAGATCGTGCTCGATCACGACGACGCTGTGCCCCGCATCGACGAGCCGGTGCAGCACACGGATCAGCTTCGCGACGTCCGCCATGTGCAGGCCGACCGTCGGTTCGTCGAGCACGTACAGCGTGTGCGGCGCCTTCTGGCCGCGCCGCGTGATGTCGTCGCGCACCTTCGTCAGCTCGGTGACGAGCTTGATGCGTTGCGCCTCGCCGCCCGACAACGTCGGCGACGGCTGGCCGAGCGTCAGGTAGCCGAGGCCGACATCCTTCATCAGTTGCAGCGGATGCGCGATGTTCGAGATCGGTGCGAAGAACTCCACCGCCTCGTCGATCTCCATCGTCAGCACGTCGCCGATGTTCCGGCCGCGCCACGTGACGGCGAGCGTCTCCGGGTTGAAGCGCTGCCCGTGACACACGTCGCACGGCACCTTCACGTCGGGCAGGAAGCTCATGCCGATCGTGCGCACGCCTTGCCCTTCGCATGTGGGGCAGCGCCCGTCGCCGGTGTTGAACGAGAAACGCGACGCCGTGTAGCCGCGCGCCCGTGCTTCCAGCGTATCGGCAAACAGCTTGCGGATCGTGTCCCACACGCCGATATAGGTGGCCGGGCACGAGCGCGGCGTCTTGCCGATCGGCGTCTGGTCGACTTCCAGCACGCGATCGATCTGCTCCCAGCCGCTCAGCGACTCGCAGCCCTGCCATGCGTGCGTGACGTTCAGCGACGGCCGCGGTGCGCTGCGCGCCAGCACGCTCGAACGACGGTTGGTGGCCGGCGCGTCCTGCTGCACGGCCTTGCGTGCGCGCCGCGTGGCCGGCGACGACAGCACCGAGCGGCCGACCGCGTCGAGCAGGTTCGTCATCAGCACGTCGCGCGCGAGCGTCGACTTGCCCGAGCCGCTCACGCCCGTGACCGCGACGAGCCGCGCGAGCGGAATGCCCACCGTGACGTCGCGCAGGTTATGCAGCCGTGCGCCATGCACGGTCAGCCACGCGTCCGGCACCGCGGCGCCGCCCTTCTTGCCTGGCAAACTCACGCTGCGGCGCGGCTGCAGCGGGTGCGTCATCGGCTGCGCGAGCAGGCGCCCGGTTACCGAATCGGACTGCGCGGCCAGATCCGCGACCGCGCCCTGCGCGACCAGCGTGCCGCCACGCTTGCCCGCGCCCGGCCCGACGTCGATGATGTGATCGGCGCGGCGGATCGTGTCCTCGTCATGCTCGACGACGACGAGCGTATTGCCCTTGTCGCCGAGCTTGCGCAACGCGTCCAGCAGGATCTGGTTGTCGCGCGGATGCAGGCCGATCGTCGGTTCGTCGAGCACGTAGCAGACACCTTGCAGGTTGCTGCCAAGCTGCGCGGCGAGCCGGATGCGCTGCGCTTCGCCGCCCGACAGGCTCGGCGCCGCGCGATCGAGGCTCAGGTAGCCGAGCCCGACTTCCTCCAGAAACGCGAGGCGGCTGCCGATCTCGCTGACGATGTCACGCGCGATCTGCGCGTCGCGGCCTGTCAATTCCAGCCCGTCGATCCAGCGACGCGTGTCGGACACCGTCCATTGCGCGACCTCGACGATCGGATGCGCGTCGAACGTGACCGCGCGCGCGGACGGATTCAGCCGCGTGCCGTTGCAATCCGGGCACGGCTCGTTGCCGACGCCTTCCGGTTCCTGCTCGTCGGACGGCAGCGTCTGCTCGCGGCCGCGGCCGTCCTCGGCGAGCACCGTGTCGTCGTACGCGGCGCGCTGTTCGCGCGTGAGCGTGACGCCGGTGCCGACGCAGGTCGTGCACCAGCCATGCTTGCTGTTGTACGAGAACATCCGCGGGTCCAGCTCCGGGTAGCTCGTGCCGCACACCGGGCACGCGCGCTTGACCGACAGCACCTTGACCGTGCCGACGCGCGCGGTCGAATGATCGTTCTGCATCGCATCGTGCAACCCGTCGAGCGGCGCCAGCAGATGCATCACGCCCTTGCCGAGCTCGAGCGTCTCGTCGAGCACGCGGCGCAATTCGGCTTCGTTATCGGGCGACACGACGATATCGGCCACCGGCAGCTCGATCGTGTGCTCGCGGAAGCGGTCGAGCTTCGGCCACGGATCGACCGGCACGAACTCGCCGTCGACCCGCAGATGCGTGCTGCCGCGCGCCTTCGCCCACTTCGCGAGATCCGTATACACGCCCTTGCGGTTGACGACGAGCGGCGCGAGCAGCCCGACGTGCTCGTCGCGATGGTCGCGCAGCAACTGCGCAGCGATCGATTCGACCGATTGCGACGTAACCGGCGTGCCGTCGTGGATGCAATGCTGCAGGCCGAGCTTCACGTACAGCAGCCGCAGGAAGTGCCAGACCTCGGACGTGGTCGCGACCGTACTCTTGCGCCCGCCGCGCGACAGCCGCTGCTCGATCGCGACGGTCGGCGGAATGCCGTACACCGCGTCGACTTCCGGCCGGCCGGCCGGCTGCACGATCGAGCGCGCATATGCGTTCAGCGATTCGAGGTAACGGCGCTGGCCTTCGTGGAACAGGATGTCGAACGCGAGCGTCGACTTGCCGGAACCCGACACGCCGGTGATCACGTTGAACTTGCCGTGCGGGATGTCGACGTCGAGCGCCTTCAGATTGTGCTCGCGCGCGTTGACGATCCGCACGACGTCCTCGCCTTCGATCGCACGCCGCTCGCGCGCCGCGTTCAGCACGGCCTGCAACGGCTTGCCTTCGTCGGCGAGCGCCAGCTCGGCGTCCATCGCGCGGTCGTACTGCAGCAGCGCCACGCCGGTATGCGATGCGGCGCAGGCTTTCACGTCATCGGGCGTGCCCGCGCACAGCACGAGACCGCCGCCGTCGCCGCCCTCCGGGCCGAGATCGATCAGCCAGTCGGCCGCGCGGATCACGTCGAGGTTGTGCTCGATCACGATCAGCGAATGGCCGGCCGCGAGCAGCTTGCCGAACGCCTGCATCAGCTTCGCGATGTCGTCGAAGTGGAGCCCGGTGGTCGGCTCGTCGAACATGAACAGCTTCGCCCGCGCGATGCGCGCCTCTTCCGTGACGACCCGGCGCCCGTTGACGGCCGCCGCCGATTCGGCGAGGAAGCCGGCCAGTTTCAGGCGCTGCGCTTCGCCGCCCGACAGTGTCGGCACCGGCTGGCCGAGCTTCACGTATTCGAGGCCGACGTCGACGATCGGCTGCAGCACGCGCAGCACCTCGGCGTCGGTCGCGAAGAACGCGGCCGCTTCGCTGACGGTGAGATCCAGCACGTCGGCGATGCTCAGCGCGCGGCCGTTGCGCTCGATGCGCACTTCGAGAATCTCGGCGCGGTAGCGGCTGCCGTCGCAGTCCGGGCAGCGCAGGTAGACGTCGCTCAGGAACTGCATCTCGATGTGCTCGAAGCCCGAGCCGCCGCAGGTCGGGCAACGGCCGTCGCCCGAGTTGAAGCTGAACGTGCCGGCGCCGTAGCCGCGTTGCAGCGCGAGCGGCGCCTTCGCGAACAGCTTGCGGATCTCGTCGAACGCGCCGACGTAGCTCGCCGGGTTCGAACGCGTGGTCTTGCCGATCGGCGACTGGTCGACGAACACGACATCGCCCACCTGGTCGGCGCCCGTGAGGCTGCGGAACGCGCCCGGCGACTCGGTCGCCTTGCCGTGATGCCGCGCCATCGCCGGATAGAGCACGTCCTGCAGCAGCGTGGACTTGCCGGACCCCGACACACCCGTCACGCAGACGAGCCGTTGCAGCGGGATCTCGACCGTCACGTCGCGCAGGTTGTGTTCGCTCGCGCCTTCGAGCACGATGCGCGGCGTGTTCGCGTCGACCACCCGGCGCGCCCAGTTCGATGCGTGCGCGACATGCTTGCGGCCGCCGAGATACTCGCCCGTCAGCGTGTGCGCCGACCGGATGTCGCCCGGCGTGCCGTCGTAGACGATCGTGCCGCCACGCTCGCCCGGGCCGGGCCCCATGTCGATCAGCCGGTCGGCCGCAAGCATCACCGACGGATCGTGTTCGACCACGACCAGCGTATTGCCCGCGTCGCGCAGCCGCTGCATCGCCTCGACGATCCGTGTGAGATCGCGCGGATGCAGCCCGATGCTCGGTTCGTCGAGCACGAACAGGGTTTTCGTGAGCGACGTGCCGAGCGCCGTCGTCAGGTTGATCCGCTGCACCTCGCCGCCCGACAGCGTGCGGCTCTGCCGGTCGAGCGTCAGGTAGCCGAGCCCCACGTCGCACAGGTATTTCAGGCGCGTGCGCACCTCGGCGAGCAGCAGCTTCAACGCATCGTCGAGCAGCGCGCTCGGCAAGCTTATGTCATCGAAGAAGCGGCGAATGCGCTCGATCGGCAGCAGCATCAGGTCGTGCACGGTCAGGCCCGGCAGCGCTTCGAGCTGCGCGCGGCTCCAGTCGACGCCGCGCGGCATGAAGCGGCCGGCCGGCGCGAGCACGCCGTCGGCGTTCTCTTTCGAGCCGAGCCGCCATTGCAACGATTCCGTCTTCAGGCGCGCGCCGCCGCACACGTCACACGGCGTGTAGCTGCGGTATTTCGACAGCAGCACGCGGATATGCATCTTGTACGCCTTCGACTCGAGATAGCCGAAGAAGCGCTTCACGCCGTACCACTGGCTCTGCCACTTGCCGTTCCAGTCCGGCGAACCGTTGACGACCCAGTCGCGCTCGGCGTCCGACAACTCGGCCCACGGCGTGTCGCGCGGGATGCCGGCTTTCGCCGCGTAGCGCATCAGGTCGTCCTGGCACTCCTTCCAGGCCGGTGTCTGCATCGGCTTGATCGCGCCGCCGCGCAGCGTCTTGCGCGCGTCGGGGATCACGAGGCCGAGATCGACGCCGATCACGCGGCCGAAGCCGCGGCAGGTTTCACACGCGCCGTACGCCGAATTGAACGAGAACAGCGCCGCCTGCGGCTCCGCGTAGCGCAGGTCGCTGTCGGGATCGTGAAGCCCGGTGGAGAAACGCCACACCTGCGGCTCGGCGGCCGCGCCATCCGCCGGCTCCGGCTCCGCCGCGAGCACGTACACGTTCACGCGACCGCCGCCGCGTTTCAGCGACGCCTCGATCGCCTCGACGACGCGCACCTTGTCGGTGTTCTGCACGCGGAAGCGGTCGGCCACCACGTCGAGCACCTTGCGCAGCCCGGTGGGCGACGCGACCTCGCGCCGCGCCTGCACGCGCGTATAGCCGCTCGCGGACAACCACTGCGCGATTTCTTCGTCGGACACCGTTTCAGGCAATTCGACCGGGAACGTGACGACGACGCGCGGATCGTCCGCCTGCGTGCGCGCGACGAGCTCCGCGTAGATCGTCTCCGGCGTGTCGTGCCGCACCTGCCGCGCGGTCTGGCGATCGAACAGCTCGGCCGCGCGTGCATACAGCAGCTTCAGGTGATCGTTCAGCTCGGTCATCGTGCCGACGGTCGAGCGCGAACTGCGCACCGGATTGGTCTGGTCGATCGCGATCGCGGGCGGTACGCCGTCGACGCGCTCGACCTGCGGGCGGTCCATCCGGTCGAGGAACTGCCGCGCGTACGCGCTGAACGTCTCGACGTAGCGTCGCTGGCCTTCCGCGTACAGCGTGTCGAACACGAGACTCGACTTGCCGGAGCCCGACGGGCCGGTGACGACCGTCATCTCGCCGGTGCGCAGGTCGAGGTCGAGATTCTTGAGGTTGTGCTGACGTGCTCCGCGAATGCGGATCAGATTGCTGGATGACAATTTGCCTGCCCGTCTGAATGAGTTAGCCAGAGTTCACGGTGCCGGAACGCTGCGGCGGATGCCCGCAGGCGCGGCGCACGTGCCGCAACGTTGTACCCGTGCGGCTCGATTTCGACGGACACTATACTGTATATTCATACAGTTTTCCATGACGACCCTGGGGGCGTCATGGGCAGGCGGCTGGCTGTCGTGATTTACTTCGCCTGGCACGCGGTTCGCTCAAGCCGGAACCCGGTTTGGACGTCGCGCATGCTCGATGCGCTCGCGGTCCGCCCTCCCTGGCTGGACCCGTTTGACGACGGAAACGAAACACCCGCGCTGCGGCGGTCACGTCCATTCCCGGATATTGGATAGCGCATGACGAACAGCTTTCACGTCAAGTCCGGTCGCGCTGCACTGGCGACCGAAGTCGTCGGTCGCGGCGCCCCGATTGTGTTTCTGCACGCACGCGTCGCGGACCGCCGGATGTGGGACCACCAGATGCGCGAAATCGGCGCGAATCTCCAGGCCGTTGCCTACGATCGGCGAGGCTTTGGAGAAACAGCTGCTGAAGCAGAGGCTCATTCTTCCGTCGAGGATCTGATCGCCGTGATCCAGTCGGCGACAGACGGCTCTCCTGCAATACTGGTGGCCTGCTCGCAAGGAGGCGGAATAGCACTCGACGCAGCGCTTCGATATCCGTCACGTGTTCGCGCGCTTGTTCTGGTTGCGCCGAGTGTGACCGGCGCGCCAAAACTCATCCATGCGGCGCAGGTTGACGATTTGATCGCCCGTTTAGCCGACGCTGAGGCCAGCGGCCATATTGACGAAGCCATTGCAATACGCGCGAGTCTCTGGCTTGACGGCCCGCTTCAGCACGAAGGGCGCGTGACAGGTGAGGCTCGCGAGCTGTTTGACGAGATGAACGCTGTCGCTCTCGGTTTGCCCCCGGCGGGCATGAACGCGGATGCTCCGATTGCATATGGGCGCCTGGCGGAAATTTCCGTCCCGACCTTGGTGATGTGCGGTGATCTTGACCTTCCCGGCATTCAGGAGCGCAGTCGTTACGTCGCGAATACCCTATCTGGCGGCATCTTCCACCCCATAACCGGTACCGCCCATTTGCCGAGCCTCGAGCGGCCTCGGGAGGTCACGGCCACGATCGTGGATTTCATCGGATCACTGTCATGTCCAGCAATCGCGGTGGATGCGATACGCTGACGAAGATTCCGATTTCCATACTTCGAATTTCCCGTTGCGGCCCGTATCCGAAGTTTCGTGGATCCTGGTGCAATTCCCCTTTCCCGCTTTCGTCCTACACTTCACAGGTTCCTTTTGACCGAAGCGTTGCAATGAACATCGATTTTGACGTCGTCTGCGACAATCAGGGGCACTATTCGAATGGCCCGCATGCCCATCCTTGCGACATGCTGTTTGTCCCGCTCGACGGCATCTTCTCGGTGTCATCGCCACGCCAGGCGCGCGGCGAGGTGCTGGCGAGCGGGAGTCTCTGGTTCGTTCCCGAACGGCACATCCATCACGTATCCGCAACGCCCGCACAGCGCCATCTCTGCTACTACCTGAACATCGACAGCCTGATGCCGCGGGTCAATGCGGATCTGCGCTCGCCCATACAACATTCGGAGAAATGGGGAGCTTCGCTGCTCCTCTCCGACTTGCTGCGCATGCGTGCGCATCTCGCGCGAAAATCCGGCCCGCTTCTCGGGCCGTACGAACTCGACCTGCTCATTCTGCAGGAGGCCGGTCGCATCATGACGTCCGTCCTGCCGTCGCGCTCGCGCGAGCCGGCGGACATCGTGCGCGAGGTCAGGATTTACATCGGCGAGCACCTCGACGGCGATCTGTCCTGCACGACGCTCGCGCGTCAGTTCGGCACATCCGGACGGACGCTGTCGAGATGGTTCCAGGCCGAACAGGGGCGCTCGATCGGCCAGTACGTACTCGATACACGCCTCGTCGAAGCGAAGCGCCTGCTCTTCTCGACCACCTTGCCGGTAGTCGACATCCAGAACACCGTGGGCTTCGCTTCGGCCCCTCATTTCGCCTACTCGATGCGCAAGGCCTTCGGCCTGTCGCCGCGGCATCTGCGGCGCCGTGGCGCGGCCGCGTGGCAGGAAATCGACAGTCCTGGCCCGTCGACGACATAACGCATCGACGCTCCCCCTTACGCTCTGAATGCTGACGCTCGCGGCTCGACCGCCTCGCGAGCCCGCGTCAGCCGGAATTCGCATGAACCTCGAACGGAGTTGTCCGGTTGAAGTCAGCAGATTATCGGTGGTACGTGCTTGGCGTATCGACACTGACGCAACTGACCGCGGCGCTCGCGAGTCAGGGAATCGGTGTGTGGGGCACGTTCGCGCAGAAGACGTTCGGACTTTCGCTCGGCCAGATCGGCGGCCTCGCAACATTCTCGAACGTCGCCCCCATTCTCGGCCTCGCCCTCGTCGGGCGCATGCTGGATCAATACGGAGAGCGCTGGCCCGTCGTCCTCGGCCTGGCGATATTGAGCGTCGCGATGACGCTCGTTGCGCTGTCCTCCGGCTACGGGGGGCTCGTCGCCGGCATGCTGATGATCGGCGTCGGCTACAGCCCGGTTCAGCCGGGCGGCAGCCGGGCGATCTATCACTGGTTTCCGCCCGGCGAGCGCGGGCTCGCGATGGGTGTCAGGCAGGCTGCGCTACCGCTTGGCGGCGCACTGGCGGCGGCGCTCTTCCCCGCACTGCTCATCCACACGGACTGGGCGCGCGCGATGCTCGGCGCGAGCGCCGTGCTCGCGGCATCCGCGATCGTGTACGGCGCCGTTTTCCGAAATTCGCCCCGCCACGCCCAGCGTGCATCCGCGCCGGCCCGGCGTGGCCTGATGACCCATCTCCGCGACGCCGGATTCCGGCGAATCTCCGTCGTCGGCGCAGTGCTCGTCGGCGCGCAAACCGCGATCTCGATTTTCTGGGCGATCTTCGCGCAGCGTCGTTTCGGTTATTCGCCGACCGATGCCGCGTGGGTGCTGTTCATCGTGCAGTTGAGCGGCTCGGTAGGCCGGATCGCGCTGTCGGCCATCAGCGATCGCGTCGCCGACGGCAAGCGCCGGCTCGTCACGCTGTGCCTCGGCGTGACGCCCGTTGCGCTGATCACCGCGGCTTCGCTTCCAGCGCATTCGGCACCTTGGGTCGTCGGCGCGTTCTCGGCGCTGATCGGCGTGTGCTGTTTCGGCTGGTACGGACCCTGGGTAGTCTGGCTGTCGGACAGCGCAGAGGATGGGCAAGTCGGTGAAGTGCTCGGTGCGGCGATGGCCATCAACCAGATTGCGATTGCGTCCGTTCCCGCGATGTTCGGTTTCGTCTCCGACATCGTGCCCGCCCCTGCACTACCCTGGTACTGCATCTCCGGTCTGCTCGGTCTCGCTTTCGCCTGGACGTTTCGGGCATCGTTGAAGGAACGCGGCGCATCGGCTGCCGGCGGCAGCACCGATACGCGGAATGCGAGGAAGTGCCAGCCTTTGCGGTGACGCGACCTGAAGGAGCGACGCGCGCACGCAAGTCACTCGCTAATGCGCACTGTGATCGAAATTGCCGTTTGGCAGTGTTCCTGAGTGAAAGCGATCTCGGGAGACAGAGAATGTCGACGACGAATCATGGACAGTCTCACGCCCCTGAAAGAAATCCGGCAAACCATCCTGCATGCAAGTGGAATCAGGCCATCCCTCCTTCGCTACGCCTTTTTCGTATACGTGTTGCACCAGCCTTTCGCATTGACCTGCTTGCCGCCGAAAATCGCGCACGGCCCCGTCGTGGCGCCGGCCTTGCCCTGGAAGAACTGGCAGTTCGCACAGGCTTCGCCCGCCTGGAATTTCGGGTACTTCGCATGGTCGACCCGGCTGGCATCTGCCTTGTAGCCGAGCGCCTGGGCATTTGCATCGGTTTCCTGCACGATACCGGCACCGGCATCCGCCGCCGCCGCGCGGCGTCCAACGGCGAGCGCGGAGGCGAGAACGGTGGTCACTGCAATAAAGCGTCGGCGTGAAAATTTCATGGGGTCCTCCCTTCAGGTTTGCATGAACGGATGTCCGGGGACGCCGTCCGCTCCGAAACTGCGTCCACCGATGGCGCATGTACCGTGCCCATCGCGATGCGAGGCGCCCGTCGGCCAACGCGCGGCCAGCGAAGCCATCAGCGAAAGAACAACTCCCGCATCCCGAACGTGTGATGCGCTTCGGCCGCCATCAGCACCATGAGCACCAGCAGGCACAGCGGCGGGATCAGGATCGCGTACACCAGCGCCAGCCGTTCCCACATCATGTGCATGAAGATCGACACGATCAGCCCGGCCTTGGCGATCATCAGCACGACGATCAGCACCCAGCGCATCAGGCCCTGCACGTTGAAGTAGTCGACCAGGTACGAGAACGTGCTCAGCACGAACAGCAGGCCCCAGATCTTCAGGTAGAGGCCGATCGGATGCTGCTGGCCGTGCGCGGCGTCGGGTCGATCGGCGGGATCGGTGTGCTCCATGGCTGCCTCACCACAAATAGAACAGCGCGAAGATGAACACCCACACCAGGTCGACGAAGTGCCAGTACAGGCCGGCAATCTCGACGATCTGGAAGTTGCCGTGTTCGGTAAACCCCGGCTGCAGGATCTTGCGTGCGATCAGCAGCAGGTAGATCACGCCGCAGGTCACGTGAAAGCCGTGGAACCCGGTGATCGTGAAGAAGCACGCACCGAACTGCGCCGCGCCGAGCGGGTTGCCCCACGGGCGGATCCCTTCACGGAAGATCAGGTTGCTCCATTCGAACGCCTGCAGCGACAGGAAGGTCGCGCCCAGCAGCGCGGTCGCCAGCAACAGCGCGGCGGCGGGTCGCGCGTTGCGCCGGTAGCCGAAGTTGACGGCCATCGCCATGGTGCCGCTGCTGCTGATCAGCGTGAACGTCATGATCGCAATCAGCAGCAACGGCACTTCCACGCCGCCCACGCTGAGCCCGAACACCTTCGCGGTATCGGGCCACGGGGCCGTGGTCGACATGCGCACCGTCATGTAGCCGATCAGGAAGCTGCTGAAGATGAAGGTGTCCGACAGCAGGAAAATCCACATCATCGCCTTGCCCCACGGCACCCGGAAGGCTTCGCGGTCGGACGACCAGTCCGTGACGATGCCGCGCCAGCCGTCGGGCCGCGCGTCGGCGGACGGGGCCGCAGGCGATTCGGCCGCGGATTCGGTATGAACCGTGGGCGCGGTCATGGCGCGGCTCCATACAGCGGCCCGCAGATCGCGGCGACGATCCCGGGGGTCAGCCACCACATCGCCGCCAGCAGCACGAGCCAGACGGCGAGCAGGAAATGCCAGTAGAGCGCGCACAGCGCGATGGCCCGTTGGACCCGGAACGGGTCCGCGCGCCGGAGCTGCGCCATCGTCACACCCCACGCCACCAGCCCGCCCAGCACATGCACCCCGTGCAGGCCGGTGAGCAGGTAGAGGAAGCTGTTGGACGGATTGACGGTGACGGTCTCCCCGGCCGCCGCCAACATGTGCCACGCAGTCAGTTGCCCGATCACGAACACGGCCGCCAGCACGCCGCCGGTTAGCAGCCACACCGTGCGGAACAGGCCTATCCGCCGGGCACGCTGCATCGCGATGCTGGCCAGCGCCAGCGCGCCGGTGTTCCACCACAGCAGCGCCGGATGCGGGATCGGCTGCCAGTCGGATTCGCGCATGCGCATCGCATAGGCGAGCAGCAGCAGCGAAAACAACGTCGTGGCCACCGCCATGAAGACGGCCAGCCCCGTGCGGCCCGCATTCGGCAAGCCGGGTGGCGCATCGGGAACGAAGGGGCGCGGCAGCGTGGTCATTCGTGTGCCTCGCCGGGGTGCAGCGTCGGGCGGGCCGCTTCAGGTTCAGGCGCGGTCGCCGGCGGCTGGTTCTGCGGCACGAAGTCTTCCTCCTGCCCCGGCGGACTGTATTCGTATGCCCAGCGATAGACGATGGGAAGCGCCGCGCCCCAGTTGCCGTGTACGGGCGGCGTTTGCGGTGTCTGCCATTCGAGCGTGGTGGCCCGCCACGGGTTGCCGTCGGCACGCCGGCCGCGCACGAGGCTCCACGCCAGGTTGAACAGGAACAGCAACTGCGCCGCCGCGACGATCAGCGCGACGATCGTGATGAACGTGTTGAGCGTCTGCGCCGAATGCGGAATGAAGCTGTAGCCCTGATACGCGTAATACCGCCGCGGCATGCCGAGGATGCCGAGATAGTGCATCGGGAAGTAGATCGCATAGGTGCCGACGAAGGTGATCCAGAAATGCGCGCGCCCGAGCGTGTCGTCGAGCATGCGGCCGGTCACCTTCGGGTACCAGTGGTAGAGGCCGCCGAACACCACCAGGATCGGCGACACGGCCATCACCATATGGAAGTGCGCGACCACGAAATACGTGTTCGACAGCGGGATGTCCACGCTCACGTTGCCGAGGTAGAGCCCGGTCAGCCCGCCCAGCACGAAGGTGCTGATGAAGCCGATCGCGAACAGCATCGGCACGGTCAGGTGGATATCGCCGCGCCACAGCGTCAGCACCCAGTTGTAGACCTTGAGGGCGGTCGGGACGGCGATGATGAGCGTGGTGGTGGCGAAGAAGAAGCCGAAGTACGGATTCATGCCGGCGATGAACATGTGGTGCGCCCAGACCACGAAGCTCAGCGCGCCGATGATGACGATGGCCCACACCATCATCCGGTAGCCGAAGATGCTCTTGCGCGCGTGCGTGCTGATGAGATCCGACGCGATGCCGAAGGCCGGCAGCGCGACGATGTAGACCTCCGGATGCCCGAAGAACCAGAACAGGTGCTGGAACAGCAGCGGGCTGCCGCCGGCATGCTTGAGCGTCTGCCCCATCGACACCACGGCCGGGATGAAGAAACTGGTGCCGAGCGTCCGGTCGAACAGCATCATCACCGCCGACACGAACAGCGCCGGAAACGCCAGCAGCGCCATGATGGTCGCGATGAAGATGCCCCACACCGTGAGCGGCATGCGCATCAGCGTCATGCCGCGCGTGCGTGCCTGCAGCGTGGTGGTCACGTAGTTCAGGCCGCCCATCGTGGCCGCGACGATGAAGATCGCCAGCGACACGAGCATCAGCACGATGCCCCATTCCACGCCCGGCGTGCCCGGCAGGATCGCCTGCGGCGGATACAGCGTCCAGCCCGCACCGGTCGGCCCGCCCGGCACGAAGAAGCTCGCCACCAGCACCAGCACGGCCAGCAGGTAGACCCAGTAGCTCAGCATGTTGAGAAACGGGAACACCATGTCGCGCGCGCCCAGCATCAGCGGGATCAGGTAATTGCCGAAACCGCCCAGGAACAGCGCCGTCAGCAGGTAGATCACCATGATCATCCCGTGCATGGTGACGAACTGGTAGTAGTGGTTCGCGTCGATGAACGCGAACTTGCCCGGAAAGCCGAGCTGCAACCGCATCAGGTCCGACAAGACGAGGCCGACCAGGCCGATCGCGATGGCCGTCAGCGCGTACTGCACGGCGATCACCTTGTGGTCCTGGCTCCACACATAGCGGGTCCAGAAGCTGTGCGGGACGTGGTCGGTGTGCGCATAGGTCATGGCATCTGCTCCGCTACGGCTGGGCCGCGGTACTGGCGGGCGGCGTCCCGCCTTGCGCCTTGATATAGGCCACCAGCGCGGTCAGTTCCTGCTCGCTCAGGTCGAAGTGCGGCATGATCGGCGAGAAGCCCTTCACGACGCGGGCCGTCGGATTGCGGATGAACGCGCGCAGATAGGCTTCGTCCACCGTCGCGGTGCTGCCGTCGGCCATCGTTTCGGTCTTGCCGTACAGGCCCTTCCAGGTCGGACCGACGAGCGGGCTGCCGTCCACGGTATGACAGGCGACGCAGCCCTTGCCCGCCGCGAGCGTCTTGCCCAGGTTGACAAGCGCCTGCGCGCTGCCACCGGCAGCCGCGGGTGCGGCCTGCACGTGGGCCAGCTGCTGCTGCGCGAACGTGGTCTGCTGCGCCAGCCAGCGCGAGAACGCGGCTTCGTCTTCCACCACCACCACGCCGCGCATGCTGGAGTGCCCGATCCCGCAGAGCTGCGCGCACAGGATGTCGTAGCGCCCTGCCTTGGTCGGCGTGAACCAGAAGGTCGTCACCATGCCCGGCACCATGTTCATGCGCGCGCGGAACGGCGGAACGTAGAAGTCGTGCAGCACGTCGCGCGACCGCGTCAGGACCTGGATCGGCCGGTTGAGCGGCAGGTGCACTTCGGGCGTCTCGATCAGGTAGTTGTCACGGCCGTTGGGGTCGGCGGGGTTCAGGCCGAACGGGTTGTCGTTGCTGATGTAGCGCACGTCCGTCGTGCCCAGCTTGCCGCCGGGGCCGGCGAAGCGGAAGCGCCATTGCCATTGCTGGCCGAGCACTTCCATTTGCAGCACGTTGCGCGGCGGCCGGATGTAGTCCGCGTAGACGAACAGCCCCGGTGCCAGCAACGCCGCCACGCCGACGGCGGTCAGGCCGATCAGCCACCATTCCAGCTTCCGGTTATGCGGTTCGTAGGCCGCGCGATGCCCGCTGCGGTGGCGATAGCGCACCAGTGCGACCACGATGAACAGGTTGATGGCGATGAAGAATGCACCGGTGATGACGAGCGTGATCGTCAGCATGTCGTCCATGCGCACCCAGTTCGACGCGATCGGCGTGATCCACCACGGACTGGCAAAGTGAAACCCCACCGCCAACAGGATGATCAGGACCAGGGCAATCGCAAGGGCCATAGGCCGCCTCGCTGCGTGTCACCCGCCGGAGCCGCGAACGCGCGCTCCAGGCGTCAACGTGCCGCCTTGCCGTCTTTCGTATTGTTATTTTGGCGGCAGTCTGCCAGGACCGATTCGTCTGGCGTTGCAGGCGGCTCTAAAGAAAAGGTAGTTCGCTCCTCCCTATCGCGCAAGACAGTGGAAGCGCGAAGCGCGCCCCGGTACGAGCCGCGAGAATGACGGTTTCGAGTGGTTGCTTCACGTGCGGCAATGCCATGCGAAACGGCCACCTCCGGCGTCAGTTGCCGAGGCGGCCATCGCTTGATGGGCACCGGTTATTCAGAGTCGGCGCATCGGGAACAAAACGCCGCGTCAGTCCACCGCGTTCTGCCTGCGTCGCCGTTCCAGCATGCCGTAGGTGACAGCCGCCACCACGCCGAACAGCAGGTTGGCCAGCAACGGTCCGGAACCGCGTTCCGAGACGAACCACGGGAACACGGCCGTCATCACGTAGAAGTTCCACCCATACGCGACGAGCCCGAACGCCAGCCCGATGACCGCCTCCATGCCCACGCTCGAATCGAAGCGGAACGGCGCCATGATCGCGGCGAGGATCATCCCCATGATCGCGCCGAGCACGTAGTGCAGAAACAGCGCCAGCGCGACGATTTCGAGGTTGAATTGCGACATCTGACCGAGCGCGCTGCGGCCCATCACCATCGCCGCGATCTTGTGGGTCGGTTGCCACGGGCTTTCACCGATCACGAGGGTCGACCAGAAGAATTCCAGCGCGATCACCAGCGCACCGCCCGCAAGACCGGCCACGGCAGCGCAAAGCCAGTCGGGTGTACGCCGCTCCCAATGGTGTGATTGAATGTGCAGTTCCATACGACCTCCTTGCTGACGGTTCCACTTCAGCAATCATGTTCAGAAGGCACCACGCGCGCAGGTCAACGGCACGTTCCTTGCGCACTTCGTCATGGAAGACAGGAGTCCTGACGCAAGGGTCAGAAGCCCTGCGCGGTGCCTCGCACCGCGACACGCCGCACCACGTTCGGCATCGGCGTGTCGGCAGGCGGTGGGCGCGCGGTGTTGTTCTGTTGGTTCACCGGTCAGGAACGACGCTGATACGCCGTGACGCACGCAGCCCGCCACGTCGCTGCCTGCGCGCGCCATGCAGCAACGCCCGAGCCGCTCGCGTCGAGACGCAAGAGCCTGTCGCCCTGGGTCGCGGCAATGCGATAGCGCGCCCGGCGGTGTGCGTCGACGCGCTCGGGCGTCGTGCGTGCCGGTATTCGCGTTTCAGGGGAAGATCGGTGTCGTAGGCTCGCCACCCTCCAGGTCGGCCGTCGGAAAATGCTGAGCGACCATCTGCTCGATTTCCTGCTCTCGCAATGGCGGTACGTCGGCCATGATCAGGATCTGGCCTTCCTTGATCGCTTCACGAAATCGCTCGAGTCGCGCGTTCGGCTCGGCAATGCCGATCATCGCGGCCGTCCACGCGCCGAAGCCCGCCCCCATCACCGTCAATGCGACGACGGCGCCGCCCGCGATCACGAGCTCCGCAGGGGGGAACACCAACGCGACGAGGCCGATCAGCGCGCCCGTCGCACCGCCGAATGCGACGCCGCGCTCCAGCGCATGCACGACATCGCTGCTCTGCAGCAACGATGCTTCGGGTAACTGATCGAGTGTGACGCTGTGATTCGCGAGAACGTGGATATGACGCCAGATGATGCGCGCGCGCAGCAAGTCATCAACGATTGCCTTCGCCATCGGCGTATCGGGTACGAGGAAATAAAGGCGTCTCATGTTGGCACCCCTTTTTGCCATCAACGACTCTTTTCATTTTATGTCAGCATTGGCGACGCGCTAGGTGCTTGCGGGTCAGTACCGACGCCGCATGCGCGACGCATGACCTGTTGCACCGCACGCACGATACGGTCTGGCGATCTGTTGCAAGGCAGGCACCACGAGCAACGTCAAGCATGGCCTTTCTTGCCGAACGACAGACACCGCCATGCGCTCGGGCTGTGCCGAACGTCCGATCACCGCGGCCCGATGCGGTCGCTCAACCCACGTGGCAGGGGCTGGATAGGAGCGGTTGGCGCCGATCGCCGTCGATCGATGCGGGGCCCGCGTGGCACGCTGGGTCATTCGCCCCTGATTGACGCTATCCGCGCTTGCGCAACGGCTCCAACAAGTCGCGCAGGCCGTTGTGATCGATCTCGTGCATCAGCGCGAGCTGCCGGCCGATCTCACCGCGCGGGAACCCTTCGCGGGCCAGCCAGTTGAGGTAAGGCCCGGGCAGGTCAGCAATGAGTCGTCCCTTGTATTTTCCGAAGGGCATGGTGACGGTGACGAGGTGTTCGAGGTCTGGATTTTGCATGCGGGTATTGTGCACGGCTTTCCGCTCGTGTCGCATGCCGAGCGATTGAAGGTCGGGATTTCGGCCCTTCGCGGGAGACGGCTTCGTGACGCAGCGCCGGGTTGACGGCAATCGCTCACCTCCGGCCGGCGGCGGCCGATTACCCGCCGGATCGAGCACCGGCGGATACGGATGAGTCGGCCGGATTGACGCGTGGACCTTCGAGGCGGCAATACCGCCTTCAACGACCTCGAGGAAAGGACGCTGCAAACCGCCTGTGCCCCGTTTCTGGCCTGCTAGACTGGAATTCCCCCCTGCAAACGATGGAGGGAATCATGTTGTCCGTCTACGTCGTGAAGACCGGCGAGCAATTCCTGTGCACCGCCGAGGATGGCGATATCGGCATGGCACCGGCGGTTGAAGATGCCACGTCGTTTCTTTCGTACGAGGAAGCGGAAAAGGCAGCGCACGTGCATGCCGACCCCGGATACGAAATCGTGGCCGTCTGCGTGCTCAAACACTGAGATGGCGCCCGCTGCCGGGCGCTCGGCGAGGAAGTGCGGCTCGCGGTTCCGCTGGCGCCATGCGGCATGGGTGGCGCGATTGGCTGCGTCCGAAATTGCCTGCGAACGGACCGATTGCGGGTCGGGATGCTCATGATGGCGGCACCCTGTGCGTCAACAGGCCCGCGGTGTGAAGTACGACGCAGCGCACGCGCGACGCGGAACGCGCCTTTCCGGAGACGCGTGACATCCGGCGCGCGCTCCCCGAACGCGGCACGGCCAGGAATCGAACCGTCGGTGCTCCGTTTTTATCGTCTGGGGCCTTTCATGCCCTCCGACTCCATGGCCGCATGCCACTCTTCATTCGCCTCGATCGGGTCCATCGCTTCGTCAACCGACGCGGTTGCGCGCTCGGCGGCCGCTCTGGTTTCATCTGCCGGGGAAGCGACATCGCTGTCGCCGTCGCCCGGGGGATGAAGCATGTCGTTGAGCATGGCGCTCAACTCCGACGTGTCCCATGGCAGCCCACGCCGAGTCCGATCCTTGATGTAGTGCCTTACTTCCGCGTCCTGCTCCACGGTCAGCGGCAGCCCTCGGAAGGTGCTTTGGGGACCAGCGTCGATCATCGCATTCTCCTGTTTCATGGCATGTTCAGTGTACTCGCCATCGCAAGCACGCGAGCCACGATTGCTGCGCCCTTGCGTCGGATCAAACGTGCGGGCTCGACAGGCCGGCGGCGGCCACAATGCGTCGCTCCCCAGCAGCGTTTCGGACATCAGGGCGACCGTTCCCCCCGGCAAGCAGCCGTTCGACCAATGTGACGAGCGTCGCAAGATCGACTGTTTGCAGCAGAGCCGACGCTGGCATCCTCCCGCTGCATTCGTCCGGCATTTCCGTGCACGCGAATCATCTTCGTTCGCGCGCCATCCGATGGCGGCCCGCCCGCCTCTATTCTTAAAATAGGACGATTGATTCAAAAAATCGAAACCCGATTGACACGTCTGAAATTACACGGATTTCATTGGATTTTTTATTTCGAAAAATAACTTTACGTCGCCTTGTAATCCGTCAATCGTCCGTCTATGTTCGTTCAATAACGAATAGTCTTGCTCACCAGGTTGTCGTGGGCCTGCTTTGTGTCCGGGGGGCAGTCGGTAGTTAACGAAGGGAAGGAAGGCGACGACTATGGACACTTGCTTCATGCGCACGGTCTGGACACCCTAGGTCTCCATCTTCAAGCATCCACTCGACTGTACGGCCATCCCGCGCGCCGGGTGACGTCACGCCTGCGCGTCTGCTTGATCACTGGCAATCAATGGGCGTTACGTGACGCGCCGAGGGAAGCCGGTCGTATATCGCCACCAAAATCGTAAAGCCTGGCTACAACGGATTTCGCCACCCGATAGTCGCCAAGCGAAACCGTGCCTGTTTTCGATTCCTGCTAGTGGATGCATGCAGTTCGATCAGTCAAGGAAGCAAACCGCCCCGCTTGATCAAGTTAAGCGCCCGATTCATGACTTGGAGATGAACATGAAAAGCAAGCGTCTAAGCGTTCTGTCTGCAACAGCTGTTGCCCTTTTATCGCTCAGTGGTGCCGCGCAGGCCGACGGCCTTTGCTCGAACGCGATGCTAAAGGGAGCGTTTGAGTTTATCGGTCACGGAGAGATTCTTGGATTGATCGGTGCCGACGGCAAGGTGCATCCCTACGCTGCGCCGTCGATCCTCGATGACGTCGCGCTGGTGACGTTCGACGGTACGAGCCATTATTCACGCACCGATTTCGGGGTGATCGGCGGCCTGCCGAAAGGTGGGCAGACGACGTTCAATCCGCACCAGACCGGCACCTACACGGTGAACGCCGATTGCACCGGCACCATGAACACCGTCTATACCACCGGCGGATCCGTGCCGGCCGGCGTCGAGACCGATCTGAACATCGTCGTCGCTGCCGACGGGACGTTCATCGAATCCGTTGTCTACAAAGCGGTCACCGTGTCAGGTGAGAGCGCGGATGGTGTCGTAAAGTGTCCGCCGAATTGCGTGCAAGGCGTACAGGAGACCTTTGAGGGTAAAAAAATCTTTGTGCGTCGCGAAAACCACGATTGACCGTTGTACCTGGGTCGCTGCCGTTCGAACGCCGTCGCGCCGAACCCGCGACGATCTCGAGCCCCATGGGTGAGCGTCGTTCAGACGCCAGATAGGCGGAAGCCGGCCCGCACCCGGGGGCGACCCGCTCGGTTTCATTCAGGAGGAGGATGGCGTCGCACGATCCCCGGGACTGAGGCATGCGGCACCGGTTCGTGAGAACCGGGGCGTTGGCCCGTCATGCCTGCCGTGCTCAGCGTTTTCGTGCCCGCCTGATTCGAGCGCGCACCGCGCGCGGCCGCCCGATGGATCGAACCCTCGGACGGCCAACGCGCAGCCACTCGCCCTCTCCGTCCCGCCGTCAAACGCATTCTCCGGATTTCCGGAACAGCATCGACGACTTGCCGGACGCCCCCTGCATCGAATGAATCGATCGAATTTCCTTGACGATTTCTTCTCGACCGGCGCCTCACACACAAGCATATTTCAAGATTCACCGATTTTTCTTATATAGCAACGTATTCGGCAAATCATGAGATTTGCATTACCCTCGTGCCAGTTATTCGTGCCCTGCCTCAATCCCATGTCATCGGAATCGCATCATTCAATGTCATATTGGTATCGCATGCACCTCGACGGGACTTCGGCATGCGATCCGCGCGATCTCTGATGTATCGAAAGGATCGATTCCAGCCGCGCCAAGGCTAGTGTGCGGGTATCTCGACAAACGCACCTTTTCCCGATCGGAAAAAACCTTTTCCCGAGCGGACGACATTGACATCCATACACTTTGGCGCGAAAGCCGATTGCCGGACGAACAGAATTCCGACCAGCCCCCGGCAAAAAACAGCAATCAGGCACGCTACGAACTCCCCATCTGGTTTACCTTGATGACATCGATTTTCCGGCGCATGACGAACTGGTTCATCGATCGGAACAATTCGAATTCCGGGCAATTAACCCTCAAACAAAGACCGATTATCAACATTCAGTTCGGTATGTTTTTCCACCTCCGTTTCTTCCGGCCGGACGGCACGACGACACACAAGCCACACCGCGTCGCACAAGCCCTCTCGGGCCACACGTAATCCTCACAGTCGGCGCTGCCGCCGACATATAATTTTTCGCCACAATCGCGCAGACAGCGATGTTCCCAACCTGACCGGCCACCCTTCCAACGCGTCCGCAACCATGTCATCCCGCTCGCCCAGTTCGGTGTTGCCTCGTGCCACGCCGGATCTCGCTGACGCACATATTCTTGTCGTCGACGATCGCCCGAACGACCTGCGGCTCCTGACCGAGATCCTGCGTACCGCGCGGTGCCGGATCAGCGTTGCGTTCGACGGCCTGCAGGCCTATCACCGTGCCCAGGCGATCGCGCCCGACCTGATCCTGATGGATGTCCGCATGCCGCGCATGGACGGCTTCGCCGCGTGCCGGCTGCTGGCGTCGACGCCTTCGACGCAATCGATCCCGATCATCATCCTGACTGCCGCGGGCGATCTCGAGGATCGCCTCGCGGGGCTCGAAACGGGCGCAATCGACTACATCGTCAAGCCGTTCGAGCCAACGGAGGTGCTGGCCCGGATCCGCAATCATCTGAAGCGGGCACGGCGCAGCCAGCCGTTTGCGCATCTGCCCGCGTTGCCCGACCACCCGGATGCGGCCCTCGTGCGCGCGGCGACCGAGGTCCTGCTGCGCGACCTGCGCCATCCGCCGGCGCTCGAGGATCTCGCCAGACAGGTCGGGACGCACGAAAAGCGCCTGTCCCGCGTGTTCCGCGACCATCTCGGCCAGACCGTGTTCGAATATCTGCGCGACACGCGCCTGCGCGCCGCGATGCATTTCCTCGCGGAGACGTCGATGGGGATCGGCGACATCGCCGAGGAAATCGGCTTTTCCACGCCCGGCAATTTCGCGACGGCCTTTCGCGAACGCTTCGGCATCACGCCGTCCGACTGGCGGCGCCAGCGCCACGCGGCCAATGCGCCCGCGGAGCACCGTCACGATGCGTAGGCGCCACGCGGCATGGGCAGCCGGATGTCGTGCGGTGCTGCTGCTTCTGATCGCGATGGCCGTCACCTGCGCGACGGCGCGCGCCGCGTCGGCACCGAACCCCGCGCAACTGGATGCCGTGTCGGTATTCGAGGACGCGAGCACGACGATGTCCGCCGACCAGGTCGCCGCCCGGCTCGCCGATCCGGGGCATGGCACGCCGTTGGCCGCCACGTCGTCGTTCAACGTCGAGTTCTCGCGGTCGGCATGGTGGATCCGCGCAACGCTGACCAACCGCGACAGCGCCACGCGCGCGCTGGTGCTGGCGATTCGCGACGCGCGTGTCGACCAGACGGACTTCTATATCGGCCAGCACGGCCAGTGGACACTCGACAGCCGTTTCCCGGCCGCCGGGACCGGCGGTGATGCGGCCCCGCCGTCGTCGCGCTACCCGGTACTCGACGTCACGCTGCGCGCCGGCGAAAGCATTCCCGTGCTGATCCGCGTCACGTCGCGCAAGGAGATGCGGCTCGCGCCGGCCGCGTTCACGCATGCGGCATGGGATGCGCAGGAACGTCGCGCGACGATGTGGGATTTCGGCTTCTTCGGCGGGCTGCTCGCGCTCGTGTGGTGCGCGCTGCTGATCGGGTTCTTTTCGCGCAGCGGCGTGTTCCATGTTCTGGCCGCGATGGCGCTGGGCACGACGCTGTTCGAAGCGGCTTACCGGGGCTACCCGGCGATGGCGTTGCCGCCTGCGCTGCATGAATGGTCGGCGCGCGGCGAAGTGATCTTCGCGTACCTGGCGGTCGCCTGCTTCATCGTCTTCATCCTGATGGTCGCCCGGCGCGAGCAGGCAAGGCTGCCGATGCGCGCGATCTACATGGCCTTCCTCGCGCTCGAAGGTGTCGGCATGGTCGGCGCCGCCGGCGGCGACCTGCTGACGTTCACGTGGTTCTGCCTGCGGCTGAATGCGGTGCTCGGGATCGTCAACATCAGCCTCGCGCTGATGCTCGCGATCCGCCGGACGCCGACCGGCCGCGTGATGCTGATCGCCATCGGGTTCGCCACCTTCAACATGCTGATGCGCGTGCTCGACGGCATGAACACGCTGCCGCCGGCGCTGTCCTGGCTGAAATCCGACATCTACCCGAACCCCGTCATCGCGATCCTCGGTCTCGCTACGCACCTGCTGGTGCTGGCCGCGTGGATCCATCACGTGGGCCGCCAGCGCACCGAGGCGAGGACGCGCCTCGAACACTGGCAGATCACCGAACAGGATCGCCTGCGCGACGAAGTCGCACGACGCACGGTCGCGCTCAACGACGCGCTGCAACAGGTGACGACCCACATGCAGCAGAAGATCGAGACGCTCGGTTACGTCAGCCACGACCTGCGCGCGCCGCTGTCCACGATCAACGGCTACGCGAAGCTGCTGCTGCAAAGCGCGACGCGCAGCCAGGCGCAGCTGATCCGGTCGATCGATCGCAGCATCCGCTACCAGCTCGCACTGATCGACGAACTGCTCGCGTTCACGAAGACCGAGTTGCAGCCGCTCGGCGTGGCGCCGGACGCGACCGACCTGCCCGGCCTGCTCGACGACATCGGTCACTATGCGCTCGCGCTGTGCGCGCAGCAGGACAACCGGTTCGTCTACCGGCCGGCCACGCCGCTGCCGCGCACGGTGTCGATCGACGGCATGCGGCTGCAGCAGGTGCTGCTCAATCTGTTGTCCAATGCGTCGAAATTCACGCGCGACGGCACGGTCACGCTGTCGATTCATGCGTCTCGCGAAGGCGACGCATGGCGCCTGTTGTTCGAAGTTGCCGACACGGGTATCGGGATCGACATCAGCGGAACCCGCGACATCTTCCGCGCGTACCAGCAGGTGCAGGCCGTGAACGGCGGCACCGGGCTCGGCCTGTTCATCGCGCAGCGCATCGTCGGCGCGATGGGTGGCGAGCTGGCCGTCGCCAGCCAGCCGGGCGCCGGCACCGCGTTCTCGTTCGCGATCGTCGCGCCGGCCGTCGAGCACGCGCTCGTACCGGCGTCGGAGCTCGTCCGGCGGTTTCATCCGGACCGCGATGCCGAGCCGGACCGTGCCGCGCCCCCGATGCAGGGCCCGCCCGACGACGCGCTCGCCGAACTGATCCGGCTGGCCGACAACGGGCAGCTCACCGATATCGAGGATTGGCTCGGCCAGTATGCGGACGAACCGGACTACGCGGCCTTCGTACAGGACGTGCGCGAGCGCCTCGATGCACTGGATCTGACCGCGATCGGGAAACGGGCCGGCGCGCTGCAACGCGCGCGCATCGCCGATACGTCGTTCGACGCCGAAATGGACGCAGCCGGGCCGGCCTGACTACGTCGGTCCATCCGTTTCATATCGATCGGATACCTTACCGACGAATCAACGCAACGCGCCCTTCGCGCGCAGTTCGCGGCCGATGCGCACGATCTCACGCTCGCCCTCCACCAGCGCGGCGGCACTCGTGTGCACCGAATAGTTGCCCAGATGCAGATCGTGCGGATGCGGGACGGCCGTGCCGACCACGAAGCGCACATCGGTCACCGCCTCGAATTCGATCGCGGCTTCGGACGCGTCGAAGACCACCAGCTCACCCTGGGCGACCGGATCCGGTACGCGCAGGCTGCCGTCCATCACGGCGGTCCAGCCGACGCTGTAACCCGGCTGCGGCCGGCAGGTCCAGCGCTCGCCGGCCTGAAGCTGCACGACGACGTAGTGGATGCCAGGCGGCGCATCGATCGGGCTGACCGCGTCGCCGCTGCGGCCGAGCAGCACGCGCGCCGGACCGTCCGACGGGATGTCGGCGATCGACAGATGCTGGCTGAAGGCCGGCGCCAGCTCGCGCTCCGGCGGCAACGCGACCCACAGCTGGAACACCTTGACCGGCGGCACGACGGTGCCGGTATGCCAGACCCCGCGCCCGGCGCTCATCCATTCGATGTCGCCGGCCACGATCGCGCCTTCGTGGCCGGTGGATTCAGCAAAGGTGCCCTGGCCGTCGATCACGAGCGTGAGCGTGGCGATCCCCGAGTGCGGATGCCAGCCGAAGCCCGACCCGAGCGACGCTTGCGTATCGACCAGATCGAGAAAAACGAATGGCTTGATCATCTCGCCGACGTCCGACGGGCTCACCATCCGCACGATGGGCCCGTGCGCGCGGCCGCGGGTGCGGAAGATGACGTGACGGCCGGCGACGGCGACATCGGCGGGCTGCGTGGCATGTGACATGGGGGCTCTCCGGTGGTCGGTCTCGGTTACATGACGTCAGGCCGCGAGCGCAGCCGCCGCTTCCTTCGCCGATGCGATCGCGCCGCTGCGCAGGTCCTGCCCCATCGCGACGCCTTCCGCACGGATGAACGTAATGTCCGTGATGCCCAGGAAACCGAACGCCGCTTTCAGATAGGTTTCCTGATGATCGAACGCGGCGGCAGGCGAACCTTCGCTGTACACGCCGCCGCGCGACGACGCGACGACCAGCTTCTTGCCGCCGCACAACCCGACCGGCCCGTTCTCGCCGTAACGAAACGTCGTGCCGGCAACCGAGATACGGTCGATCCACGCCTTCAGTTGCGACGCAATGCCGAAGTTGTACATCGGCGCGCCGATCACCACGATGTCCGCAGCGAGAAAGTCGTCGAGCGCGCGCTGGCCGATCTCGACGTCCGCCTTCAATGCGTCGCCGATCGGGGCGCCTTGCGCGGCGGCCAGGTGTTCCGCCGTCAGATGACCGATCGGCGTGGCGGCGAGATCGAGACGCGTCACCGTGAGGCCCGGATCGCGGGCGCGGAAGGTCGCGACGGCCTCCGCCGACAGTTCGCGGCTGACGGAGCTTTGGCCGAGGATGCTGGAATCGATATGGAGCAGTTTCATGTGGGTGTTCTCCGAACGGGATTACTGTTTGAGCGCTTCGGCCGTGATCAGCAGCTTCGTCTTCATCCTGAAGCCGTACTGCTTGCCGTAGTCGAGGCCGAAATCGCTGCGGTCGAATTCGCCGACCGCGTCGACGCCGCATACTTCACGCTTGAGCATCGGGTGCGGCATGCACTTGAACGCATCGATCTTCAGCGTCACCGGCTTCGTGACGCCATGCAGCGTCAGGTTGCCGACCACCGACACCGGCTTGTCGCCGTCGAACTTGATCGTGCCCTTGTAGTTCGCCTGCGGAAACTTCGCGACGTCGAAGAACTCGGCCGTCTGCAGGTGCTCGTCGAGCTTCGCGCTGCCGGTGTGGATCGACGCGGTGTCGGTCGTCACGTCGACCGTGCCCGTCTTCGCCGCGCGGTCGAGCGTCACGGTGCCGCTCGACTTGTCGAACTTGCCGCGCCACACCGACAGGCCGCCCATGTGGTCGGCTTCAAAGCTCGGGTACGTGTGATTCGGGTCGAACTGGTAGGTGGCGCTTTCGGCTAAGGCCGAGCACGACAGCACCGCTGCCAGCGCGCCCGCTGCGATCATCAAATGCTTCTTCAACGTTTTCTCCCTGGAACGCAAAGGTTCGTCTGTAGCGTGAGAGCAGTATGGAGACGGACGCTGCTTTACACTAGACGGATAAATAGGATTTGATTAATCCATTTTTGGAGGAATCCGATGCTCGATCTGAATGATCTCGCGCTGTTCGTCCAGGTCGTGCGCGCCGGCAGCTTCTCGGAGGCCGCGCGCCGCATGCGCATGCCGGCCAATACACTGAGCCGGCGCATCGACCAGCTCGAAGGGCAACTCGGCACGCGCCTGCTGCATCGCTCGACCCGCAAGCTCGCGCCGAGCACCGAAGGGCAAGCGCTGTTCGAGCGCTATGCGCCGGCGCTCGACCGGATCTTCGAGATCGGGCGGCTGCATGCGGACGGGCAGGAACCGTCCGGCACCGTGCGCGTGACGGCAATGGCCGGCCTGTTCGAAATTTTCCGGCTGGAATGGCTGGCCGAGTTCTATGCGCGCTACCCGCAGATCAGCATCGACTTCCTTCTCGACGACACGCCGTCCGACCTGATCGGCGAGCGCATCGACCTGGCCTTGCGCATGGGGATCGAGACCGGCGGCAGCTTCCGCGTGCGCCGGATTGCACCGGGCACGATGATCCTCGCCGCCAGCCCCGCCTACCTGGAGCGGCGCGGCGCGCCGCGCACGCCGCGCGAACTGGCCGACCACGACTGCCTGACGGTGTCCGGCCGCCAGGGCCGCAGCATGTGGCGCCTGCAGGGGCCGCGCGGCACCCAGGAAATCTCGATCGACAGCCGCTTCTCGGTCAACGACATGCGCGTGGTGGTACAGGCCTGCATTGCCGGGCTCGGGGTCGCGCTGCTGCCGCAGTTGCTCGCCGAACCGGCCATCGAGCAAGGCAAGCTGGTGCGCGTGCTGCCTGCCTATCGACGGTCGAGCAGCGACCTCGGGCTGCAACTCGTCTATACGAGCCGCCCGCCCCTGGCGCCCGCGGTCACGGTGTTTGCCGATTTCCTGCTGGAGAAACTGGGCGAAGCGCTGCCCGGGCAGTCGAAGCATGCTGCCGACCGATGACGTTTCCTTGTCGCGGCAAACGGGATATCGACAATCGATCGCTGTGGCGTATCGCGCCGGGTATCGACCGGCATGCCCTGTCGAAGGATGGCACCGAGGCCGGCAGCCGGAAGCCCCTCGCCGCCTTCCATCAGTGACGTACGCAAGCAGAAGCGCGCGCGACACGACGTTGCACGCCCCATGCGTCCGGGCCCGCTTCGACGCCCTCTGCCCCACTCGAACCCGTGTCGTTTACAACCGGGTTCCGGGCGCATGACCGATAGTCGGGCGTGCCCGTTTCTCTAAACTGGTTCCCACAACAAACCTGCCCGGTGTCGCCCGCAGCGCGCGTCACTTCACCGACATCGAGGCGCCCCGAGACTTCCGCCTTCGCTGTCCATCGGCCCGCACGACTCCACTGCACACCCGCCCGGCCGGCTGCCAAGGCAATTCCAGGAGAGTTCATTGAGCCCGTCGCAAGCGCACCCCGCGAGAGCCCGATCTTCGCGCAAGACCGTCAAGCTGGAAGACATCACGATCGTCGACCCCGCCGTCCTCAAGCGCGCGGTCGGCGCCATGGCGTTCGGCAACGCGATGGAATGGTTCGACTTCGGCGTCTACAGCTACATCGCCGTCACGCTCGGCAAGGTGTTCTTCCCGTCGAGCAGCCCGTCCGCGCAGCTGCTCGCGACCTTCGGCACGTTCGCGGCCGCGTTCCTCGTGCGCCCGCTCGGCGGCATGGTGTTCGGCCCGCTCGGCGACCGCATCGGCCGCCAGCGCGTGCTCGCCGCCACGATGATCATGATGGCCGTCGGCACCTTTGCGATCGGCCTGATCCCCAGCTACGCGTCGATCGGCATCATGGCCCCCGTGCTGCTGCTCGTCGCGCGTCTCGTGCAGGGCTTCTCGACCGGCGGCGAATACGGCGGCGCGGCCACCTTCATCGCCGAATTCTCGACCGACAAGCGCCGCGGCTTCATGGGCAGCTTCCTCGAATTCGGTACGCTGATCGGCTATACGCTCGGCGCGGCCACCGTCGCACTGCTCACTGCAACGCTGTCGCAGGAAGCGCTGCTGTCATGGGGCTGGCGCGTGCCGTTCTTCATCGCCGGCCCGCTCGGCCTGGTGGGTCTCTATATCCGGCTGAAACTCGAGGAAACACCCGCGTTCAAGAAGGAAGCCGAAGCACGCGAAGCGGACGAACGCGGGCGGCCGAAGCAACGCTTCGCGACGCTGCTCGTCGAGCAATGGAAGCCGCTGCTGCAATGCGTCGGCCTCGTGCTGATCTTCAACGTGACCGACTACATGGCGCTGTCGTACCTGCCGAGCTACCTGTCGGCGACACTGCATTTCCGCGAGTCGCACGGCCTGATCCTGGTGCTGCTCGTGATGGTGCTGATGATGCCGATGACGCTCTATGCCGGCCACCTGTCCGACAAGGTCGGCCGCAAGCCGGTGATGATGGCCGGCTGCGTGGGCCTGCTCGTGCTGGCGGTGCCGGCGCTGATGCTGATCCGCACCGGCGGCATGCTGCCCGTGTTCGGCGGGATGCTGATCTACGGCGTGCTGCTGTCGACGTTCACTGGCGTGATGCCGTCGGCGCTGCCGGCGCTGTTCCCCACGCGGATCCGCTATGGTGCGCTTGCGATCGGCTTCAACGTGTCGGTGTCGCTGTTCGGCGGCACGACCCCGCTCGTCACCGCGTGGCTGGTCGATCGCACCGGCGACCTGATGATGCCCGCGTACTACCTGATGGGCGCATCGTTCATCGGCATCGTGTCGGTGCTCGCGCTGCGCGAGACGGCACGCCAGCCGCTGCCCGGCTCCGCGCCGTGCGTGGCGAGCCGCGCGGAGGCGCTGAGCCTCGTGCGCGGAGAATCCGGCGACGCACGCGGCCGCGATCGCAAGCTCGCCGCACTTGGCGAACGCGCGTAGCGCGACGTGCGGCGACTCGTCGGTACGCCTCGTGCGACGCGGTCGAGCATAAGTGCGCGGTAAGGGCACCGCAGAAACGACCGCGGCGCCGGACAACCTCGGTCGTCCGGCGCCGCGTCGATGAAAGCACGCGATCGGAGAATCAGAACACCGCGTGCCCGCTGATGATGCTCGGCAGCCAAGTCGAGAAGAACGGCAGGTACGTGACGATGTTGATCGCACTGAAGATCGCGAGATAGTACGGCCACGCCATCTTCGTGGTCTCGCCGATCGACACGTTGCCGATCGCGCAGCCGACGAACTGCACCGAGCCGATCGGCGGGTGCACGAGGCCGAGCGAGCAGTTCAGCAGCAGCATGATCCCGAACTGCACCGGCCCGACGCCGCACGCCATCGCGATCGGCAGGAACAGCGGCGTCGTGATCAGGATGTGTGCGGCCATATCGACGAACGTGCCGAGGAACACCTGGATGATGTTGATGTACAGCAGCATCAGCCACGGCGCGGCGGTCGACTGCTTCAGCAGCCCTTCGATCGCATCCGGAATCTCCAGGTACGACATCTGGAAGCGCAGCATGTTGGACACCGCGATCAGCAGCAGCACGACACCCGTGGTGCGCGCCGCATGCGACAGCGCGCGGCGCAGCTTCGCGGCCGTCAGCGTGCGGTAGACGACCGCGGTCAGCACGAGCGAGTACACGACGGCGATCGCGGCCGCCTCGGTCGCGGTCGCAATCCCCTTCGCGACGCACACCAGGATGATCGCGATCACCATCAGGCCGGGCACCGCACCGACGAAGCTGCGCAGCACCGCATACCAGCCGGGAAACGCGGGCAGCGCGGACGAACCGTCTTCCCGGCGCGGATAGCCGTGACGCACGGCTTGCCAGTACGCGGCGGCGAGCACGAAGCCCATCACCCACAACACCGGCAGCAGCCCCGAGAACAGCAAGTCGCCGATCGACACGCCGCTCACCGGCTGGCCGTGCAGCATGCCGGTGATGCCCTGCGCGGCGAACGCATAGATGATCATGTTGGTCGACGTCGGCATCAGCGCGCCGGCGAGCGACGCATGCGTCGTCACGTTGACCGCGTACGCGGCGCTGTAGCCTTCGCGCTTCATCAGCGGAATCACCACGCCGCCCATCGCCGACGTATCGGCGGTCGGCGAGCCCGACACGCCGCCGAACAGCGTACAGGCGACGACGTTCGCCATCCCGAGGCCGCCGCGGAAGTGGCCGACGGTCGCCTGCGCGAAGCGCAGGATCCGGTCCGCGATACCGCCGTGCAGCATCAGTTCGCCGGAGAAGATGAAGAACGGCACCGCGAGGAACGAGAACGCGTTCATCCCCGAGATCATGGCCTGCATCGCGGTCGCGATCGGCAAGCCTTCGACCATATAGGTCAGCACGCAGGCTATCCCGAGCGCGAACGACACGGGCACGCCGAGCACGAGGAAAATCAGAAAACTGACGGACAGGATCGCGAGTTCCATGGCGTTATTGCCCTGGCGAAGAACGACGAAGCGCGAGCAGGTGCTCGAGCGAGAAGAGGATGATCGCGATCGCCGCGGGCATCGCGATCAGGTAGCGCACGCCTTCGGGCAGCCCGATGATCGGAATGCGGTCGCCCATCGTTTCGGCGGCCATGCTGCCGCAGCCGACCATGATCATGATCGCGAAGGCGATCAGGCTCAGGTGCTGGATCGCGATCACCACCGTGCGCGACTTCGGCGGCAGCCGGCGCACGAGCGAATCGAGGCCGATATGGCCGCCGTCGCGCACCTTCATCGCCGCACCGAACATCGCGATCACGATCACGAGCAGCAGCGCGATCGGCTCGACAAAATCCGGCGCATTCTCGAACACGTAGCGCATCACGACCGCGTAGAACACCAGCACCGTCAGCACCGCGAGGCACGCCGACGCGATCACCGCCAGCACGCGGAACAGCACGTCGTTCACGCAGCGCAGCAGCGGCGCGGCATGCGGCCGCGCCGTCGCCGTGCCTTCCGGGGCGCCGGCGCCGGGCGAACCCGCAGCCGACGCGCCGTCCAGGGAAGTGTGACGTGTCACTTGGTGGCCTCGATCTCGTCGACGATCTGCTTCATCTGCGGCGTCTTTTCATACTTGGTCCACAGCGGCTGCATCGCCTTCACGAACGCCGCGCGATCGATCTGCGCGGCCGGCAGGATCTTCGCGCCGCCCTTCGCCACCGTCTGCTGCGCGGACGCCTCGCGCGCGGTCCACAGCTTCTGGTAATACGGCACCGAATCGGCCGCGGCCTTCCTGATCGCCGCCTGCTCCTGCGGCGACAGCGTGTCCCAGATCTTCTTCGAGAACACCAGCACTTCCGGCGTCATCGCATGCTGCGTCTCCGAGTAGTCGGGCGCCACTTCGTAGTGCTTGGTTTCCTCGTACGACGGCATGTTGTTTTCAGCCGCATCGACGAGGCCCGTCTTCAGCCCCGTGTACACCTCGGCGAACGGCATCGGCGTCGGCGTGCCGCCCATCGCCTTGATCTCGTCGACCATCAGGTCGGACGGTTGCACGCGCACCTTCAGCCCTTTCATGTCGGCCGGCGAGCGCACCGGGCGCTTCGCGTAGATCGAGCGTGCGCCGCTCTCGTAGAACGTCAGCGCGATCATCCCCTTCGCGGTGAACGCATCGAGGATCTTCTGGCCTGCCGGGCCGTACATCGCCTTGCGGAAATGATCGATGTCGCGGAACAGGAACGGGAACGACGGAATCAGCGATTCCGGCACGATCTCGTTGAACGATGCGCCGTTGACGCGCGCCATGTCGATCGCGCCGATCCGCACCTGGTCGACCGTGTCCTTCTCGGAGCCGAGCGCGCTGTTGCCGAACACCTTGATCGAATCCTTGCCGCCCGTCTGCTTCGACAACTCGTCGCCCATGAACTTCACGGCCATGTTGGTCGGGAAATTGTCGCCGTGCACGTCCGCCGAGCGGAACACGCGCGCCTGGGCGGACATCGCGAAGCCGGCCATCAGCGCGACGGCCAGGGCGATACGGGAGCGGGTGAATCGGTGCTTCATCGTCAGTCTCCTTGATGGTTGTGCTCGTTGTGGCGCGGCGATCCGCCGGCATGCGCATGTTTCGGCGCCGTACTCGCTGATCGCAGAGTCATACGTCGTATGACGTGTTGACGCGAATGTACGTCGGTTAATCGTTTAACTCACTTGGTGCATACCCGTAGAATGCCTAACATGAAGGGCTTTCAGCCAATTTCAGGGAATCGTGTTCTCTGTTTAGATGAATTTTCGCGAAACGTTTTCCGGAAACGGGTTCGCATTCAAGCCGGACGGTGGCGCGACTGCTTCCGCCTGTATCCGAAAGCAATCTTTCGCTTCGCTTGTCCTGGTTGTAGGATGACCGACCTCAAAGCCAGCACGTCGGCGCGATGCCACGAGCACACGCCGGCCATGCGCCGCTGCGTGCGGCGCTACCAGGAAGGGACGACAGGGAATCCGGACAGCGGCAGGCGCCAGCGCCTGCCTCGCGCCGTCACGTCTGCATGACCAGCGACGTCAGTTGCGACGCGCGCGCCACGGCCGTCTTCGCGTAGATCGACTTGATCTGCGAGCGGATCGTGCCGATCGACACGCCGCGCAACCCCGCGCATTCCTGCGGCGACAGCCCGTCGCAGCACAGCAGCACGGCGAGATCGGCCTCGGCCGACGACAGCCCGTAGAACACGCGCAACCGCTGCGCGCGGGCCGACGGTGAACGCAGGTCGGCGGCCGTCATCAGCGTCGCGACGCCCGGCCGCTCGCGCATCAGCCGCGATTGCTCGGGCACCGGCATCAGCGCCAACGGCAGCGGCTCGCCTGTCGCGCGCCGCAACAACAGTCCGCCGCGCGCGTGAGCGTGCCGCCATTGCGCATCGTCGATGCAGCCTTCCGGCGCGAACCGCCCGTTCACGACCCGCAGCGCCGGCTCCGCCGCGATCAGTTGATCGGCCGCGCGATTCGTATAGCGCAGTTCGCGCTGCGCGCCGAGCAGGAACACCGGCACCGGAATCGCATCGAGCGCCGATTCGGCGGCAGCCACGCGCGCCTCGAGCTCGCCGATCCGCGCCTGGATCTGCAGCGCGCGGCTGATATGCGTTCCCATGCTTTCGATCGCACGGCGCTGATCGTCGGAAAGGCCTTGCGATTCGGGGCCGCTCTGGACGCTGAGGAATGCGCCGGAACCCTCGCTGCGATGGATGTACAGGCCCGAGATGCTGCCAAGCCCGAACGGGTGAAGGAATTCCTGATAGAACGCGCTGTGCGCACGCTGCTGCGCAGGCAGGTGCTTGACGTCCTCGAACCAGCGGCCCGCCGGCCAGTTGCCGGCGACCGGCACGACCGGGTCGTACCGATAGAACTCGGTGTTGTAGGTGTGGTAACACGCGGCGACCCATGACGCGTCGTCGCCCGCCGCCTGTTCGATCGCCGGCACCCTCGCCGCGTCGTCGAACGACAGCAACGTGACCATGCGCACGCCGACCCACGATCGCAGCCCGTCCAGCACCGTTTCCCATCGTTGATCGCCCAGTGCCGCAGCGTAGACGTCATCGATCCATGCCGATGGAATCAATCCGTTCATTGGCATCTGGCCACCCCGTGCCGTGCATTTTTGTCGAACGTCTTTCTTCTGCGCATCTTAGTCAATCGGCGCCAACGTTTAAATCACTCGTTCGCGTTTGATCGAAATACCACGTTTGTTACCGTTTATCGTCAGACGTAATGGCCGTTTTTCCGCCCTTCACCACGCAATTGCATCGGGTGCGCGCGGTACCGCCTGCTTTTCATCCGGATCAGGGTATGCCATGATGCGGCGCATGACGATTCGAAACACCACGACCTCGCTGCACCATCACCACGGACGCCCTCTGTTGCGCCGTGGCTCGTTTCGCATCTAGCAATTGCATCGGGTAAATGCCCGATCAAGACGACAACCAAGGCGCCTCCGGCGCCTTTTTTGTTTTCTGCGGCCTTAAAAACCTGCTGCGCCAATCAATCGATACCGTACGGAGTGTTTTCAATGCAACCACCCTGGAAAGCCGTTGCCCTGTCGGATTTGCCGCTTCGCGAGGATCTCAAGTTGCAGCACGCATACGGTGCGCCGCAGCTCGATGTGCCGGTATGCCTGAACGTCAACGAGAATCCCTATCCGCCTTCGTCTGCGCTCGTCGAGCGCATCGCGACCGCGGTGGCCGACGCGGCGCGCGCGGCGAACCGCTATCCCGATCGCGACTTCGTCGAACTGCGATCACATCTGGCTGCGTATCTGACGCACGACACCGGCGTGACGGTCGACGCATCGCGCGTCTGGGCGGCCAACGGCTCGAATGAAGTGATCCAGCAGATCCTGCAGGCATTCGGTGGCCCGGGGCAATCGGCGCTGGTCTTTACGCCCGCGTATCCGATGTATGACGAATACTGCCGCACGACTTTCACGCGCCTGCATACGTTGCCACGCACCGAGGATTTCGCGCTGAATCTGGATCAGGCGCTCAACAGTATCCGCGAGCACCAGCCGAGCGTGGTGCTACTGACGTCGCCGAACAACCCGACCGGCACCGCGCTGCGGCTCGACGATATCCGCGCGATACTGGACGTCGCGCCGGGCGTGGTCGTCGTCGACGAAGCCTATGCGGAGTTCCGGCGTCACGGCGTCCCCAGCGCGGCGACGCTGCTGCCGAACCATCCGCGGCTCATCGTTACCCGTACGTTGAGCAAGGCGTTCAAGTTCGCGGGCGGCCGCGTCGGGTATTGCGCGAGTGCGCCTGCGATCGTCGAAGCGCTGAAGCTGGTTCGATTGCCCTATCACTTGTCGGCCTTCACCCAGGCGGCAGCCTGCGCGGCGCTGGTCGCGCGTGACGAGATGTTGTCGCAGGTCGACGCGATCAAGGCCGAGCGCGACTCGACCGTCGGCTGGCTGCGTGGCCTGGGCCTCACGGTGGCCGATTCCGATGCCAACTTCGTGATGTTCGGCGAGTTTGCGGATCGGCACCGGATCTGGAACGGACTCCTGCGCCACGGCGTCCTGATTCGCGAGTCGGGCCCGCCGGCATATCTTCGCGTGTCCATCGGCACCGCTGCGGAGATGGCCGCGTTCCGTGCGGCCCTGCTTGACGTGATGGCGCTCGCATAACCCGGATCAGCGACCGGCCATCCGGTCGACGAAGCGATGGGCGCGATGGGCGCGATGGGCGCGATGGGCGCGATGGCGCGACGGCGCGCGTGCCGGCGCCGTATCCGACGATGTGCTTACTTCATCGTCGCGAACCGCATTTCCATCGCGTCGATCTTCGCGAGCACTGCTTCGCTCAGCTTTCTGACGTGGCGCGGCACATCGGGCGCCGACAGCAGCTCCTCGATGCGCCCGCGCCAGTAGCTCGGATGCCGTACACGCCCCGCGCCCGACATCGACACATCGTCGGCGTATGTTTCGCTATCCAGGAGAGCGACCATTCTCTGGATGTGAGAGAGCTCTCGCTCTGCATAGTCTCGTGCCAGCATATTGATTGAAATTCCCCGAAATACGACTGCAGGCCTTCCGTCATCAACGCGCCATCGTGTTGCGATGCAAATGACTCACCGCACACGTCGAACGTCATCGTAGGCAGAAGCTGTGTCAGTAAACCGTGTGGGCATTGATTGATTTCGACACGGAGTGGCGGGCCTGTCCATTTCTTCTGATGACATCCGGCCCCGATGCCCTGCGGTCAATCGTAGGCTTATCGTCGGGTGATGGCATCTCCCAAAATGGGGATGCCGGTTGATATTGGCGGGGTGGTGGTTTCTTGAAATTGCGGGAATCGGAAATAATCCGGCAGGCATGCGGTTGCCGGACCGTGACAAATTCGCAATCGGCTGACGACTTGAAAGGCGTATAGCCGGCGCGCTGCCGCCGCGCAGGCAGGATGCGCGGATCGACCGCGTGCCCGGACGCGGTGTACAGCGATATGCGCAACCCCTACGGACGCGAACGTGCAGCGCCGTGTGCCGCATTCGCAGGTCGCGACAACATATGCGCTCCACTCAGTGCGCCATCACGCGAGATCGTCTGGACACGGGTCGAACGCCAGCGCGACCCACTTGCCCAGTCCGCCGCGCGCATTCATGTCTCAGGCATCGAACAGCGCCTGAAGCTTCGCGAGCTTCTCTTCATCGGGCATCGCTTCGAATTCCTTCGACAGCCGTTTCTTTTTACTTTCGGCATCGTGAGGCGCCGTCGTCAATGCAAATGCATCGGCTTTCCGCGTACTTCGAGGAACTACGCATCCGCGACATGCAGCCCGCGGAAGTCAGCTACCGGCAGCGCCGTGCATTAGCCCGAAAATGAAATCCGCTTCAACCGATGCACCTTTGGGCAATTGCAGCACACCGACCGACGTACGCGTATGAATACCGGCGTCGCCAAGTACCGCATACAAAATGTCCGATGCGCCATCGGCAATTTCGCTTTGCATCGTGAAGCCGGGCGCGCTTCGCACATACACGGTGATGCGTGGCACCGTCGCTATCGCGTCGAGCGTGCCGCAGTGCTTTCTGATTAGCGAGAGCGCACGCAGCGCCGATACACTGGCGGCCCGACGGCCTTCGTCGAGCGAAACGGACTCCCCCACCACGCCCACGAAATGCACCATGTCGCCAATCCGCGGAATCTGGCCGGCAATGTAGGCCGTGCGCCCGTCGACCAGAACGGGCGTGTATTTTCCGCCAATCCTGATTTCCTCGTCCGGTTCGAATCCGAACTCGGCCGCGATTTTTATCAGCTTATCGTCTCTGTTCATTAGTGAATTCCCCGATACTTCATAAAAATGTAAAGCCTCATTAAATCTCTGCTGCTTGTCTGAAAGAAAAAAACCGCCTCGAACGGTCAAAACGACGCGTCGTTTCCGATAAAAATTTCCGGGTAATCCTCTACGCGCTCGTCAACATGACACACTTCTCAGGTGTTCGAAGCAGTCCTGCTCGCCCAATCCATGACAAAACACGTAGTCGGTGAGAATTTCCACAAATTTTCCCGTTGAAACCGCTATCATGTGAGTACTCAACCAGAAGAGCGATCATGGCGACTTACAAGGAACTGAAAGCCCAAATGGATGCTTTGGCCGAGAAAGCCGAAGCTGCACGTGCCGCAGAATTCCAGGCGATCGTCGACGACATCCGCACCAAAGTTGCGGAATACGGCATTACCGAAAAGGACATTTTCGGTGCGCGTCGTGGTCGTCCGGCGAAGCAAGCGGCCGCCCCCGTGCAGGCAAAGTATCGCGACCCGAAGACTGGCGCAACCTGGTCGGGCCGCGGTCGCGCACCTGCATGGATCAAGGACGCGAAGAATCGCAATCGATTCCTGATCCAGGAATAAGATTCTCGACGCACACCGGCGCGCAGCTTCGCGCGCCGTCCTGCTATTTGGGCATCGATACCGGCGGTATTCAAAGACCGCCGGGTTGATGAAGCGTTGTCTCATTCGGCGCGCGGTGGCATGCTGCGTGCCGGATTGCATGCCGCCCAAAATTTCCCGATTCAACGTTCGTAATAAATTGCAAGCCAGACGGTTTGCGTTTCTTCGTGCGTCCACGCGACGCGATGGCGGCAATGCGGCTCGATCAGCACGTAGTCGCCTGGGTGCATTTCATGGCGCGCCGGGCCGTCTTCGAATTCAAGCACGGCTGCGCCCGACAGCAGTACGACCCACTCGGCGCGTGAGTCGTCATACCAGAAGTCGTCGGGGCTCGTATGGCCCATCGAAACGATCCGCTCAACGTTTAGGCGCTGCCCCGTGACGAGAAGGTCGATTCGCTCGTCGTCGCCATGCTGGCCTTCGGCGGTGAACAGGTTGCCGGTTTGAAGTTGCATGGATTGACCTCGACGTGGACATTCAATGGATGGGGCGAGCTTGAAGGTAGCGGGCAATGTTCACTGTCGTCCAGTGTCCGACAATTCGCCGACTTGTTTCGTCGCGATGGACATCGTGGCACACCGAGGTCCGTAGTCGGCCGAGACAATGCAGGACGGAATTGCGTCAAGCCTCGCCGGCAACGTGACTACGATCCATCACCCAAGATAACGATTCAACATTACAACGCCTGCGCCCATGCATTGCCGGGGTGGAGAACGTCGAGGCATTCTTTCAACCACGCGCGTTCGACAGCTGGCAGTTTCGGTAATGCTCTGTCGAAATCCTGTTGATCTTTCGGGCGCCGATCCCGGGCCTTGAACAGCAGTACGGCCGATGGATTCAGATAGGGAATGCCGTCGGCTGTTTTCATCACCATGTCCGCGCGCGGCCGTTTGAACGACGGATCTCTCTTGTAGGCCCAGCATTCATTCGTGCCCGGCTCGATCATCATATCAATCCGCCAGCTTTCAGCCGCGCAGTCGAATCCCCAGAATTGCATGATCCCCGATGGGGCATCCTGATTTTCCGGCAGCCTTTCCAGAACTCCGGCATGCGCGGTGTAGAACGCGAGATCATCGAACACTCGGCGGAAGGTACCGAAGTCTTCTCGCAATATCGTGAATTCCAGATCGCCATGTTCACGCGTCTGAGCGCCATGCCAAAGATCGAGCGCCCATCCGCCGACGACACACCAGGGCAAATGAACAGCATTCAATCGTTGAGCAAGCTCGGCCGGATGCCATGCGTTCCACGCATCCTCGTCGGGGACAGTCATTTGAGTACGCATCCTGTTGAAGTGATTTGCGCTGAACAATGATCATCGGGATCGTTAGCGAACGCCCCAATACATCGATGCTTCGCAGCGACACCAATGGGCACGACGGCGTGCAGACTGCCGCCGATCGTCGTCAGTTTCGCATACCTGGAAAAAAGCGAACCTCGAGCCGATGCGGGAGGCCGAAATCGGCTAATTGCGATCAATCGATCCCGCGCAGTCCGGGACATTCAACAGCCCCTTTCAGCACTCGATAGTCATTCGATCGCGTATCGCAGTGAATGTTTTCATCACGGAGATCGAAACGAAAGCGTGATGCGAAATCACGTTCGTTCTGTCAAGGACGGTGCATGGGCTCAGCCTCGATCACTGCTTGCGACGAGGAACAGCAAGCGACTGCCGGTGTGCATCTCCCAGTGCTCGCTCGCTGACAACACCGCCCAAGGCGCTTGAAGAACGCTCCATCTCCTGTCGACGGCTCTGGAGATGAAACAAACTGGCGACTCGTACCATGTAGCGATCTCCGCCAGTGTCGTCCGCCAGCTTGAAGATTCGGAACCGTCGCAAGCAAGCCTGAATACGTTGCAGATAGGAACTTTTCACGGATCTTGCACCTTGATTCAGGGAGGATGGGCTCGCCACGGTATCGTATACAGACAGATCTGTATACCACTGTTAAAGTGGAGGCTTGGAGTGTGAAACGGAGCAGCGCGATGAGCGCAAAGAGACAGGCCGTCGTCGATACGGCGGCCCGACTATTTTCGGAATTCGGGTATCAGGCGGTAGGTGTCGACAGGATCATTGCGGAGTCGTCAGTCTCCAAAATGACGATGTACAAGTACTTCCCGTCGAAAGACGATTTGATCGTAGAGGTCCTTCGTCAACGTCAACTGGCCGCCTCCGACGACCTTCTCGCCTATGTAACCGCACGCAGCGACCCCACAGCGCGAATCGATGCCGTTTTTGAATGGCATGATCTGTGGATCAATGGCCCCTTGTTCTACGGCTGCATGTTTATCAACGCAGTAACTGAACATCCTGAAGCTGACTCGGAGATTGCCAAAGCCTCAGCCATGCAGAAAGTCCATCTGCGAACTTTCGTCGAGCAGTTGTTGAAGCCACTGATAGGCGAAACCCGGGCTCCGGTCTGCGCGAGCAAGTTAATGATTTTGATTGATGGCGCCATCATCGCCGCTCAGGTCTACGGCAACAAGAACGCGGCAATAGAGGCGCGAGATGTCGCCAGGATGCTGCTGTCAGAAGCTGGCAAATCTGCTTGATGTCGACCCCGGCATGCGTCCCTCGCACGCGACCGGGGAAAACGGTGATACGAGCGATTGAGCATAGCCCGTCCAAGCCGGATGAATCCCCTTTCCAGTCATGCCCAAGCAAAGAACTTCAACTGTGGGATTCATAGACATCGTTTCAACTAAAATGAAGCGATAGACCGAGAGACCGCCGCGCGATTACGTTGGGTGCGCATGTATCACGAGACCGGCAATGCCGGCCTCGTGTGCGCACGGTGCGGCATATCTCGGCCGACACTTCGCAAATGGCTACGTCGCTTTCAGGAAGCTGGCGAAGCAGGTCTCCAGTCTCAAAGCCGTCGTCCACTGCGCAGCCCAAACCGGAAGGTCTCCGAGGCTGATCGGGCGACGGCGCTCCGATTACGCGCTGAGCGCAAGGGCGCACGGCGGATCCAGAATGAACTGCGACTGCACGAGCAACGAGAGCTATCCCTCGCGACCATTCACAAGATCTTGAGCGAGGCGGGTGCAAAACCGTTGGTTCGATCCAGGCGACCGACGCAGCCGAAACGCTATAGCCGGCCGGTGCCTGGAGACCGCGTCCAGATGGACACGATGAAAATCGCTCGAGGTGCGTACCAGTACACGGCGATCGACGACTGTTCGCGATTCGAGTACTGGCGATCTACCCACGCAGAAATGCCCGAAATACGCTGCTTTTTCTTGATCGCGTCATTGAGGAGATGCCGTTCCCGATTCAGCGTATCCTGACCGACCGAGGCGGTGAGTTCTTCGCCGAGTCAGTGCAGCGGCGCTTGATGAGCGAGTGCATCAAATTCCGACCGATTCCGCCCCGTTCGCCACACCTCAACGGCAAGGTCGAGCGTTCACAGCTCACCGACCTCAACGAATTCTGGTCGGATCATCCACCGACCGGGGATGCGATCGACCAACGAATTGAGGAGTGGCAGTTCGACTATAACTGGCGGCGCCCGCACGGTTCACTTGGTGGCAAGACGCCCATCGATCGTATCGCAGAGTTAAGCGAAATTACACCTCTCGCAGCGGAGGTGGAAAGTGCCTACGAGGAAACGAAAGAGCGAATTCGGCACCGTGAATGGCGCGTCGACAAGACCCTCGCCGAACATCACCGGCGCGTGGTGGAGCTCGCGTCTCCTAACGGAGCCTCGAGCTCCACCACGGAACGAAAAAGGCGCACCAAGAAGTGAAACGATGTCCGTGAATCGCACAATTTAGCTGATGGATAGGTCGTGATCACGTTACTTCGCGGACTTCGCTCCCTGCGTCTCGGTCACGATCGCTGAAAGCTGCAAGTCGGTCAATTGCTTCATGTCCGCGAAGGCGGCATCTGTTAACTGTTTGCTTCCGGTACCTTCGCCATGCAATTGATACCCTTTCGGCGAGTACATGAAGAAAAAATAGAATGGCGCTGCTCGACTATCGGAGCTAGCAGTAAAGACAAGCGATCTCTGATCGTCACAACTATAGACAATCCAAGAGGTCCCGCCATATTGCTTGGTCACGGGACCTGTCTCGCAATTGAAACTTGGAACGCTGCCGGCTGCACCAGCGTCAGCAGCGGTCAACAGTCCTAGAAGAAGAAACGACCAGCCATATCTCGCCCAACGCATGATCTCCCCCAGCAGCGTCGACATCTAATCACTTCGATCGGCACCGAAACCAACACGGCCTCACGTGGAACATACCACGATGGACGTCCCTAACCGATCGCTTACAACGAATTTCCGCTACGGGAAGGCGATTTCGTGCAGTACAAAACGATGGCCCCGCACAGCGTAGAGAACATCGCGCATGCCGAGACCACCTTGCTGTGGATTGGCACGCCTTGACGCTCGCCGATTCGAACCAGCGCGCGATTGACTACGCATGCAGGACGGATTCATCCGCGTCGCTCGATTCGTTTATGCCTGCCGCCTCTTGGCGGAATGCTTCGTTGCCGGAGTAAAGCATCCATTACTCCGGACCTCCGAGCCGGCGATCAGAAACCGTGGTACATGCCGATGTTGACCTGAACCTGGTTACCGCCCGATGCGGTGTTGCCGAAGTCGGCAACCGAAGCCTGAGCGCCCTGGGCATGAACGTAGCCGCCCATCGCGTACAGCGCAGTGCTCTTCGACAGCGAGTACGTTGCACCCAGCGACACCTGGTTGATCGACGCCATCGTGCGGCCTTCAGCAGCCAGCTTCGGTGTGGCCGCGGAACCGTAGACGTACGTATACCCGGTCGCCAGCGCCAGCGCCGGGGTGACCTGGTACTGCAGGAGGGCACCCAGCACGTTGAAGTGGATCGATGGCTGGCCAGCGTTGCCCTGGTACTGGGCGTTCGAGTAGCGCAACCCGGCCGTGTACGGACCAATCTGGTATTGAGTCGCGATTTGCGCGATGCCCGCACTCTTGAACGCATTGCCGCCGTTGTAACCCGAGCTCGGATAACCCAGCGCACCGCCGAAACTCGGTTGCGCCGTTGCGTTCATCCACCCGTTCTCACCCTGGTTCGCCGCATGGAAGTAGCCGCCGGCGACCGTCAGGCCACCTTGGGCGTAGTTCGCAGCCACCGACCACGATTGCCCCGAACCCATCGCACCGGCCACGCCGCCGAACGAATACGCGCCTTCCGCCTGGAAGCCGTGGAAGACCGGCGAAATGTACTTCACGGCGCTGTTCTGGTTCGTCGTGTTGTCGTTGTTGTCTACGTCGCCCGGGGTCGAGAATGCCGACGCCGAAATGGCGTCGCCCGTCAGGACTTGCACCATTTCCGTCACGGCGTCGAGCTGGCGCCCCAGGCGCACGGTACCGTACTGATCGGAAGCGAGGGAGACGTAAGCCTGGCGGTTGAACAACGAACGCGAGGAACCAATGGGCCCCTGGCCGCCTATGCCACCTGTACCAATGTTGAAACCGTTTTCGATCTTGAATATCGCCTTGAGGCCGCCACCGAGGTCTTCCGTCCCCCTGAGGCCCCACTTGTTCGAACCTGAGGCACCGCCATCGAGGCCGAACCGCTTGTGGCCGTTGATGTTCGAGGTGTAGCCGATACCTGCATCGAGCATGCCATACAGGGTGATCGACGACTGTGCCATTGCTGCCGACGACGCTGCGAAGGCGGCAACAGCGATAACGCTGACGTTGAATTTCTTGTTTTTCATCTGTATTTCACTGTCAGGAGTGGTTTCGGGATTGTTTGAAACGGGTTTTGTTGTATTCGAATGCAGATGACGGCGCACGGCCTGCGCGTCGTCTCAAGTTGCAACGGCCGGCGTCATATTCGACAAATCGGCATATTCAATTCGATCATTTCGTCATCCTCACAATTTCCTGCGGGAAGGCGCCTTACGTGTCCACCCATCCGGCACTCCCCCGATTAGAACAGTCGCGGCGCCCCTACCTGGACGAAAACCGCTTCCTTGCCTCCGTTGTCGCTCCAGCTATACGGCACCGTGGATTGATCACGTGCCGAGTCTCCTGCATGCAGCACAAACACCTTGCCTTTCAGTTCCAGCGCCACTTCGCCGTCGATCACGCAAAGGAACTTACCCCTGGGGGACTTCCGAGTACGTCTTGCCTGCGGGCAGGCATACGAGGATCCACTCGAACTGCCGTCCTTCCGCCGTATTCGCGATGCGTGCGAACAAACGTGCCGAATCCGCGAAGCCCAAAAAACTCGAGCGGGTTACCGCGCCCGGCCAAACGCTCCTCCGATGGCATGTCGAAGAAGGACTGCGTCGTGACGCTCAACACTCGCGCATTACCCGCAAGCGAGTGCGGCGGTGACGAAACCAGAACACGCACCACCTGCTCCCCAAATCGATCTGGAAATAACGGCCGCCATTGCAGACTGATTGAGCGTCCAATTCAGCCGCCGGCAACCTGGGCGAACCATTTCGCTGAGCACCGACGCAGCCGGGTCGCGCTTTGCAAGTGCAAAAACCATATCAGGAACATAAATCGTCGTCAAAATTAGTTTGATATAAGTTAATCTCGTCTGATAACCTGGCACCGCACCGGGATTTCCCTGATAGGAACGGGCACCAAGACAAAGTGTTAGCGAGATTGGCGTCTCGGTTTTGGCTGATCGTGACTGTTTGTTGCCAGGTTTTTGACGAAGCGCTCACGGACCACATACCGCGAGTCCCCCACGCTGAGGTGGAGGCAGGCCCGCAGTCGGGAGCCAGTCGGTTCAATGGATCGCCCCTGTCGATCGGTCTCCTGTTGCTGATCGCGCTGGTTCCCCACTACGCAGGCGCTGGCCCTCGGTGTACTGCTCAATATGGCAATCGCTGGCCTGTACACGCTGGCGTCTCGAAGCTACCCTGTCTCGGCGCGAACCCGTGGCGCCGGGCTTCTGCCTGGTGTGCGCATGAAGGCGCGACGCTGTCGCCAACCGTTGCAGGCTGACTGCTGGATGCCCATCGGACGCCCCGCGCAATTGCTCTTCTTTCATGCCGCCAGCCTGCTGCCGGCGAACATCGCGGTCGTTGCGCTGCTATCACCCCGAGGCCGCGGCAACGACGCCCCTCTGATCTACAAGGTATCGAGCTGTCTTGAGTTCGTTGAAACAGGCGCTGAACGAAGGACGCTTCGTCTGCGTGCTAGAGGTCGTCCCTCAACAGTCCCCTTCTCGCTTGACCGCGTTCGAGCAGATCGTGCAACGCGGGCACTTGGCAGGCTGGCCGTTACTGCCATCCTTCGCCGATCGCGTCGGCCTGCACTCCGACATGAGCCCCCTGGACGGCGCCGGAGCATTGGGAAATCCGGCCACATCCTTGCTGCACTTTTCCGGCAAGGATCGGGAGCGTGCAGACTTGCTGCGCCAGATTGAGTCGATGAGGGCCCGCGGTCTCGAGCAATTGTTGCTGCTCAGTGGTGACCGCTTGCCAGGCCACCATCCCGGGCAGGCACCCGTGCGCTATCTGGAGTCGGTGCCCGCGCTGCAGATTGCCCGCGAGCAATGCCCGGACTGGCTGTTGGGCGCCGCGTTGAACCCGTTCAAATACCGCGAAGAAGAAGGCGGCGCACAGTATCTGAAGGCGCAGAAAAAGCTTCTGGCTGGCGCTGATTTCTTTACGCTGCAACTGGGTTTCGACGCCGCCAAGCATGTTGAAGCCCAGACCTGGATGCGCGCTCAGGTACGCATGAAACCCATGCTGGCCTGTGTGATGAGGCTGACCGACAAACGCGCGGCCGCTCTGCAGACCGTGCCCGGCGTCGTCATCACCGAATCCATGCGCGAGTTGTTGGGCAGGGAGCAGCGAGTATCGCAGGCCTATGCCAGCGCACGAAGCCTCGAGCGTCTGACCCTGCAGATCGTGGGCCTGCAGCTGATGGACTATGCCGGCGCTCATGTGTCCGGGGTGCATACGCTGGATGAACTGCTTGCGCTGGAGCAGGCGATTACCGAGCAGCGGGACAGCGTGACCTCACTGACCGAGTGGGACGAACGATGGCGGGCAAGTTGGCAGATGCCTGGGGCGCCCCAGGTATGCTTCGCTCCCGAAATCGATGCGTGGGAAATGGGGCAATCCGATGTCACCGCCACCCGCCGGGAGCGCCTGCGACACACGCTGCTCTCTACCGCACATAGCCAGGTCTTCGGTGGCACGGGATGGCTCAGCAGAGCATTTGGCTGGAGCGTGACGCGTCCGATATGGAAGATCGGTGTGGCGGCTGATGCGCTACATGCTGTCGAGCGGACGGTCAAACGACCGCTGGTCGGCTGCGATACCTGCGGCAGTTGCCGCTTGCATGACACCCTCTACGTATGCCCCGAGACATGCCCCAAAGGTCTGGCGAACGGCCCCTGTGGCGGGACCCGGCTCAATCGTTGCGAATTCGGCGACCGGGAGTGCGTGCACAGTGTCAAATACCGGATTGCCAAATCGGCCAATCAGTTACCGGTACTGGCGCAGACATTGATTCCTTGTATCGAGGCGGGCAACCGGCACCGCAGCTCGTGGCCTGAATGGTTCGAACCAGAAGAGTCGACGCCAGGACGCTGAATCGAACCCCGGGAAATGATGGCTGGCCAAACACCCATGGCCCCACCGAGTTGCCCGGCCAGGCAATCAACGCAGCCGGCATACCAAGCGTGATCGCTACCTCGGCGCCCCTTTTGATGGATTGATGCAGTGCCGCTTCGGCTCCGGTGCCGAGCGTATTCACCGAGATGGTCAGGCGCTCAATTGATTGACACTTAAAAGAGGCCCGCGGAGGTCAACGCTCAAACCGCGTCATGCGCGGCGATGTTGCGATATTGCCCTTTGAAATACAGCAATGGCTGCGTAGCAGCAGCCTCTTGCACGTCCAACGCTTTCACTTCGCCAATCACGATCAGGTGATCACCCGCGGCGTGTTCGGCGTAGATTTCGCAATCAAGCCAGTGAAGGCTGCCGACAATGATCGGGTTACCCAGCGGCGACGCCTGCCATTCGACTCCGTGCCACTTGTCCGCGCCGCGTCGAGCGAACTGGTTGGAAATCCCGACTTGCTCGTCTGACAGGATGTTGACCACGAATCGACCTGCCTGGCGAATTTTAGGATAGCTGGCCGAGCTGGACATGACGCTGAACGACACCAGCGGCGGGCTCATCGACACGCTGTAGAACGACTGGCAAGTGAAGCCGATCGGCTCGTCATCAACGTGCGATGTAATGACCGTGATACCGGATGCGTAATGCCCGAGCGCTTCGCGAAAGCTCAATGGCTCGATGGCAGTGCTGGAAAGAGACATGGTAGACACTGAATACCGGGTGCGGCTCGAAAATATCAAGGAAGGCCTGAAGTCGTCAGGTCATTTTGGCTGACTTCAGCGGTTGTCAATTGTGCAAGCGGCCCATCGATCAAAATCGACCCGATAGCCCACTCGCTTCTCCGCGCTCGGCCGTCGCGAGCAGGTCGCGGCGACAATTTTGCGCATGACGGGCACACCGCTTCGGCGCCGACCGGCACATATCGGCGTGCCGGCTTTCTATAAACCCACTCGGCATCCGTGCCGATGTGTGCCGTCGTACCGAAGCAGTACGCGCCAGCCAACCTTCCGCGGCGCCACCTGATCCGCTTCGATCGTCGACAACTTCCTGCCGGCCTGCTTGTGCTCGTCGGCTTGATCGGAATCGAAAAGGGCCCCTGCTTCATCTTTACGCGGGAAATCCGGGCGGCGTATTCCAACGGAATCAGGGAGCCCGCTTGAGGCTCCCCCTGAAATCCACATCCGCTTCAATTTCCCGAGCCCCCCTTCCGACTACAGCCAGGAATTAGTTCGAGATTTCTCGTCGGACGATTTCCGCGCCTGCACTCAAAGCATTCAGCTTGCCTCGTGCGACTGCACGAGACAACGGAGCCATCCCGCAGTTGGTGCAAGGATAGAGCTTGTCGGCATCGACAAACTGCAGTGCTTTCCGCAAGGTGCTGGCGACTTCCTCGGGCGTTTCAACGGTATCCGTTGCCACATCGATCGCCCCCACCATCACCTTCTTCCCGCGAATCAGCTCGATCAGATCCATCGGAACGCGGGAGTTGTGGCACTCCAGCGAAACCATATCGATACTGGATTTTTGCAGCTTGGGAAAGGCTTCTTCGTATTGCCGCCACTCCGACCCCAGCGTCTTTTTCCAATCCGTATTGGCTTTGATACCATAGCCATAGCAAATATGCACGGCAGTCTCACACTTGAGACCTTCAATTGCCCGCTCCAGGGTCGCAACACCCCAGTCATTCACCTCATCAAAGAAGACATTGAATGCAGGCTCGTCAAATTGAATGATATCAACGCCGGCAGCCTCCAGTTCCTTGGCTTCCTGATTCAGGATCTTTGCGAACTCCCACGCCAGTTTTTCGCGACTTTTATAATGATCGTCATAAAGCGTATCGATCATGGTCATGGGTCCCGGCAGCGCCCATTTTATGGGTTGCGTGGTTTGCTGGCGCAAGAACTTGGCATCTTCGACAAAAACCGGCTTTTGTCGAGCAACGGCACCGACGACCGTCGGCACGCTTGCATCGTAGCGATCGCGAATTCTAACGGTCTTGCGGTTCTCAAAATCAACGCCGCTGAGGTGCTCGATGAACGTCGTCACAAAATGCTGGCGCGTTTGCTCGCCGTCACTGACGATATCGATACCTGCATGTTGCTGCTCTTGCAGTGACAAGCGCAAAGCATCTTGCTTGCCCTCAATCAGCCCCTCATCCTGCAATTTCCAGGGCGACCAAAGCGTCTCCGGTTGCGCGAGCCAAGAGGGTTTAGGCAAACTGCCGGCAGTTGAGGTAGGCAACAGTTTCTTCACAGTAGATGACCTTGTGTTTTTGATGAATCAAAGAGCGTAGTTAGCGGACCACTGTTCAAGGACAGCGTGGTACGGTTTGATGAAGTGCTCTTCGACAAACTTTCCCTGCTCGATAGCCAGCCGGCTGCGTTCTTCCCGATCATAAACAATTCGAGTTAGCGAAAAATCCTGATGCTTCAAACTTGGCTGATAGGATTTTCCCGCCGCAGAATTCGCATTGTAAATCTCGGGCCGGTAAATTTTCTGGAACGTATCCATCGTGCTGATGGTACCGATAAGCTCGAGATCACTGTAATCAGCAAGCAAATCGCCGGAAAAATAAAAAGCCAGCGGCGCGACACTATTCGGCGGCATGAAATAACGAACCTTCAAGCCCATTTTTTTGAAGTATTCGTCAGTCAGAGAGTATTCGTCCTGCAGATATTCGATACCCAAAACCGGATGCTGATTGGCGGTCCGATGATAAGTCTTGCTGCTCGAGACACTCAGGCAGATAACGGGCTGCTTTTTGAAGTTGGCCTTGTAGGCGCTTGAGTTCACGAAGCATTTGAACAGCTTCCCGTGCAGATCCCCAAAATTCTCCGGGGTGCTGAATTCGGCCTGATTCCTGGTGTGCTCCAGCAGCAGAACGCTGAAATCATAATCTCGTACGTAAGACGAGAAATTATTCCCTACGATGCCCTCGATGTGCTCACCGGTTTTTTGATCGACAATATTCGTTTTCAATATTTCAATCAACGGAAGGGAGGCGCCGTTGCTTTCACCGTCGATGCTCATTTCGACGGAAATGATTTCAAGCTTGACGGCATAGCGGTCGCCTTCAGGATTATCCCAATGCGCCAACGCATTGAAACGATTGTCGATCATCCTGAATGTGTTGCGCAAATTCTCTTGACGACTCGTTCCTCTCGCCAGGTTGGCGAAGTTGGTCGTGATACGCGTACTGTCTGACGGCCGATAGTCTTCATCGAAGCTAAGGCGCTTGATGGCAAATGTAAAATCTTGACTCATGTTGATCTGACACCCAGATTTCCGAGATGAAGCCTGAATTCATCCCTTGGTTTTTCAATGCTTTCCGATTTTGTTTTCTGGCTCTTGCTCAGAAATCTTCAAGATATCGGCATTCAAGACAAATTTTATGCCGAGCCATCCATGAATAAAAGTGAATAGATTTCATCAAACCATTAATCATGTTCATGGCCGGGGGTGCAGGTTGGCCTGCTCGCCTCTCTCCTTCCGCACCTTCATTGCGCGATGCAGTCAGCGATGCAGTCAGCGACGCGGTCAGCGACGCGGTCATATGACGCTTCATGCCCCAACGCGCTCGCGTCCCGGCGCATCTGCGTCAGGGGCTATCCTTGCTTGCGGGGTTTGACCGCCCCGGCGCTCGGCCACGCAGAAGGCCTGATCGCGAAGTCATAGAGCGAGCTTGGGGAACGCCTTGCGCGACCAGCGGGTTCGTTTGCTTCGGATCGAATCTAACGACGAACCGTGAAATGACGCGCGCGAAAAAGAGACGTCCGTCGCTGCGGGCCAACGAACGAGGATCGCAGCAGATAAGGGGCGCAGGACGGTTTCGAGCTGCTTCCGATGCGTCAGCGGAATGCCAAGCGCCTGCGCCGCGGCGATCAGTGGCATGCCTCCGACGGTACGCAGCCCGACCAGAGTTTTGCGCGAGTACGGGATCTTCAAGCCGTCCCGCTTGTTGATCCGGGAACGGATGGCGAGCTCAGGATTCGATTGCGGAGTCGTCGTCGCCGTAGAACTTCACGCCCAGCTGAATGCGTTCGCGGCCACTTTCCAGGCGATGCCGATTGGTGTCGCGTAGCGAGTAGACGCAGCCGCAATATTCTTGCTGGTAGAAGTTTTCTCGCTTGCTGATCTCGATCATGCGCGCCGAGCCGCCGCCTTTGCGCCAGTTGTATTCCCAATACAGCATGTCGGGATAGTGCGAGGCCGCGCGCACACCGCAATCGTTGATCTGTTGCATGCTCTTCCAGCGCGAGATGCCCAACGAACTGGTGATGACAGGGAAGCCGTGCTCATGGGCATACAGTGCCGTGCGCTCAAAACGCATGTCGAAGCACACGGTGCAGCGGATGCCGCGCTCCGGTTCGTTTTCCATTCCCTTGGCGCGCTCAAACCAGTTGTCACGATCGTAGTCGGCATCGATAAATGGAATACCGAATGTCTCTGCAAACCGGATGTTTTCCTGCTTGCGTAGTTCGTATTCCTTCAGCGGATGGATATTCGGGTTATAGAAGAAGATCGTGAAGTCGATGCCCGACGCCTGCATGGCTTCCATCACTTCGCCCGAGCACGGCGCGCAGCAGGAATGAAGCAGCACTTTCTTGTGCCCGCCAGGTAACGCCAATGGCTTGCGTTCGATTGTGGTTGCCATGAGAAGTGTCAATGAAATACGCCCGCGTCCGCCGGACTGGGGAGCCCGGAATTATGGTCTCCGCCCGGGAGAAATAAAAATGGATATATTTCATGTTCCCATGAACCACGTTCATGGATCCCGCTGCCACGAAGCATCACGCCATGTCAGGTCTCGTCGCGTGTTCGATACATGCACGCAGGCCATCGATACCCACGTCCGCCGCGCGAGCACCCGGAAAGATGTGTTTGGCAATGCCGTTCTCGCCGAGCCGTACTGGCACCACATCGAACTGGAATGTTTGTTTGACGTCTACGACCCCATCCGGGCACGCGGCACGAACGAAACAACAAACGGGCTTCCGAGACAGCCCCTCCCGAAAGGAACCCATCTCTCTGCCTGCTCGCAAGCCAGGCTCAACACATTGCCAGACGGCTCGACGAACGCCCGCGCAAGACACTAGCTTTCGATTCACCGGCTGAACGAATCCATCAACCTGTCGCATCGACCGGTCGAATCCACCGTCGACTACAGCCCCCGCCCGCTAAGACGCGTCCCGCGCCGCCACATGCTCAAGCAAATGCGCGACAAAGCGCGTCAGCTTCGGCAGCGGCCGCCGATCATGCCGATACACGACATGAATCGGATGCGGCTCGGGCAAGTACGCTTGCAACACCGGCACCAGCGCGCCACTCGCCAGATCGTGAGCCACCAGCACTTCAGGCTGCAACAACAACCCCGCCCCCGCGATCGCCGCCATGCGCAGGCCATGACCATCGTCGCACGTGAAAACCGGATCCTTCGAAACCTGCGGGCCATCCCAGCCTTTGAGCTTCCACCCGTTACGGCCATTCCACACCGAGTGAGACAGGCAGCGATGCACGCCCAGGTCCTGCGGCGTCTCCGGACGCCCATGCCGCGCGAGGTAACCGGGCGACGCACAGATCACCATCCGATACATGGCCAGCGGCTTCGCGATCAGGTCGACATCGCCCAGCGCACCAATACGAATCGCCAGATCGAACCCCTCGTCAACCAGATCGACGACGCGATTGCTCAACGCCAGCTCGATACGCACGAGCGGGTACATCTGCTGGAAAGTCGCCGCCAAAGGCGCGACGACACAGGACCCGAAGGTAATCGGCGCACTGATACGCAACGTGCCGGACGGCGACGCGCGCAACCGTTCGACCGACGTCTCGGCAATACGCACATGCTCAAGCGCGCGCTTGGCATCTTCGTAGAACACGCGCCCCGCATCCGTCAGGCTTTGCCGTCGCGTGGTGCGCTCCAGCATGCGCGCACCGAGGCGCTCTTCGAGTTCGCGCACATACTTGCCCACCATGACCGCCGATATGCCCAGCCGCTGCGCCGCCTCGGTGAAGTTGCCCCCTTCCACGACGGCAACGAAGGTTTCCATCGAACGCAGCTTGTCCATATTCCGAACCGGCGATTAGTAGTGTCGGAAATTAGAGCACATTTATCGCAATATTGGTTCGATGAACAATGGCCGCTCCAACCTGAAATCGAAAAGGAGTGGTTCCATGAAGATCGTTGTAATCGGCGCCGGTGGCGACGTAGGGCGTGCCGTGGCGGATGAGCTCGCGCGCGACGGAAAACACGACATCATTCGCGTGGGTCGCACCTCGGGCGACCATCAGGTCGACATCGCCCGTGACGAGAGCGTGAGCGCGCTGTTCGGAAAGTTCGGGCAAGTCGACGCGATCATCGTGGCCGCGGGCAATGTCGTCCTGGCACCGATCGAAAAGATGACGGCGGCCGAATTCCACAAGGGATTGCAGGACAAGCTGCTGAGTCAGGTGCGCGTCGCACTGGTTGGTCAGCACGCCCTGTCCGATGGCGGGTCGATCACGCTGACCTCGGGCATCGCAGTCGATGATCCGATTGCGCAAGGCGCCAACGCCGCAACGTCGAATGCCGGGATTGAAGGCTTCGTGCGCGCGGCCGCATGCGATTTTCCCCGGGGCATCCGGATCAATGCCGTGAGCCCGACCATGCTGACGGAATCCATCGACCGGTTCGGTCCGTTTTTCCCCGGCTGTGAGAGCGTGCCGGCGGCACGCGTGGCCATGGCCTATCGGCGCAGCGTGGAGGGGGTACATAGCGGTCGCGTCTATCGGGTTGGGCACTGACGTTGAGGGCTCGCCCCGCGAGCCCCCATCCCGCGCTCCGCCGCCTGCCCCAGATTCCGCCAGGCCATCACCGCACCGACCACCAGCAGCAGAACCGACACGATCAACGCCCGCGCCATCCCGTGCACAAACGCCACACCCCCTGCCTCGCGAACGAAGAAGCCAAACAGCGCGACGCCCATCACGCCGCCCACCTGCCGGGCCGTATTCAGCAACCCCGACGCCACACCTGACTGCGCACCGCTCACCGCCGCGAGCGCCGCATCCGTGATGGTCGGTATCGTCAGCGCGATGCCGCTGCCGGCCAGCAGCATCGGAATCGCGAGCAGCGCGTTGGAGTGCACGGCGATGGCCGGCCACATCGCCAGATAGCCGGCGGCGGAAATCGACAGTCCGGCCGTCGCCAGCGTGCGTGCGCCCAGCCGGCCGGTCAGTCGCCCGGCAACGATGCTCATGGCCATCAGCACGCCCATCATCGGCAGAAACGCCACACCCGTGCGCACGGGTGTCATATGCCAGACAGACTGAAACAGCAGGCTCAACGTAAACACGATGCCGTAGAACACCAGATTCGCGATCGCACCGATCACGATCGAACTGCGGACGATCCGGTCCTGCCACAACGTGGCCGGCAACATCGCGTCCGGATTGCGCGCTTCCAGCCGGATGAACGCGATGCCCAACCCGACGCACAACGCGAACGCACAGACGATGACCGGACTGCGCCACCCCAGCGCACTGAGCTCGGTCGACGCGAACGTGAGCGCCGCCAGCGCAAACGCACCGGTCAGTTGCCCGGGAAGATCCAGGTGCCTGCCGCGCTGCGCTTGCGTGTCGGGCGCAAACCGCCATGTCATCCAGATACCGGCCATGCCGACCGGCACGTTGACCAGGAAAATGCTGCGCCAGCCGACTGCCGCAATGAGCAACCCGCCTGCCAAGGGCCCCGCCGCCAGCGCGATGCCGCCGCCGGCGCCCCACCAGCCGATCGCGCGGCTGCGCGCCGCCGCGTCGTCGAATGCCAGGCGCAGCACGGCCAGCGAGTTCGGCACCAGCAGCGACGCGCCGATCCCCTGAACGAGACGCCACGCGATCAACGCGCCCATCGAATGCGCGATGCCGCAGCCGATCGACGACAGCGTGAATATCGCGTAACCGGCCATGAACACGCGCTTTGCGCCCAGCCGGTCGCCGAGGGCGCCTGCCATCAGCAGGGTCGCCGCGAACACGAGCGCATACGCGTTGACGACCCATTGCAAGTCGGTGACCGCTGCGCCAAACGCCGTGCGCAATGCATCGAGCGCAACGTTGACGACGCTGACGTCGATCAGGACGACCGCAAAACCGAGGCACGCCGCCGTTTGAACCAGCCGCGGATGAGGTGTGGAAGATGTCTGCATCGGCAATCCTTCGCATTCGGAGGATTGAAGCGTAGAGGATCGCCTTCTGTGCGAATATTCCGCAAAACAGCACAGCAACCTGGAGAAAATGCACCGATGTTCGACTGGGAAAACCTGCGTTACTTCGTTGCCGTCGCACAGGCGGGGAGTCTTTCGGCGGCGGCCAGGCGGTTGAATGTCGACCATGCGACCGTCAGCCGTCGCTTGAGCGCACTCGAAACCGAATTGAAGGTGCGCGTGATCGACAGGTTGCCACGCGCGTGCCGGCCGACCGCCGCGGGCCGGCAGATGCTCGAATTCGCCGAGAAAATGGAGGAGCACGCGTTCGCGATCGAGCGTCTCGCGCTCACGGAACATCTGCCGATGCACGGCACCGTGACGATCAGCGTGCCGCCCGTACTCGCCAACAATTTCTTCGCGAATCATCTCCATGAATTCGCGCAATTGCATCCGGGCATTCGACTGTCGATGGCCAGCCAGGCGCAAAGCGTATCGCTCGCCCGCCGTGAAGCGGATATCGCCGTGCGCCTGTTCCGCCCCGAGGAGCCGCAGAACGTGACGCGCAAGCTGGGCGAGATGCCTTTCGGGCTCTATGCGAGCCGCGACTATGCGCACGCGTCGACGCCCGACGATTGGGGCTTTATCTGCTACGACGCGCAATTCGCGGAAATGCCGCATCAGAAGTGGCTCGAGTCGATCGCTCGAGGCCGCCGCATCGCCTGCGAAGTCAGCGATATCACGACGCAGCAGGTCGCGGCCCGCACGGGAATCGGCGTGGCAGGGCTGCCCGTGTTCATGGGCGACCGCGATCCCGGGTTGCAGCGCCTGCCGTTCGACGGGGAATCGTACTCCCGCGAAATCTGGCTGGTCGTGCATGCCGATCTCCGGCATTCGCCGTCGATTCGGGCGGCAATCGACTTTATCGGAGACGTGACGGGCAGGACCTTCGCACCGGCTTCCGCGCGGTAGCAACGGCCGTCACGGCCGCCTGCGATACCGGGCGCGGGCGTCCGATCGTCCTGTCACGCGTGCGGCGACGGCTCGTACCTGAAATAACTCAGGTTGAAGTACCAGTAAGGATCGGAGGTCGGAAGATCCTCGTTCGGCCGCGCCCGATTCGGCCATCGAGAGACCTTTCGCAAATTGAAATTCTGCGGATCGGGCCAGCCGAACGCCCGGAAGATGCACTCGGCCAGTTCATCTTCGATGCTGTTGCGGAACTTCCATTTCCCCAGGAAGTAAAAAAACATCATGACGATGGCACCTGCGACCAGTGCCCCTCCCATCATGATCGCGAAGTCGCCGATGCTGCCTTCGCCACGAAATAAGTTGATCCCCAGGAAGACGGCCATGATCAACTCCACGAACACGAAGAACCCCAGCGTGCCCTTCCGCTCGAATCGGCCACGCGCCTTCGTACCCATGATCGCATTCGGATAGATCGACACCACGGCGTCCGAATCGCGCTGGACCGCATAGGCGAAATAGCGGTGCTCGCCGATTTTTTCGGCGACGACCTTGACCGCCTCTCCACTGCGCATCGGCATCATCCACAGCACACCGTGAAAATGATTGCCGTCCATCTCGAACTCCACCCAGTCCGCTTCGTCTTTCCAGCTCGATCCGTCGGTCGCATCGACCATCACCCGCGCCTGGTCGCCCATGCCCAGCAACGTCGCCGCAATCGCGGTCGCCCCCACGACGCCCGCTGGCGGCGGAGGTATCTGAGGCGGGGCCGCCGCGCGCTTTTTCGACACACGGGCCAACGTGCCCTCCAACAGAACCAGATTGTCCTTCCACCCCGGCACCTGGCCTTCCGGTTTCCCGGCTGCGCGCCGGGCCGCGATCAATGCCTGCAGTTCGTCTTCCATCAGCCGCTCCATGAAGTGACGATCCACCCGATATGGCGCGGGGGCGCTCGTCTGTCGTGGCGTCTCGTCGGCGCACGCGCGTCGAAATTGTGCCATTGCCCGGAAGATGCCTGCGCCGTTTTGCGTCACCCGTGAATGTCCATTCAGCCGCCCGCTCCCTCAAACCATCGCCCTCAACCACCCGAGCAAATCCGCCTGCTCACTCCCGGCCGCCACCGGTTCCGGCGTCAACAAGCAGTAATGCGAACCATCCTCGACGAATCCGAGCGGCGCGACCAGCACACCGCTTTCGATGTCGTCGCGAACGAGGTGCCACGGGCCGATCGCGACACCGAGCCCCGCGACGGCCGCCTGCAGGCTGAAGTAGAAATGGTCGAACGTCTGCCCGCGCCCGCCTGTGACGGGCTGATTCGCCGCTACCGACCATTCCTTCCACGCGTCCGGGCGTGTCCGCGTATGCAATGGCGGAGTGTCCTTCTTCAACGAGCGATCACCACGACGCGTGGCACACCACGCATCGACTTTATCTGGCCGGCAAACCGGCCCGACCCGCTCTGCGAACAGACGCTCCGCGTGATACCCCGCTGGCCACGCAAAGTCATTGCGTCGAATCGCCATGTCGATGCCGCTGTCGAATGAAAACGGGCCGCCCGCGGCAGCCAGGTGAATGTCGACGCCCGTATGCCGCGCCTGAAAATCCGGCCAGCGCGGAATCAGCCAGCGCATCAGCAGCGTCGGCTCGCATGACAGGACCCAGCGCCGCGCCCGGGCGGCTTCGGTGCGCAATTCGTGCGCGGCGTGACGCATCAGGCCCAGCCCATCATGGACGGCCTGCGCCAGCTTGCGGCCCGCATCGGTCAGGAAGACGCGACGGCTGCGCCGCTGGAACAGCGCCACACCCAGGTCATCCTCGAGCAGCCGCACCGCGCGGCTGACCGCGCCATGAGTCAGGCACAGCTCGTCGGCGGCACGGCTGAAATTCTCGTGACGCGCCGCCGCCTCGAAGCAACGCAAGGCCATCAGCGACGGCAGGCTGGCGCGAACGGATTGTGAGTCAATCTCACCATTCTGGTCAGAAATCATCGCTTTTCCCGATGTAACGTGACCCATAAGATTGCGTCATCAAGCCATCAATCGCAAGGACAAGACGATGACCGAACTGATAGTCGTAGTCACCATCACGCTGCTGGCCGTGATCAGCCCGGGCCCGGACTTCGCAATGGTCACGCGCAACAGCCTGATGCTGTCTCGCCGCTCGGGCGTGCTCACCGCGCTGGGTATCGGGCTCGGCGTGACGGTTCATGTGAGCTACACGCTGCTGGGCGTCGGCCTGCTGATCCGCCAGTCGCTGTGGCTCTTCAATGCCGTCAAGCTGGTCGGCGCGATCTACCTGATCTACCTGGGCGTGAAGATGCTCATGACGAAGGCAAGCAACGGGCAGCCCGACACACGCGTCGCGCCGCTGTCCGACCTGGCCGCGCTGCGCACCGGCTTCCTGACCAATGCGCTGAACCCCAAGACCACGGTGTTCATCGTCAGCCTGTTCATGCAGGCCGTGCGGCCCGACACGCCGTTGATCGTGCAGATCGGCTACGGCGCGTTCATCGCCGTCGCACATGCCGGCTGGTTCAGCCTGGTGGCGCTGTGTTTTTCCGCAACGGCTGTCCGCGATCGCCTGCTGGCGCTGCGGCACTGGATCGACCGCACCTTCGGCTGCCTGCTCGTGGGCTTCGGCGTCGCGCTGGCCATCGCGCGCGGCGGGCGCTGATCTGAATTTCCGGGCCGCCGCGCTTCAAGGACACCATCGCACGCGCTGATCCGGCCCCGCGCCCGGTTCAGCGCTTCGCGGTCAATCCCGCCCGCACGCCCACCGGATCCCGGCTGCGCCCGAGCAGCGCCGCCAGCGACAGATCCGCGAGCTTCCCGAACGGCGCGCGCAGCAGGCTCGGCAGGTTCCAGCGCCCCAGCACGAACACGCCCTTCGCATGGCTCATCGCGCGGAATCCCTCGATGCCGTGATACGCGCCCATCCCGCTCGGGCCGACGCCGCCGAACGGCAAGTCTTCCTGCGCGACGTGCAGGAGCGTGTTGTTGATGCCGACATTGCCCGACGTGGTGCGCGAGAGCAACGACGCGCAGTCGCTGTCCTGTGCGCCGAAGTAATACAGCGCAAGCGGCCGCGGACGCGCATTCACGTAGTCGACGACCTCGTCGATCGTGCGATACGTGCGCACCGGCAGGATCGGCCCGAAGATTTCTTCCTGCATGACGGTCGTATCGTCGCCGGCCCCGACGATCAGCGTGGGCGCGAGCGTCCGCTTGCGGGTGGCCGCCTGCTGCGGATTCACGCCCGCCTCGATCACGCGCGCGCCTTTGCTGCGGGCTTCGTCGATGAGATTTTTCAAGCGATCGTAATGCCGGTCGCTGACGATCGACGTGTAGTCCGGGCTGGTCGGCCCTTCCGGATAGAAGCGCGCGACGGCCGCATCGTATTGCGTGACGAACGCGTCCAGGTCGTCTTCATGCACCAGCGCATAGTCGGGCGCCACGCAGGTCTGCCCGCCGTTCGACAGCTTGCCGAACACGATGCTGGACATCGTCCGGTCATCGACGTGCCCCCTCGCGACGATCGCCGGGCTCTTGCCGCCGAGTTCGAGCGTCACCGGCACCAGATTGTCGCTGGCCGCCTTCATGACCTTGCGGCCCACCTGCGTGCTGCCGGTAAACAGCAGATGATCGAACGGCAAGCCGCTGAACGCGGCGCCGACTTCCGGGCCGCCGAGCACGACCGCGACTTCTTCGATCGGGAAAGTCTCCGCGAGCATCCGGCGCATCACCTCGCTGGTGCGCGGCGTCAGCTCCGACGGCTTGAGCATCGCGCGGTTGCCCGCGGCCAGCGCGGTGGCCAGCGGAATGAACGTGAGCGCGAACGGGTAATTCCACGGCGCCATCACGCCAATGACACCCAGCGGCTGGTATTCCACGTGCGCCTGCCCGGCGCGATAGAAGATGCCGACGTGCCGGCGCTGCGGCTTCATGAAGCGGCGCAGGTTGCGCGTCAGATAGTCGATCGCCTGGATCACGCCGACCAGTTCCATGATCGCGGTCTCGTGTCGCGAGCGATGCCCGAAATCGACGCTGACCGCTTCCTCCACTTCGCGGCGATACGCGAGCACCACGGCGCGCAGCCGCGCGAGCCGGGCCTTGCGCTGCTGCATGCTCGGCGGCCCCTCGCTGACGAATGCGTTGCGCTGGCGGGCCAGCAACACCGCCGGGTCGAAGCTCGAGCTGGATTCTGCGGAAACGGCCATGGTGCACCTCACGAGGTTGCGTCGATGTAGACACTGTCAACTTGCATGCGGCCGATCATAGGACCACAATGTGTTCCCTGTCAACATAGGAGCAATACGATGTCGTCGGATGGGGATGCGGATGCCGGGCAGAAGGCTTATCACCATGGGGATCTGCGTCGCGCGATCATCGAAACCGCGCTCGACACGCTGCAGGAGCAACAGGGCTGGCAGTTCACGCTGCGTGAAATCGCGCGGCGCGCGAACGTCAGCCACTCCGCGCCGTACCGGCATTTCCCGGACAAGGCCGCGTTGCTGCACGAGCTCGCACTGATCGGCTTCGATCGCCTGCGCGACGATCTCGCCGCGTCCGTCGATCCCGCAACCGATGCACCGGACGTGCTGCTCGCCCTCGCCTATGCCCATCTCGCGTTCGGGCAGCGCAACCCGGATCTCTATCGACTGATGTTTGCCGCGGATGCCGGGGAGCCTTCGGACATCCATCTCGATCCGCGCGTGCAAGCGCCCTTCCTGCTGGTCGTCGACATCCTGGATCGCGGCCAGCGCGCCGGCACGATCCGCCCGCGCCCCGCGCTCGGCCAGGCGACCGCCTGCTGGGCGCATCTGCATGGCCTGACGATGCTGGCGATCGACGGGCGGCTGGTGCGCGAGAAGGTCGGCGACCACGCGATCGAAGATGCGCTGACCACCTTGCTGGACGGACTCGTGCTGCCCGCCACGCCCGCGCGGGCGGCCAGGACGAAAAGGCCTTGACCTTCGACTTTGCTTAAAGGTTATGGTTTGCCTCGGCAGCGTATCGAGGTCGTGGGTATGTGCAATGCCATCCGACAATCCGGCGGTGCGTCGACGACGTCCGCCCATGGCCGATGAAAGGGAAACCGCATCATGAGCAAGCGCATCCTTCACGTCGTGAGCAACGTCGCGCACTACGCCGATCCGTCGCAACCGACCGGCCTGTGGCTGTCCGAACTGACCCATGCGCATCACATCTTCGCGGCAAAAGGCTATGAGCAGCAGCTCGTGAGCCCCAAGGGCGGCGTGTCGCCGCTGGAGCCGCGCTCGCTCAAATGGCCTCATGCGGACGCCGCCGCGAAAGCGTGGCGTGCCGACCAGGCCAACGCGGCGCTGCTGGCCACCACCGCACGCCCCGACGAGATCGATCCGGCCGATTTCGATGCGATCTACTTCACCGGCGGCCATGCGGTGATGTGGGACTACCCGGACGATGCGGGGTTGCAGCGCCTCACGCGCGAGATCTACGAGCACGGCGGCGTCGTGTCGTCGGTCTGTCACGGCTACTGCGGGCTGCTGAACACCAAACTATCGGACGGCTCGCTGCTGGTTGCCGGACGCCGGATCACCGGCTACTCGTGGGTGGAGGAAATCCTGGCCGGCGTCGCGAAGAAGGTGCCCTACAACGTCGAGCAGCAGATGCAACAGCGTGGCGCGCGCTACGAGAAGGCGCTGCTGCCGTTCACGTCGAACGTCGTCGTGGACGGCCGCCTCGTGACCGGCCAGAATCCGCAATCGGCAAAGGCGACCGCGGAACAGGTCGTCGCGTTGCTGTGATGTGATGCGCCGGCGCGCCGCTAGGCGCGGGGTGACCGGCGGCGCACAACCGCTTCGTCGCGATCGGCGGCGGCAGTCGCAGCCTCGCCGCCATCCGCCGCATTCCCGGGCGGGATGCGCGACAGCAATCGTTTCGCATGGGTTGCACAATCGACCGACTCCGGTTTTGCGGCGATGTCGGCGATCAGCGACACGATCTGCGCCTTGATTCGAGCGAGCCGCGCCTCCAGTGCCTCGATGTCCTGCACCTTGCGGTACAGCGCCTCCAGCAACGAATCGCAGGGCCACTGCGCGAGGTCGGCCGGCATCAGCGTGCGGATCTCTTCAAGACTGAAATCCGCCTTCTGCGCGGCCGTGATCAGGTCGAGCACCGTCACCGCTTCCTGCGGATAGGTGCGATAGCCGTTCGCTTCGCGCTCGACGAGCGTCAACAGACCGATGCGCTCGTAAAAGCGGATGCGCGAAGGGGTAAGGCCGGTGCGTTCCGCCAGTTCCCCGATCTTCATGTTCCGATACTCCCCGGCCGGACTACATCCGTCCATCTGCCCCGTCGTGACTGTCAGTCGTCTCCTGATGTTGATTCGCAATCCGATCTTTATCGGCTTCCTGTCGACTAGCCAGCGGACGGCACACGCGCTCAAATCACGTCGAAGCGCAACCCCGCATGGCGCACCAGCCGCTCGATGTAGCGCTCGTCGAACATCGTTGCAGGCGTCCAGAAGCCGCCGCCGCGTCCGGTCTTGACGCCATTGCCAACGCAATCCAGTGCGAGACTGATCGCGGCCTGGCCGAGCATCTTGCCGGTGGAGCCGTAGCCCGGATCGCGGTCGCCGGTGACTTTCACGCGCAAGGTCTTCCCGTCGTCGGTGCGGCCGAAGAATCGCAGATCGTAGCGGCCGGCCAGTTGCGCCGCGGCGCTCGGCCCCTCGCCGGGCTTCGGCAACAGGAAACGCTCCATCAGGCTGCGCACCGGCTTGATGACGACACCCACCATGAACGCGCCAAGGCCGGCCACCATCGTCACCGCGGTCAGGCGGCCCTTGAAGCCCGTGCCCGTCATCACCGCTTCGTCATACGTGAAGCGGCTGCCGTACGCGTTGCCGGCCAGTGCATTGGAGCGATGCACGACACGTTCGTTGATCGCCGCCATCACGAAGGGCGCGATCCACGCGTCGAAGTCGCGATCGAACGCGGCGGATCGCACCGCATGCTGGCGTGCCGTAAAACCATGTCCCTTCGGGCACAGCGAATAAGGATCGAGCAGTTCCCTGCGCAACGCGGGATCCGCCGCCGCTTCCCGAACGACGTTGATCACGCTCGCCACCGTGCCGCCCGACGCGCCGCCCTTCAGCGTTTTCACACGCATCTTCACCTGCGCGGCCGGTACGCCCCACTGTTGCCGCGCCTGTTGCTGCAGGAAGAACACGCCCATGTCCGACGGCACCGAATCGAAGCCGCAGCAATGAACGATGCGCGCACCGGATTGCCGGGCCGCCGGTTCGTACTTGTCGATCATCCGTTTGATCCACTGCGTCTCGCCGGTGAGGTCGCAGTAGTCGGTGCCGGTTTCCGCGCAGATCCTGACCAGCGGCTCCCCGTAAAGCGCATAGGGGCCGACGGTGGACACGACCACCCGCGTCTGCGCGCAGAGCGCTCGAAGCTGCGCTTCGTCGGCCGCATCGGCAACGATGATCGGTACCGACTGCCCGGCCGCGCCCAGCGTATCCCTGACCTGCCTGAGCTTCGCTTCGGAACGGCCGGCGATGGCCCAGCGCAGCGTCTCGCCGGCACCCGACAGGTACTCGGACAGGTAGCGGGCGAGAATCTGCCCGACAAAACTGGTGGCGCCAAATACGACGAGATCGTGAGTCGGCCGGGTCATGGGCGGTTCCTTCGCGCGGGCGTGCCGCGGCGTTGCGTGGCGTCAGCGTTGCTTTCCGGGTTCATCGAAGGCCTTCAACGAGGTCGGCAGGTTCAGCACCAGTTGCGCATCCTTCACTACGTCGAGACGCAGGATGGTGGACGCGCCAAGCCCGTCGAGCAGCTGGCTCAACGGACCGCCGTGTCGCACCAGCTCGACATTGCGCGGCAACAGGCGCTGGGCGAACGATAACGCATTCGTCTGCACCGATGTCTGGTGCCATTCGCCGTCGATGCGATTGATCATCGTCGACGTGCCCATGTGCGACTGCGACGCGACCTGGGTCAGCTCGGGCATCGGCACGCTCAGGCTCAGGTCCGGCCGGCCGCCCGGGCCGGCAATGCGGGCGGTGGCGGTGGCGCCGAGGTTCACGTCGATATCGGCGAGCCACTTGGGCAGCTGATAGCCATGCACGCCGCGCACCCGCGCGATTTCCGTGGTGACCGGTAGCGCCAGCACGTGCGCGAAGAAGCTCCGGCGCCGCATCGAATCGATCAGCTCGAGCGCATGCGACCCGGTTGCACCGGGCCGGCGGATGACCGCCGCGACGGACACTTCGTCATACGGATCGTTGTCGCACACCGAATACGAGAAGAAGGTCAGCGCGGCCAGCCCGTATCCGGGAAGCGCGCGCAGCGGTTCGAGCGGCACCGGCAGCGTGGTCCGCAGGCGTTCGAGCGGTGCCAGGAACAGCAGCTGAATGCTGCTGGAACGGTAGTAGAAATTCGGCGCCCAGGTCGGGCCGACCCTTGACGCGACCTGACGCTTCGGAATCCGACGGAAAAAATCGATGTTCCCCGCCGCGGGATCGCGCGCCACCTCGTCGAGGTCAGGATTCATCCGGAACCGGTCGTAATACCCGCCTTCGGGCACGTCGACCTTGTGCGGCCCGAATTCGACCTGTGTAAACCGCCTGTCCATGTTCGTCGCCTCTCGTCGATGATCGACCGTGGCAGGCAACACCCGAAGCCTGCTGACTCACTGCCGTCAGCAAGCACTCTAAGATTTAAGTCAACTTTAAGGTCAAGGGCCCAAATAGAGGGGCGCGTCGGATTGCTCATGGCATGCCCACGTCCAACGCCGAGACGATCAACGCCGATCTGCTCGCGTTCATCCGCGGCTGAACGCCGAACACCCCACTGCGGCCTTCAGTTGCCATCGCGGCTGAAGGCCGTCTTCCACCCGCTATCGAACGCAGCTAGTCGAGCGCGCAAAGAAAATCGGGGACCGCCTCTCCGATCGAGGCAAGATAGCCGGCCATCGCGCCGGCGACCTTGCGCACGGCGGGACGCGCCGTCATCCGTTCACGCCACGCGAGCAGGCGGGGCGTTTCGTCCGTCATCGGTGCGCCCTTGCGCGCGCCGAACAACTGCGCCATGTAGAACGCAATGTCGGCGCAGGAATACGTGTCGGCCAGAAACTCTCGATCCGCCAACACGCGCTCCATGCGCCGATAGTAGTGCGCCGCTTCCGCGCGCGCGGCCTGTGCCGCCGGATCGTCGGGCGTCGCTTCCAGCCCCATCAGCCGGACGACGTGCGGAAAATAGACTTCGTCGCTGCAGTGTTCGAGCTGACGCGCGATCGCGCGCGCCGTTGGATGCGCTGGCCATAGCGCGGGATCGGGCTTCAGATCCTCGAGATACTCGAAGATCTGCGTGGAATCGAACAGCTCCAGATCACCGTCGATCAGCACCGGCACCTGCCGCTTCGGGTTGATCCGCAACACGTCCGGATGCTTGGGATCGTAGCCGCGCAGTTGGCTGAACGGCACCATCACCAGCTCGAAGTCGATGCCCTTCTCGTGCGCCGCAATCTCGACCTTCGCGCCGAACATGCTCAGCGGCCCGGAAATGATCTTCATGGTTCGTTCCTCCGTGATGTCGTGTCGATGAAACGGATCGGAAATGCGGCAAAGCATAAGCCCGATAACATGACATCTCATGTCAGGTATTTGAGGTAACGTGTCGCTCATGAAAGCGAGCCGCCTGTTGTCGATCATGATGATGCTGCAAGCGCGCGGCCGGATGACTGCACCGGCGCTGGCCGACGCGCTGGAGGTGTCCGAGCGCACGATCCTGCGCGATATCGACCAGCTCTCCACGGCCGGCGTGCCGATCTGGGGCGATCGCGGCCGCAACGGCGGCTTTCAGTTGAGTGACGGCTGGCGTACCGATCTCACGGGGCTCACCGAGCATGAAGCGCACGCGCTGATTCTGGCGGGCCTGCCCGGGCCCGCGAGCGAACTGGGCCTCGACGGCATGGCGACCTCCGCGCGACTGAAGATGATGGCCAGCCTGTCGCCCGGCTCGCGCGAGCACGCCGATCGCGTCGCCAGCCGGCTGCACGTCGACACCGTGGATTGGTACCGGGCCCAGGAGACGCCGGCATTCCTGCGTGAAGTCGCCGATGCGGTGTGGGGGGCGTACCGTATCGATGTGAAGTATCAGAGCTGGCGCGGCGTGTCGCGCCGCGAACTCGAGCCGCTCGGCCTGGTGCTCAAGGGTGGCGCCTGGTACCTGGTTGCCCGGGTGGTCGGCAAGCCCGGCGCACTCACGTTCCGGGTCGCGAATATCCTCGAACTCGACGCATCGCGCCGCCGCTTCAAGCGCCCCGCGCGATTCGACCTGGCAACGCACTGGCGCGACGCGATGAGCCGGTACGAGACCGAGCTCAATCGGTTGACCGCCCATATCGCCGTGTCGCCGCGCGGCGAAACCTGGCTGGCCAACGCACGGATCAAGACCGTGCCTGCCGCGCAGGACGCCAGCAGCGCGGAGGTGCCGCCGGGATGGAAAGTGTTCCTGATGCCCATCGAATCCATCGAGCACGGCGCACGGAAGCTCCTGGGGTACGGCGCACACGTGAAAATCCTCGGGCCGCAGGCGCTCAAGGATGAATTCATCGAAGCGTTGTCGCAGGTGAAAGCGCTTTATCAGGCAGGCGACGATTGAAGCGTTGCCGTTTGCGTCGATGAGGCTTCGGCGATTCGAAACATTGGAACCCCTGCGCCTTCGTCACGTACGAAGTCGCACCTTTCAATGTCTCGCGTCGACGCGACCGTCATCCGCCCGAGTCCGGTTGGCTTATAGTGCGGGTTGCCGATTCGACAAGGAGCGCTGCAATGACCCTGCTGGCCAATGGTCCGTTTGAAGTGAAGCTGAATCCGGAAACCCTGAGTACCGTCGCGGAACAGACCGGGCTCGGTCGCATGTCGCTGGACAAGCAGTATCACGGCGACCTCGAAGCCGTCAGTCACGGCGAGATGCTCGCGTTTCGAAGCAGTATCCAGGGCTCGGCGGGCTATGTGGCCATGGAAACCGTGCAGGGCGTGCTGGGCGGCCGCCACGGCAGCTTTGTCCTGCAGCACAGTTCCACCATGACTCGCGGACAGCCGCAGCAGTCGATCACCGTCGTGCCCGACTCCGGCACGGGAGAATTGCTGGGACTCTCCGGCGCGATGATCATCACCATCGAAAGCGGCCGGCATTCGTACCGCTTCGACTACACGCTGCCTGACTCGCCTCAGTAAGCGGGCTTATGGGGATGCTGCGACTTCATCGCGTCGCCGCGCTGGTGCGGTAACGCCCTCTGTGCAGCATTCACCTGCTCGATACCCGGCGATTGCGCCTCGACGAAGGCATTGCCGGGTTCGCTCATGGTCGTGCGAATGCGTTCGGGCGCGGCGACGCATTCAACCATCGCCGCAGCATAACGCCACGATCGCAACGGGTTCAATTCCACGCATGGCGCGCCGGCCGCACGCCGTTCAGGTAGTAGTTGCCGACGAGGTGATATTTCCAGCGCACCGGATCGTGCAGCGTATGCGTGCGTGCATTGCGCCAGTGCCGGTCGAGGTTGTGCTCGGCCAGCGTCGCCTGCGTGCCGGCCAGCTCGAACAGCTTCTCGCCCGCGAGCAGCGCGATCTCCGTCGTCAGCACCTTCGCCTCGCCCACCGCCACCGACGCGCGCGCGACCTCGTCCTCGGTCACGTCGCCGCGCGCCGCGATCTCGTCGAGCGTACGCGCCGCGCGCTCGAGCAGCGCCTCCGCCGCATGCAGCTGGATGTGCAGACGGCCGATCTCGCGGATCGTCAACGGATCGTCGGCCGCCCGCTCGACGCCGCTGTCGACCCACGGCCGCGTGCGCGCGCGCACGAACGCCAGCGTATCGTCGAGCGCGGCCCTGGCGATGCCCGCGTCGATCGCGGCCTGGATGATCTGCGACAGCGGGCCGTTCAGCGTCGGCAGATCCGACACGCGCTGGGCCGGCAGCACGTGCGACGCCGGCACCCGCACGTTGTCGAGCACGACGGTGCCGCTCGCGGTGGTCCGCTGCCCGAACCCCGACCAGTCGTCGATCACGGTCAGCCCCGGCGCCGGCTGGCGAACGTACGCGAGCCACGCGCGGCGCTCGTCGTCGAGGCCGAGCACCGGCACGTAATGCGCGAACAGCGCGCCGGTCGAATAGAACTTGGTGCCGTCGACGACGTAATCGTCGCCGTCCCGGCGCACCCGCGTCTTCAGGTCGAGCACGTGCTTCGTGCCCTTCTCGGAAAAGCCGTTGCCGAACCGCTTGCCGCTCAGCACTTCCGCGAAGAAGTGGCGCTTCTGCGCGTCGGTGCCGGTCAGCGCGATCACGTCGACCAACCCGAAATGATTCTGCGGCAACTGCCCGAGCGACGCATCGGCCGCCGCGACGATCTTCACCACCTCCGTCAGCGTCACATGCGACACGCCCGCGCCGCCGTACGCCTTCGGCACGGTGATGGCCCACAGCCCCGACTGCGAGAACCATTCGATCTCGTCACGCGGCAGCCGGCGCTCCCGGTCGCGTTCGGCCGCCCCTTGCGCGAGCCGCTGCGCCAGTGCATGCGCGGCCGCGATGGCCTGCGCGTCGTCGGCGATCACGCGCGCTACCTGTGGTTGCGTATCGGCCGGCCGTTCCTGAATCGTGGCGCTCGTCTCTGACATCGGGCTCTCCTGCTGATTGACGGACACATTCAATCTAGCAGCGCGCCGCGTGCCGGCAAACCGAGCGATTCGCACAACGATATTCCTTCGCATGACAAACGATGCGGCACGTCGCTTGCAGCAAACCGCGCGTCAGCGACGATATCGACGCCCAGGCATCGATGCCATGCCGCCTCGCCCGCGTAATACCCGGTGGCGATAACGATGTACGAATCCGTTATTGGATCGTCCGCAGCGTGCTTCCTATACTGGCCTGCCGGCATCGACGGCCCCGCCTTTCAAGGACCCCGTATGACTTCGTCTCCCGCAGCAACCGAACTTTCCACCGGCACCGACTATGACGCGCTGGCCGGCCGCTTCAGGCCGATCTTCGAACGCATCGCGGCCGGCACCGCCGAACGCGAACGCCGCCGCGAACTGCCGCACGAGGCGATCGGCTGGCTGAAGGCCGCCGGCTTCGGCGCCGTGCGGCTGCCGGTGCGCGACGGCGGCGCCGGCGCGTCGCTGCCGCAGCTGTTTCGGCTGCTGACCGAACTCGCTGCGGCCGATTCCAATCTGCCGCAGGCATTGCGCGGGCACTTCGCGTTCGTCGAGGACTGGCTGAACGTGCCGCCCGACGCCGATCGCCAGACGTGGTTCGACCGCTTCGCGAGCGGCCAGCTCGTCGGCAATGCGTGGACCGAAACCGGCGACGTGGCGCTCGGCCAGACCATCACGAAGGTCTCGAAAAAGCATGGCCGCCTCGTGCTGAACGGCCGGAAGTTCTACAGCACCGGCAGCCTGTTCGCAGACTGGATCGACGTGTTCGCGCAACGTGCGGACGACGGCAGCGACGTGATCGTCGCCGTCGCAACCGCGCAGCCCGGCGTGATCCGCGAAGACGACTGGGACGGCTTCGGCCAGACCACGACCGGCAGCGGCACCACCCGCTTCGAGGACGCGACGGTCGATGCACGGGACGTAATCGACTTCGCGCGACGCTTCAAGTACCAGACCGCGTTCTACCAGCTCTTCCACGTCGCGACGCTGGCCGGCATCGGCCACGCGATCGTGCGCGATGCAGCCGGCCTGGTGCGCCGCCGCACCCGCGTGTACAGCCACGGCAACGCCCCGCGCGCGGCCGACGATGCCCAGCTGCAACAGGTGATCGGCGAGATCGCGTCGTGGGCCTATGCGGCCGACGCGCTCGCACTGCGCGCCGCGCAGCCGCTGCAACGGGCCTACGAAGCGCACTTCGGCGGCGACGCAACGGCCGAGCACGATGCCAACGTCGCGGCCGAGATCGAATCCGCGCAGAGCCAGCTCGTCGTGTCGGACCTCGTGCTGCGCGCGGCGACGCGCCTGTTCGACGCGCTCGGTGCGTCCTCGACCCGCAGCACGACGGCGCTCGACCGCCACTGGCGCAACGCGCGCACCGTGTCGTCGCACAATCCGCTCGTCTACAAGGCGCGGATCGTCGGCGACTGGGTCATCAACGGACGCACGCCGCCGTTCGTCTGGCAGGTCGGTAACGGCACGGGCACAAGCACGCATGCAGAGGCAGGAGCCGCACAATGAGCAAGACCATCCGTTTCAATGCGTTCGAGATGAACTGCGTCGGCCACCAGTCGCCCGGGCTGTGGGCCCATCCGCGCGACCGGTCGTGGCAGTACAAGGACCTCGACTACTGGACCGACCTCGCCCGCGTGCTCGAACGCGGGATTTTCGATGCGATCTTCATCGCGGACGTGATCGGCTATTACGACGTCTACAAAGGCAGCAACTACCACGCGCTGCACCAGGCCGCGCAGATCCCGGTGAACGATCCGCTGCAGCTCGCCGCGCCGATCGCGATGGCGACCGAGCATCTCGGCATCGGCATCACCGCATCGACGACGTTCGAACACCCGTACACGTTCGCGCGCCGGCTGTCGACCGCCGACCATCACACGAAGGGCCGGCTCGCGTGGAATATCGTCACGTCCTACCTCGAAAGCGGCGCGAAGAACGTCGGCGATCACGGCTTGCGCACGCACGATGATCGCTACGCGGTCGCAGCCGAATACGTCGAGGTGCTGTACAAGCTGTTCGAGGGCAGCTGGGAGGACGGCGCGGTGGTGCGCGACCGCGACGGCCGCGTGTTCACGCATCCGGAGAAGGTGCACGAGATCGGCCACAAGGGGCGCTTCTTCGACGTGCCCGGCTACCACCTGTGCGAACCGTCGCCGCAGCGCACGCCGGTGCTGTTCCAGGCCGGCGCGTCCGGCCCCGGCAAGGCGTTCGCCGCGCAGCACGCGGAATGCGTGTTCGTCGCCGCGCCGACCCGCCCGCAGCTCGCGCGCTACGTGGCCGACGTGCGCGCGCAGGCCGCCGCCGCGGGGCGCGACGCGAGCCAGGTCTTGATCTACAACCTCGTCACCGTGATCGTCGACGAAACCGACGAGAAAGCGCAGGCCAAGTTCGACGAATATCGCAAGTACGTGTCGTACGACGGCTCGCTGGTGTTCATGTCCGGCTGGACCGGCATCGACTTCGGCCAGTACGCACCGAACGATCCCGTCCGGCGCGTCGAAACGAATGCGATCGTGTCGGCGGTCGAGCATCTGGCGGGCGGCGACACCGCATGGACGATCGAGGAACTGGCGGCCTGGGGCGGCATCGGCGGCCTGGGCCCGGTCTTCGTCGGCTCGGCGGCGACCGTCGCGGACATCCTGCAGGAATGGGTCGCCGCCACCGACGTGGACGGCTTCAACCTCGCGTATGCGGTTGCGCACGAAACCTTCGAGGATGTCGTGCGTTATCTCGTCCCCGAGCTGCAGCGGCGCGGCGTGTATCCGACCGGTTATGCGCCGGGCACGCTGCGCGAGAAGCTGTTCGGCGGATCGGCTCGGCTGCCGGACGAACATCCGGCCGCGCAATTCCGCGACATCGAGCAGGTCAAGCGCGATGCCGAACAGGTGGCGGCCTACGCGTGACGTGAATGTGACGGCGGGTCGGTCCGCGTGTCCGCGAGCGGACCGGCCGGCTTCACGATGAACAGCAACCGGTGTGTCGGGCCGCTCGCCCGACTCGCCGCCCGATCGCCCCGCTCCTCTCGCTAGAAACCCGGTGCAGCGCCGATTCCCGTTCTGCTTCCGCACTCGCACATCGAATGGGTGAACATTGTGGCTGCGGCAATGACGACGCGCGCACTCGAGAATGCGCGCGCCATTTCCGGACTAGACACGATCTCGACCGCGCTCACACACCACCGTCGTCGTCGATATCGCGCGCCGTCGGCTCGTAACGCACGATCAACAGGAACACGATCGGCGTAGCGGCACTGATTGCGACAACCCAGAACATGTCCGTGCCGAGCCGCGCCTGCAGGATCGGCAGCACGAACAGGGCCAGCGCCTGACCGATGCCGCACAGCGACCGCCCGAAGCCGACGCCGGTGCCGCGAATCGTTGCCGGATACGACAGCGTCGGATAGATCATCATCTGCGCGCCGGGCCCGAACCCTTCGGCGAACAACCACGTGCCGAGCATCAACAGCACGAAGCCGATCGCGAGTGCGCCGTGCGGATGCCCGGCCAGCGCGAGCGCCACGAGCGCGACGAACTGGAGCGCGAAGCCGGCGATCGCGACATGACGCGACGCATGGCGATGGGCCAGGCGCATGCCCAGCAAGCCGCCGGTGAACGCAAACAGCACGTTCAGCGCCAGCGACGCCGCGATCGTTTCGAATACGCCCGCGCCGAGAAACTGCGACAGGATCGACGGCAGGAAGAAAGCGATCGCCGTGTACTCGAACGGAATGCACAGGTTCATCACGCTGGCGACGATCGTGCGCCCCAGGTACGGACGCTGGAACAGCACGCGAATACGCACGGGCGGCTGGCTCGGCGCGCGCGGGGCATCCTCCGCTTCGTGCGCATGAATCCCGTACGACTCGCGCAGAATCCTCGCGGCATTGGCCAGGTCGCCCTGGTTTGCCGCCCACAGCGGCGATTCGTTCATGAAGCGGTTCCTGAACAGAATGATGACGAGGGCGGGCACCGCGCCGAAGATCAGCGATGCGCGCCACAGCCATCCCGCATGCTCGGCAGGCAGCAGGAAATACAGTCCGAAGATCAGCAGAAAGCAGACCGAGGACGCCACGTACCACATCGGGCACCACGCCGCGAGCCGCGACGCCTTGTTGCCGCGACCGTCGAACTTCGAGAATTCCGCGAGAAACGCCATCGCGACGGGCAGGTCGATACCGACACCGAGCCCCATCACGAAGCGCGCACCGATCAGCACCCAGACGTTCGGCGCGAGCCCGGCCGCGATCGCCGCGACCACGAAAAACAGCATGTCGGCCATGAACACCTGATAGCGGCCGATCCTGTCGGTCAGCCATCCGCCGATCAGACTGCCGAAGATCGTGCCGATCATGATCGCGGACCCGACCAGCCCGGTCAGCGCGGGCGTCAGACCGAACTCGCGGGCCACGTCGTCGATCCCGTAGGACAGCGTCGTCAGATCATATGCATCGAGAAACACGCCGCCGAGCGCCAGCAGCACGATCATCCGGGCATGGCCGACCGAGCTGTCCACGGTGTTGATCAGGCGCGCGACATCGCTGGCCGAGCGGATGGGCGACGACACCGGGGGGACGGCGTTCAGATCGATCGAACTCATCGCATTCCTTAGTTTTCTGCCGAGTTGTCGGCAATGTCTACATGAAGCCGCCAACCGGACGTGCTCATTCGTGACCCGCGAGAATCCACTGCGACTGCGATCCTCCCGACACGCAATGCAGTCACGTTCCGGCAGCAGGCATTCTGTTCTCCCGGTCCCGTTATCCCAAGCGATATAAATCGATAAATTAATCGGCCCGCGTCATAAAGTTGCTCGCCGCGCGCGCTTAGCAGCAACGCACATGTTCAATTGCGGATTTCTTCGTTCGCGGATCGCCGCTGCTTCGTTACATTAGCCGGTCACCCTGCCTGTTCGCGGCACCTTGCCGCCCTTCCGGAGAATCCCGATGAAGCTGTCCTGGTCCCGCGCATGGCAAGCCGCGGCCCTCGTCGTTGCCGCGTTCGCCAGCCTCGTGTCGGTGCACGCCCGTGCAGCGACGCCCGCGGAAATCCGCGTCGACTACGCGTACTACTCACCGGAGAGCCTGGTGATCCGCCACTTCGGCTGGCTCGAAGACGAATTCAAGGCCGACCGCACGTCGATCCGCTGGGTGCTGAGCCTGGGCAGCAATCGCGCACTCGAATACCTGAACGGCGGGGCGGTCGATTTCGGTTCCGCCGCGGGTCTCGCGTCGGTGCTCGCGCGAGCGAACGGCAACCCGATCCATACGGTCTACGTGTTCTCCCGCCCCGAGTGGACCGCGCTCGTGGTCCGCAAGGATTCTCCGATCCGCTCGCTCGCGGATCTGAAGGGCAAGAAAATCGCCGCGACGCGCGGCACCGATCCGTTCCTGTTCACACTACGCGCGCTGCACACGGTCGGCCTGACCCGCGACGACGTCGAGATCGTCAACCTGCAGCATCCCGACGGGCGCACCGCACTCGCGAACGGCCAGGTCGATGCGTGGGCCGGTCTCGATCCGCACATGGCCGCGGCGCAGCTCGACGACGGCGCTCGCCTGCTCTATCGCAACGTTGCGTTCAACACCTATGGTTTCCTGAATGTCCGCGACGCATTCGCCAGCCAGTACCCGCAGGCGGTCACGCGTGTCCTGAAGGTCTATGATCGGGCACGCCAATGGATCGGCGCGCATCCGGCCGATACCGCGCAGATCCTCGCCGACGAATCGAAGGTATCGCTGCCGGTGGCGAAACTGCAGCTGCAACGCAACGACTTCAGCCATCCCGTTCCCGGCGATACCCAACGCACGGCGCTGAAGGCCGCGGCGCCGGTCCTGACGACAGAACAACTGACCAAGCCCGGCGTCGATCCCGCGAAGATCGTCGATGCGCTGATCGATCCGTCGTTCGCGCGCCCGCTGGTCGACGCTGCGCGCTGAGACGACCGACCATGACCGACACCGCTGCCCGAGACACCGCGCTCGCGCGTCGCCACCCCGCTTCGCCACGCGCCGGCCGGCGCGATCCGCTTCGCCGATGGCGGATCGCGGGCCTCGCGCTGCCGTTCGCGGTGCTCGCGTTGCTGGAGGCCGTCGTGCGGCAGGGCTGGCTGCCGGATCATCTGGTCCCGGCGCCGAGCGAGATTCTCGACACGCTCGTCCACATGGGCATCACGCGCGTGGCACGCCATGTCGGCGCGAGTACGCTGCGGGTCGCGACGGGCTTTGCCGCCGGCGTCACACTCGCGCTCGTCGTCGGCGCGGCGATGGGCCTGAGCCGCCGGCTCGACGCGCTGCTCGAGCCGACGTTCCAGGCGCTGCGCGCGATTCCGTCGCTCGCGTGGGTGCCGGTGTTGTTGCTGTGGCTCGGCATCGATGAAGCGCCAAAGATCACGTTGATCGCGATCGGCGCCTTCTTCCCGGTCCACCTCGCGGTGGTCGCCGGCATTCGCGACGTCGACCGCAAGCTCGTCGAGCTTGGCGCGGTGTACCGGCTCGGCCCGCTTGCGCTGTTCCGGCGCATCCTGCTGCCGGCCGCGCTGCCGCAGATCGTCACCGGCTTGCGCACCGGCCTCAGTCTCGCGTGGATGTTCATGGTCGCCGCGGAGTTGATCGCGGCCACGCGCGGCCTCGGCTTCCTGTTGAGCGACGGCCGGGAAACCGGGCGCCCCGATCTCGTGTTCGGTGCGATCCTGCTGCTGGCGTTGCTCGGCAAGCTGACCGACGGCGCGATGGCGCGCATCGAGTCGCACTGGCTCGGTTGGCGCGACGCGTTCGACCACTCACGCAAGGTGTCGACATGAGCATGCCCCCTTCCGCGCGCACGGCCGCGGGCGCCGCTACCCCGCTGCTCGACCTGCGCATCGTCCGCAAGCTTTACGGCGATCGCACGATCCTCGCCGACGTTCCGGTGCAGGTCGCGCGCGGCGAGATCGTCTGCGTGGTCGGCCCGAGCGGTTGCGGGAAGAGCACGCTGCTGCGGATCGTCGCCGGCCTCGACACGGATTTCCGCGGCAGCGTGACGGTAGGCGGCATCGCGCTCGACGGCCCGTCCCCGCGCGTCGGCGTGATCTTTCAGGAGCCGCGGCTGCTGCCGTGGCTATCGATCGCGGACAACGTCGGATTTGCGGCCGGCCCGCGCGGCGGGCGCGAGCCGGCCGTCGCCCGGCTGCTCGACGAAGTCGGCCTGGCCGGCGTCGCCCAACAACTGCCGGCCACGTTGTCGGGCGGGATGGCCCAGCGCGCGGCGATCGCGCGCGGGCTGTTCGGCGAGCCCGACCTGCTGCTGCTCGACGAACCGTTCAGCGCGGTCGATGCGATGACCCGGATGCGGTTGCAGACACTGCTGCTCGATGTCGTGGCCCGGCACCGGATGGCCGCGATCGTCGTCACGCACGATCTCGACGAAGCACTGTATCTGGGCGATCGCGTGCTGATGCTCGCGCCCAACCCGGGCCGCATCGACGACACGATCCACGTCGAGGTCGCCCGGCCGCGAGATCGGCGCGACGCGACGCTGGCCGTGCTGCGCGCGCGGCTGCTGGATGCGTTTCAACACTTTCAGGATCGAGCCGACGACGCGAAGCGCCAGCCGCGTGCCTATCCCACCTCCGGCATCCGCGCCGGCTGATTCGTCACCGGCGTCTCCCGGCCCCGATCCGGCACGTGGTCGGCACCGGGACGACGCGTTCGCCAAGTCGTGCCAGCGCGACAAGAATCACCATCACATCGATGGCCCCAACAGGGTGCGCGGGTATCGCGCGTGCCCGCTCGCGCCGCAGCGACGTGACATGCTGCAACGCGCCGGTGCACTTCAAACGTGCGTATGCCGCAACTCGCCGTCGATCGTCTGCGGCAGTCTCAACAGATTGAAGATCGGGCACACGGCCTCGACCGCCTGATGGAGTGCGCGAATCGACTCCGGCGGTTCGGGCGAGACGATATCGAGCGTATAGCGCAGGTTGTGCGGGAACACCGGCACATGCTCGAAACCCGGTTGCTGCGCGAGCGGATGCTGGTCGCCGGTTACCTCGACTTCGATCGAGTCGATCTTCAGCCCGCGTTCCGCGGCCTGAATCAGCGTGATGTGCGTCAGGCAGCTGCCCAGCACGCCGAGCTGCAACTCCGGCGATGCCGGCCCGAGGTTGTAGCCCGCGAAATCAGGCGGACTGTCGCTGATCACCTGGAAATCGCGAATGCGGATCTCCCGCACGCCGCTGCGGCCCAGCGCGCGCACGTTCGCTTTCAGCGGGGTCGCCTTGAAATCCGGATTGCTGCGGGCGGCGTCCTTTTTCGCGAGCCAGGCGTCGCGCTTCTGTTCGAGATAGTCGTTCAGTGTCGTCATGGTCGGGCCAGTACGGTCGCAATGATTGGCCGCGCATGCGGCGGCCAATGGAGAGGGGGTTTGATGCTATTCCCTTCCGCGACAGCCGCGAAACGATCTTTTCAGCAAAGCAATTCGCGGCGCGCGATGTCGCATGGCGACGTGCCATTTCAGGGACCGTCGGCGGCCCTTCACACTCCCGCGAGTTATCCACAATTTCCGTGCATAACCCTGTGGAGAACCTTGGCGCGATTGCGCTGCCGCCCTTGCCGACAAGCATCGCAGCGATGCCGTCGCCGCCTCGCGGGCACTGCACGCCAACCACTTCGCACCGGTTTCGACGATCGTCCGCGTGTCGTCCTTCACCGGACTGGTGCATGGTTTGCATCGATACAGGCAATCGGGATGTCCGCACCAGAAATGCGCCGCTCGACGACGGCCACACCTCGCGGGCCGCGCGCCCGGCTCGACGATCCGGCTCCGATCACCTGCATCCGTCCATCACACGACCACCTCGTCACGCAAACGGAACTGCGCGACCGCCGCGCTGAGCCGCGCGCCTTGTTCGTCGAGCGACAGCGCCGCGGCCGCGGCTTCCTCGACCAGCGCGGCATTGCGCTGCATGGTCTGCTCCATCTGGATGACCGCCGTGTTCACCTGCTCGATGCCCGACGATTGCTCTTCGAACGCGTTGCTGGTTTCGCTCATGATCGTATTGACGCGCTCGACCGCTGCGACGAGTTCGGCCATCGCGGAGCCGGCCAGTGCAACGAGGCCGCTGCCGTCTTCGACACGCTGCGCGGAATGGCCGATCAGCTCACGGATTTCCTTCGCCGCCGACGCGCAGCGCTGCGCGAGCCCGCGCACCTCGGTCGCGACGACCGCGAAGCCGCGCCCCTGCTCGCCTGCGCGCGCGGCTTCGACGGCCGCGTTCAATGCGAGGATGTTGGTCTGAAACGCGATGCTCTCGATCACGCCGACGATCCCGGAGATCCGCGCGGAACTGTGCGAAATCGCCGACATCGTCTCGACGACGCGCTGCATCGCTTCCCCTCCGCGCGACGCAATGCCCGCCGCACCTTCGACGTAGGTACGGGCATCGCGCGCATTGTCCGCGTTCTGGCGCACGGCCGCCGTCAGTTGCTCGACGCTCGCCGCCGCCTGTTGCAGCGAGACGGCCTGCTGTTCGGTACGCTCGGACAGGTCGACGTTGCCGCTCGCGATCGTGCGGACGTCGCCGACAATCGTCTCCGTGCTCGCGCGCACCTGGTTCACGGTGCCGACGAGGCCATCCTGCATCCGCTTCAGCGCATGCAGCAGATAAGCCATCTCGTTCTCGCCGGGCACGACGACCGTTCCGGTCAGGTCGCCTCTCGAGATTTTCTCGAACTGGTCGACCGCGAGCTTGATCGGTTCGATGATCGCCTTCGCGAGCATGCGCTGCGCAAAGAAGCCGACGACGAGTGCGAAGACCGCCACCGCCGCCATCCCCCACACGATCCGGTGGAAATGATTCCCCGCCGCATCGTAGCGCGCCTTTTCGCGGGCCACCTGGAACGATTCGAGCGCATCGATCGCCTCCTGGTAGGCCGCGAACAGCGCGGCCGGCGCGGTACGCTGCGTATCGAGGAAGCCGAAGCCGTCATCGCCGTCGAGTTGCGCCAGCGCCTTCAGGAACACGCTGTCAAGCAACGCCCGACGGCGATTCTGCAGCGTGTCGAACAGCGCCTGCTCGTCGGCGCTGCGCGCGTGCAGGCCCGCATAGGCGTCCAGTTCGTCGTTGCTCTGCTTGAGGAGCGTGCGGAGTTTCGCGATCTCTTCCTTGCCCGAGTGGCCGGCGCTAATGATCTGCGCGACGTCGCTCATGCGTTCGCGCAGCACGAGCATCCGCTCCGAGCTGGTCTTCAGGTACAGCAGCGACGCGGTGTCGTCGCGGTACATCGCCTCGAGCGAACCGTTGCTCGTATAGAGGGCCGCGATGCACGCGCCGACCACCAGGACGAGCAGCACGGTATAGCCGGCGATGGTCGCGACGAGACCACCACGGATAGTGAGTTGTTTTCGCATGACGTTCCCTAGCGCCGGCCGGGCGCGGCCAGCGGCGAATGTGAATTCCGGATCACGAAAGACGCGCGCCGCGTCGCAATACGTGGCGCATGGGCTGCGAACGGGTTAACGGCGGGGGAAACGGCAGGGTTTTATCTGCACGCGACGCGAATCTTGACGATTGCGACAGGGGAAGGAGGCGCATCGTGCCAGCAGGCGACCGTCTGCGGTCAGCGCGCGTTGAATGGGCTTCGTCAGTCGAGCGGTCGTGCGGGTGCGCGGCGCGCCGTCACGTCGCCGAACTGAACGCCGTCGCACACGCTGAACACGTAGTTAACCGAATTGTTGATGCGCCACGTCCCGTTGATAGGGTCGTAGTCGGCCGGATGCGTGGTGAGACTATCGATCGTGAAACACGAGTCTGCGTCCGCACCAACGGCACCCATTGCGCGATTGTCCGCCCGCCTGCCCAAGGGAGTGCCCCTTGAGTTGGCGTGCACGGCACGAGATGCGTCGCGCGTGAAAGCGATGATGACCGCCGTGGGCTCGTGCCGCTGTTCCGCTTCGATGATGACCTGCGGGTCTACTTGCACCGCGATCGGTCTGCCAAACTGTTGGCTGGCGGCAAGTCTTGCCGGCCGTTGGCGGCCACGCAGCGGTTCCCCGCGACGCACGAGACGTGCCCCAACGCGATGCCCCGCCGCACACCGGGCGACCGCCCTCAAGCGTTCGAGGCCGCACGGGCGGGATGCACATGCAACGCGCGGCGGCCCAGCGCCAGCACGGCCAGCGCCCCCACGCAGACCAGTGCCAGCAACAGCATGACCCCACGGTAGCCGGCGACAAAGCCGCCACCGTGCTCTGCGGCGAGCCGGTACAGCACGGTCGCGGCGGCCAGTCCAACCGAGCCGCCCACGTTGTGCACGGTCGTCGCCATGCCCAGCGCGGTGCCGGCCAGGTTTTCGGGCAGTGCCGACAGCGCAGCCGCCATCGACGGCCCCAGCACGCAGCCCCAGCCGATGCCCATGCAGGCGAACGCGGCCAGCACCCACGGCCAGCCCGTCGTCGCGGTAAAGGCCGACTGCATCAGGGCCGATAGCAGCAGCGCGGCAAAGCCGGCCATCATCACCGGCCCGGTGCCGAACCGGTCGCTGCCGCGGCCGGCCAACGGCGCGATCAGCGCCATCACGGCCGTCGTGGGCAACAGCAACCAGCCCGTCGCGGCGCTGTCCTGGCCGCGTAACTCGCCGAGGTACAACGGCATCAGGAAGAAAGCGGCGCAGTAGAAGAATGCCAGCGCCGCTGTCGCGCAGGCCGCGACTGCAAAGCGCGGCTGCGCGAACAGCGCCAGCCGCAGCAGCGGCACCGGCGCACGCCGCTCGACCCACGCCAGCACGCCGGCCAGCGCGCTGCCGAGCGCCAGCAGTCCCAAGGTCGCGGGCGATCCCCAGCCCCAGTCGGCGCCGTGAATCAACGCGGTCAGCCAGGACGGCAACACCGCCAGCAGCAAGGCGATGCCGAGCCAGTCGAAGCGTCTTCGCACGGGCATCGCCGGGCCAGCCTGCAACCGCCTCAGGCACAGCGCAAAGCTGATCACGATCAGCGGCACGTTGACCAGGAAGATCCAGCGCCAGCCCAGCGCGTCCACCAGCAAGCCACCCAGGACCGGTCCGATGGCCAGGCCCAGACCATTGACGCTGAACAGGAGGCCCAGCGCCTTGCCGCGCTCCTGCTCGGGAAACATCTCCGCCACTAGCGCCGCCGACGCCGTGTACAGCCCGGCGCAGGCCATGCCTTGCACCGCCCGCCATGCCACCAGCGCAGTCAGGTCCGAGGCCAGCCCGGCGCCCAGCGAGGTGACCCCGAACGACGCCATGCTGATGTACATCGCCCGGCGGCGGCCATGACGGTCGGCCAGTTGCCCCACGGCGATGGTGCAACTGGACAAGGCCATGACGAAGGCGCTGATGACCCATTGCACTTGGTCGATTTCAGCGTGGAAAGCCGACTGGATGGCGGGGATCGCGGTATTGACGATGGTGAAGTCGATGCAGCCCAGGAAGCTGGCGATGGCAATGCCAGCCAGGGCCAACCAGCGTTGCCGGCTTGACGAGCGAGACATGGAAAAGCACTCCTGAAAGAGCACGGCCAGACGGCACGTGCAGATAGGCAGGACATGCTAATCAATAAAACAGAGATTGAATTGATACACTCAATAGCAAGATTAAAGACTTTAACTATCAAATAGCCATGCAGCTTTCCGATCGTTTCCAGGGCATCCTCGCCTTCATCCAGGCCGTGGAGTGCGGCAGTTTCAGTGTGGCCTCGCGCCAGATGGGCATGTCGCCCTCCAGTGTCGGCAAGGCCGTTGCGCGCCTGGAGCAGCGCCTGGGCGTGCGACTGTTCCTGCGCACCACGCGGCGCATGTCGCTGACCGATGAGGGCGTCGCCTTCCACGAAAGCTGCTTGCGCGCCCTGGCCGAGCTGGATCAGGCCGAGTCGGTGCTGACCGAGCGGCGCCTGCTGCCCTCGGGCCGGGTGCGGATCGCGCTGCCGGCGCTGTATGGGCGCGAGCGTGTCCTTCCGATTCTCATGGGGCTGGCCGAACGCTACCCGGCACTCGACTTCGACGTGCAATTCTCCAGCCGGGCCGCGGATCTGGTTGAGGAAAACTTCGACCTCGCGGTACGCATTGGTCAGCTCGACGACAGCGCATCGCACGTCGCTCGCCCGTTGGGCGAACAGACACTGCGGCTGTGCGCCGCCCCGGACTACCTGGCGCGGCGCGGCACGCTCCGCACACTGGACGACCTGCGCGATCACGACTGCATCGCCCGTTTGCGCAACGGCACGGAAGAAGTCTGGCAGCTTGCGGGCGAGGCGGGCCAAGTGGGCCAGTCGCGCCACCTGCCGCGACTGGCGCGCCTGCGCCTGAGCGACTTGGCGGCGGTGAAAGATGCCGCGCTGGCAGGCCGGGGGCTGGCGCAGTTGCCCGGCTGGTTTGCCGAGCGCGACATCCGGACGGGACGGCTTGCCGTCGTCCTGCCCGATGCGCAGCCGGCGCCGCTGCCCATTCATGTGCTGTGGCCCAGGACCTCGCGCATGACCGCGCGCCTGCGCGTCACCATCGACGCGCTGACGGCCCACGCGTCGCAGGAAGCCGCGCCCGGTTGATCGCCGGCGCTGCCCGGGCTGTTACCACGACGTCAATGTCGGAGGCAGGAAGATCGAACATCGCGCGGCGGACAGAAATGACTCGCGCCGTCGGGTCGGCAGTCACCCCGCCTGGCTAGGGCCTGTTCACGCTAATGCAATGGCCGCTCGAGCTTGATGTTGTATCGCTTCACTTTTGCATACAGCGCCGGCTTCGATATTTCGAGGATGGCGGCACACCGCGTGACGTTGAACCGACACGCAGCAAGCGCTTCACTGATGGCGTTGCGCTCGACGTCCTTCAGCGATTGGACGCGCTGATCGCCCCGTCTTCCCTGCGTGTCCGGCCTCTCGGACGTCGACGCCGGTTCAGCGCCACTGCCGACGACACGGGATGGACGCAATAGCGCCGACACGTCGTCGATGGTGCCTTCCTCGCTCAGGTTCACCGTTCGTTCGACGAGGTTCTCCAGTTCGCGAACGTTGCCGGGCCACGCGTATGCGTTCATCTGGTCAAGCGCCTTCTTGCTGAAACCGAAAATCTTCTTGTTGAGCAGCGCCGCGTACTTGCTCAGGAAAAAGTTCGCGGTCGCCGTGATGTCCGCCTTGCGTGATCTCAACGGAGGGATCGCGATCTCGATGACGTTGCAGCGATAGTACAGATCCTCTCTGAACTCCTTCGCTGCCACCATGGCCTCGAGGTTCCGGTTGCTCGCGCAGATGATTCTCACATCGATCGGGATGCCCTTGGTATCCCCGAGCCTTGTCACCTCCCGCTCCTGGAGTACGCGAAGGAGCTTGGCCTGAACATCGACGGGAAGCTCGGATATTTCGTCAAGGAAAACGGTTCCGCCATCGGCGGACTCGAATTTGCCCGGCCGCCCTTCTTTGGTCGCCCCGGTGAAACTGCCCGGTGCGTGTCCAAACAGCTCGCTTTCGATCAGGTCATGCGGAAGCGCAGCACAGTTGATCGCGATGAAGGGTTCCGCCTGGCGCGCGCTCGCGTTATGAATCGCCTGCGCGAAAACCTCTTTGCCCACCCCGCTTTCGCCGCTGAGCAGCAGGTTCGCCGCACCGCGCGCGGCTTTGCGGGCGGCGCTGACTGCATCCAGAAGGCTGTCGCTCTGCCCGACGATGCTCTCGAACGTATAGCGTGCGTAGTTGCCTGCATACTTACCCGCGATGCTGCGCACGCGCTTGATCTCGCGGAACGTGTTGACGACGGACACCACCTGCCCGCAGCTGTTCTTGACCGGGATTGCCGTGTCGATCAGATGCAGATGGCGCGCGGGTGAGTCGATGATGAGCTCGCGGTCCACGTATCCCACGCCGGTTGTGAAGATCGGGGCGATGATGGGCTCGAAGTCGATCAGATCGCCGAGCGGCCGGCCAATGCTGGTCGCCGGATCAATCCCGAGAATGCGTCCTGCCACGGTGCTCGCATGTCGAACGACGCCACCTTGACCGAGCACCATCAGGCCATCGCCAATGTGGTCGATGATTGCTCTCTGCTCCTCGACCAGCGTCTGGTGTGCGACGAGATCGAAGTAACTTCTCAGTGAAACGCTCAAGGTTATGCTGAGTAACGCGAGCAGATCATGCAGTGGCCGAGCGTCACTCGCGCAGGGTTTCAAGGCGAAGAGATAGACCGTCGAAGACCCGATCGAAACACGGGTGGCGACGCAGTGAAGATCGGCTTCGCCGGCCGAAGGCACGTCGACCGTTGCCGTGTCGCGTTCCTGAAGCGAATCCCTGGCAACGCTCAGCAGGCGCTCGAGATCCAGCGCCCCGACATCGACCCGACACACGCGTGGCAACGCTTTCGCATGGTCATCCTCAGGCTCGAGCGGGATCGCTTCATCGCTCAACGTAAGGACATAAGCGCCGAACCGATGCGCCGCGACGCATCGTGCATCGAGCCAGCACGCTGTATCGATCGCTGACCGCAGATCGCGCAATCGATCGGCCGCGCGGAGATTTCGCTCATTCATTAGCGTTCGCAGAACGGTGGCAGGCCCAGCCAGCTTACCAGCGGCATAAACTTTCATGTTGATCCCCGTACCCACCCCATGACCGACGCACATGCCGCCGCCGGTCAACGCCGCGAACGCGCGCCGCGCCTTTCCTGATACGAACGCTTTCGAGTTCACTCGGTTGGCCCCGGCACGCGCTGATAAGCCCCTTACGTATCCTGCCCACTGACGACAGTGAGACAGGACCGCCCCGGGCTCCTGGAACCGAGGACGCCCCGGGCCATCACGGCGATCAGCGGCGCGACGCAGCCTTTTTCTCGATTGCCGCACGGTCGACGATCGCGCGCGCATGCGTGCCGCTTCCGACCTGGCCTTTCGAATCGCGCGCGATGATGTCGAATACGTACAGGTTCCCTTCCTGCCCCCGGAAGCTGGCCGTGGCGCTCACTTCCGCGCCGACCGGGGTGGGTGCCGAGTGGGTCAGCTGGGTCGTGACGCCGACCGACAGCTGATCGCCGTCGAGTTCGCCTCGCATGACTTCCGCGCATGCGCGCTCCATGAGCCCGAGCATCGCGGGCGTCGACATCACATCCGGGTACTGTTCATCCGAGTCGTTGCCGAAGGCAGAGGCCAGGTCTCGTACACCCACCAGGCGCGTCAGGGTCGCCGTTGCTCCAGAGCTGATCATGTAATCTCCTTGTTTGGTCAAGCCAACGCAGCAATACCCATGCCAGGCCGATCGGCAGAGGGACGGTTCCGCCCAGCGGGTTTCGCAGGGCCGGGCTGGAACGCCCGACACGAATCTTTCCGTTAAAAAAATTAACGCCCGTTTCGGTTGCTTATGCTTTTAGAAGTCGATTCGCCGATCCGACGCGGGCCCGCAGGTGATTGCCCGGCATCCGGAAAAATGGGCCGTCTTTCGACGGCCCAAGCGCTACAAAGGCACCGACAGGAGACCGGCTTCGATACTTCGATACGTCGATTCGCTACTTCGCGGTGACAGGGGTCAGATTGCCGCCCAACAGCTTGTAGACGGTCACCGGCGCATCGACCCAGTCGCCCTGATCGTCGAACTTCACCGGCCCGAGCATGCTCGTGAACGATTGCTGGCGCATCACCTTCGAATACGCTTCGGGTGACGTCGAGTTCGCCCTTTGCATGGCGTCCGCTACGACCAGCGTTGCAGCGTAGAAGGCGGGGGCATAGGTATCCACGTTCGCGCCAAACGTGCTTTTGAATGTGCTCTGGAAGCGCTTGCCGTCGGGCAGGCTGTCGAGCGGCGCGCCGCCCTGCGCACAAAACATCTTGTTGTCGAGCGCGTTGTTCGACAGCTTGCTGAACTCCGGCGAACAGATGCCGTCGCCGCCCACCAGCACGGCATTGATGCCGAGATCCACCATCTGGCGTGCCAGCATCGCCGCTTGAGCGTAGTAGCCGCCGTAGAACACCACCTGAGGATTCCGCGCCTTGATGTGCGTCAGGATGCCCTTGAAGTCCGTCGTCTTGTCCGTGCTGTATTCACGGGCCACGACGGTCATTCCGTCCTTCTCCGCCGTCTTGACGAACACGTCCGCGACCCCGGCGCCGTAGGCGGTCCGATCGTCAACCACGGCCGCGCGCTTGAGCTTCAATACGTTGGCGGCATAGTGCGCCATGCGGCCGCCCATGACATTGTCATTGGTCGCGAGGCGGTAGACGTAGGCAAATCCCAGCTTCGTCAGTTGTGGATTGGACGATGCGCCCGTGATCATCACGACGTGCGCATCGTTGTAGATGCGCGCAGCCGGAATGCTGACCCCCGAGTTGTAGTGCCCGATGACAGCGGCCACGCCGTCGTCGACGAGCTTTTGCGCAACGTTGACACCGACCTTCGGGTCGCCCTGATCGTCGACGGACACCAGTTGAAACTTCACCGGCTGCCCCCCGATGACAAGCTTGCGGGCATTCAGTTCGTTGATGGCCAGCTGCACGCCGCGTTCATCGTCCTTCCCGCTTTGTGCCGAACTTCCGGTAAGGGGGCCGGCCGCACCGATCTTGACGACGGTATCGGCACGCGCATACGACGCCATGCCAGTAGCATTCACACCGACGGCGGCGACTGCAAACATCAAGGTAACGCGGTTCATTTCGATTCCCCTGAAGCATTGGACGGCAGCTGTTCCAGGACATCCCGAACGGGCGACAACGTCTTGAACTCGAAATCAGGGCGTGGCTGCCACGGGCCGAGCGTGTCCCCGGTGCGGTTGACCCAGGCCACGTGCATGCCAAGCGGCTTTGCGCCATCGACATCCGCCCAGCTCGCGAGCGAGCAGTGCAACACGTTCGGCGCATCCAGCCCGAGGCGGTCCAGCGCCAGGCTGAAGATCAAGTGAGAAGGCTTGTAGGCCTTGGCCATTTCGGCGGTGGTGACATGCTCGAAGTAGCGCACCAGCTGGCTTCGGCGCCACAGGTCGCTGTCCATGTTCGTGATCGGCATCAGCGGATATCGAGCGCCTGCCCAGTCGAGAAACGCGACGGCATCCTCATGCGGCGGCGAAGACTCGACCAGATGCGTGAGCAGCACGTCCGTGAGCTTTTCGACGTCGTGACCGTTGAGCGCCTTCGGAAAGAGGGTATCGATGCATGCCGTCAAGGCGTCCTGTGCGACCGCCCGATAGCTCCGGTACGCGCCCCCTCGATAGGTCTGCACGTTGCGCCTATCCCAGTCGAGGTACACATCGAACACGGAACGGGGCGAGTCGACCCCGAGGATGCGCATGACTTCGGCGATACCTTCCATGCCACCTTTGTCGACATCCACCAGCGTGCCGAAATAGTCGAACGTCAATGCTTGAATATTCATGGTCATTTCCTCGTAGCAAACGCCTGGACGCGTCTGGCGGCCTCGGGTGTCGCAAACGCTGCAACGGTTGCGACCTGTTCCAGCTCGAGACTGCGGCCCAAATCAGTGGAAAGCTCCGTCGTCAGCAGGCGTTTCAGCCTCGATACCGAAAATGCCGAGCGTTCGGAAACGCGCGTCGCAAGTTCCCGTGCGGTTTCAAGGACCTTGTCCCGTTCGACGACCCGATTGACGAGGCCGAGCGAATACAACTGTTGGGCCGACTGACGCTCGCCCAGCAGCCAAAGCTCCATGGCGCGCTGATGGCCGACGCTTTGAGGCAGGAGTTGCGTCACCCCTCCCGTGACGAACTGCCCCCACGCCATTTCCGGAAAGAAGCACACCAGATCGTCCGAAGCAACGACCAGATCGCAATTGAGCAACCACTCGAACCCGCCGCCGACGGCGAAGCCGTGCACGGCGCCGATCACGGGCTTGCCATTGAACATCAGATCGCGCGTGATCTGCTGGATGCGTTCGACGTGACTGCGGATACTCGCATCACTTTCCGTCTGCTTGCCAAATTCCTTGAGATCGTCGCCGGCACAGAATGCCCGACCTTCGCCCGTGAATACGATGACCTTGCACCCTTCATCGGCATTGACCTCGACCAATGCTTGATGGAGGTCGTCCAGCAAATCCCCGCTGATCGCGTTCAACCGCTCGGGGCGATCAAGCACGACCGTCGACACGGCTCCCGACTTCTCGACTCTTGCGTAGCGCATCACGCCTCCTTTTCGACCCAACGCGTTTTACCCTCGGTACGCGGGAAATGTTCGAACGGCACCATCGTGACTTCCGCCGTCGAACCGACCTTCGTGCGAATCGCGGCCTCGACCTGCTCCCTGGCCTGTGCCCAGCTGTCTGCCGGCAATCCCTGCGCCGCTTCCACCGCCATCGTGATCCGGTCATACGGGCCATCTCCCTTCAGGACGATCCTGAAGATGCCCGATGCCCATTGCGGAACCGATTCGACGGCAACGCGAACGGCACTCGGGAAGACATTGATGCCGCGTACGTTGAACATATCGTCGGTCCGGCCGGTGACCCGGAATCGCCACGCCGTCCGGCCGTCCGGCCCCCGGTCGACGCCGGTCACGGTCACGACGTCTCGTGTCCTGTATCGAACGAGTGGCTGACATTCCTTCTGCAGGTGCGTACAGACGAGTTCTCCCACGGTCCCCTCCGCGATCGGGAGGCGCTGAAGCGTCGCGGGGTCGAGGATCTCCGCAAACACCACGTCACTCGCGTGATACAGCAAATCGTGGGTCCAGTCGGTTTGACCACCCAGGATGCTCAGCACCTCCGATAGCCCGAAATTGGCATTACGCACCTTGAAGCCCCACTTCTCTTCCATTGCGTTTCGCAGGTCCGGATTGTCGAGCCCCGCCTCTCCACCAAACAGCCCCAACGTCAGTTTCAGATCGCGAGGACGCAGGCCGCCCGATTCACGCAGAATCTGTTCGATGAGGCCCGGATACGACGGGGTGCACGAAATCGCATTGATGCCGAGATTGACGATGGAATCGATCAGCACACGCGTGTTGCCGACACCGAAGGGCACGACCGTCGCGCCGGTCGCCTCGAGGATCGTGTGATCCGTAAAGCCCCCCGTCCACATGCAGTAGTTCAGGCAGTGAACCACCCGGTCCGTCGGGCGCAAACCGGCCGCCCACATCGAACGCGCACCGACATGTGCGATCCGACGGGCATCGGAAGCGCTGTTCGCAAGAATGAGCGGACGCCCGGTCGTCCCGGAGGTGCGATGAAGGCGGGCAACGCTCGCCTCGCCGCATGCGACGTAGTCACCGAACGGGGATGCCGCCTCCTGACTGACCCGAAGCTCATCCTTCTCGGTAAAGGGCAGGTCTTGAAGCGAGTCCAATGTCACTTCCCGATCGATCCAGCGCGACAGCTTCGTGCGATAGAAGGACGACATGGAACGGACGTAGTCCCACTGGGTGGACCACAGTTTGTCCTGATGCCGGCGCACCTGGTCAAGCGGCAAGGTTTCGAATGCCTCGTCAAAAAGCGAATTGCCTGGATGATTCGTCGACTTCACTTTCATATCTTCCATTCCTTTAGCATGTCGAATTGATATCGTTTCAGTCAGAAATCGGAGGTTGCGACGTCAATCGGATTGACACCCGATTGCCGAGCGCTCGACTATCGAACGTGCGTGACTGCCGCTTGCAACCGGGCCCGCTGCGTCGGCTACGACGACGTCAAACCAGTACAGTTCACCGTCGAACATCCGAAATGTTGCCGTTGCGAAAACCTCGGCTTGCGACGGCGTGGGAGCCAAATGCCTGAAGTGCATGACATTGCCAATCGAACACTGGTCGCCCCGAATATCCTCACGCATGGCCTCGACGCATGCTTCTTCCACCACGCCAACGAGGGCAGAGGTTGACAGCACCTCGGGATGAAATTCATCTGCGCGACGGCGGCCACGCTCAACCAGCCCCTGCTTCCCCAAGATCATCGATATCGCTGTACGTTTCGCCGGCATCGGATCGCGCGTCTCCCTGTTCGTCTGCATCCAGATAACGCAAGGGCCATGCCAGGCTGACGTTTTCCCCGAAAGCCGCACCGCCGGTGACTTGCAGCCCGCACAGCAGGCCGTCGTAATCAATCTGGACGTCAGTATTTTTAACGGTCGTCAGGGAAGATGCCTGACTGCTGTCGCATGGGATGTCTCCGTGCGGCCATGAGAACAATCCGCTGATCCGACGTCGCATCCCGACCGGCAGAAGGATCGCCCGCTGCGCCCGTCGTTTGCGCAGTGCGTCCGATTTTCAGGCGATGACGGACATGCGTGGCACAACGCCTGCGTTGACCTGCGCGACGCCGTGGCCGTCGCCCACCCGGCGAATCCGTGCGCTAGCTCAGAACGTTTGATGTAAAGTACGCGGCTCGGACGCGCCCTTTTCAATTGACGCAAGCGCCGGATTTCTCGAGAGAAGAAAACACACGTATGGAACAGATAAGTTGGGACGATTTTCAGAAGGTTGTCATGGTGGCCGGCACCATTACGCGCGCCGAACCTTTTCCTGAAGCCCGCAAGCCCGCTTATAAAATCTGGGTGGATTTCGGTCCATATGGGGAACGCAAGACGAGCGCGCAGATAACCTCCCTGTACACGCCGGAAGCACTCGTCGGACGGCAGATCGTCGGAGTCCTTAACTTCCCTGAAAAACAAGTCGGGCCGATCAAGTCGCAATTTCTGCTGAGCGGATTTCACACGGACGACGGAGTCGTGATCACCACGCTCGAGCGGCCGGTTCCCAACGGGTCCCGCCTTGCGTAACGGACCCGACACGCTTTGAAGCAGCGCGTTATCGATGCCCGCTACGCGAAAGCAGCGAGCATTCCTGCATGGGAATCGGCCTCGTTGCTCCTCGCTGCCGACTGATTCACGCGTCTCGCACGTCGCGCCGTGCAACCCGTCCTCGATTAAAGGTGGTGCAACGACCGCTTGCATCCGCACCGGATAGCGGCCGGTCGCAAAGGGCTGCAGATCGACGCATCATGTGCGGCTGCTCCGGCCGCCCCTCGATGCAATCGTGCCGGCGGGAACCTGCACCATCGGCAGATCGGGCGTTTCAGACAGATAGGCGATGTTCGTCACGCTGCCGCACCGTTACGACGACAGCCTGACGGCACCGGCTTCGTCATACGCCACGATGTTCAACCCTTCCATCGCTACCGGCGCGACGAAGTACCGTGTGATCCGGTCGAATTCGGCGTCCGACGCCTGGAACGGATGGTCGCCTCGCGCATTGCGTGCGCGCAGCCGCGCCTTGCAGACCGCCTCGCCGACGTCGAGGTAATGCAGTCGATGGTCGCAGCCGACCGCCTGCGAAATGGCGAGCCCCCAGGCGCGCGCGGCGACGGTATTGAACGGCACGTCGAGCACCACCGACACGCCGGCCTGCAGCACCGCGCGGGCATGATCGGCAATCACGTTGCCGACGCGCGTTGCACACCGGACGTAGTCGTCGATCGACAGGATCTCGCCCGGATAGAGCTGCGCGAGCCACGCGTCTTCGCTGATCGAAACGACCGGCCCGGCACTGGCGAGCCGCGCGACGAGCGTCGATTTTCCGGACGCGATCTTGCCGCATACCATGTGGAGCAACACGGCATCGTTCGATGCCGTCGCGTGAAGTGACTTCCCTGTCTGCATGTCCAGGCTCTCCATCGAATGCCCAGAAAGCAAAAACCCGCCTTCCGGGCGGGTTGTGACGACATCCATTCAGTCGATCGCTACCCCGCCGGCAACATGGCGGCGCAAATAATCGAACGGGTTTGCGAATGGATCATGCGCACCAGAATAACCAACTCCCCGATCGTGAGCAAGCGGGTGATAATCAAAGCACGTCAACCTGCGCGCTTAAAACTGATACGCTAGACGAAATAATAAACAAGGCGTTCCCGGGCACCCCCGTCCGCCGCCATTCAGATAACAAACAGAGAAAAGGGCATTCCGAAATGAAACGTGGTTTTGTATTTGCCGCCCTGCTGGCAATGTCGTCCTTGGCCGCACCAGCGGCACTGGCGCAGGAAAAGGCCGCGCCGCCTGTCTATACGTGGCTCTCCGAGCGTTTCCCCGAGAACGTTCGCTACGATTCCCCCATACTGACCATCAGCGATTCCGGGTTATCGGCGGATCAAGGCATCGTCAACGCGCAATTGACGCTGGTGCAGTCACCGCAAGGCAACGATTCCGTACTGGGGCTGGCCGTCGCCTTCCATACGACGGAGAAGCGCAATTTCAATACCGTGCGCGACTACGGGAAATTCGGCACCCACTACCGGCAGCCCAAGATCCCGGTCGCGATTCCGACGCTGAACGGCGGCGGCTACAGCGACACCGAGAACTGGCCGCCGGTAGCCGATGGCGGCAAGACCTGGCCCGTGAACGGGGGCGTCTTCATCATGCTGAACCGCATCGACCTGAAGCCCTACGACATCAGCGGGACCGACCTGGTGCTCAGCCTCTCGGACTACGATACGGCCGACAAGGCCTTCCGGATCCGGATTCCGGCAGCGTTTCTGTCGCGCTTTCTCGCCAGCATTCCGAATGACCGCCGGCTGGTGCCGGAGGCGATGTTGAACCGTCCGTCGGTCTTCGGCGTGCATTTTGTCGAATTGAGCGAACAGGAGCAGACGGGGCTGAAACTCCCCGGCAGCGCACTGCAGATCCTCGCTGTGCTGCCCGCCACGGTCGCCGATCGCGCCGGCCTGAAGAATTACGATGTGCTGCTGCGGTTCGGCGATCGCCCGCTGAAGCAGATGGACGACCTGAGAGACGCCGTGCTTGCGACACCCAAGGGCACGGTGGTGCCGCTGACGGTCTGGCGCGATGCCAGGGAGGTCAAGCTGCAGGCGCAGTTCTGAGATCGCCGCCGGATCGTGGCGCCAGGCCGGCCAGGCGCCACGACGCATGCGTCACGCGGCCCCGTCGCGCCCCTTCGGAAACACGCCACGACTCATCGCATCGAGTTGCCGGCCGATCTCCGCGCGCAAGTCGGCCGATACCTCGATGCTGTCGAGCAATTGCGAAATCCACAGCCCGTCGGCGGCGAGCCGGCAGATCATCAGCGTCGCGGCCTGCTCGAGCGGCACGGGATCGGGGCGCGTCCATTCCCGCATCGGCACCGACCATCGCTCGCGCGTGTCCTGGTCGGTAATCATCGACGCGACCAGCACGCGTAGCACATCGGTACTCGCGGCCGGATGCGACTCGTCGAGCACCGCGTGCATGTAGGCCCGCGCCGCCGCACCGGCGCCGCCGGCATCCGACGCCACCCGCGCGGCCATGTGCGCGGCGAACCGCTCGGTCGCCTGACCGAACAGCGCATCCAGCAGCCCCTGCTTGTTCGCGAAGTGATACTGCAGCGCGCCTTTCGTCACGCCGGCACGCGCGGCCACCGCATCGAGCGTCAACGCGGCCACGCCGTGATGGGTCGCGATTTCCGATGCGGCCGCCAGCAACTGCGCGCGCACCTGGTCCGGCGCTTTTTTTCGCCGCACGCCAACGCCGGCGGCGGCCGACGCCGATGATACGGCAGATGCCCGTGCGCCGGCCTTTCCAGCCGGTTCGACGGGCGCAGACACGTCGTGCGGCGCGGGTTCGAGGCGTTTTTTCATGATGCGGATGGTAGCACCCGGGCGTCTCCATATAAACATTCCGGCTGGATGGTATGATCCGCCGCATGAATAAACCCGCCCCTTCCCCCTGGTCCGCGCTCGACACCGCCATCGCCCGTGGACGCGACGCCCTCGTGCGTCTCCAGCAACCCGACGGCAGCTGGTGTTTCGAACTCGAATCCGACGCGACGATCACCGCGGAATACATCCTGATGATGCATTTCATGGACAAGATCGACGACCTGCGCCAGGAGAAGATGGCGCGCTACCTGCGCGCGAACCAGCGGCTCGACACGCACGGCGGCTGGGCGCTGTACGTCGACGGCGATCCGGACGTGTCGTGCAGCGTGAAGGCGTACTTCGCGCTGAAGGCGGCCGGCGACAGCGAGCAGGCGCCGCACATGATCCGCGCACGCGACGCGATCCTGACGCTCGGCGGCGCGGCGCGCGCAAACGTGTTCACGCGCATCCTGCTCGCGACGTTCGGCCAGGTGCCGTGGCGCGCGGCGCCGTTCATGCCGATCGAGTTCGTGCTGTTCCCGAAGTGGGTGCCGATCTCGATGTACAAGGTCGCGTACTGGGCGCGCACGACGATGGTGCCGCTGCTCGTGCTGTGTTCGCTGAAGGCGCGTGCGCGCAATCCGCGCGACATCTCGATCCGCGAGCTGTTCGTCACGCCGCCTGACGAAGAGCGCGAGTACTTCCCGCCCGCCCGCGGCATGCGCAAGCTGTTCCTCGCGCTCGACCGCACGGTGCGCCATATCGAGCCGCTGATGCCGAAGGGCCTGCGGCAGCGCGCGATCCGTCATGCGGAAGCGTGGTGCGCGGAACGCATGAACGGCGAGGACGGGCTCGGCGGCATCTTCCCGCCGATCGTGTACAGCTACCAGATGATGCAGGTGCTCGGCTACCCGGACGATCATCCGCTGCGGCGCGATTGCGAGAATGCGCTGGAGAAGCTGCTGGTCACGCGGCCGGACGGCAGCATGTACTGCCAGCCGTGCCTGTCGCCGGTATGGGATACCGCGTGGAGCACGATGGCGCTCGAGCAGGCGCGCGGCGTCGCGGCACCGGAAACCGGCGACGCGGCCGGCGCACAGCGCGAACTCGATGAGCGCATCGCACGTGCATACGACTGGCTGGCCGTGCGCCAGGTGAACGACCTGCGCGGCGACTGGATCGAGAACGCGCCGGCCGACGTCGAACCGGGCGGGTGGGCGTTCCAGTACGCGAACCCGTACTACCCCGACATCGACGACACCGCGGTCGTCACCGCGATGCTCGATCGCCGCGGCCGCACGCATCGCAACGCGGACGGCACGCACCCGTATGCACCGCGCGTCGCACGCGCACTCGACTGGATGCGCGGGCTGCAATCGCGCAACGGCGGCTTCGCGGCGTTCGATGCCGACTGCGACCGCCTGTACCTGAACGCGATCCCGTTCGCCGATCACGGCGCGCTGCTCGATCCGCCGACCGAGGACGTGTCGGGCCGCGTGCTGCTGTGTTTCGGCGTGACGAAACGCGCGGAAGAACGCGCGTCGCTCGCGCGCTGCATCGACTACGTGAAGCGCACGCAGCAGCCCGACGGCAGTTGGTGGGGCCGCTGGGGCACGAACTACATCTACGGCACGTGGAGCGTGCTGGCCGGCCTCGCGCTCGCCGGCGAGGACAAGTCGCAGCCGTATATCGCCCGCGCGATCGAGTGGTTGCGCTCGCGACAGCATGCGGACGGCGGCTGGGGCGAGACGAACGACAGCTATATCGACCCGAAGCTGGGCGGCACCAATGGTGGCGAAAGCACGTCGAATTTCACCGCTTGGGTGCTGCTCGCCCAGATGGCGTTCGGCGACTGCGAGTCCGACTCGGTGCAGCGCGGCATCGCGTATCTGCAGTCGGTGCAGCAGGACGACGGCTTCTGGTGGCACCGGTCGCACAATGCGCCCGGCTTTCCGCGCATCTTCTACCTGAAGTATCACGGCTATACCGCGTACTTCCCGCTGTGGGCGCTCGCGCGCTATCGGCGGCTGGCCGGCGCGAAGGATGCGGGTGCAACCACGTCGTCCACGCCCGACACGCTCGGCGTACCGGCCACACGCGCCACGGACAGCGCGCTCGCCTGAGCCGAAACCCCGGCCGAAACGGCAACGCGCCGGCACGCCTGACGGCGTCCGGCGCGATCGAGACGATTCCCCTCCCCCTTCCTGCTTACGCGTCGCGCGGCACCTGCATCCGCGCAAACGCGTCCCGCAAGTCCACGCAGAACGCGTCGCCGATCATCGACAGCGGCTGCGACGCGGACGTCACCAGATAGAAATGATCGGGCACGGCGGGCTCGAACGGCTTGACGGCCACGCGCTGCCCCGCATACAGGGCCGTCACCGGATCGATCAACGCGACGCCCGCGCCGTTCGCAACGAACGCGACGATCGTCTGCGACAGCTGCGCCTCGATCGACAGCACGCGCGACACGCCGGCCTCGACGAACACGCGGTCGATCGCGCTGCGCGCCTCGAAGCTCGGCGGAAACGAAATGAACGGTTCGTCGCGCAGGTCGGCCGGCTGCACCACGCGCTTGCGCGCGAGCCGGTGCCCGCGCGGCACGATGCAGCACATCGCGCTTTCCGCGAGCCGTTCGCCGCGCACCGCCGGATGCGGCACGGGCTCGGCGATCAGCCCGACGTCGCACTGCCCTGACGCGACCTTGTCGACGACCGTGGACGCGCTGTGCGCGAGCAGCGTGATGTCGACACCCGGATGCGCACCCGAGAAGCGCGTGACGAGTTCCGGCAGCAGGTCGAGCGCGACGGCGGGCGAGCCGGCCACGCGCAGCGTGCCGCGCCGCATCGCGCGGATCTGCTCGGCAGCCTGCGCGACCCGATCGAGCCCGACGAACGCGCGCTCGACCTCCTCGTACAGCACGCGCGCCTGCGCGGTCGGCGTGAAACGCCCCTGCTCGCGCTCGAACAGCACGAAGCCGACGCGATCCTCGAGATCGGCGATCAGCCGGCTCACGGCCGGCTGCGAGATATGCAGGTCGCGTGCCGCGCGCGTGACGGTATGGCGCTGCATCACCGCGCGGAATGCTTCGATCTGACGAATTCTGAGCGAAGGCGTGGTCATAACATTGGATTATGGGTCGTTGATCAAGCTGTATTGGACAGTCTATTTTGCCTGCCCGAACATCGGTTCCGCAACGCAATAAAAGCCAGGAACCGCGCCAGCATGTCCCATAACACGCAGAGATTCACCCCTCGCCACCGGAGCCGCACATGACCGTGCGCCGCTTCGACGTCGTCGTGGCCGGCGGCGGTCTCGTCGGCATGGCGCTCGCGTGGGGCATCGCGCGGCTCGGCAAGCGCGTCGCCGTGTGCGACGGCGACGACATCGCGTTTCGCGCGGCACGCGGCAACTTCGGGCTGGTGTGGGTGCAGGGCAAGGGCGGGCGCTGCCTGCCCTACGCGCGCTGGTCGCGCGAATCGTCCGAGCGCTGGCACGCATTCGCCGCGCAATTGCAGCGCGAGACCGGCGTGGACTGCGGATTCGAACGCCCGGGCGGGATCGAGCTCTTCGAACACGATGCCGAACTGGAAAGCGCGACCGCGCTGCTCGAATCGCTGCATCGGCAGGACGCGGCGCTGTCGTATGAGGTGCTCGATCCGGCTGCGCTGCGCAAACGGATTCCGGCCGCGTCGCCGGCGCTGGCCGGCGCGCTGTGGTCGCCGAACGACGGTCACGCGAATCCGCTCTACACGCTGCGCGCCATGCTGCAGGCGTTCCTGCAAAGCGGCGGCGTGTACCTGCCGCGCAACGAAGTCAGCGAGATTCGTCCGCGCGCCGGGCACTTCGAGATTGATACCCGCGAAGGCCCGCTCGAAGCCGGGCGCGTGGTGCTCGCGGCCGGCCTCGACAACGCGCGGCTCGCACCGATGGTCGACATGCTCGCGCCGATCTCGCCGCTGCGCGGCCAGATCATGGTGACCGAGCGCCTCGCGCCGTTTCTCGACTATCCGACGCTGGTCGTGCGCCAGACGCCGGAGGGCTCGGTCCTGCTCGGCGACTCGGCCGAGGACGTCGGCTTCGACGACGGCCAGACGCGCCCCGCGATGGTCGACATCGCGCGCCGCGCACGCACCGCGTTTCCGGCGCTCGCGCACGCACGCATCGTGCGCGCGTGGGGCGCGCTGCGCATCATGACGCCCGACGGCCTGCCCGTCTACGAGACGTCGACCACGCACCCCGGCGCGTTCGTCGCGATCTGCCACAGCGGCGTGACGCTCGCCGCCGCGCATGCCGATCTCGTCGCGCCGTGGATCGCGGGCGACACCGCGCCCGCCGACCTGTCCGCCTTCACCACCGCGCGCTTTGCCGCGCCCACGGATGCCCGGCATGTTTGAATCCATCGTTCCCGCCGCCGCGCCGCTCGAGCGCGTGCGCATCCATATCGACGGCACGCCGCACGACGTGCCCGCGCATTACAGCGTCGCGGCCGCGATGCTCGCCGCCGGCGCCACCGCATGCCGCACGAGCGCCGTGAGCGGCACGCCGCGCGGCCCGTTCTGCATGATGGGCGTGTGCTTCGACTGTCTCGTCGAAGTCGACGGCGTGCCCAACGTGCAGGGCTGCATGACGCCCGTGCGCGACGGCATGCAGGTGGGCGCGATGCGCGGCAAGGCGAGGCTCGCATGACGCGCCGCCAGTACGACCTGCTGATCGTCGGCGCCGGGCCGGCCGGGATGGCGGCCGCCGCCGCCGCGCGCCACGCGGGGCTGTCGGTCGTCGTCGCCGACGAAGGCGGCGCGCCCGGCGGCCAGATCTATCGCAACGTGGCGGACGCGCCCGCGACGCTCGCGCGCTGGCTCGGCAAGGATTACGAAGCGGGCCGCCCGCTCGTCGACGGGCTGCTCGCGAGCGGCGCGCACTATCTGCCGCGCAGCACGGTGTGGCAGATCGCGTTCGAACCGGAGCCGGTCGCGATGCTCACGCAAAGCGGCCCGTCGGGCGGCACGCTCGACATCGGCGCGCGCGCGGTACTGATTGCCACCGGCGCGCAGGAACGCCCGTGGCCGGTGCGCGGCTGGACCTTGCCCGGCGTGATGGGCGTCGGCGCCGCACAAACACTGCTGAAATCGTCGGGGCTTGCGCCGTCGGCCGACACCGTGCTCGCGGGCAGCGGCCCGCTGCTGTGGCTGTTCGCCGCGCAGTTGCTGCATGCGGGACGGCGCGTGCGCGCGCTGGTCGACACGACGCCGCGCGACGCGTGGCGCCACGCGCTGCCGCATGCGCTGCCGGCGCTGCGCGGCGCCGACTATCTGCTCAAGGGCTGGCGCATGCTGCGCACGGTGCGCAACGCCGGCATTCCCGTCTATCACGGCGCGACCGACGTATGCATCGACGGCGACGGCCGCGCGCAGCACCTGCGCTTTCGCGACGCGGACGGCATCGTGCAATCGCTCGACACGTCGCTCGTGCTGCTCCATCAGGGCGTGATTCCGTCGACGCAGCTCGCCCGCTCGCTCGGCTGCGCGCACGAATGGGACGAACGCGCCGCCTGCTGGCGGCCGCAATGCGACGCACGCGGGCGCAGCAGCGTCGCGCACGTCTGGATCGCCGGCGACGGCGCGGGCATCGGCGGCGCACAGGCCGCGGCGCTCGCGGGCGAAGTGTCGGCGCTCGACATCGCGGTCGCGCTCGGCGCACTCGATCGCGACGCGCAACACGCACGCGAGCGCCCGGTGCTGCACGCGTTGCGCCGCCATCTCGCGGTGCGGCCGCTGCTCGATGCGCTGTACACGCCGGACGCCGCATTGCGGCGTCCCGACGGCGACACGATCGTGTGCCGCTGCGAGGAAATCACGGCCGCCGAGATCCGCGAGCTTGCGGCGCTCGGCTGCCAGGGGCCGAACCAGATGAAGGCGTTCACGCGCTGCGGGATGGGCCCGTGCCAGGGACGCTGGTGCGGCACCACGGTCGGCGAACTGATCGCCGACGTGCAGCAGCGCGACGTCGGCGACGTGGGTCACTACCGGATCCGCGCGCCGATCAAGCCGGTCACCGTCGGCGAGATGGCCGACGCCCTCGAACTGTCGAACGATTTCCGGCGCGGCGAATTCCCGAGCTGACGCGCGGCCCGCGCACCCCCACGCTAGTCCACACGAACGGAGCCTGATCATGAAGAACAAGACGCGCATCACGATACTGCTGTCCGCGGCCGCGATGGCCTTCGCGACGCTCGCCTCGGCGAAGGAATGGACGACGATCCGCATCGGCGTCGATCCCACCTACCCGCCGTTCGAATCGACCGCGACCGACGGCAGCGTCAAAGGATTCGACATTGATCTCGGCAACGCGCTGTGCGCGAAGCTCAACGCGAAATGCGTGTGGGTGTCGAGCAGCTTCGACGGGCTGATCCCGGGGCTGCAGGCGCGCAAGTTCGACGTAATCCTGTCGTCGATGGCCGCGACCGAACAGCGCCGCCAGCAGATCGACTTCACCGATCGCCTGTACCGCAACCAGACACGCCTGATCGCGCGCACCGGCTCGGGGCTGCTGCCCGAGGCGGCGAAGCTCGCCGGCAAGCGCGTCGCGGTCGAACAGGGGACGATCCAGGAAACCTATGCGCGCGACAAATGGTCGGCGGCGAAGGTCGAGGTGGTGCCGTATCCGAGCTACGACCAGGCGTATGCGGACCTCGTGACCGGGCGCGTCGACGGCGTGCTGATGGATGCGGTGCAGGGCCAGCTCGGCTTCCTGTCGACGCCGCGCGGCAAGGGCTTCTCGTTCGCGGGCGGCGTCGTGTTCGACCCGAAGATCATGGGCAACGGCGACGCGGCCGGCGTGCGCAAGGCGGACACCGACCTGCGCGACGCGTTGAACCGCGCGATCGCGCAGATCCGCAGCGACGGTACGTACAACAAGATCCAGTCGAAGTACTTCGACTTCGACATGTACGGGAATTGACGAAAGGCATGCAGCTCGCGCCTGCCGCGCGAGGCCGACGTCAGGCGTCAGGCTTCGCGCTCGTAGCGCTGCATCACTTCGTACCAGATCTCGCTGACCTTCCTCGCGATGGCGTCCGCGGTCGGAAACGCGTCGACCAGCACCGTGTCGTTCGCGACGAAGCGCTCGCGCAGCGATTCGATCGTCATCGTGATCAGGATGCGGATCGTGCCGGCATATTCGATGCGCTCGACGCCGACGAATTCGCGGCCGCGCCGCCGCCCCGACACGTGCACGATCTTCATCGCCCATTGCTCGTTGCGCCGTTCGCGGACCTTGCGCAGCGCCTCGTTGCGATGAATCGCGGCGAACAGGTTCGCGTTGGCCGCATAGGCGCGCGCGTACCAGGTGTTGGCTTCGAGGATCGCGTCGAACGTCGACAGCTCGCGCGAGCTGCTGACGCGGGTGCCCTCGATGTATTCGAAGAACAGGTCGAGCACCTCGAAGATGCAGTCGTCGATGTCCTTGAAGTGGTTGTAGAAGGTGCTGCGCGCCAGCCCCGACTGGGCCAGCACGAATTCGACGGTGGGGTTCTGCGCGGAATGTTCCTGCAGGAAGCGCGCCGCGATCGTCATGAACACGTAACGGGTGCGCTCCCGCTTCGACAACGACCGATCCAGGGTCTTGCGGCCCAGCATCTCCTCGAATCGCAGGGATGAAGGTTCGCTGCCCACCCCGGAAAGCGAGTCTGCCGTCATCAGCTTCCCCCGTTACGCCTGTCAAAACGGCGATTATACCGAACGCGATCGGGCGACTTTTCGCGTGAAGCCGCACGCCCCGGCGCGGCCGCGCCGCGACCCGCGGGCGACAGCGGCGCGCGTGCGCACACGGTGCCGGTCACGCGAAATGACATGCGACCTTCTGCGGCGAGCCGGACCTCGACACCAGCGCCGGCACCGCTTGCGCGCACTCGGCCCGCGCCATCCAGCAGCGCGTGCGGAACCGGCAGCCCGACGGCGGATCGGTCGGGCGCGGCAATTCGCCGGCCAGCACGCGCGGCTGACGGCTGCGCTCGGTGTGCGGGTCGGGTGCGTTCGCGCTGTCGACGAGCGCCTGCGTGTACGGGTGACGCGGCGCTTGCAGCACATCCGCGGCACGGCCCGATTCGACCACGCGCCCCATGTACATCACCGCGATGTCGTGCGACACGTTGGCCACGACCGCCAGATCGTGCGAGACGAACACGTACGACACGGCGAGCTCGTCCTGCAATTCGCGCAGCAGGTTCACGACCTGGGCCTGCACCGACACGTCGAGGGCCGACACCGGTTCGTCGCAGATCACCGCGCGGGCGGGCCGCACGAGCGCGCGCGCGATGCCGACCCGCTGCAACTGGCCGCCCGACAATGAAAACGGATAGCGCTTCGCATGCGCCGCATGCAAGCCGACGCGCTCGAGCATGGCGACCGCCCGCGCGTCGCGCTCGCCCTTCGGCATGTGCGGCTCATGAATGTCGAGCGGCTCGCGCACGATCTCGCCGATCGTCAGCCGCGGGTTGAGCGCCGTGTACGGCGACTGGAACACCATCTGCACGTCGCGCATGACGGCGCGCCAGTGCTGGCCGCGCAGCGTCGAGACGTCGACGCCGCCGACGCGCAGCGTGCCTTCGGATGGCGCCAGAATGCCGACCAGCATGCGCGACAACGTCGACTTGCCGCAGCCCGACTCGCCGACGATGCCGAGCGTGCGGCCGCGCGCGAGCGACAGCGACACGTCGTTGACCGCGTCGAGCGTCACCGCCCGGGCCGGCCACGGTCGCGGCAGACGGAAGCGCCGGCCGAGGCCGGTCGCGCACAGCACCGGCGTGTCGTCGACGCCACGTGTTGCGTTCGCAACCTCAAGCGCGTTCTGCATGGATCACCTCGCCTGGAGTAAAGCGGCATTGCGACAATCGCCCGTCGGCGAACCGGATCGGCTGCGGCAGCTCCTGCGCGCAGCGGTCGATGGAGACGGGGCAGCGCGGATGGAACGGGCAGCCCGACGGCATCGCCTGCGGCGTCGGCGGCGCGCCGGCGATCGCCCGCAGCGCCTGGCCCGGCCGGTCGAGCCGCGGCATCGCCTTCAGCAGCGCGCGCGTGTACGGATGGGCCGGCTCGTCGAACACGTCGACCACCGGACCGGTCTCGACGGCACGCCCCGCGTACATCACCAGCATCCGGTCCGCCATCCGCGCGACGACGCCCATGTCGTGCGTCACGATCAGCACCGCCATTCCGAGCTCGCTTTTCAGGCGCATCAGCAGTTGCAGGATTTGCGCCTTGATCGTGGCGTCGAGCGCGGTGGTCGGTTCGTCGGCGACCAGGAGGTCGGGCTCGAGCGCGAGCGCCATCGCGATCAGCGCACGCTGGCGCATGCCGCCCGAGAACTCGTGCGGATAGCGGTGCGCGCGCTCTTCGGGCGACGGGATGCCGGTCAGCGTCAGCAGTTCGACCGCACGCTGCATCGCCGCGCGGCGCGACACGCCGCGATGCACCATCAGCGTCTCGGCGATCTGGAAGCCGACCGTCGTGCACGGATTGAGCGCGGCGAGCGCGTCCTGGCTGATCAGCGCCATGCGCTCACCGCCCAGGCGCCGGCGCGCGGCCGCGCCGAGCGTGTGAATCGGCTGGCCGGCCAGCAGGATCCGGCCGTCGGTGCGCGCATTGCCCGGCAGCAGGCCCATCACGGCCTGCGCCATCGTCGACTTGCCGGAGCCGGATTCGCCGATCACCGCGAACACCTCGCCGCTGCCGACCGAAAACGACAGATCGCGCACCACCTGCACGCTGTCGGCGCCGACGCCGAACGACACGTTCAGGCCGGCGACTTCGAGCACCGGCGTGCCGGGCGGGCAACGTTGCGTGGACACGGTCATTTTGCGGAAACCTTGACCGTGGCAAGGTCGAAGTTGTCGCCGAAGCGCGCATCCCACTGCAACCGCTTCGAGAATCCGTAGATCGACGCGGCCTGCCAGACCGCGGCGACGTAATAGCGATCGTGCACGAGCTTCTGCGCGGCCTTCCAGTCGTCGGCCCGCTTCGCCTCGTCCATCTCGCCGGCGGCCTGTGCGGCGAGCCGGTCGAATTCGGGGTCGTTGGTCACGCTCAGCGGCGAGCGCGAATTGAGGAACGAGTTCATCTTGCTCGCATCGCCTTCGCCGAAATCCCAGCCGATGATGTAGAACGGCCCGCCGCTCTTGGTCTGCATCAGCCCGATCAGCCGGCCCCACTCCATCACCTGCGGCTGGATCCGGAAGCCCGTCGAGTTCAGCTGCGCGTTGATCGCCTGGTAGATCTCGCGGTCGTTCACATAGCGGCCGTCGGACGTGTAGGTCTTCAGCTCGATGGTCTTGCCGGCGAGCAACGCCTTCGCATCCTTGCGGTCGGTCGGGTACGGCTTGATCGACTTGTCGAACTGCACGACGGTCGGCGCGAGCGGAACGGCGAGCACGCGGCCGTACTTGCCGAGCACGTGCGTGACGATGTTGTTGATGTCGAGCGATTCGACGAATGCCTTGCGCACGTTGATGTCGTTGAACGGCGGCCGGCGCGAGTCGAGCAGCAGCGTATGCACCAGCCCGTCCATGCTCGTGATCACCTTCGCGTTCTGCGACTTGTCGAGGCGCTCGACGTCGGCGATCGGCACGCGCTGGATGATGTCGACCTCGCCCTGCAGCAGCGCGTTTACGCGCGTGCCGTTCTCCGGGACGAACGTGAAGCGCCCGCTCGTCGCATCGGGCTTCGGCCCCCAGTAGGCCGCGTTGCGTTCGAGCGTGATCGAGCTGCCCTTGTGCCATTCCGCGAGCTTGTACGGGCCCGAACCGAGCGGCTTGTCGTTGACTTCCTGCTGGCTGTGCGATTCGAAATAGTGCTTCGGCACGATGAACACGCGACCGCTGCCGCCGATCGGCTGCATGCGCCGCGGCAGCAGCGGATCGGGCGTCTTGGTGCGGATCTGCACGGTCGACGGATCGACGACGATCACCTCCGCGATCGACGCGAGCTGCGACGCGTGCGGGGAATTCATCGCGGGATCCAGGATGCGATCAATCGAATACTTGACGTCGGCCGCCGTGAGCGGCTTGCCGTCCTGGAACCGGACGTCGTTGCGCAGCTTGAATTCCCACAGCGTCGGCTCCTTCAGCGTGTACGACGTCGCGAGGTTCGGCAGCAGCTTGCCGGTCTTCGGATCCAGCGCGAGCAACGTTTCGTAGATCTGGCTGATGATCGCGAGATCGGGGCCGTTCGCGGTGCGGGCCGGGTCGAGCTGGTCGATGCCGCCCGACAGCGCGATGCGCAGGTCGGTGGCCGCGGCCATCGCCGGCTGCACCGCGAGCGCGCCGCACGACACGACCAGCGCGAAACCCAGCGAGCGGCACGCCTGCAGCGCGACGGTCCGCAACGATCGTTTCCCGACCAAGTCTCCGGTTTTCATGGGCTGTCCCTTCGAGTTGAACTGCGTGGTGGTTGAGGACGCGGCGGCTCTAGCGCCGGTTCAGTTTGGGATCGGATGCGTCGCGCAACTGCTCGCCGAGCACGTTGATCGACAGCACCAGCAGGAAAATGCACGAGCCGGGAAACACGGTGAGCCACCAGGCGGTCTCCATGTAGTCGCGCCCTTCGCTCAGCATGCGGCCCCAGGTCGGCGAGTCCGTCGGCACGCCGAGGCCGACGAAGCTCAGCCCGCTTTCCATCACGATCGCGGTGCCGAACGCGAAGGTCGCGAGCACCAGCACGTTCGGCAGCACGTTGGGCAGGATGTGCCGGAACAGCACGCGCGCCAGGCTGCCGCGCATCACGAGCACGGCCTCGACGTATTCGAGCTGCCGGATCTGGCTCGTATCCGAATACGTGACGCGTGCGAACGGCACCCAGCTGCCGAGCGCGATGACCGCGATCACGAGCGGCACGCTCGGGCTCAGGATGCCGACGATCGTGATCGCCAGCAGGAAGAACGGGAACGACAGCTGGATGTTCGACAGGTACATCAGCAGGACCGCGAAGCGTCCGCCGCGATAGCCGGCGAGGATGCCCGCGCCGATGCCGAGCGCCGCCGCGAGCGACACCGACGCGATCGAGACGAACAGCGCGGGCCGCGCGCCCATGATCAGCAGCGACAGCACGTCGCGGCCGAGCGCATCGGTGCCGAACCAGTAGCGTCCGTCCGCGCCCATCGTGCCGGGCGCCAGCAGCCGGGCGCCGAGATCCTGCAGCGTCGGGTCGAACGGCGCGAGCGCGTCGCCGGTGCACGCCGCGATCAGCGTCGCGAGCATGAAGGCGGCACACAGCGTCATCAGCGCCGGCTGCCGCGCAATGCTGCGGCTGACGCGCCGCCACGTCGACGCGGACAAAGCGGAAGGGGTCGATAGCATCATGACTGCCTCAGTCTCGGGTTGACGATCCGGATCACGATTTCGACGGCCACGGTGATCACCGCGAAGATCACCGCGACATAGGCCACGACGCCCTGGATGATCGGGAAGTCGCGACGCTGGATCGATTCGATCGCGAGCCGCCCGATGCCGGGCCAGGAAAACACCGTTTCGGTCAGCACCGCGCCGCCGAACAGCGTGCCGATCTCGAGCGCGATGAGCGCAAGCACCGGCACGATCCCGTTGCGCATCACCGTGCGGAAGATCACGCGCCGCTCCGGCATGCCCTTCGCGCGCGCCGCGTTGACATAGCTGGCCGGCAGGACTTCGAGCATCGACGAGCGCGTGAGCCGCGTGACGCCGGGAAACACGTACAGCGCGAGCGTGAGCGCCGGCAGCACCAGATGACGCCAGCCGCCGATCCCGTAGGTCGGCAGCCAGCCGAAGCCGACCGCGAACACCTGGATCATCAGCAGGCCCATCCAGAACGACGGCACCGATGCGCCCGCGACACTCGCCACCTGCACCGCGCGGTCGAGCCAGCCGCCGCGCCGCGTCGCCGCCAGCACGCCGAGCGGGATCGCCAGCGCCAGGGCGATCGCGAGCGCGGTGGTGGCGAGCAGCGCGGTGTTCGGCAGGCGGCGCATGATGATCGACGTCACCGTGTCGCCGTCGAAGTACGAGTTGCCGAATTCGCCGTGCGCGGCCCCTTCCATGTAGCTCAGGTATTGCGCGGGCACCGGCTTGTCGAGCCCGAGCTGCTTTTGCAGCGCAACGCGTTGCTCGACGCTCGCGTCCTGCGGCAGGATCTGCGCGGTCGGATCGCCGCTCAGCCGCACCATGAAGAACGTCAGCGTGATCGCCGTGACGATCACGGCGATGCCGAGCACGACCTGTCTGGCGATCAGGTTGAGCATGGCGTCAGCTCCGTCCGGACGCCTTGGCGGCGTAGTACTCCGTGCGCCACTGGATGCCCGCGCTCGGCCCCTGCTCCTTCACGCGGCGCGCGAACTCGCCGCGCGCGTCGTCGTCCATCATCGACAGGTAGGCAGCGGCCTCCACCCAGCCGTCGATGTGCGCGGCCATCCCCTGGGCCTCGTACGCGCGGTTGATGCCAACCTTGTTGATCGCCACCGCCGACGGCGGCAAGCGCAGCAGCGTCTGCGTCAGCGCGTCGACGGCCGCATCGAGCCCGTCGTCCGGCACCACGGTGCTGACGATGCCCATCCGCAACGCTTCGGCCGCGCTGAACTGGCGGCCGGTCAGCAGGATGTCCTTCGCGACCTTGTGATTGACGAGCCACGGCACCATCATGAACGCCGGCCCCTCGCCGAACAGGATCTCGGGTTCGCCGAGCCGGCAGCTTTCGGTCGCGATCGTGAAGTCGCACGGCAGCACCAGTTCGAACGCGCCGCCCATGCAGTAGCCGTGAATCGCCGCGATCACCGGTTTCTTGCAGCGCCACACGGCCCAGCGCGCGCGGTTCGCGATGTCGTGAATCGAATGCAGCTTGTCCTCGAGCGAGTGGTCGCTCATCTGCAGCGACAAGTCGAAGCCCGCGGAGAACGCACGGCCGTTGCCGCGCAGCACGATCGCCCGGCACGCGGGATCGGCGCTCGCCTCGGTCACGCGCTCGCCGATGAACGCATAGATGTCCGGCGTGATCGCGTTGAGTTTTTCCGGGCGGTTGAAGGTGATCGTCAGTACGTTGTCGCGCAGCTCGGTGAGTGGCATCGGGATATTCACGTCGGCTCCTGGTCGTTGACGGCGATGGCGGCATCGACGGGAACGAGGTCCCGGCCGACCACCATCACGGGGTTGCATTCGATGCTGTCGATCGCCTGATCGGACCGCAGCGCCGCGTCGAGCTGGTTGAGCAGCCCGGCCAGCGCGACGGTGGAAACGGCCGGCTCGCCGCGGAACGGGCCCCAGGCGGCAGCGCTCGTGAGGCGCGCCAGCGCGCGCGCCACACGTTCGGGTGTCGCGGGCAGCAGCACCACGGCGACGTCGTCGAGCGCTTCGGTCAGCACGCCACCCAGGCCGATCAGCCCGAGCGATGCGAGCGACACGTCGCGCCGCACGCCGACGATCAACTCGCGGCGGCGGCCGAAATCGCGCGTCACCGTGAAGCCGGCGAGCGCACGCGGGCCGAGCGCCTGCCCGACCGACGCCGCGATCGCGTGCGCCGCGTCGCGCACGCCGTCCGCCGTGCCGATGCCGGTGCGCACGCCGCCGACGTCGCTCTTGTGCGCGACGCCCGGCAGGATCGCCTTCACGACGACCGGATAGCCGAGCCCTCCGGCCAGTTCGGCGGCCGCGTCGGGCGTGTCGGCCGTGAGCACGTCGGGCAGTTGCACGTCGTAGCGGGCGAGCAACCGGTAGGCGTCGACTTCCGACGCGTACGCGTGCGGTGCCGATGCCGGCGCGGCGGCCGGCCGCGCTGCCGCCGCGCGCTGCGGCACGACTTCGCCGGCCCGTGCGAGGAAGCGGCCGCGTTGACGCAATGCCGCGAGCGCGACGCCGACCGACTCGATCGATTCGAGGCACGGCACGCCGGATGCCCGCATCGCGGTGAACGACGGATGCACGCGGTCCGCATACGGCGTGTAGAACACCAGCGGCTTGCCGAGCTTGGTCTGCAGCGCACCGAGCAGCGGTGCGGCGCTCACGTAGTCGTGCGGGCTGTCCGGGTCGAGCGCGCCGCCCTTCCACAGCCCGTACAGCCCGTAATTGACGGCCGCGCTGAACGACGGGCACGCGTTCATCACCCGCTCGGTCAGCGACGAGAACAGGCTCGGGTCGCGGATGTACGCGCCGGTCATGTCGACCGGATTGCATTTCGGCGCCCACGCGGGCAACAGGCCGGACAGGGTCTCGACGAGCGGCGCCGGGAACGCCGGCACGCGCAGCCCGACCGCTTCGACCTCGTCGGTGCAGACGATCGAGTGGCCGCCGCCCGAGCCGACGATCGCGACGTCGTCGCCGGTCATCGGCGGGCATCGCATCAAGGCTTCGGCCGCCGGCAACAGATGCTCGAGCTCGCGCACCTCGATCACGCCGGCTTCCTCGAACAGCGCGCGATACACGCGCCCGGACGACGATAGCGACGCCGTGTGCGATTGCGCGGCGCGCTGCCCGGCCGACGCACGCCCGCCCTTCAGCACGACGATCGGCTTCGTGCGCGACACGCGCGCACAGGTCTCGAAGAACGCATCGCCGCTGCCCGGGCGCAGCCCTTCGAGGTAGATCGCGATCACGCGCGTGTCGTCGTCCTGCCCGAGATAGTCGATGTACTCGTGCATCGGAATGTCGGCCTGGTTGCCGAATCCGGCGAAGCACGAGAAGCCGAGATCGTGCTTGCGCGCCTGATCCCACAGCGTGACCGCGACGTTGCCGCTTTGCGATACCAGCCCGACGTTGCCGACCGGCAGCGACGAGATCTCCGTCAGGTTCAGCCCGACGTGGAGATTGAACAGCCCCATGCAGTTCGGCCCGACGATGCGCATCCCGTGCGCGTTGCAGGCCCGCACCATGTCGGCCTGCATCTGCTCGCCGGCCGCGCCCATCTCGGCGAAGCCCGCGGTAAACACCACCGCGAATGCCGCGCCGCGCGCGGCCACCGCTTCGAGCACCGCCGGCGTTTGCGCCGGGCCGAGCAGGTTGACCGCGACGTCGATGTCGGGCGGCAGCTCCGCCGGATCGGTGTTGATCGTCAGGCCGTCGAGTTCGCCGGCCTGACGGCCGAGCAGCGAGATGCGGCCGGCGAAACCGGCGTCGACCAGCGCGCGCAGGAACGTGTAGCCCAGCTTCCCGGTGTCGCGGGACACGCCGAGCAGCGCCACGTGGCGCGGCCGGAACAGGCGGTGCAGAGGATGAGTCGTGCTCATGTTCGGATCAGGCTCCAGAATGATCGGACGACAAGTGAACGGAAGCGCCTGCATCGGCGAAACGCGGCGCGCGCTTTTCCAGGAAGGCCGCGATCCCCTCGCGGGCATCCGCGCCCCGATGCAGGTGCAGCGCAGTCTCGGCTTCGTAACGCTCGGCCCTGATGCTGCCTTCGCGCAGGCCGAGATTGAATCCGGACTTCACCGCCTGCACGACCGCGGGTGAACGCGACGCGATCAGCTCGGCGAGCGCGAGCGCTTCGGCCAGCGCCTGACCGGGCGGCACGAGCCGCGACACCAGTTCGCATTGCGCGGCTTCATCGGCCGACATCGGGGTCGCGGTCAGCATCATTTCGAGTGCGCGGGCCGGCGCGATCAGTTGCGGCAGCCGGTACAGCTGACCGCCTTCCGGCAGGATGCCCAGGCGGGCGCCCGGCGAGCCGAACACCGCGTTCGCGGCGGCAATGCGCAGGTCACACGACAGCGCGAGCATGAAGCCCGCGGCCCAGCAGTGTCCGTTGATCGCCGCGATCACCGGCTTGCGCATCGTCAGCGGACGCACGAACGGCGCCTCGCCGACCGTGCTGCGCGCATGCGCGCCCGACGCCAGCTCGTTCAGGTCATGCCCGCTCGAGAACGCCAGCTCGCCCGCGCCCGTGACGACCACGACGCGAATGCGCGGATCGGCTTCGGCATCGTCGAACGCGGCGAGCAGCGCCACCGACATCGCTTCGTCGAACGCATTGCGGATGCGCTCGTTGCAAATGGTCAGGACGCGCACCGCATCGCGCGTTTCCACCCGGATCTCACCCATGGATCTCGTGCTCCACATGAAAATGTACTATGTGTTCGATTTCGTACTTAATGTATTTTTATGAATCTTATGTACGGAAATCGCGGGTTGCCATGGGCGTTAACCCGCCTGCTTCGCGGGCGGTGCCATGCGCTCGCGCGATCGCACGGTCGGAAGCGGTAGAGATGGCGGAACTGCCGGATACGGAATCGGGGGAATTTGCTGCAGCGCCGCACATCGGTCGCGTGCGTATCGGGTCGGTTCTGTTTCGCGAACACGACTGCGTTGCGCAACCCATGCACGCGCTCGACGGACGAATCGCGCGACGCGTTTCGCACGCGCGCGGCATCGTCACAAGTTAGTTTTACTGAGAATATTGAAGCGGGCCAAACCGGCTATAATGCGCGCTTTCGTTTGGTCGTTGCCATGAAGCCGCTGGCGGTTCCCTCTCTCGCGAACATCGCGTCGCGCCTTCGCCTGAAGCAGCTCAAGCTGCTGATCGCGCTCGAAAACCACGGCTCGCTGCACAAGGCCGCCGAAGAGATCGCGATCTCGCAACCCGGCGCAACCAAGGTGCTGCGCGAAATCGAAGACATCCTCGGCATGCCGCTGTTCGAGCGGCAACCGAAAGGCCTCGTCGCCAACGACCTCGGCCGCTGCGTCACGCGCTATGCGCGCCTCATCTACAGCGACCTCGAACACCTGCATACCGAAGTGCTTGCGATCACGCAGGGGCATGGCGGCCATCTGGCCGTCGGCGTGATCATGGGCGCGGTGCCGCTGCTGACGCGCGCGCTCACCGACCTGCGCCGCCGCCAGCCGCACCTGTCGGTCGAGCTCGTCGAAGGCACCAGCGCGAGCCTGCTCGCGCTGATCGACGACGGCCGCATCGATCTCGCGATCTGCCGCAACGGCAACAGCCGCCGCCCGGAAGCGTACGACTACGTGCCGCTCAAGGCCGAACCGCTCGCGGTCGTGACCGCCCGCACGCATGCGCTGGCCGCACGCGCCGCGCTGACGCTGCGCGATCTCGCCGACGCGGAATGGGTCGCGTATCCGGTCAACACGCCGATGCGGCTCGCGCTCGAACGCGCACTCGCGGATGCCGGCATCGAGGTGCCGCGCTATCCGATCGAAACGGCGTCGACCTTCGCGACGTTGACGCTGTTGCAGGCCAACCCGGAACTCGTCGCGGTGATTCCGCGCGAAGTCGCCGAGTTCGGCGAACGCTTCGGCCTCGTTACATGCCTGCCGGTCGCGATCGCCGCGCTCGACGAGCCGTTCGGCGTGGTGGCCCGCACCTTCGCGCACCTGACGCCAGGTGCGCGCATGCTCGTCGAAACGCTACAGGATCACTCGCTTACTTGATCGGCGAGAACGCTGCCGGACGCAGCAGCTTCGATTCCATCTTCTCGAGCATCGGGAACGCCTTCGGCACGAACTTCTCGAGCCAGTCCGGATCTTCGTACAGCGCGGTACGTCGCTTGATGCGATCGTCGAGGCTTTCGTATGCCCAGATATGGACGACCTGGTTCAGCTCGCCGATTTCCGTGTACCACCAGCCGACCAGCGTCGCATAGCGGGAAATCACCGGCAGGCCTTCCTTCTCGAAGTGCCGCAGGTACTCGTTCATCTTGCCGATCTGGACCGTGTAGGTCCGCATTTCGTAATACATGACTGCTCCTGGTTGAATCGAATCGGGGAATTCGGGGAATGGCGGGGGCCGCGCGCTCAGATCTCGCCGGCGTACGCGGCGCGGATGATCGCCTCGACGTCGCGCGCGGTGGTCAGGCGCGGATTGACGAGCACGTTGCCGCTGCGCATCGAGTCGGCGATCATCTGCGGCAGCTGCGCGAGATCGACGCCGAGTTCGCGGATGTTCGACGGGATCGCCAGTGCGCGATTCAGTTCGACGATCTGCTCGACCAGCCCGCGTGCGGCCGCTTCCGCATCGAGGCCCGTCACGTCGCCGCCGAGCGCTTCCGCGATGTCGCGATACAGCGCCGGGCAGGCCGGCCGGTTGAAGTCGATCACGTACGGCAGCAGTGCCGCGTTCGCGATGCCGTGCGCGATGTTGAACACGCCGCCCATCGTGTGCGAGATCGCGTGGACGTTGCCGAGCTTCGACTGCGAGAACGCGACGCCGGCGAGGAACGAGCCGAGCAGCATGTCTTCACGCGCCGCGAGGTCGGAGCCGACGTAGAACGCGGCGCGCAGGCTGCGCCCGATCAAGCGGATCGCGCCGAGCGCGAGCGACTGGCTCACGGGGTTCGCCTGCTTCGACACGTACGACTCGATCGCATGGGTCAGTGCGTCCATGCCGGTGGCCGCGGTGATCGGCGCGGGCAGCTTCAGCGTGAGTTCCGCATCGAGGATCGCGAGCTTCGGGAAAATCTTGTGGCTCACGATCACGGTCTTGAACAGCGTTTCCTTGTTCGTGAACACCGTCGATGCCGTGCATTCGCTGCCGGTGCCCGACGTGGTCGGGATCGCGAAGATCGGCAGCGGCTCGACCGGAATCTTGTTGTAGCCCTCGTAGTCGAGGATCGTGCCGCCGTTGGTCGCCATCGCGGCCACGCCCTTCGCGGTGTCGATGCTGCTGCCGCCGCCGACGCCGATCACGGCGGTGCAACGGTGCTCCTTCAGGAACGTCAGCGCGCTGTCGAGCACGGCCGTGCTCGGGTTCGCCTCGACGCCCGAGAAGATCTCGTACGCGACGTCCGCGTCGCGCAGCGACGCGAAGAACCCTTCGAGCACGCCGCTCTTGATCAGACCTTCGTCGGTCACGACCAGCAGCTTGCCGCTGAACAGCGGCTTCAGCAGTTCGCCGGCCTGGCGCGCGAGGCCGTTGCCGAATTTCAGCGTGGTGGGAAAGAAGTATTGGAATGGGCTCATGGTGCTTTCTCCGTGTGAAGTCTCCGCACCAAACACTACAAGCGGCCGTGCGCCGCCGGTAATGAAAAAACCGGATCGCCCGATAACGCCTGCTTATTCCCCCTGCGCGTCGCACCGTTTGGTTATCACGCGATCACGAAGCGTCATTAGGCAAGACGCGACCGTGCCCCTACAGTCGCTGCACGGGACGATGCCATCGCCCCCCGCAACCATAACGACGGAGACACCCATGCCCCCCTCGAATTCCCCAGCCGTCCCGGCATCGCCGGCTTCGCTCGATGCGACCGCGCGACCGACCAGCGTCCGCTGGCGCATCTTCCTGATCATGCTGCTGCTGGTCGCGATCAACTACATCGACCGCGCGTCGCTGTCGGTCGCGATGCCGCTGATCGCGCCGGAATTCAACATGTCGCCGGCGCTCGAAGGCCTGATGCTGAGCGCGTTTTTCTGGTCGTATGCGCTGATGCAGATTCCGGTCGGCGTGATGCTCGACCGCTATCACACGCGCGGCATCATCGCGACCGCGACGCTCGCATGGGGCGCGTTCCAGGCGCTCGGCGCGGCATCGCACAGCTGGTTCCTGCTGATGCTGACGCGCATGGGTCTCGGCTTCGCCGAATCGCCAGTGTTCCCGGCGGGCGCGAAACTGATCGGTACGTGGCTGACCCCGCACGAACGCGGCCGCGGCGCGGTGCTCGTCGACGGCGGCGCGCCGCTCGGCAGCGCGCTCGGCGCGATCCTGATCTCGGGGCTGATCGCGTGGTTCGGGTCGTGGCGCATCGCGTTCGTGATCGCGGGTGTCGGCACGATGCTGGTGGGCGTGCTCGTGTGGCGCTATATCCGCAACCATCCGTCCGAGCATCCGGGCGTCAATGCGGCCGAACTCGAACACATCACGCGCGAGAACGCGCCGGCAAAAGCCGCGGGCGAACGCGTGCCGCTGCGCGAACTCGTGAAGGACCGCTCGGTGCTCGCGATGTTCGCCGGCTACAGCTGCATCCTCGCGGTGTTCTACGGACTGTTGACGTGGATGCCGAGCTACCTGCACAAGACCTACGGCTTCAACATCGCGACGACGGGCGGCGCGACCTTCATCATCTTCATGTCGGGCTTCGTCGGCGAACTGATCGGCGGCACCATCGGCGATCGCTGGAAAGCATCGGGCGCGTCGCCGAACCTCGTGATGCGCACGATGTTCAGCGGTTCGTCGCTGATCGCGGCCGCGTGCATCCTCGCGGCGGCCTATATCGCGAACGCGAATGCGGTCGTGCTGCTGCTGAGCATCGCGATGTTCTTCATCCGTTTCTGCGGGATGTACTGGAGCCTGCCGGCAATCGTCGGCGGCCCCGAGCGCGCCGGCGTGCTCGGCGGCACGATGAACTTCTGCGGCAGCATGGTCGGCGTCGTGGTGCCGATCCTGATCGGTCTGATCGTGCAGTGGTCGGGCTCGTACTTCCTCGCGCTGCTGTTCTTCGTCGTGATGGCCGTGCTGATCGCGGTGTTCTCCAGCATGATCGACTACCGGCCGCGCGCACACGGCTGACCGCCACGCGATCGCTCTCCCCCTTCACCGAAACGACGAGGCCCGCGCAAGCGGGCCTCGTCACATCGGCAGCGGTGTGCAACCCGCGTTCAGCCGCTCAACGATCGATCGGCAACGGCGCATCGGCCGCGACGAGCCGCTGCTCGCGCATCTCGCGCCAGAAATCGGCCGGAATATCGAACGTCAATGCCGCCGAATCTTCCGCGATCCGTTCCGGACGGCTCGCGCCCGGAATCACCGCGGCCGTCGCCGGATGCGCGAGCACGAACTGCAGCGCGGCGGCCTTGACCGGCACGTCGTAGCGCACCGCGATCGCGCGGATGCGCTCGACCTTCGCGACGATCTCGGGCGGTGCCTTCTGATATTCGAAGTGTGCGCCGCCAACGAGCACGCCCGAGCTGTACGGGCCGCCGACGACGATCCCGACGTTGCGTGCCGCAGCGGCCGGCATCACGCGTTGCAGCGCGCGCTCGTGATCGAGCAGCGTATAGCGGCCGGCCAGCAGCATGCCGTCCGGTTGCGGTTCGGCGAGGTCGAGCACCAGCTCGATCGGCTCGACGCGGTTCACGCCAAGGCCCCACGCACCGATCACGCCTTCTTCGCGCAGCTTGCTCAACACGCGGAACGCGCCCTTGCGCGCAACCTCGAACTGCGCGAGCCATTCGTCGCCGTAGATGTCCTGCGCGATGTCGTGCACCCACACGATGTCGAGACGATCGGTGCGCAGGCGCTTCAGGCTGTCCTCGATCGAGCGCAGCGTCGCGTCGGCCGAGTAGTCGCTCACCAGCCGGTTCGCACGACCGTGCGCGAAGATGCCGCTCTTTTCGCCATAGTCGCGCGTCTTCGCGTCTTCCATCTCGTCGAGCACGATCCGGCCGACCTTCGTGCTGATGAAGTAGTCGTCGCGGCGATGGCCGGCGAGCGCGTCGCCGAGGCGCGATTCGGCCAGGCCCGCGCCGTACGACGGCGCGGTGTCGAAGTAGCGGATGCCGCGCGCCCACGCGGCTTCGACCGTCGCGATCGCTTCTTCATGGGGAATGTCGCGGAACATGTTGCCGAGCGGCGCCGCGCCGAAACCGAGCCGGTTGTCGGCCGGCAGCGTGTCTTTGAGACTCATGTGTTTCTCCGGGTTTGACAGGAAAGTGAACCCAGTCTAGGTTGCACGAATAAGTCTGTCCAAGACATAATTCGTCAAACTTGAGTCTCAGAAGGTCTTATATGCTCGACATCCGCCAGCTTCAGTATTTCATCGCGGTTGCGGAAGAGGAACACGTCGGCCGCGCGGCCGAACGCCTGCACATCTCGCAATCGCCGCTCAGCCGCCAGATCGCGCAACTCGAGGAAAAGCTCGGCCTGACGCTGTTCGAACGCAGCCAACAGCGCATTCGTCTGACGCGTGACGGGCGCACGTTCCTCAGCGAAACGCACGCCTTCCTGCGCCATGCGAACCGGCTCGAATCGCTCGCGCGCCGGCTTGGCCGCGGCGACGAAGGCGGCCTGTGCATCGGCTACCTCGAAACGGCCACGCACTCGGGCGTGCTGCCGCGCGCGCTGAAGACGCTGCGCGCCGAGCGCTCGTCCGTGCACATCGCACTGTACAACTATCAATCCGCCGCGCAGCTCGAAGGCTTGCGCGAGCGCAGCCTCGACATTGCACTCGTCACCGAGCCGCCCGCGCCGGACGATCCGGAACTCGATTCGATGATGGTGCTGAACGATCCGATGCTGCTCGCGATGCCCGACGGGCACCCGCTCGCGAAGAAGAAGACGCTCGTCGCCGACGATCTCGCCGCACAGGCATGGATCGGCGTCACGCAGCAGGAAAGCGCGCCGCGTCACGGCGCGTTCGTCGCGGCCTGCGCGAAGGCGGGTTTCTCGCCGAACATTCCGGTGGAAGCGTCCGAGCCGCTCGCGGCGCTCGGCCTCGTTGCCGCCGGGCTCGGCGTGACGATGATCCAGCAGAGCCTGCGGCACCAGGTGCCGGAAGGCGTCGTGCTGCGCGAACTGCCGTGGTTCAGCTACCGCACGCCGCTGTGGGCCGCGTGGCACAAGGTCAACCTGCGGCCGCTGGTCGGCATCTTCCGCGAGATCCTGACCGGCGAGGAGGTCGTCGCGGCGGTCGGCAAGTAAGCCCTTGAAATGCGGGGCGCCTGGCGCCCCGCTTGCATGGCGCTCGCGTGTTACTTCGCGAGCGTCACCGTCCCGTCGAGCAGGCGGTTGAGCGCCCACGGATTGCTCGTACGCAGCGCTTCGGGCAGCAGCGCATCCGGCATGTCCTGATAGCTGACCGGGCGCAGGAAACGGCGGATCGCGAGACTGCCGACCGACGTCGAACGGCCGTCCGCCGTCGACGGATACGGACCGCCGTGCACCATCGCATGCGCGACTTCGACGCCGGTACCGAAGCCGTTGACCAGCACGCGGCCCGCGCGCCGCTCCAGCGCCGGCATGAACGTCCGCACGTCCGCATAATCGGCTTCGTCGATCTGGATCGCCGTCGTCAGCTGCCCCTCCAGCGACTCGATCAGCGCGTGCATCGTCTTCAGGTCCGGACAGCGGACGATCAGCGACGCCGCACCGAAAATCTCCTCGTGCAGCGCCTTCGTTTCACGGAACGCATCGGCGCTCGTCGAAAACAGTGCACCCTGCCCCTGGTTCGCGCCGGTCGGCGCATTCGCGCGTGCGACGGTCTGCACCTGCGGATGCTGCGCGAACGCGGCGACCGCGCGCTCGAACGCCTGGTGAATGCCGGGCGTGAGCATCGTCGCGGCCGGCGCCTGCGCGAGCCGCTCCGCGGCCGCCGCGATGAAGCGATCGAGCGCCGGCCCGTCCACTGCGAAGATCAGCCCCGGGTTCGTGCAGAACTGCCCGGCGCCGAGCGTCAGCGACTGCACGAACGCCTGCGCGATCGCATCGCCGCGCTGGGCCAGCGCATGCGGGAACAGCAGCACCGGATTGATGCTGCTCATCTCCGCATAGACGGGGATCGGTTCGGGCCGCGCGTTCGCGATCGCGATCAGATCCGTGCCCGCGTGGCGCGAGCCGGTGAAGCCGACCGCCTTGACGCGGCGGTCGCGCACGAGCCCCTGGCCGATTTCGCGGCCGCTGCCGAACAGCAGCGAGAACGTGCCCTCCGGCATCCCGCAATCCTTCACGGCCTGCTGCACGGCCATCCCGACGAGTTCCGACGTGCCGGGGTGCGCGGAGTGCGCCTTCACGATCACCGGGCAGCCGGCCGCCAGCGCCGATGCGGTATCGCCGCCCGCGACCGAGAACGCGAGCGGGAAATTGCTCGCGCCGAATACCGCGACCGGGCCGATGCCGATATGGCGCAGACGCAGGTCGGGACGCGGCGCCGGCAGACGTTCCGGCTGCGCCGGATCGATGCGCACCTCGAGGTAGTCGCCCGCGCGCACCACGCCGGCAAACATGCGCAACTGGCCGACCGTGCGGCCGCGCTCGCCTTCGACGCGCGCCCGCGGCAGGCCCGATTCGGCGACGCAGCGCTCGACGAGCGCATCGCCGAGCGCGAGGATGTTGGCCGCGATCGCTTCGAGAAACTGCGCGCGCGCTTCCGGCGACGTCTCGCGATACGCGTCGAAGGCCGCCCAGGCCAGCGCGCACGCTTCGTCGAGATCGACGACGGTCGCGCCGCCGAAGGCCGGTTCCATGCGTTCGCCGCTCGCCGCGTCGATCGCGTACGTGACGCCGTTGGTGCCGCGCCGTGCGTGCTGACCGATCAGCAAGTTGCCTGCGATGTTCATTTCCGTTTCCTGTGTGGGTCAATCGACTGCGCACGCGATATTCCGGCATGCGTATGAATGCGTTGGCGACGACACGAATGCGACGTCGACACGAATGACCACGATGGTTTCAAAACCGCCCGGCCTGCGTCAATACTTCGCGCATGACAGCTTTTCATAGCGCTATGAGTCGCTCTCAATACCGGATGCACGGCGCGATCTTCATACTGGCCCCGCGTCGCGCCACACCGGGCGCGCGCGTCCGACTCGAATGCCCGCGCGTCAAATCACCGGGGTTCGCGTCGACCATAACGATGGAGACGAACATGTGTGTGCAGAAACCGGCCGACGGCCCGGACGTCAAGCGCCTGCTCGAGGGCCTGCCGACCAACTGGGGCAAGTGGGGGCCTGACGATGAAGTCGGCGCGCTGAACTATCTGCAGGCCGAACAGGTGATGCGCGGCATCGGCGCCGTGCGCCAGGGCCGCACCTTCACGCTGCAGGTGGATATCGGCCACGCGAAGGGCGAGCCGTTGTTTCCGGGGCGACGCCCGTCGATGCGGATGAACGTGCTCGACAAGGGCCACTTTCTCGCGGGCAAGGCGCATTTCGACGGCAACGTCGAATACGCGGACGACGTGATCTTCATGCACGTGCAGGGCTCGACGCAATGCGACGCACTCGGGCACGTGTGGTACGACGATACGCTGTGGAACGGCTATGACGCGCTGAGCACGGTCGGCGGCCTCGATCGCGCGAGCATCCTGCCGATCGCCGAGCGCGGCATCGTCGGCCGCGCAGTGCTGATCGACATCGCGCGCCATCGCAACAAGCGCGTGCTCGACAAGGGCGAGACATTCGATCACCACGACCTGATCGAAGCGGCGCGCGCGCAGAACGTGACGATCGAGCCGCGCGACATCCTGCTGATCCGCACCGGCTGGATCGGGTCGTTCTACGAGCGTGACGAGGCCGAGTTCTATCGCGACTACATCGAGCCGGGGCTCACGTTCAGCCGCGAACTCGTCGAGTGGTTCCGCGAGATGGAGATTCCGAACCTCGTCACCGATACGATGGGCAACGAGGTCACGGTCGACCCTGCATCGGGCGTCATGATCCCGCTGCACAACGCGCTGATGCGCAACCTCGGCGTCGTGTTCACCGAAGTCGTGCTGCTCGACGCGCTCGCGGAAGATTGCGCGCGCGACGGCCAGTGGCAGTTCCTGTACACGGCTGCGCCGCTGAAGATCGTGGGCGGCACCGGTGCGCCGGTCAATCCGCTCGTGATCAAGTAACGCGCATGAAGCAATGCCCGGCGCGCGTCATGCGCCCCGGGCATTCGACTGCAGCCGCGCCGGAAATCAGAACGTGCCCGGATACGCGCCGCCGTCCAGCAGCACGTTCTGCCCCGTCAGATAGCCGGCGTGCGCGCTGCACAGGAATGCGCAGACCGCACCGAATTCGCCGGCCGTACCGAAACGCCCGGCCGGCACGTTCCGGCGCTTCGCTTCACGCGTCGCTTCGTAGTCCGTCCCTTCCGCCTGCGCCGACGCTTCGGTCGCCTTCTTCAGGCGGTCGGTATCGAACAGCCCCGGCAACAGGTTGTTGATCGTCACGTTGCGTGCCGCGATGCGCTTCTGCCGCGCGATGCCCGCGACGAAGCCGGTCAGGCCCGTGCGTGCGCCGTTCGACAGCCCGAGCACGTCGATCGGCGCCTTCACCGCGCTCGACGTGATGTTGACGATGCGCCCGAAGCCGCGCTCGGTCATCCCGTCGACGGTCGCCTTGATCAGCTCGATGGCCGTCAGCATGTTCGCGTCGAGCGCGGCGATCCAGTCGTCACGCGTCCACTCGCGGAAGTCGCCCGGCGGCGGGCCGCCCGCGTTGTTCACGAGGATGTCGATGTGCGGCGCGGCCGCGAGCGCTGCCGCGCGGCCCGCGCTCGTCGTGATGTCGCCGGCCACCGCCACCACCGTGACGCCCGGATTGAGTTCGCGCAGTTCGCGCGCGGTCGCCTCGAGTGCGTCGCTGCCGCGCGCGGTGATCACGACGTTCACGCCCTCGGCGACGAGCGCCTGCGCGCAGCCCTTGCCCAGCCCCTTGCTGGCCGCGCAGACCAGCGCCCAACGGCCTTCGATGTTCAGATCCATTTCTGCTTCGCTCCAGGCATCCAGCGCGTGTCGTTCCGGCGTGACCGTAATCGACACGGCAATAAGTTCAAGTTATAGTGCGTGCGACCCGTTCCGCCGCGCCCTCGCGGCCCATCGGTCCGCACATCCGAAGAACATACTTAAAACAAGGCTCGACGCGCCAGCATAAAGAGACGCGCCCGTCGCGGCAATTGACAGGATGTGATACCGGTATAACTTTTTGTCACACTCATGACGCCGCCGCTTCACTCGATCATTTCCCGCCTCCATCTGAAGCAGCTGCGCCTGCTGATCGCGCTTGCCGACCAGGGCTCGCTGCTGAAGGCCGCGCAGCAGGTCGCGCTCACGCAGCCGGGCGCGAGCAAGGCGCTGCAGGAGATCGAGACGACCTTCGGCACGCCGCTGTTCAACCGCACCAATCGCGGGCTCGAGCCGACCGAAGTCGGCGATTGCGTGATCCGCTATGCGCGGCTGATTCATACCGACCTCGCGCACCTGCGCGAGGAAATCGTCGGCATCCTGCGCGGGCACGGCGGGCGCGTGAGCGTCGGCGTGATCATGGGCGCGGTGCCGCGGCTGACCGACGCGATCTCGACGCTCGTCGCGCGCCATCCGGAGATGTCCGTCGAGATCGTCGAGGACACCAGCGAGGCGCTGCTGAGCGAGATCGACGCGGGCCGGCTCGACCTCGCAATCTGCCGCACGACGATCAGCCGCACACCGCAGCTCTACGACAGCGTGAAGCTGCAGGACGAGACGCTCGCGGTGGTCGCGAACGTGTGCCATCCGCTGAAGAGCGCGAAGACGCTCGCACTGCGCGATCTCGCCGAGTACCGGTGGGTCGTGTATCGCGCGAACATGCCGATGCGACTGCTGCTCGAGCGCGAATTCCTCGAAGCCGACATCCGCTTTCCGCCCCATCTGCTCGAAACGACGTCGGCGTTCGCGACGCTCGCGCTGCTGCAGGGCAATCCGTCGTTCGTCGCGCTCGTGTCGATCGATGTCGCCGAATTCTTCGCGCGGCACGGCATGACGCGCATCCTGCCGCTCAAGATCGGTTCGCGCAGCGAGCCTTACGAGCTCGTCACGCGCAAGGGCGCGCCGATCTCGCCCGGCGCGCGCCTGCTGATCGACGAACTGCATGTCGACGGCGGCGGCGCGCCGGACTCGATGGAGTAAGCCAGGCAAACATGCCAACGCCTTCGCCGTGGGCGTCAACCCCGGCGAAGGCGCCGACGGAGCCCGATATCGCCAGGCTCCTGCTCGCACGCTGCGACGCGCCGCCGTCAGGCCGCCGCGAACCGCTTCGCGAGTTCCGCGAGGCCGTCTTCGTAGATCCCGCGGAACAGCTTGACGGTGTCGTCGTCGGTCGCGCCGTGCGGCGTGAACGTGCCCGACCACTCGACGGTCGACGCGTTCGGGCCGTTTTCGCGCACGCGCAGCGTGGAGCGATAGTTCACGACCGGGAACGGTGCTTCGAGGATCGCGTACGTGTAGCTGCGCGCCGCTTCGTCGAACGCGACCAGCCGCTCGACGATCGCCTCGCCGGCCGGGTTCGCGAGACGCCGTACGCGCCCGCCTTCGCTCAGCTCGCTGGCCGGAATGTACGACAGCCAGTCGGGCAGCGACCCGAAGCCGCCGATCAGTTGCCAGACGGTCTCGGCCGAAGCCGGGAGTTCGATGCTTGCATTTGCCTGTGCCATGTCATCACCTTTGAGGATTAACGATCGGTCGGCAGCGGCGCATTGGCCGCAATCAGACCTTGTTCACGCATTTCACGCCAGAAGTCGGCCGGAATCACCACGTTCAGCGCAGCCTGGTCTTCCGCGATCCGCTCCGGACGGCTCGCGCCCGGAATCACCGCGACGGTGGCCGGATGCGACATCGAGAACTGCAGCGCGGCGGCCTTGATCGGCACGTTGTAGCGCGTGGCGATCGCCTTGATCCGCTCGACCTTCGCGAGGATTTCCGGCGAAGCCTTCTGGTATTCGAAGTGCGTGCCGCCTGCGAGCACGCCCGAGCTGTACGGGCCGCCGACGACGATCCCGACGTTCTGCGCGGCCGCCGCCGGCATCACGCGTTGCAGCGCGCGCTCGTGATCGAGCAGCGTGTAGCGGCCGGCCAGCAGCATGCCGTCCGGTTGCGGTTCGGCAAGGTCGAGCACCAGTTCGACCGGCTCCACGCGGTTCACGCCGAGGCCCCAGGCCTTGATCACGCCTTCTTCGCGCAGCTTGCTCAGCACGCGGAATGCGCCCTTGCGCGCCACTTCGAATTGCGCGAGCCATTCGTCGCCGTAGAAGTCCTGGGCGATGTCGTGCACCCAGACGATGTCGAGGCGGTCGGTGCGCAGGCGCTTCAGGCTGTCCTCGATCGAACGCAGCGTCGCGTCGGCCGTGTAGTCGTTGACAATGCGGTTCGGCCGGCCGTGTTCGAACAGGCCGCCCTTTTCGCCGAGATCGCGCGCCGACACGTCTTCGATTTCGTCGAGGATCACGCGGCCGACCTTCGTGCTCAGCACGTATTCGTCACGCGGGTGGTTCGCCAGCGCGTCGCCGAGGCGGATTTCCGCGAGGCCGGCGCCGTAGAACGGGGCCGAATCGAAATAACGGATACCGTGTTGCCACGCGGCTTCGACGGTGGCCGCGGCTTCCGCGTCGGGGATGTTGCGGAACATGTTGCCGAGCGGGGCCGTACCGAAACCAAGGATCTTGTTACCGGGCAGCTTGTCTTTGAGACTCATGATTTTCTCCAGGGAGTGAGGGAAAGCGAGTTCAGTCTAGGCAGGCAGGTTAAGTCTGTCCAAGACGGAATTCGACAAACTTGAGTCCCGAGAGGTCTAATCGACCCGTTTGATGCCTGTTTCGATCGGCGGCCCCTGCACCCGGTTCGGGTGGAACGCCCGGCCAGCAAGGCTGCTGACCAAATCCATGCCCGATTCGTGATTCCAGATCAAAAATCATTTGGGCCGGCAGCCGTTTTTCCCGGGCGGCGCGATACCTATATTGGCTGCACTCGCAACGACATCACGTGGTTGCGGTTCACTCAACCTGATAGGTACCCACGATGAAAACGCTGATCTCTTCCACGCTTGCCGCACTGATCCTTTCCGCCCCGGCGCTGTCGTTCGCGCAGCAGGCCGACCACCAACTGACCCGCGCCGAAGTGAAGGCCGAAATGGCCCGCCTCGCGGCCGTAGGCTACACCCCGGCCCTGGACCACAACCACTATCCGGAAGCGATCCTCGCCGCCGAAAAGCGTGTGCGTGACAACGCCGTCGCACAGGCAGCACCGAACGCCGCACCGGCCGCCGACACCACCGGTTACGGCAGCGCGGGCCGCCCGACCGTCGAATCCGGCCGCGCGATGATGATCAACGCCCGCGACTCGATCTATCGCGGTCATTGAGTCGCGTCGACGCGCAAGAGAGCACGCCTCTCGACACGCGCACACGCTCGTCCCGCCCCTCCGCATGGCCGGCCCGAATCGCCTGAACAGGCATTCGGGCCGCGCGTCGTCGCTGCACGTCCTCGCCTTCGTGCGACGCCGCGAAACCGGCTCGCACGTCGTCACCGCACACGGTGATTCGTGACTGCGCAGTACAAGTTCTTATGCCGCTTCATCCGTTTATCCGCCGCGCGCCGCACACGATACTGCGCACCATCCGGCGCCATGCGCCTCACTCGACATTTCGCACGCACATGAATCGATATCCAGGATTGAAGCGCATCGCGCGACCGGCCGCGCTGACCGTGCTGGCCGCCGTTCCGCTGGCCGCGCTCTTCGCATTGTCCGGCTGCCAGTCGGACGACAAGGCGCCGGCCGCGACGCCGAGCGTGATCGTCAGCGCGCCCGTCGCGCGCGACGTCAACGACGTCGACGTCTATACCGGCCGCTTCGAAGCGGTCGACACCGTCGACGTGCGTCCGCGCGTGAGCGGCTATCTCGACAAGGTCGCGTTCCAGGACGGCGCGACCGTCCGCAAGGGCGACCTGCTGTTCGTCATCGACCCGCGCCCGTACCAGGCAGCCATGACGGCCGCGCAAGGCGCGCTCGAACGCGCGCAGTCGCAACTGAAGCTGAGCCGGCAGGATTTCGAGCGCGCGAGCGTCCTGATCAAGACCGACACGATCGCGCAAAGCCTCTACGACCAGCGCCGGCAGGCCGTGCAAAGCGCGCAGGCCGAGGTGACGAGCGCGCAAGGCGCAGTCGAACGCGCGCAGCTCGACCTGTCGTTCACGCGCATCGTCGCACCGATGTCCGGCCGCATCAGCCGCAAGCGCGTCAGCGAGGGCAATCTCGTGAAAGGCGGCGACAGCGACGCGACCGTGCTGACGACGATCGTGTCGCAGGATCCGATCGACATCTACTTCGACGTCGACGAGGAAAGCTACCTGCGCTACACCCGCGAAGCGCAGAAAAGCGGCGGCAATGCGTCGTCGCGACAGGTCGCGATCGCGCTGCCGGGCGATGCGCAGCCGTCGCTGACGGGCACGATGGATTTTGTCGACAACCGCCTCGACGACTCGACGGGCACGTTGCGGCAGCGTGCGCGCGTCGCGAATCCGGACCGGCGCCTGAGCCCCGGCCAGTTCGGCCGCGTGTATCTGTCGAGCCGCGTCGCGCACCACGCGCTGCTCGTGCCGGATGCGGCCGTCGCGACCGATGCGACGCGTCGCGTGCTGTACTTCGTCGACGCGAACGGCGCCGTCGCGATCCGCCCGGTGACGCCCGGCCGCCTGTACGGCAACCTGCGCGAAATCGACGCGGGGCTGAACGCGGGCGACCGCGTGATCGTCGACGGCTTCCAGCGCGTGCAGGCCGGCGACAAGGTCAAGGCCGTGCCGCGCGCGATCGAAGCGGCCAATACGGCCAATACGGCCACCGTGGCCAACGCGGCCAGCGGCACGACCGGGAGCGCGCAATGAACCTCGGCCGCCTGTCCGTCCAGCAGCCGGTGCTCGCGATCGTCCTGTCGATCGTGCTGACGATCGCCGGTGCGCTGGCCTATTTCTCGCTCGCGGTGTCCGAGTATCCGGACATCGCGCCGCCAACCGTCGTGATCCAGGCAACCTATCCGGGCGCGTCCGCGGAAACGGTCTCGCAAACGGTGTCGACGCCGATCGAACTGGAAGTGAACGGCGTGGAAGACATGCTGTACATGTACAGCCAGGCGACGTCCGACGGCAGCCTGAACATCACCGTGACGTTCAAGCCCGGCACCGACGTCGACAAGGCGCAGGTGCTTGTGCAGAACCGCGTCGCGCTCGCGACGCCGCGCCTGCCGGAGCCCGTGCAGCGCAGCGGCGTGTCGGTGCGCAAGTCGTCGCCGACGCAGCTCGGCACGATCTTCCTGTACTCGCCGGACCAGCGCTACGATCCGCTGTACGTGTCGAACTACGCGATCCGCAACGTCGCCGACGTGCTGAAGCGGATCGAAGGCGTCGGCGACATCAATCCGCTCGGCGCGCGCGAATACTCGATGCGCATCTGGCTCGATCCCGAGCGCGTCGCGTCGTTCGGCCTGAGCCCGGGCGACCTGATCGCCGCGGTGCGTTCGCAGAACACGCAGCTCGCGGGCGGCGTGGTCGCGCAGGCGCCGATCACGAACCAGGCGTTCCAGCCGAACCTGATCTTCGAAGGGCGGCTCAAGCGCCCCGAGGATTTCAGCGACATCGTCGTCAAGCAAGGCAAGGACGGACGGCTCGTGCGGCTGAAGGATGTCGCACGCGTCGAAGTCGGCGCGCTCGCGTATGCGACCGACAGCTACATGCTGCGCCACCCGACGATCGCGCTGCAGGTGCTGCAGCAGCCCGGCGCGAATGCGGTCGCGACAATGGACGCGGTCGAGAAGAAGATGGCCGAGCTGTCGAAGGATTTCCCGAAGGGCATCGTCTACAACATCGGCTACAACCCGACCGCGTTCATCGGCGACAGCATCCACGAACTCGTCAAGACGATCTACGAAGCCGTCGTGCTCGTCGTGCTCGTCGTGCTGCTGTTCCTGCAGGGCTGGCGGCCGTCGATCATCCCGATCCTGTCGATTCCGGTGTCGCTCGTCGGCACGTTCGCGGCGATGGCCGTGCTCGGCTACTCGATCAACAACCTGACGCTGTTCGGCCTCGTGCTCGCGGTGGGGATCGTCGTCGACAACGCGATCGTCGTGGTCGAGAATGTCGAGCGGCACCTGTCGGCCGGCGCGAGGCCGCGCGATGCGACGCTGCTGACGATGAAGGAAGTCGGCGGCGCGCTGTTCGCGATCACGCTCGTGCTGTGCGCGGTGTTCGTGCCGACTTCGTTCATTCCCGGCATCTCGGGCCAGTTCTTCCGCCAGTTCGGCGTGACGATCGCCGTGTCGACCGCGATCTCGTTCTTCACGTCGGTGACGCTCGCGCCCGCCCTGTCGGCGATGATGCTGAAAGCGCACACCGGCGACCATCACGCACCCGCATCGGGCTCGCGCGTGGCCGCGCTGCTCGCGCCCGCCATGCGTATCGCGCGGCGCTTCTCGAACGCGTTCAACCGCGTGTTCCAGCGCCTGTCCGATGCGTACGGCCGGCTGGTCCGCAAGGTCGTGCGGATCATCCCGGCGATGGCCGCGCTGTACGTGGTGCTGATTGCCGCGACCGGCTACCTGCTCGTGTCGAGCCCGAAGGGTTTCATTCCCGCGCAGGATCGCGGCTACCTCGTCGTGCTCGTGCGGATGCCCGACGGCGCGACGCTCGAACGCACGAGCGCGGTCGCACGCAAGATCGAGGACATCGCGCTGTCGGTCCCCGGTGTCGCGCGTGTGCCGGTGTTCTCCGGCGTGAACGCGGCGACCGGCACGAACTCGGCGAACAGCGCCGGCCTGTTCCCGGTGTTTCAGCCCTGGCCGGAACGCAAGGCCCGCGGCCTGACGATCGACACGATTGCCGCCGAGATGCGCAAGCGGCTCGCAACCATCACCGAAGCGTCGATCGTCGTGGCGATGCCGCCGCCGGTGCAGGGCCTCGGCAGCACGGGCGGCTTCGCGATGCGGCTCGAAGACCGCAACGGGCTCGGCACCGCCGCGCTCGCGAAGGCGACACAGGATCTCGTCGCGGCTGCGAACCGCACACCCGGCATGGTCGGCGTCTATACGTCCTATTCCGCGACGAGCCCGCAGGTGCACGTCGAACTCGACCGCGAGAAGGCCGAGATGCTCGGCGTGCCGAGCCAGGCGATCAACGACGCGGTCGAAACGTATTTCGGCTCGACCTATATCAACGATTTCAACATCGTCGGGCGCACCTATCGCGTGACCGCGCAGGCCGACCTGCCGTTCCGCGTCGGTGCCTCCGATCTCGCGCGGCTGAAGGTGCGCAACCGCGACGGCGAGATGGTGCCGATCGGCAGCGTGACGCGCATCGACGACACGCTCGGCGTCGATCGCGCACCGCGCTACAACCTGTATCCGGCCACCGAAATCAACGGCGATACGGCACCGGGCCTCGGCTCGGGCTTTGCGATCAAGACGATGGAAACGCTCGCGAAACAGGTGCTGCCGCCCGGCATCTCGTTCGAATGGACCGACCTGTCGTATCAGCAGACCACGGCCGGCAACACGGGGCTGCTCGTGTTCCCGCTGTGCGTGCTGCTCGTCTATCTGGTGCTCGCCGCGCAGTACGGCAGCTGGAGCCTGCCCGTGTCGATCCTGCTGATCGTGCCCATGTGCCTGCTCGCCGCGTCGCTCGGCGTGCGCGCGCTCGGCCAGGACGTCAACATCCTCACGCAGATCGGCTTCATCGTGCTGGTCGGGCTCGCCGCGAAGAACGCGATCCTGATCGTCGAGGTCGCGCGGCAGCTGGAGGCCGACGGCACCGAACTCGTCGAGGCCGTCGTCGAAGCCTGCGTGCAGCGGCTGCGCCCGATCGTGATGACGTCGCTCGCGTTCATTCTCGGCGTGCTGCCGCTCGTGATCTCCGAAGGCGCCGGCGCGGAAATGCGCCAGGCCGTCGGTGCAGCCGTGTTCTTCGGCATGATCGGCGTGACGTTCTTCGGGCTGCTGTTTACGCCCGTGTTCTATGTGATGGTTCGCCGGCTCGCGATGCGCAAGACCGCTGTCGCAACCGTCACCGAAGAGGTGGTGCAATGAAGTTCGTTCGACTCGTGGCCGCGCTGTCCGCGGCCGCCATCCTGACCGCGTGCACGAGCGCGCCGGTCGCCACCGTTTCGCCGCCGCCGCTGGCCGCGACCTATGCGAACGCGGATCTCGCGGCCACCGGCCCGGCCGCCGACACCGGCGCGTGGTGGCACGGCTTTCACGATCCGATCCTCGACCGGCTGGTCGACACGGCGCTCGCGAACAATCTCGACCTGCAGGCGGCAGTCGCGCGCATCGACGCGGCGCGCGCGGTGCGGATCGGCGCCGCGTCGCAGTGGTTCCCGTCGCTCGACCTGAACGCGAGTGCCGGCCGCCAGCGGCTGTCCGCGTCGCAGGCGTTCCCGACCGATACGCCGACGACCGGCAATGCGTTCGACCTGAACGCGAGCCTCGCCTGGGAAATCGACATCTTCGGTCGCATCCGCCAGGGCGTGTCGGCAGCCGACGCGGACATCGCGTCCGCGCAGAACGATGCGGCGGCCGTGCGGATCGCGACGATCGACGAAACCGTGCGCACCTACGTGACGGCGCGCGGGCTCGAACAGCGGCTCGCACTGGTCGAGGCCAATGCGTTGAGCCAGCGCAGCACCGAGGAATCGACGCGACGCCTGTTCGACGCGGGCGTCGTGCCGGTTGCCGACGTCGACCGCGCCGCCGCGCAGACGGAAACGACGCTGGCCGAGCTGCCCGCGCTGCAACTGCAGCGGCAGGCCGCGATCCACCGGTTGTCGATCATCACCGCATCGACGCCGCAGGATGTCTATGCGCGGCTCGATCCGCCCGCGCCGGGGCCGGTATGGACGGCCGCCGCGCCGGGCATCGGCACGCCGGCCGACCTGCTGCGCCGCCGGCCCGACATCCGCGCGGCCGAGGCGCGCGTCGTCGCGGCCTATGCACGGATCGGCGTGGCCGAGGCCGACCTCAAGCCGCACCTGCAATTGATCGGCGTGATCGGCGCGGCGATCGACGGCTTCTCGGGTGCGACGCTCGCGCGTTCGCTCGCATGGATGGCCGGCGCCGGTGCGAGCGCACCGCTGTTCGACGGCGGGCGGCGCCGCAGTGTCGTCGCGTTGCGCCGTGCGCAGGCCGATCAGGCCGTCGCTGCGTATCGCACGACGGTGCTGACCGCCGTCAGCGACGTCGAGACGTCGGTGGCCGCCACCGCCCGCGATCACAGCCGGACCGAGCGCCTCGAACGCGCGGTATCGAACGCGCGTGGCGCGTATACGCAGATCAACCGGTCGTGGCGCAGCGGCGAATCGGCGTTCATCGATACGCTGGAAGTGCAGCGCTCGCTGCTCGCGGCCGAGGATTCGCTCGCGCAGGCACGCACCGAGGAAATGCTGAGCCAGGTCAGGCTGATGAGCGCGCTGGGGCAGTAAGCGCGTTTCAGGTTCGACCGATATGCAAAGGGCGACGGGTTCGATGTCATTCGAACCCGTCGCCCTTTTTTTGCGTTGCATGGCCAGTCGCTTACCGCACGGTTCAGTCGATGTCGCCGCCTTCCTTCAACTGCGCGCTCACATAGTCGAGAAAACTGACGATGCGCGACGACAGCGTCGCGTTGCGATAGAACACCGCGTGAATCGGCTGGCGGAACTCGGTGGTGTCGTCGACGAGCACTTCGACCAGGCTGCCGTCGCGACGATGCGTGCCCGTCATGTAGTCGGCCAGGCAAACGATGCCGGCGCCGTTGAGCGCGAGCGTCAGCAGCGTCTCGCCGCTCGACGCCTGCAGCGCCGGATGAATCCGGTACGCGCCGCCGTCGGCCGTGCGCAGCGGCCAGTGGTTCAGTGTTTCCGGCTGCACGAAGCCGAGCAGCGTATGGTTCGCCAGATCGGCGACGCTCGCCGGCACGCCGGCTTTCTCCAGATAAGCGGGGCTCGCGAGGATACGCAGCCGGCTGCTGCCGAGCCGGCGCGCATGCAGCGTCGAATCGCGCAGCTCACCGATCCGGATCGCCACGTCGGTGCGCTGTTCGAGCAGGTCGATGATCTCGTCGCTCGTGTGGAGTTCGGCCGCAATCGCCGGATACGCTTCGCGGAAGCCGGGCATCATCGGCGCGATCACGTGCTGCATGAACGGCATCGCCGCGTTGATCCGCAAGCGCCCGGACGGCGTCTCGCGCTGGCTGACGATCTGCTCCTCGGCAAATTCGACCGACGCGATGATGTCGCGCGCGTATTCGAGGAACAGCTTGCCCTCCTCGGTCACTTCGAGGCGGCGCGTCGTGCGGCGGATCAGCGTCGTGTCGAGCTTCTCCTCGAGGCGCCGCAGGATCCGGCTCATCACCGAGGTCGGCTGATGCAGCTTGTCGGCCGCGCCCGTCAGCGAACCGGTATCGGCGATGGTCACGAACGCGAGCATCTCGTCGAGGGTCGTCTTCATGGTCGGCAGTCGTCAGCGGTTTCAGGAACCGTCACGATAGTGCCGCCGCGCCGGTTTGATAAGCGGGCGCGGACGCGAATCACAGTTGATTTCGATTCAACAATGCGTGGCGAATATTGTCTGAAGAAGCCGGAATGAGGCCGGTGGCCGGTCACGCAGACGCGCCCGGGCGGGCGCGCCTTGCTTCATACGGGTCGGGGCACCGGCTTCACGCCGCGATGGGCATCTCGTCGCGGATCCAGTCGAGCATTGCGCCGTGCTTCGGTGCCCACCCGAGTTCCTGCCGCGCACGCAGCGCCTTCACGCGGCTGTTCGACGCGAGCGAGAAATGCGCACGCGAATGACCGAGCGCCTGCGCCGCATCGGCGATATCCCATTCGACGACGGACGGCAAGCCGAGCCGCTCGCCGAGCGCATGGCCGATTTCGACGAACGACGCTTCGCCGTTCTCCGCAAAATAGAACGCACCGGGCGACGCCGCATGGATCGCGCGCAGATACAGATCGGCGACATCGGCGACATGCACGTTCGACCAGCGGTTCAGCCCCTTGCCGATCACGCGCACGGCGCCGGTGTCACGCGCGATGGCCCCGAGCAGCGGAAGCTGTGCGCTGTCGCGGCGGATACCGAGACCGTCGCCGTAGATCATGCTGTTGCAGATCACGGCCGAGCGGATGCCGAGGTTCGCGGCCGACATCACGAGCCGGTCGATTGCGTGGCGCTCGGCCTTCGCGGGTTTGACAACGGGCGTCGTTTCGTCGAACACGGCGGCATCGCCATGCGCGCCCTGTGCGTCGTCCGCGATCACGCTGGTGCCGCTCGTATGCAGGAACGTCTTGCCCGAGCCGCTCAGCGCCGCGATGATCGTCTCGACGGCCTCGCGGTGATCGCTGCTCGCCGCGTTGACGACGCAGTCCGCGTCGCGCGCGAACGCATGCAGCAGTGCCGCGTCGTCGAGCGTGCCGACGACCGGCATGATGCCGGCCGCCGCGAGTGTCGCGGCGTTGTCGCTATCGCGCGTCAAGCCGGTGACGACGTGCCCGGCCGAGACGAGCCGCGCGGCCACCGAGCCGCCGATGTAGCCGCTGGCGCCCGTCACGAATATCTTGATGCCCTTCATGTACCGCTCCGATGGCGAGATCGCCGGTTCGGGAGGCGCCTCGCGAGAATGGTCGGCGCATGCGCTCCGGGTTCGCGGTGACGCAGGCCGTCGATGGCGGCCCCTGCCGCGCGGAAACGCGCAAGGCCGCCTTGCGGAGCCAGTATCGATGCCCTGCACCCGGTCGAGAAAGAGGCCGGGCGCGAAAACAGTTTTGACCGGAGCGGGAAGATGCGCGCGACGGTCGCCACCTCGCCGGCACCGCGCTCAGTGCAGGATCTTCTGCAGGAAATCCCGTGCGCGCGCCGATTTCGGCGCCGCGAAGAATGCGTCCTTGTCGTCGTCCTCGACGATCCGCCCCTGGTCCATGAAGATCACGCGATGCGCGACCTTCTTCGCGAAGCCCATCTCGTGCGTCACGCACATCATCGTCATGCCGTCCTGCGCGAGCTCGACCATCACGTCGAGCACCTCGTTGATCATCTCCGGATCCAGCGCCGACGTCGGTTCGTCGAACAGCATCGCGACCGGGTCCATCGACAGCGCACGCGCGATCGCGACGCGCTGCTGCTGCCCGCCCGACAACTGCCCCGGATACTTGTCCGCCTGAGCGCGCAGGCCGACGCGCTCGAGCAGCCCGAGCGCCTTCGCAGCCGCTTCGTCAGCGGAGCGGCCGAGCACCTTGCGCTGCGCAAGCGTGAGATTCTCCGCGATCGACAGGTGCGGAAACAGCTCGAAGTGCTGGAACACCATGCCGACCTTCGCGCGCAGCTTCGGCAGGTCGGTCCGGCGATCGCCGACCGACACGCCGCCGACGCGGATCGCGCCGCGCTCGAACGGCTCGAGCCCGTTGACGGTCTTGATCAGCGTCGATTTCCCCGACCCCGACGGGCCGCAGACCACGACCACCTCGCCCTTCCCCACCGTCGTCGTGCAATCGGTCAGCACCTGGAACGGGCCGTACGACTTGGATACGTTGTCGATCTCGATCATGCTTCGCTCCGGTTTGCGCGCATCAACGCACGGCCTTGCGGAATCGTTTCTCGATGCGCGCCTGCACCACTTCGAGCACGAGCGACATCACCCAGTAGACCAGCGCCGCGCTGATCAGCATCTCCATGTGGCGGAACTCCTTCTGGCCTTCCGTCGTCGCGACGTAGGTCAGCTCCCACACGCCGACGACGGACACCAGCGAGCTGTCCTTCAGCATCGCGATGAACTGGTTGCCGGTCGGCGGAATGATCACGCGCATCGCCTGCGGCAGGATGATCAGCCGCATCATCTGCGCCGGCGTGAAGCCGAGCGCGCGCGCGGCGTTCCACTGGCCCTGCGGGATGCTCTGGATCCCGGCGCGGAAGATCTCCGTCATGTACGCGCCGTAGCACAGCGACAGCGCGGTCACACCGGCCGGAATCGGATCGACGACGTAGCCGAGCTGCGGCAGCCCGAGATACAGGATGAATATCTGCATCAGCAGCGGCAGCCCGCGAAACAGCGACGTATAGAACGACGCGATGCCGATCGCGATGCCGTTCGACGACAGCTTCGCGAGCGCGCCGATCAGCGCGAGCACGAATGCGATCGAGATCGAGATCGCCGACACGAGCAGCGTCGTCACCGCGCCCTGGCTGATCAGGTAGCCGATCTTGCGATGGATGAATTCGAAGCTCAGGTCGAACGTCGACAGGAACGCGGCCAGCAACAGCAGCAGTTCGCACCAGACGATCGCGATCTGCACACGCGACGGCAGCCGCGTCAGCAGGTAACCGTTCGCGATCAGCACGGCGGCACCGGCCGCGAGCATCAGCAGCGCATGCAGCGCGCCCGGCAACGCGCCGATGCCGGGCAGCGCCGCAAGGTTCAGCGTCGCCGCCCACTGCGGCACGTTGCGCGCGATCGCGAAGACCACGGCCAGCGTGACGATCGCGGCCGCCAGCGCGGTGCCGCGCCAGCCTTTCTGCGTTCTCGGCAGGTTGTCTGCAAGCATGTGTTTCTCCTGTAGGCGGGGCATCGCGGCTTACGCCGCCCGTTCGCGCATGAAATCCATCACCTGGTAGCGCCAGTAGGTCAGCTGCGCGACGGCCAGCCCCGCATAGCCGCCGTTCCACGGCAAGCCGAACGCTTCGAAGCGCCGGTAGCGATCGGAGGCGCCGGCCACGCCCTCGGCAATCACGCGTCCGCCGATCGCCGTCGTGTTCATCCCGTGGCCGCCGAAGCCCATGCAGTACCAGATGCCGTCGTCGAAGCGGCCGATCAGCGGCATCAGATGGCGCGCGTATGCCATCTTTCCGGACCACGCGACCTGGATCGCGAGCGGCGCGAGCTGCGGATACGCGTCGACCATCCGGTCGCGCAGCGCATCGGCAAGGCGGCGCGGATCGGAACGGCGCGTCGTGATCATGCCGCCCCACAGCACGCGCCGGCCATCGTCGACGAGCCGGTAGTAATCGCTCGCGCGCCGGCTGTCGCCGATCGACGCGCGCGTGCGGATCGCCGATGCGATCAGGTCGGCGGCCGGTTCGGTCAGCATCATGTAGGTGGTGATCGGCAGGTAGCTGCGCGCGAGCTTCGGCACCAGCCGCCCCGTGTAGCCGCCGCAGGTCAGCACGACGTCACGCGCTGTGACGCTGCCGCGCGCGGTGGCGACCCGCTTCGTTGCGCCGCGATCGGCGATCGACACGACCTCCGAATCCTCGAACACGCGCCCGCCCAGGCGTTCGATCTCGGCGACGAGCGCACGCGCGTAGTTCAGCGGATGGAAATGGAACGCGCGGCGGTCGAGCAGGCCCTGATGGTATTTGTCCGACACCAGCATCTCGCGGACGGCCTGCGTCGGCAGATGCTCGACGCCGTAGTCGAACTCGCGCGCGAGCCAGCGCTGCTGCTCGATCATCTCGTTGCCGTTGTCGTGACGGGACACGCGCAGCACGCCGGGCACCGGCTCGGCGGCGTCGATGCCGAGCTGCCGGATGTTGTCGGCGACGATGTCGACGCCTTCGATCGACATCCGGTACAGCGCCTTCGCTCGATCCATCCCGACGTGACGCACGATCTGCGCGATGCCGGTCGAATAGCCGGGGCTCACGACGCCGCCGTTGCGCCCGGACGCGCCCCACGACACGCGGTTCGCATCCAGCAGCACCACGCTGCGGCCACGCCGCAGCAGTTCGAGCGCGGCCGTGATGCCGGCCATCCCGGCGCCGACGACGCACACGTCCGCATCGAGATCGGCATCGAGCGGCGCACGCGCGATCGTGTCGTGGAGCGTGCGTGAATAGTAGGTATCCACGTAATCGGTGGTCATGGCATTTCCGTAATGACGAAATCAAATGGACGTGCGCGTGCCGCATTCACCCGCATGCGGCACGCGCCGGCGGCTTACTTCGTGTAGTCCTTGCCGAACCATTTGACGCTGATCTTCGTTAGCGTGCCGTCCTGCTTCATCTGCGTCACCGCATTGCCGACCGTTTTGTCCCACTCCGCATCGCCCTTGTCGGCGACGACTGCGAGCGGCTCGCGATACGCGTAATCGCCGGGCAGGATCTTGACCGGATAGCCGTTCTTGATCGCGGCCATCGCGGTCTGCTCGGGCGTGAGGATCGCGTCCACGCGCTTGCCGTCGCCGAGGCGCAGGTCTTCGTACGGCAGCAGCGACGTGCCGTAGGTCTTCACCTGCTTCGGCGCCTGCGGCAGGTACGTGAACGCGGGCACGTCGGGGCCGCCGATGCTCAGGCGTTGGTTCACGTAATCCTCCGACGTGGTGCCGGCTTCCACGCCGATCACCTTGCCGCCGAGATCGGCGCGCGACGTGGCCTTCGAATCCTTGTGCACGACGAACACGTACGGGCTGTAGTAATACACGGCCGGGAAATCGAGCAGCCGCTCGCGCTCCTTGGTCGGCGTGACCGACAGCACGCACAGATCCCAGCGCCCGTGCCAGTGCCCGCCCGTCATCAGGTTGAACTGCGGCGTCTGGAACGCCACCTTCACGCCGAGCCGCCGGCCGATTTCGTTCGCGACGTCGATATCGAAGCCCTCGAACTCGTGCTTGTCGTTCAGGTAAGCCTGCGGTGGCCATTTCGCGCTCGTGACGACCACCATCGTGCCGCGTGACTTCACGCGATCGAGCGTTTCGCCGGCGTGCGCGATGCCTGCCGCGCAGAGAAGTGCCGCGACGCACGCGACCTTGCCGATCATCGAACCGACTTTCATTGACTTGTCTCCTTGGACCTTCTGATGGAATTATTGTGTTTCGTTATTTCATTTTTCAATCTACGCGCCGAGGTCGCGTCACGCTATTGAGAAAATTACACGACCTAGTACGGTAAACTCATCAGCTAATCAGTTCTACTATATGTATACGTTTGAACGAACCAGCCTGTTTCATATTTGAATGCGCGGCACGCGCTCATACCAGCCCCGTTGCGTAATACACCGCGATCACGAGCGCCACGGCGGCTGCCTTGACGAACGTGATGCCGAATATCTCCCGATACGATTCGCGATGACTGAGCCCCGTCACCGCGAGCAGCGTGATCACCGCGCCGTTGTGCGGCAACGTATCCATGCCGCCGCTCGCCATCGCGACGACGCGATGCAGCACCTCGGCCGGAATGTGCGCCGCATCGGCCGCACGCACGAAGAAATCGGACATCGCCGCCAGCGCGATGCTCATCCCGCCGGATGCCGAACCCGTGACGCCCGCGAGCACGCCGACCGAAATGGCCGCGTTCGCGAGCGGATCGGGAATCGCCTGCAGTGCACGGCCGATGAACACGAACCCGGGCAGCGCCGCGATCACGCCGCCGAAGCCGTATTCCGATGCGGTGTTCAACGACGCCAGCAACGCGCCCGAGACCGCGCTGCGCGTGCCGGCGGCGAAGCGCGCCCGCATCCGGCCGAACGCGGTCACGAGCGTCAGCAAGATACCGAGCAGCAGTGCACCCTCGACGGCCCAGATCGCGACGACGCTCTTGACCGGCGTCGACAGCGTGCCGTGCATGCCGGGCAGCACGTCGGGCGCAATCGTATAGGCATCGCCGTACCAGTGCGGAATATGGTGCGTGAGGATGAAGTTCGATACGCCGACCACGACCAGCGGCGCGAGCGCCAGCAGCGGATGCGGCAGCGTACCGGCACCGGTCACCTCCGGTTCGTTCTGATGCGACGCGCCGTAGCCCTCGCCGGTCGCCATCACCGCACGGCGGCGCCATTCGAGAAACGCGAGGCCCGCGACCACGATGAACACCGAGCCGATCACGCCGAGCCACGGGCCGGCCCACGTCGTCGTCTTGAAAAAGGTGGTCGGGATGATGTTCTGGATCTGCGGCGAGCCCGGCAACGCGTCCATCGTGAACGAGAACGCGCCGAGCGCGATCGCGCCGGGCAGCAGGCGCTTCGGAATGCCGGCCTCGCGATAGAGTGCGGCCGCGAACGGATAGACGGCGAACACCACGACGAACAGCGACACGCCACCATAGGTCAGCAGCCCGCACACGGCGACGATCACCGCGTTCACGCGCGTCTGGCCGATGTAGCGAATGGCCGCATGCACGATCGACTCGGAGAATCCCGACAGTTCGATCACCTTGCCGAACACCGCGCCGAGCAGGAACACCGGGAAATACAGCTTCACGAAGACGACCATTTTCTCCATGAAGATGCCGGAAAACACCGGCGCGACCGCGGCGGGGTCGGTCAGCAGCACCGCGCCGAGCGCGGCCAGCGGCGCGACCAGGATTACGCTGAAGCCGCGATAGGCGGCCACCATCAGCGCGATCAGCGCGACGGCAATCACGAGAATTGACATAACGATTCAGAAAGAATGAGGTTCGGCGCGCGCATCACGATGCGAGTCGGCAAGCGCGCGCGGGCACGCCGCGCACGAATTCGCGTGCACGAGCGGCGCAGCCCGTTCGAATACGACTAAGGCGGGTTCAATCGCGCGCGTCGGACGCCCGCCGCACGGCGGCGAAATCCATCAGCTTCGCGTCGCGCCAGTCGCGCCGGGCCGCCAGTTCGTCGGCAGGCAGATACTGGCGGCGATCCTGCTCGACCCGGGCGATCAGCGCGTCGTCCCACGGCCCTTCGTCGACGCGCGAGCGTACGATGCCGTGATACAGCGGCCCGAGCCGGCGCGCGTAGTCGGCCACGCCGCCCGGCGCGTTCAGGTCGATCGTCTCGAACGGCCCCATGAACGACCAGCGCCAGCCAAGACCGTCGCGCACCGTCTTGTCGATGTCCTCGCAACTGGCGACGCCTTCGCGGTGCAACGCCCACGCTTCCCGCAACAGTGCCGCCTGCAGGCGATTGAGCACGAACCCCTCGACCTCCTTGCGCACGTGCACGACGCTCTGGCCGATCGCCGTCATCAGGCGTTCGACGAACTCGACCGTGGCGGCCGAGGTCTGCGTGGACGGTACCAGCTCGACCACGGGCACGAGATACGGCGGATTCACCGGATGCGCGATCAGCACGCGCGCGGAGATGGCCAGGTCGTTCGCGAAGTCGGACGCGGGAATGCCCGAGCTCGAGCTGCCGATCACGACCGACGCATCGGCCAGCGCGTCGATCTGCTCCATCAACGCTCGCTTCACGTCGATGCGCTCGAGCACCGACTCCTGAACGTACATCGCGCCGGCGACGGCATCCTGCAGCGATGGCGCCGGTTGCAGCCGCGCCGCGACGCGCTCCGGCCGCTCGTCGAGCAGGCCGCGCGCATGCAGCGCGCGCAGTTGTTCGGCAGCCCACGGCAGCGAGCGCGCAGCGATCTGCGGATCGGCGTCGAACACGCGCACGGTCAGGCCGGCGCGCGCAAAGGCAATTGCCCAGCCCGCGCCGACGAGCCCCGCGCCCACCACCGCGACCGGCTTGTCGAGATCGATTGAAATTGTCATGTGTCTCCTCCATTGCTTGTCGATGGCGTCCGGCACGGCGGCGTCGCGCGCGCCGCGCCGCGCCGCCACCGTGTCCGTTCGTCCCGGGCCGCACCGGCCCGATTTCGCATTACGCGGCGCTCCAGCCCCCGTCCAGCATCAGCGCGCTGCCGGTCATCAGCGACGACGCGTCGCTCGCGAGAAACACGACCGGCCCCATCACTTCGTCCAAGCGGCCGACGCGACCGAGCGCGATGCGCGACGTCACCCAGTCGCGAAACCCGTCGACCTTGAACATCGGCTCGGTCAGCGCGGTTTCGATGAACGTCGGACACAGCGTGTTCACGCGGATCCGGTACGCGCCCAGTTCCCACGCGAGCGCCTTCGTCATGCCCTCGACCGCGTGCTTCGTCGCGCAATAGACGGTTCGTCCCGCGCTGCCGACATGGCCCATCTGCGAAGAAACGGTGATGAACGAACCGTCCTGCCCTGCGCGGATCAACCCTCGTGCCACCGAGCGGCACAGATAGAACGCGGCCTTCACGTTCAGTGCCAGCATGTCGTCGATATCCGCGTCGAGCACGTCGACGATCGGCCGTGGCCGGTTCATGCCCGCGCTGTTCACCAGGATGTTGAACGGCCCGCGGGACGACACGACCGTATCCACCGCCGCCGCATCCGTCACGTCGAGCACGACGTAGTCGCTCGCGCCGCCCGCCGCACCGATCGATTCACAGGCGGCGCGCAGTTCGTCGCCCGAGCGTGCCGCCAGCGTCACCCGCGCGCCAGCCTGCGCCAGCGCGACGGCCGCGGCCAGCCCGATCCCTCGTCCCGCGCCGGTCACCAGCGCGGTCTTGCCATCCAGCCGGAAGCCCGGCATCTTCATTTTCATATTTCCATCAGCATCCCGAATCGTATTGCCGGCCGGGAAGGTCTCTTTAGCGGGTGAGCGGCGGCACCGTCGAAAGGCGCTGCCTCCTCGCGCACCGGCCGGTTCCTGTATGCCGGTGCGCCGTTGCAGCGTTACGCCGGCACGGGCGTGCCGTACGGCACGTCGCGATGGCCATAGCGGCGCACGCGGATGTTCGCCTGCTCGCCGTGCGCGATCATCCCTTCGAGCGCACAGAGTCGCGAGCAGTAGGCACCGACCATCGCGCTCGCCTCGTCGGTCAGCACCTTCTGGTACGTGCAGGTCTTGATGAACTTGCCCACCCACAGGCCGCCCGTATAGCGCGCGGCCTTGCCCGTCGGCAGCGTATGGTTCGTGCCGATGACCTTGTCGCCGTATGCGACGTTGGTGCGCGCGCCGAGGAACAGCGCGCCGTAGTTCTTCATGTTCTTCAGGAAGTAGTCGGGGTCGCGCGTCATCACCTGCACGTGCTCCGACGCGATCCGGTCGGCTTCCTGCACCATTTCCTCCAGCGTGTCGGCCACGATGACCGCACCGTAGTCGCGCCACGACACGCCGGCCGTGTTGGCCGTCGGCAGGATCTTGAGCAGGCGTTCGACCTCGGCGATCGTGTCCTTCGCGAGCTGCAGCGAATTCGTCAGCAGGATCGCCGGCGTGTTGAAGCCGTGTTCGGCCTGCCCGAGCAGGTCGGTCGCGCAGAGTTCCGCGTCGACGCTGTCGTCGGCGATCACGAGCGTCTCCGACGGCCCGGCGATCAGGTCGATGCCGACGCGGCCGAACAACTGGCGCTTCGCTTCGGCCACGTACGCATTGCCGGGGCCGACCACCATCGACACCGGCGCGATGGTCTGCGTGCCGAGCGCCATCGCCGCGATCGCCTGCACGCCGCCGAACGTGTAGATCTCGTCCGCGCCGCCCAGGTGCATCGCCGCGACCACCGCCGGATTCGGGCGGCCCTGCACCGGCGGCGACGCCGCGATGATGCGCGGCACGCCGGCCACCTTCGCGGTCACGACGCCCATGTGTGCGGACGCAACCAGCGGAAACTTGCCGCCGGGCACGTAGCACGCGACGCTTTCGACCGGCATGTTCTTGTGGCCGAGCACGACGCCCGGCAGCGTCTCGATCTCGATGTCGTGCATCGAGTCGCGCTGCGCCTGCGCGAAATTGCGCACCTGTGCCTGCGCGAACTTCACGTCGTCGAGCTGGCCCGGCGACAGCGAGCGCACGCAGGCCGCGATCTCGTCGTCGTTCAGCCGGAAGCTCCCGGGCGACCAGTCGTCGAAGCGCTGCGACAGTTCCGCGACGGCCGCGTCGCCGCGTCGCGTGACGTCGGCGAGAATGCCGGTGACGACTTCACGCACCTTGTCTGCATCCTGGGAAGAATCTTCGGCGCTGCGGCCGTGCTTCAGGTAGTGGATTGCCATGTGATTTCCTGACGAGAAAGAAGGATCGAAATGCCGCTTGCGTTGCGGAAAGCAGGACGTTCGCGATGGCTGCAAATCTATCGCAACGCTTTCTGCAAATGCAGTGCAAATGCTCGGCACTTTCCCCTAGCCCCTTGTCAGGCAAGCCGCGCGGCTTGCACAATCGTGCCGGTCGATCACGCAAACGAATGCAAACCATGGCCCGAACGATTGCAAAGCAGGTGAAGCTCGCCGATGTCGCGGCGCGCATGGGCGTGTCGGTCTCCACCGTATCGCGCGCGCTGGCCGGCCATCCGGCGATCAGCAGCGACACGCGCGGCGCGGTGCAGGCGGTCGCGGCGGAACTCGGCTACCGGATCCCGTCGCAAAGCCGCAAGCCGAAGAAATCCGCGACGCGGCTGATCGGCGTCGTGGTCGGCGCGCTGCACAACCACTTCATGACGCGGCTACTCACGCACCTGTACGACGCGCTCGGCGAATTCGGCTACCAGGTCACGCTGATGATCGATCCGATGAACGATGCGGAGAACCTGCTCGCGTTCCGGCCGCTGATCGACGGCTATCTCGACGGGCTGATCTTCGCGACCGCGACGCTCGATTCGCTGGTCGTCGCCGAGATGCAGCGGCGCGGCATTCCGCTCGTGCTGGTGGTGCGCTCGATCGACGACGTGAAGGTCGACACCGTCGAGATCGACAACGTCCATGCGGGCGCGGTGGCCGTCGAACACCTGTACCAGTTCGGACATCGCCGCTTCGGGCTGCTGATGGGGCCGCAGAACACGTCGACGAGCCGCGACCGCACCAAAGGCGCGCTCGACTGGCTCGCGAGCGTCGGGCTCGGGCCCGAATCGGTGGTCACGCTGTACGGCGACTACACGACGGAAGTCGGCTACGCGAGCACGATGACGCTGCTCGGCGCGCCGAACCCGGTCACGGCGATCGTCGCCGGCAACGACATGATCGCGCTCGGCGCGCTGGAAGCCGCGAAGCGCAAGGGCGTCGCGGTGCCGCGGCAACTGTCGATCATCGGCTTCGACGACATGCCGCTCGCCGGTTCGCCGCTGGTCGGCCTGACCTCGATCCGGCCGCCGGTCGAGGCGATGGCGCGCACCGCCGCACGGCGCCTCGTCGAACGCATCCGCGCCGGCGGCCTCGGCGCGCCGTCGCGCGACGCACTGCCGATCCAGCTCATCCGGCGCGATTCGACCGGCGACATCGAGCGTGCCTGAGCGCCCCTAGCGGCGGGCGCGTGCGCGGCCGGGCGTCGTGCCGGGCGTCGTGCCGAGCGCTTCGTCGTGCGCCTCGGCCAACAGCTTCACGAACGCGGCGGCCAGCCGGTCGCGCGAGCGCTGCGGCGGATATAGCAGATAGGTGGGAATCGTCACGGCGGGCGAAAACGGCCGGATCGCGATCTCCGGCCCCGCGAAATCGCGCGCGACGACCGGATGCGCGAGCGTCACGCCCATTCCCGAGCGCACCATCTCGCAGCAGATCGCCGTGTACTGCGCCTCGATCGCGAGCTTGCGCTCGACGCCCGCGCGCTGGAACACCGCATCCATCAGCGTGCGCATGCCGTCGCCCTGGCACAGCGAGATGAACGACTCGCCCGCCAGATCGGCCGGCTTGATCGTGCGCTTCTTCGCCAGACGGTGCTGCGCGGGCATCACGCACACGGCGGCGACCGACGACAGCAGCTCGACCTCGCAGTTCGACGCCTCACTGACGTAAACGGCCACGCCGATGTCGCAGAACTGCGACGCGGTCCAGTGATTGACCGTGCCCGACGTGTTGACGTGCAGCGACACCGTCACGCCCGGGTACGCCTCCTGGAACCGCTTGATCGCGCGCGGCACGAGCGTGTAGCCGACCGCCGGCATCGCCGCGATGCGCAACCGCCCGCTGCCCAGGTTGCGGATCTCCTCGGCCGCGCTCGCGAGCCCCTGCAGGCCGACGTACGCACGCTCCACCTCGCGAAAGAACGCGGTGCCCTCGCTCGTCGGCACGAGCCGCACGCCGGCGCGCTCGAACAGCTTGAGCCCGGTGTCGCGCTCGAGATGCGCGATCAGCCGGCTCACGTTCGGCTGCGTGGTGAACAGCGATTTGGCGGCGGCGGTCATCGAGCCCGCCACCATCACCGCGCGAAATGCTTCGACCTGCTTCAGATTCATTGAATGCTCCGTCCCCGTCTCTAGGGCCTTTCCCCAATCCATCACATTTTGGTATGGATAGGCATTTTATTCGTATTGGACGGCATGGAACACCCGGGCCAGACTGCATGGCATCGGCGCACTTCGACGCCGACGCCCACCACAATCGAATGGAGATCGTCGTCATGGATCACGCGCAGCGTCGTCGCCCGTTTCGTTGTTCGTCCCGTCTCGCGGCCCGGCCGCTCCCGCTCGCGTGCGCCGCGCTCGCGCTGATCGCCGCCGTCGCCGCCCACGCCGAAACCACGCTGTATGTCGCGAACGTCGGCGGCTCGAACGAGCAGCTGTATCGCCAGAAGGTCATTCCTGCGTTCGAGAAGGCGCACGACGTGAAGATCGTCTACGTCGCGGGCAATTCGAGCGACACGCTGGCGAAGCTGCAGGCGCAGAAAGGGCATCAGCAGATCAACGTCGCGGTGATGGACGACGGCCCGATGTACCAGGCGATGCAGCTCGGCCTGTGCGCGAAGATCGACGATGCGCCGGTGATGAAGGATCTCTATCCGCTCGCGCGGCTCGGCCCGACCTCGGTCGGCCTCGGCCTGGTTGCGACCGGCATCGGCTACAACGTCGACGCGTTCAAGAAGCTCGGCATCCCCGCGCCCGACTCGTGGAAAGCGCTGGAGGATCCGCGCCTGAAGGGCAAGCTCGGAATGCCGCCGATCACCGTGACCTACGGCCTGCATACGCTCGTGATGCTCGCGCGCCTCGACGGCGGCGGCGAAAAGAAAATCGACCCGGGCTTCGCCGCGATGACGAAGAAGGTCGCGCCGAACGTGCTGTCGTGGGCGCCGACGCCCGGCGAGATGGACGGCCTGATGCAGGCCGGCGACGTGATCGCCGCGCCGTACGGCAGCGGCCGCGCGGTGTCGCTGCAGAACACCGGCTTCCCGCTGAAGTTCGTCTATCCGAAGGAAGGCGCGGTCGCGCTGCAGGTCGCCGCATGCGCGGTCGCCGAGAACGCGCAGCCGCAACTGTCGCAGCAGTTCATCCAGTACCTGCTGAGCCCGGAAGTGCAGGCGCTGCATGCGCAGGCGATCGGCCTCGGGCCCGTGAACAAGACGGTGAAGCTTGCACCGGAAGTGGCCGCGCGCGTGCCGTACGGCCCGGACCAGATCGCGAAGCTCACGACGGTGGACTGGACGACCATCAACCAGCAGCGGGCCGAGTGGACCCAGCGCTGGAACCGCTCGGTCGAACGCTGAGTACGCCGCGCATGCGCCACGGTTCGCGGCCATGCGCGCCGCCCCGGTTTCGAGAGGACTTCCCCCCATGAGCTTCCTGACCCTGCAACGCATTTCGAAACGCTACGGCGACTTCACCGCCATCGAGCAACTCGACCTGTCGGTCGAGCGCGGCGAGTTCCTGTCGCTGCTCGGGCCGTCCGGCTGCGGCAAGACGACCACGCTGCAGATGATCGCCGGCTTCGTCGCACCGTCCGCCGGCCGCGTGACGCTCGACGGCCGCGACATCACGCACGAGCGTCCGGAGAAACGCGGGATCGGCGTCGTGTTCCAGAGCTACGCGCTGTTTCCGCACATGACCGTGGCCGGCAACGTCGGCTTCGGGCTCGAGATGCGCAAGATGAAGCGCGCGCAGCGCGACGAGCGCGTCGCCGAAGCGCTGGCGCTGGTGCGCTTGAACGGTCTCGACGCACGTTATCCGAAGGAGCTGTCGGGCGGCCAGCGGCAGCGCGTGGCGATTGCCCGCGCGATCGCGATGCGGCCCGAGCTGCTGTTGCTCGACGAGCCGATGTCGAACCTCGACGCGAAGCTGCGCGAGGAAATGCATATCGAGCTGCGCGCGATCCAGAAGCGCCTCGGCATCACGACGATCCTCGTCACGCACGACCAGGTCGAAGCGATGACGATGAGCGACCGCATCGCAGTGATGCACCGCGGCACGATCGCGCAGCTGAGCACGCCGTTCGACGCGTACGAACGCCCGGCCACGCCGTTCGCGTCGGCGTTCCTCGGTCGCACCAACACGCTCGCGGGCGAGGTGCTGCGCCGCAACCCGCGCTGCGCGGAAGTGGCGGTCGCGAGCACCACGCTGCACGTGCCGCACGAAGGGCGCGACGTAGCCGGCGCAGTCAACGTGTACATCCGTCCGGAGAAGATGCGGCTCGCGAACGGCGATGCACGGCTGCACGGCCGCGTCGCGACGCGCGTGTTCGTCGGCAACCAGTGGCTGCTGGTGATCGACACCGCGCTCGGCAAGCTGCACGTCACGCAGACCAACACCGGCGCACCGCCGCCCGACGAAGGCTGCGAGGTCGGCCTCGCGTGGACCGACGACGACCTGCGCATGCTCACGCGGGAGGCTGCCCATGGCCACGCTTGACGACGCGCGCGGCGGCGCCGCGCCGTGGCTGTTGTCGGCGCCCGCGCTGCTGCTGTTCCTGACGCTGCTGCTCGCGCCGATGCTGCTCACGCTGGTGCTGTCGTTCCACACCTTCAGCGACCTCGCCGGCACGCAGCCGGGCTGGACGATCGGCAACTACCTCGAAGTCGTTCGCGATCCGTACTACCTGACGATCTTCCTGCGCACGGCCGGCCTCGCCACCGCCGTCACGCTGCTGTCGGTCGTGCTCGGCGTGCCCGAGACGATCGTGCTCGTGCGGATGCGCAAGCCATGGCAGTCGCTGTGCCTGCTGGTCGTGCTCGGCCCGCTGCTGATCTCGGTGGTCGTGCGCACGCTCGGCTGGCAGATCCTGCTCGGCAACAACGGCGTGCTCAACGGCATGCTGCAGGCGCTGCACGTCACCGACGAGCCGGTGCGCCTCGTGTTCACGATGACCGGCATGGTCATCGCACTCACGCACGTGCTGGTGCCGTTCATGGTGATGTCGGTGTGGGCGACGCTGCAGAAGCTCGATCCGCAGGTCGAGTGGGCCGGGCTGTCGCTCGGCGCGTCGCCGTGGCGCGTGTTTCGCCGCGTGATCCTGCCGCAGATCCTGCCCGGCGTGCTGTCGGGGTCGATCATCGTGTTCGCGCTGTCGGCGTCCGCGTTCGCCGCGCCCGCGCTGATCGGCGGCCGCCGCCTGAAGGTCGTCGCGACCGCCGCGTACGACGAATTCCTCGGCACGCTGAACTGGCCGCTCGGCGCAAGCATCGCGGTGCTGCTGCTGATCGCCAACGTCGCGATCGTGATGGGCTGCAGCCGGCTCGCCGAACGCCGTTACAAGCACATCTTCGACTGACGGAGCGACGCCATGCAACGCAACGGCCTTGCCGCCCTCTCGTTTCACGCGCTGTTCATCGCGTTCATCGTCGCGCCGCTCGCCGCCGTGATGCTGGTCGCGTTCACCGACAAGGGCTATATCTCGATGCCGTTCGACGGCGCGTCGCTGCGCTGGTTTCGCGCGATCCTCGACAACGACGACATCGTGTCGGCGTTCTGGCTGTCGGTGCGGCTCGCGTTCGCCTCGGCGACGATCGGCGTCGTGCTCGCAGTGCCGGCCGCGCTCGCGATCGCACGCTACCGCTTTCCGGGGCGCGGCGCGCTGACGAGCTTCTTCCTGTCGCCGATGATGATCCCCGCTGTCGTGCTCGGCATCGCGTTCCTGCGCTTCCTGTCGATGTTGCACCTGAGCGGCTCGTTCTGGGCGCTGGTCGCCGCGCACGTCGTGATCGTGCTGCCGTATGCGCTGCGTCTCGCGCTGTCGTCGGCGGTCGGGCTCGATCGCGACGCCGAGCGTGCCGCGCTGTCGTGCGGCGCGAGCCGCTTCACCGCGTTTCGCCGCGTGGTGCTGCCGATGATCCGCACCGGCGTCGCGGGCGGCTGGGTGCTGTCGTTCATCCAGAGCTTCGACGAACTCACGATGACCATCTTCGTCGCGACGCCCGGCACGACCACGCTGCCCGTCGCCATGTACAACCAGATCGCGCAGACCATCGATCCGCTCGTCACGTCCGTGTCGGCGGTGCTGATCGTCGGCACGGTCCTGCTGATGATGCTGCTCGATCGCCTGGTCGGCCTCGACCGCATCCTGATCGGAGAAGCGCGATGACCCAACCCACAGCCGCGAGCCCGGACGTGCTCGTGATCGGCGGCGGCCTCGTCGGCGCCGCGGTCGCCTACGGGCTCGCCCGCGACGGCGCGCGCGTCACCGTGCTCGACGAGGACGACGGCGGCTTTCGCGCGTCGCGCGGCAATTTCGGCCTGGTATGGATCCAGGGCAAGGGCCACGACCGCACGCCGTACGCGCGCTGGTCGCGCAGTTCGGCCGTGCGCTGGCCGGGCCTCGCCGCGAGCCTGCTGGAGGACAGCGGTGTCGACGTCGCGCTGCGCCAGCCCGGCGGTTTTCACCTGTGCTTCACGGACGACGAGCTCGCCGAACGCCGCACGCGGCTCGCGACGCTGCAGGCCGCGCTCGGCGACTACCCGTTCGAGCTGCTCGATCATCGCGAGCTGCGCGAACGGCTGCCCGGCGTCGGGCCGGCCGTGATCGGTGCGAGCTACACGCCGATGGACGGCCACGTGAACCCGCTGAAACTGCTGCGCGCGCTGCATGCGGCGATGCAACGGCGCGGCGTGCGCCTCGTCAGCGGTGCACGCGCGCAGCAGGTGCGTGCCGAGCGCGGCGGCTTCGCGGTCGACAGCGCGGCCGGCACGTTCCGCGCGGCGCGCGTCGTGCTCGCCGCCGGTCTCGGCAACCGCGCGCTCGCGCCGCAAGTCGGACTGTATGCGCCGGTCGCGCCGAACCGCGGGCAGGTGCTCGTCAGCGAGCGCGTTGCGCCGTTCCTTCACTATCCGACCATCAACGTGCGGCAGACCGACGAAGGCACCGTGCAGTTCGGCGATTCGATGGAGGAAGTCGGCTTCAACGACTTCACGACCACGCCGGTGCTCGCCGACATCGCGCGGCGCGGCGTGCGCGCGTTCCCGATGCTGCAGCACGTACGGCTCGTGCGCATGTGGGCCGCGCTGCGCGTGTACAGCCCCGACGGCTTTCCGGTCTACGACGAGTCGCCCGAGCATCCGGGCGCGTTCGTCGTCACGTGCCACAGCGGCGTGACGCTGGCCGCCGCACACGCGCTGCGCATCGCGCCGTGGATCGCCGGCGCGCCGCTGCCCGACGAGTTGCCCGCGCTGTCCGCGCGCCGCTTTCCCGACGCGCCCGCCGCGTTCACCGGCGCCGTCCGGCCGGCCCCTGCCTACTGACTTCGCCCGCTGCCCATGACCGCCCAATCGTCCCCTTCGCTGTTCAGGCCGCTCGCCGCTGGCGGCGCGACCGTCGAGATCCGCTTCAACGATGCGCCGCTGCGCGTGCCGGCCGGTGTCACCGTGGCCGCCGCGCTGCTGGCCGCCGGCGTGTCGCGTTTTCGCGCGACGCCGGTATCGGGCGCGCCGCGCGCACCGTACTGCATGATGGGCGCGTGCTTCGAATGCCTCGTCGAGATCGACGGCGTGCCCGCGCGCCAGAGCTGCATGGTCGACGTGCGTGACGGGATGCGGATCCGCACGCAGGAAGGCGCACGCGAACTCGCAGCCGACACGTTGTCCGTCACCCCGTCACTGGAGCATGCCGATGGCCGCTGAATTCACGCCTGAAACCGTCGACGTCGTGGTGGTCGGCGCCGGCCCCGCCGGCATGAGCGCCGCGACCCGCGCCGCGCACGCGGGCCTGTCGGTCGTGCTGATCGACGAACAGGACGCCGTCGGCGGCCAGATCTACCGCGCGATCGAGCGCGCCGATGCGCGCCGCAAGGACATCCTCGGCCCCGACTACGCGGCCGGCGCCGCGATCGCCGATGCGTTCGTTCGGTCCGGCGCGCGCCATCTGAAACAGGCGACCGTCTGGCAGGTCACGCGCGAACGCCAGGTGCACTACCTGCGCGACGGGCAGGTCGGCAGCTTCGATGCGCGGCGCGTGATTCTCGCGAGCGGCGCGCTCGAACGCCCGTTTCCGGTGCCGGGCTGGACGCTGCCGGGCGTGCTCACCGCGGGCGCCGCGCAGATCCTGCTGAAAAGCGCAGGCGAGGTGCCGGCCACGCCGCCCGTGCTGGCCGGCTGCGGACCGCTCCTTTACCTGCTCGGCTGGCAGTACGTGCGCGCCGGCGTGCCGATTCGCGCGCTGGTCGACACCACGCGGCACGCGGATCGCTGGCGCGCGAAGCAGCACCTGCTCGCGGCGCTGCGGGCCTGGCCGTTTCTCCGCAAGGGCTTGCAGATGATCCGCGCGCTGCGCGACGCGAACGTGCCGATTCATGAAGGCGCGGACCACCTCGCGATCGAAAGCCGCACGGGCGCGGACGGCACGCCGCACGCGAGCGCGCTCACGTTCACCGTGCAAGGCCGCGCGCAGCGCATCGATGCCGACGTGATCCTGCTGCACCAGGGCGTCGTGCCGAACACGCAGTTCACCCACGCGCTGCGCGCGACACATCGCTGGGACGCCGCGCAGCTGTGCTTCACGCCGCAGGTCGATACGTGGGGCGAACTCGACGTGCCGGGCATCTTCGTGGCCGGCGACGGCGCGGGCATCGGCGGCGCACAGGCCGCTGCGCAGCAGGGCACGCTCGCCGCACTCGCCGTCGCCGCGCAGCTCGGCGCACTTGACGACACCGCGCGCGACCGCGAAGCCGCCCCGCATCGCGATGCGCTGGCACGCGTGCTGCGGATCCGGCCGTTTCTCGACTGCCTCTATCGGCCGCGCGACGCGAACCGCATCCCCGCCGACGACACGATCGTCTGCCGCTGCGAGGAAGTGACGGCCGGCGAATTGCGCGGCTTTGTCGCGCTGGGCTGCAGCGGCCCGAACCAGGCGAAGTCGTTCGGCCGCTGCGGCATGGGCCCGTGCCAGGGCCGCATGTGCGGGCTGACCGTCACCGAAGTGATCGCCGACGCGCGCAACGTCGCGCCCGACGTCGTCGGCTACTACCGGATCCGGCCGCCGATCAAGCCGCTCACGCTCGGCGAGCTTGCCGGTGAATGAGCCGCGCACGAGCGTGCGGCGTGAAGCCGACGTGATCGTGATCGGCGGCGGCCTGCACGGCGCGAGCAGCGCGTTCCAGCTTGCGCGGCGCGGCGCGAGCGTGATCGTGCTCGAGGCGGATTACGTCGCGCGCCATGCGTCCGGCGTGAATGCCGGCGGCGTACGCACGCTCGGCCGGCCGCTGCCCGAGATCCCGCTCGCGCTCCTGTCGCGCTCGCTGTGGCACACGCTGCCCGAGATGCTCGGCGACACCGGCGGCTTCATGCGGTCGGGTCAACTCAAGATCGCCGAAACCGACGCCGAACTCGACGAATGCCGCGCACGCGTCGCGCTGCTTCAAGCCCACGGCTTCACGCACGAAACGCTGATCGATCGCGAACGCGTGCGCGAACTCGAGCCCGCGCTGGCGCGGCACGTGACGGGCGGCATCTGGGTCGAACACGATGGTTACGCGCTGCCGTTTCGCACGACGACCGCATTCCGCGTCGCCGCGCAAAGGCACGGCGCACGCTTCCACGAAGGCACGCCGGTCACGCGCATCGACATGCTCGGCACCCGCTGGGTCGCGCACACGCCGCACGGCGCATTCGCCGCCGGCAAGCTGCTGGTCGCGGCCGGCGCCTGGTCGGGCGAGCTCGCGCGCCAGGCCGGCGAGCCCGTGCCGCTGCATGCCGAGGGGTTGATGCTGATGGTCACGCAACGCGTCGCGCCGTTCTGCCGCACGACGCTCGGCGCGACCGGGCGGCCGCTGTCGTTCAAGCAGTTCGACAACGGCACGGTCGTGATCGGCGGCAAGCTGATCGGCCATGCCGACCTGCCGGCGCGGCATGGCGAAGTCGACTTCATGCGGCTCGCGCGCAGCGCGCGGACCGTCGTCGACCTGTTTCCGCATCTGCGCGAGCTCGGCATCAACCGCGCATGGGCCGGCATCGAGGCGTTCACCGACGATGCGTTGCCCGTGATTTCCGCGAGCCGCAAGGCCGACGGGCTCTACTACTCGTTCGGCTATTGCGGCAGCGGTTTCCAGCTCGGCCCGGGCTGCGGCCAGCTCGTCGCCGAACTGATGCTCGACGGTGCGGCGTCCGTCGCGCTCGATGCGTTCTCGATCGACCGCTTCGACCGCGTGCCCGCCGCCGCGCATGCATCGCACTGAATCTTTCCACCTGCCGTCACGGCGAAGGAGTGTTTGTCATCATGTCCGATATCATCCGCATCGAAACCAACGCGCGCACGAGCCGCGCCGTCAAGGCCGCCGGCCTCGTGTTCATCGGCGGCCAGACGTCCGCCGATCCGGCGCCCGACGTCAAGGTACAAACCGCGAAAGTGCTGGAAAAGATCGACGGCTTTCTGGAACAGGCGGGGATCGACAGGACGCGCATCGTGTCCGCGCAAATCTGGCTCGCCGATATTGCCCGCGATTTCGCGGCGATGAACGAAGTGTGGGACGCGTGGGTGCCGTCGGGCCACGCGCCCGCGCGCGCAACCGTCGAGGCGAAGCTGGCGGCACCGCATCTGCTGGTCGAGATCGCGGTGGTGGCGGCGCAGAACTGACGGTCTGCCGCCGGTCGATTCCGCCCGATAACCGGGCGGTCAGACAAGACGGGCTCGCCATCATCATGGCGAGCCCGTTTTGCATTGCCCGTTCCGCACCGCGCAGCGCCGCCGCCGCGCGGTGCCGCCCGCTCAGAACCGGTGGCGAATCGCCGCGCGCACCACGACCTGGTTCGCGGTCGACGACGTGCCGGACGCGCCCGGTACATACGCGAAGTCGAGCGCCGTGCCGGTCTTGTCGCCGCCCGCGTGCTGATAGCCGGCCTGGACATACAGGTCGGTGCGCTTCGACAGGAAGTAATCCCCCATCAGCCCGGCCATCTGGAAGTTCGGATGCAGCGTGCCCGTCGGTGCGGCGAACGTCGTGCGCGTGTACGTGTACATCGCGCCGACGAAAAACGCCGGCGTGAACTGGTACTTGCCGTTGACTTCGAAGTTCTGGAAGCGCAGGTTCGACAGCGTGCCCGGTGCGAACGTGCCGACATGGCTCAGGCTCGCCGGTTGCGACGCGTTCGTGTTGGTGTAGGCAAAGCCGACCGTCGCGTTGCCGAACGTATAGTTCACGCCCGCCCCGACGATCCGCAGGCGGGCCGCGACGAAGTTCTTGTCGCCGCCGTCGCTGATCGCACCCGTGGCCGACGTCGACGGGTTGTTCGCCTGCAGATACGCGGCGCCGATCAGCAGCCCGCCATTCGTGTAGGACGCGCCGACGCTGTACTGCCGGTTGTTCGCGAAGTTCGTGTCGTTCGAGAAGCTGTAAGTGCCGCCGAACTGGAACCCGGCGAACGTCGGGCTCATGTACTTGACGGTGTTGTTCACGCGGAACGAGTTGTCCGTGTTGTCGTTGTCGTACGGGTGCGTGAACAACGATCCGCCCCAGTTGCCGTTGGCCGTGGTCGGCGCGAGAAAGCTGACGACCGCGTCGTACTGCCGGCCGAGCGTGACAGTGCCGTACTGCGCGCTGTTCAGCCCGACATAGGCCTGGCGGCCGAACATCAGGCCGCCCTGGCCGAGCTTGCCGGTGTTGACGTTGTAGCCGTTCTCCAGCTGGAACACCGCCTTCAGCCCGCCGCCGAGATCCTCGGTGCCCTTCAGCCCGAAACGGCTGCCCGACACGACGCCGCTTTGCAGTTCGACCAGCTTGCTGCCGCCCACGTTGTTCGTGTAGTCGACGCCTTCGTCGATGATGCCGTAGAGCGTCACCACGCTCTGTGCATGAGCGGCCACGCCGAACGTCGCCACGATGGATGCCGCGAGCATTTGCTTTTTCATAGATATGGACTCCAAACCGATAAGATCGATAGTTGTATAAACCCACTGCCCTGCTGAAAACCCCGTCAAACTTGTCATGCGTCGCCGAACGGCCGCCCCGGCCGGCCCGGCGTCAAAGCGCGTGCGAGGCCCGCGCGTGGCGGCCTTGCGTGAAGCGATCGGCGCGGAACGCGGCGAGATCGATCGACGGCCGGCCGTCGCCGATCCACTGCGCCATCTGCGCGCCGACCGCGGGGCCGAGCGCGAAGCCGTGACCGCTGAAGCCGGCCGCGACGAACAGGTTCTGCGCCGGATCCGGACGATCGATGATCGGAATCACGTCGGGCGTGAGATCGATCCGGCCGGCCCAGCTCGTCTGCAGCGCGATCCCGCCGAGATGCGGGAACAGCGCGCGGAAGTGCGCGAAGTTGCTCGCAACCTTGCGGTCGTTGACGCGCGGCTCCGGCAACGGCAACACCGCACCGTCGCGGCGCGTCGCGCGCTGCAGCGCGTCGACGAACTCGCGGCCGAGCGACAGCCGCAACTGACGCCAGTTCCTGCCGTAGGCCGGCAGGAAATGCCGCAGGCCGCGCAGCGAATCGACCGACAAGTCGTAGTCGGCCCCCTGTCCGCGATAGCCGTTGCCGATCACGAACGAACCGTCGCGCCGCGGCCGGTACGCGACCTGCGGCCCCCACACGGCGATCCGCGTGAATCCGTCCGCCGTCGTCGTACGCCCGACCGACGAGCGGATCGCCTGGATCGGCAGGTCGATGCCGGCCTGGCGCGCGAGATAGGCGGTGCCGATCCCGGCGGCCAGCAGCACCGCGCCGGCTTCGACGTCGCCACCGCCGGTCGTCACGCCGACGATCCGGCCGTTGACCGTCTTCAACCCGTGCACGGGCGCGCGCTCGACGATCTCGACGCCCAGCCGCACGGCTTCGCGCGCGATCGAACGCGACGCGACGGCCGGTTCCGCATACGCGTCGCCGGGCGTATGGAGTCCCGCGCGCCAGTTGCCGTGCAGTTGCGGCACCAGCGCGCGAATCTCGTCGGCCCCGACGCGCCGCGCATCGAGCCCGTGCGCCGCCGCGTCGGCAAGGCCGGCGCTCACGCGTGCATCGTCTTCTTCGGTTTCGGCCACCATCAGGATGCCGGCGACCTCGAATTCCGTCGCCACGGCGCCGAGCCGCTCGGTCAGCTGATGCCAGATCCGGTTGGCTTCCTGCGCGAGCGGGATTTCCGCGGCGTGGCGGCCCTGCTGCCGCACCAGCCCCCACGCGCGGCTCGATTGCTCGGACGCCACCTGGCCGCGCTCCAGCACCACGACTTTCGCGCCGCGCTCGGCCAGCCACAACGCGGTCGAGCAGCCGACGATCCCGCCCCCGACGATCACGACGTCGGCCCGTTTCGTCTCACCCATGTCCGGCGCCTCCTATTTCGCGGTGTTGAGCAGGCGGCCGCGCCGGTAGTATTCGGCGGGAATCACGCATGCGAAGGTGAACACGATCAGCGCCGACGCGACGGCCGTCAGCGCCGGCGTGAGCTCGTAGCGCAGGTTCGCCCAGATCATCATCGGCAGCGTCTGCCGGCCGCCCATGATGAACAGCGCGACGATCAGGTCGTCGAACGACACGAAGAACGCGAATACGGCCGACGACAGCACGGCCGGCCGGATCGCCGGCAACGTCACGCGCCAGAACGCCTGCGTCGGGTTCGCACCGAGGATGCGCGCCGCACGCTCGAGCGAGTCGCCGGTCTGCTTCACCGCGGACGCGACGATGATCACCACGAGCGGCAGCGCCATCGTTGCGTGCGCGAGCACCAGCACCCACGCCTGCCCGTACACGCCGAGCTTGCCGACCAGCAGCAGGATGCCGAGCGCGAGGATGATCTGCGGCACCAGTTGCGGACCGAACGACACGACCGACACGGTCTTCGTCAGGAACGACGGCCGCCGCACGATCGCGATCGCGGCCAGCGTGCCGGCGGTGATGGCGATCAGCGTCGAGCAGACCGCGATCCACAGGCTGAGCAGCGTCGCGTCGGTCCAGCTGCGATGCGCAATCACGTACCGGTACCAGCGCAGCGAGATGTCGGTCGGCGGGAAGGTCAGGAATTCGCTGCTGCTGAACGAAATCCCGAACGTGATGAACACCGGGAACAGCAGGAACAGGATCGCGATCCCGAGAAAAATGCGTCCGAGGAAGCCCGGAACGTCGATGCGCAGTGCCCTCACTTGCGACCTCCTTCATAGCTCTTCGGCAACATCCGGCGCGTCACGCCGAGGATCGGCGCCATCACCACCAGCGCCGTGCCGATCAGGAAAATCGACAGCACGGCCGCGCCGTTCCATTCCAGCGTCTGCACGACCTGCGTGCTGATCACGTTCGCGACGAGGCTGTCGTTCGGTCCGCCAACGAGCGCGGGTGTCACGAAGAAGCCGAGGCAGAGCACGAACACGAGGGCCGCGCCATTGATCGCGCCGGCGGCGGTCAGCGGCACGAACACGCGCAGGAACGCCGTCAGCCGGCCGGCGCCCATGATGCGGGCAGCCCGCACGAGGGTGGGATCCACCGACGTCATCGCGCTGAAGCTACTCAGCACGACGATCGGCAGCAGGATCTGCGTCATCGTCACGTACACGGCGCCGCGCGTGAACAGCATCTTCAGCGGATGGTCGAGCAACCCGACATCGAGCAGGAACCGGTTGATCAGCCCGTCGCGGCCGATCACCACCATCCATGCGTAGGTCCGCACCAGCACGCTGAGCCACATCGGCGTGATGATCGCCATCAGCGTCCAGGTGCGCATGCGCGGCCCGAGCCGATAGATCTGCAGTGCGATCAGGTAGCCCAGCACCAGGCACGCGAGCGCGACGACGGCCGCCACCAGCAGCGTGCGCATCGTCAGCAGCACATAGGTGTCGGTGCCGAGGAAATCCTGGAAGTTCGCCAGCGTGAAGCCGTTGCCCTGGTCGTCCGCGAGGCTCCAGCGCAGCACCTCGCACACCGGGATCAGGAAAAACACCGCAAGAAGCAGCTTGGACGGGATGATCAGCCCCAGTCGTCGCCCACGATCGATCGTCGCCATATCAGTCTCCACCTCTAAATGTCGACATGGAATTCAGCCTGCCCCGTCACGCACCGGCGTTGCCCTTCAGGCGCCAGCGATCCCACGCGCGCTGGATCCGCGGCAGGTTGTCGGCCCAGAATTCGCCGTTGAACTGGAACTGCGCCTTCAGGTTGTCCGGATAGGTCGGCAGCTCCGTTTGCACGTTCTTCGGCAGGCGCTCCATCAGCCCCGGCGCGAAGCCCGGATACGGCAGCGCCTTCGTCATGTCGGCGCCGCGCTGCGGATCGGTCCAGCACCACTTGAGCCAGCGGTACGCACCGTCCATGTGCTTCGCGCCCTTCAGGATCGAGTGATAGCCGACCATCAGCGCGCCGCCATTCCACACGATCCGGACCGGCACGCCTTCCTTCTGCAGCGGCGGAACGCGCCCGTTCCACGCGGTCGCGTAATACACCTCGCCGCTCGCGAGCAGTTGCAGCGGCTGCTGGCCCGACGTCCACCACACCGCGATGCTCGGCTTGATCTGATCCATTTTCTTGAGCGCGCGGTCGACGCCCTCCTTCGTCGCCAGCACCTTGTAGAGGTCGGCCGGCGCGACGCCGTCCGCGAGCAGCGCGAATTCGAGGTTCTTGATCGGCGTGTCGTGCAGGCTGCGCGGGCCGGGGAAACCCTTCAGGTCCCAGAAGTCGGCCCACGAGTTCATGGTCTTGCCGGCCGGCAGCTTGTCGGTGCGCACGACCATCGTTTCCGAATACGAGTTGATCCCGACGCCATACGGATTGCGCGCCATCGCCGGCAGCTTGTTGTCCGGATCGATCTTGTTCCAGTCGAGTTTCTCGAGCCAGCCGTTCTTCGCCGCCGCGAAGATCGTTTCCGCGGACGTGTTCGAGATGTCCCAGATCACGTTGCGGGTCAGCATCTGCGCGCGAATCTCGGCGGTGGAATCGTCCGTGTTCGCCGGCTGGATGACGATGCCGGTTGCCTTCGTGAACGGCTCGTCGCAGATGTGGCGCAGCGCCTCGCCGAACGTCCCGCCGCCCGATGCGCGCACCACCACGTTGTCCGACTGCGCAAGCGCAGGATGCGAAGCGATGCCAACCGTTGCCATGGTCATCAGGATTGCAAAGCGTTTCATCAACATGATTCGTCTCCTCACTCTCGTTGTTCAGTCAGTCGTTCAGGACCAGCAGGTCATCAATGTTGAAGCGGGCACGCACGGGTGCACCGATCACGAACAGGTTGTCGCGGTCGGATGCCGTGGTGCGGAACTGCTGGGCCAGCAGCAGCTTGCCGGACGCGAGCCGCAGGTGAACCATCAGGTTGTTGCCGAACATCTGGACGTTCTCGATCGTCGCGGCGGCCGACACTTCCGCGTCGGTCACCGGATGGTCGGGCGCCGACAGCCGTATCTTCTCCGGCCGCAGCGCGACGGCCGGCGCCGCGCAATCGTGCGCGCCGGTCAGCGCGTCCGCCGCGATCTCGAGCCCCCAGTCGGGCACGCCGAGCACCTTGCCGCGCCGGCGCGCGGCCGCCGTATTGCTCTGGCCGACGAAGGTCGCGACGAATGCATTGACCGGCTCGTCGTACACGGCCTTCGGCGACCCACGCTGCACGAGCCGGCCTTCGCTCAGGATGATGATCTCGTCCGACATCGACATCGCCTCCGACTGGTCGTGCGTCACATAGACGACCGTGCTGCCGGTGCTGCGCTGGATCCGCTTGATCTCGAACTGCAGCGCCTCGCGCAGCTTCAGGTCGAGCGCGCCGAGCGGCTCGTCCATCAGCAGCACGCGCGGGCCGAACGAGATCGCGCGTGCAACCGCGACGCGCTGTTGCTGGCCGCCGGACAGCTCGCGCGGCATGCGTCGTGCCAGCGACGACAGTTGCACCGCGGCCAGCGCATCGGCGACCATCCGCTCGGCGTCGGACTTGCGGACCTTGCGCATCGCCAGCGGAAACGCGACGTTCTGCGCGACGTTCATGTGCGGGAACAGCGAGTAATTCTGGAACACCATCCCGATGTTGCGCGCCTCCGGCGCGAGCGACACGATCGACTTGCCGTCGAGCAGGATGTCGCCGGCGGTCGGTTCGATGAAGCCCGCCAGCATGTTGAGCAGCGTGGTCTTGCCGGAGCCGCTCGAGCCGAGCAGCGTGACGAAGCTGCCCGGTTCGATCACCGCATCGAAATGCTCGACGGCCGTCATGGACCCATAGCGTTTCTGGACGCCACGAAATTCGATATGTGCACCGCTGGTAGTCACGAGCGCCCTCCCGAGGCATGACGAAAACTGATGACCATCACGAACCCGCCACTGCCGAGCGGTTCTTGCGCCACTCGATCGCGGCCTTCAGGCCGCTTTCCTTGCGGATCCGCGAGAACTCGGCGGTTTCCGGGTTCTCCTCGGCTTCGACCATGATCCCCGCGTCGAGCGCCGCCTCGAGCGCGGTGCGCATCCCCATCGTGTCGAACGTCCGGTTGATCGCCTGCTTGAAGTACGTGACCGAATGCGGCGACGAGCTGACGATCTGCAACGCAAGCTCGCGCGTGAACGCTTCGCGCTGCGCATCCGGCACGACGTGGTTGACGATCCGCGCGTCCTTCGCCTGCGCGGCGCCGAAACCCTCGAGGCCGCACATCAGGATTTCCTTCGCGAGCTTCGGGCCGGCGAGCCATGGCAGCATCAGCAGCACGCTCGACGAGCCGAACTTCGCTTCCGGCATCCCGAAGCGCGTGCTTTCCGCCGCGATCGAGATATCGCACGCGAGCGACAGCTCGAACCCGCCGGCCAGGCAATGACCGTGAATCGACGCGATCGTCGGCTTCGGACAATCCCAGAAGCTCATCATGAACTCGAAGTTCTGCCGATAGCGCGCACGCCAGCCCGCGACGCCCTTGGTCGCGCGCTGCACGCTCTGCTTCAGGTCGAAGCCCGAGCAGAACGACTTGCCCTCGCCGGACACCACGATCACGCGCACCGCGTCGTCGTCGGCCAGCCGCGCGAGCGCGTCCATCGATTCCGTCATCAGTTCGACCGAGATCGCGTTGTGGATCTCCGGTCGCGCGAACGTCAGGTAGCCGATGCCGTCCTGCCGGGAAACCTTCAGGTTCGTGTAGTTCATTACGCGTGCTCCACCGTGATGAGGGCGTCCACGGCCGTCATGCGGCCGTCGCGAACGATGATCGGATTGAGGTCGAGGCCGGTGATGCGCGGATTGCGCAACGCGAGCGCCGCCACCGTACTGACGACGCGGTACAGCGCATCGATCGATACGCCCGGCTTGCCGCGCGCGCCATCGAGCACGGCCCGGCCGCGCAACGTCGCGAGCGCGGCTTCGAGATCCGCGCGGCCGACCGGCGGCAGCAGCGACACGCTGTCCTTCAGAATCTCCGTGAAGATGCCGCCGAGCCCGACCGTCAGCACCGCGCCGAAGCGCGGATCGCGGTACATGCCGACGATCAGCTCGAAATCGGCCGGCGTGAACGGCTGCAGCATCACGCGCGGGCCGCAGCGGCCGGCGATGTCGTCATACGCACGCCGCAGTTCGCGTTCATCGCGCAGGTTGATGCGCACGCCGCCCATTTCCGTCTTGTGCTCGATTGCCGGGTTGGCCGTCTTGAGCACGACCGGGTAGCCGAGCGCGGCCGCCTCGCGCACCGCGCCCGCCACGTCGTCGGCCACCGCGAACGGCGCGATCGGCAGGCCGAGGCCGGCCAGCATCGAGAAGGTCGTCTCCGGCGTCAGCGACGCCAGCGCCGCAAGCGGCAAGGCGGGCACGTCCGCCGCCACCGCTTGCGCGGCCATCTCGACGCCGCGGCGCCGCGCGTGCCACGCGAGGAACCGGGCCGTTGCGTGGCAGGCCGTCTCGGTGCCCATCAATACCGGGATGCCGCGCGCGCGCAGGCGGCGCGCGCCGTCGCGCGACACCGTCGTGCTGATGTTGCCGAACACCACCACCGGCTTGTCGGTCGCGTCGGCGATCGCGATGCACGCATCCGACGTCTCGTCGAGGAACTTGCGCCCGTGGACCAGGTTTGTGCCGACCGCGACCAGCGCGACGTCGTCGTCCTGCGCGGCGATCGTGCCGGTTTCCGCCATCAGCAACTGGCCATCGCCATAGCAGTCGATCGGGTTGCCGACCACCATGCCGGGATCGAGCACGTCGGCCAGCGCCTTCGCGGTCGCCGGCTGGAATGCGGCCAGCCGCAGCCCGGCGCGCGTCGACACGTCGGCGATCAGCTGCCGCTCGCCGCCCGAGTCGCTGACGATCGCGGCCGCGCTGCCGGCCGGCACGCGCGGCGTGCGGAATACCTCGATGCAATCCAGGAACTCGTCGAGATGCTTCGCGACGATCAGCCCGTGCTGGCGCGAGATCGCCTCGAGTACGTGGGTCGGGCTCGACAGCCCGCCCGAATGCGCGGCCGTGAAGCGCGCGCCCGCGTCGCTGAGCCCGAGGAACAGGCCGACCACCGGCACGCCGCGCCGCGCGGCCTGCTCGAGCACCGCGATGAACCGCTCGGGTTCGCGAATCGTCTCGACCACGAGGCCGATGACGCGCGTGTCCGGCTGCGCGAGGAAGTATTCGACGTAGTCGGCGATGCCCGTCGCGATCTCGCCGCCCGCCGATACGACCGTGTCGAACGCGAGGTCGCGCTGGCTGCCGACAATGCCCGACCACGTCGAGCCGCTCTGCGACACGATGCACACGCCGCCGGGCGCCGCGTCCATCGCCGGAACGCTGAACGTCATCGTCAGCTTCTCGCGCACGTTCACGAAGCCCATGCAGTTGTGGCCGCAGATCGCGAGCCCGCCGGCACGGGCGATCGCGGCGAGCCGGTCCGGAATCGCGTGCTGTGACGCCTGTTCGCGGTCGTACGCCCGCGACGGAATGAAGAAGCCGCCGACGCCGTCCGCCGCCAGCGACTCCAGCGATGGCGCCAGTGCATGATCGGGAATGCAGAGCGCCGCGAATTGCGCGCCGCCCGGAATCTCCGACACGCGCGCGAACGACTGCGCGCCCGGCACCGGCTCGGCACGCGGATGAATCGCGTACACCGAACCTTCATATCCGGATTGCCGCAGTGCGGCAACGATCCGGGTTCCCATGTTCCCCGGCTTCGGGCTTGCGCCGATCACCGCGATGCTGGTGGGTTTGAGCAGTTTTCCGAGATCCGCCTTCAGCATTCCTCACCCGTTTAACGGTTTTTGTGCATACGTATTCATAACGACACGCACTGGGTTATCGAAGAAAAATCCTGACATCGGTGCGTATACTCGGATATCGTGTTTTCAGGTACAAGGAAGCACTTACCCTTGTTGACTACGAATGAATACGTATGCAGTAATGAGCAAACCGTATGCAGTGATGAGAAAACCGAACCTGGAGGATTCCGATGCACATCCCGTCAAATGCCCTGTCCACATGGCTCACGCCGCGCGTGTCCGAGACGGACGGCTGTGGCCATATCAACAACACGACCCTGCCGGTGTGGTTCGAGGCCGGGCGCCGCGAGTTCTTCCGCGCGGTGTCGCCCACGCTCGCATTCGACGACTGGCACCTCGCCGTCGTGTCGATGCAGGTGCGATTCCACCGGCAGATCTACCTGCGCGACGACGTGCGGATCGCGACGTGGGTGTCCCGGCTCGGCAACAAGAGCATCACCGTCAGCGAGGCCGCGTTCCAGGACGACGCGCTGTGCGCGGCCGGCGAATGCACGTACGTCTTTTTCAACTATGCGGCGCAACGATCCGAGCGCGTTCCGGACGCGGTCCGGGAACGCCTCGCGTTCATGCACTGCGAATCGATGGAGGCAACTGACTGATGAATACGCACGCTGGCCATTACTTCGAAGACCTCGAGGTCGGCATGTCGGCCGAGATCACGCGCGTCGTGACAAGCACGGACATCGAGGCGTTCGCCGAACTCACCGGCGACCGCAACCCGATCCATCTCGACGACGCGTGGGCGTCGCAAACGCGCTTCGGCGGCCGCATCGCGCACGGGATGCTGACGGGCGCGCTCATCTCGGCCGTGATCGGCACGCGCCTGCCCGGGCCTGGCAACATCTACCTCCGGCAGATGCTGGAGTTCCGCGGGCCGGTCCGGCCCGGCGACACGGTGACGGCCGAGGTGCGAATCGCGCGCCTCGAGCCGGAGAAGCGGCGCGTGTTCCTCGACACGGCCTGCCGGTGCGGCGGCGTCGAGGTGCTGCGCGGCGAGGCCGTGCTGCGCGTGCAGTCGCGTGCCGAGCCCCTATAATCCGGTTTTCCCGACAAAGCGCATGCATCCGTGAAGAGCAGGAAAACCGACAGCACCCGCCGGCCGCTGGCGACGTCGCAGGACGTCGCGCGGCTGGCCGGCGTTTCACAATCGACGGTCTCGCGCGCGCTCGCCGAGCATGCTTCGGTTTCCGAGGAAACGCGCAGCAAGGTCCGCGACGCGGCGGCCGCGCTCGGCTATCGCCCGAACGTGCTCGCGCGCAGCCTCATCACGCAGCGCTCGGGGCTGATCGCGATCGTCGTCGCGTCGATGGACAACCCGTTTTACTGGGAAGTGCTCGGGCTGTTCAGTCAGGCACTGCAGGCAAGCGGCCAGCAATTGCTGCTGTTTACGATCGGGCCGCACGAAAACTTCGATTCGGTGATCCGCAAGGTCCTGCAGTATCGCGTCGACGGCGTGATCGTGGTGGCCGCCGCCCTGTCGTCGCAGGCGATCGCCGAGTGCCGGGACGCGAACCTGCCGGTCGTGCTGTTCAACCGCTACGTCGACGGCAGCAACCTGAACGCGGTGGTCTGCGACAACGTCGAAGGCGGCCGCGCGGTCGCGACCCTGCTCGCCAATACCGGCCACCGCACCTTCGGCTTCATCTCCGGCGTCGAGGACACGTCGACCAACCGCGATCGCCTCGACGGCTTCCGGCAACAACTGCGCGCGCTCGACCTGCCGATGCCGGCGGTGGAGCACGGCGACTACACGTACGAGGGCGGCCGCGAGGCCGTCAAGCGCCTCGTGCTGCAAGGCGAGCGGCCCGACGCGATCTTCTGCGCGAACGACATCATGGCGATCGGCGCGCTGGATGGCCTGCGGCTCGATCTCGGGCTGCGCGTGCCGGAGGACATCTCGCTGATCGGCTTCGACGACATTCCGATGGCAAGCTGGTCCGGCGTCGAACTGACGACCGTGCGCCAGCAGCGTGCGCGCATGGTCGAAGCGAGCCTGCAGATCCTGCGGCAGAACCTCGTGTCGCCCGGCATGGATCCGGTGTTTCATCTCGAACCCGGGCGCCTGATCCTGCGGCGCACGGTACGGCTGAAGGCGGGCCGCCACGACGAGGCGACCGCCCCCGCGCACGACGCCCGCCCCTGACCGGCTCGCACCCTCGCCCGCGCATGCCGCTATGGCACACGCGGGCGTCTCCTTCCCGTTACGACGGAATCTTCATCACCCCCTGACGAATCACGATCCGGTCGGCGTCTCGCGCGTGGTCCTGGAACGGCGGCAGCGATTCTGCGGTAGTCGGTGCCGCATCGCCCGGCGTACCGGTGCGCGGCGTCGTATGCACGACCTGGCTGTCCGGCAGCGGCTTGCCGGACTTCAGGTGCGCGTACATCGCCTCGAGCGCGCGGATCTGGTACACCGAAACCGGCACGGCGCGCACATCGAAGCCCGGCGACGAGATCAGCCCCTCGCCGTGCATCCCGCCGACGATCTCCATGTAGCGCAGCGAATCGCGCGCCGGTTCGTTCAGCGAGACGGTCGCCGCATACGGCCGGCTGCCGAAGTTCGGGCCTTCGACGTCGTCGCTGCGGCCGTGCACGATGATCGCGGGCGTGCCGTTCAGGCGCGCGCTCGCGGCCAGCGCATCGATGCCCGCGCGCACGCGTGCCGACGCCGGCTGCTCGTCCGTGAACAGTTTCCGCAGGCACAGCGCCGCGTCGAGGTTGTAGTCGTTGCGGCCGGTCGAGCGCGACACCGAACGATCGTCCTTGTGCGGCCCGCGCGGATCGTCGTCGTTGACGAGGCTGATCTGCGTGCCGTCCGGCGTGCCGCCCGGGAACCGCGCGAAGCGCTGCGCGAGCAGTGCCGGGCTTGCGGCGACCGGCACGCCGTCCGCGTCGGTGGCCGCGAAGCTCAGGTGGCACAGATGCTCGGCGATGCGGAACCGGCCGAACTGGCTCGCCTGCCCGAGCACGCCCTGGTTGTCGAGCGCCGACGCGGCGGTCGCGATGTCCACGTCGTCGAGAAAGCCGTAACGGTGCAGCTTGTCGAGCGCCTCGCGCGCCTGCGCATCGACGCTCGTGCCGTGCAGCAGGCCCTTGTCCGCGAGCGACGCGCAACGGTTCGCCGCGAACGTCAGCTTGGCCGCCTGCGGATCGTTCGGGACGGCCAGCGCCGCGCACGCGGCATACACGTTCCCGTACGACAGGAAGTCGTAGCTGCTGCGCGCGGACGCGTACCGCAGGTGCCCGCGATCGTCGATCGCGACATCGGGATTCGCGCGTACGTGGATCTGCGGGGCGAGCGCGACGACACCGTCGAGCAGATGGTCCGTATCCTGCTCCCCCGCGCGCAACACCGCGCCGCCGCCGTTGGAGAAGCCCGATGCGATCACGGTGATGTCCTTGCGTTGCAGCGGCGCGTGCTGCGGCCACGTGCGTGATTCCAGCTCGGCCAGCCCGAATGCGGCAGCCTTCAGCACCGCGCGCCCCCAGTCGGCTTCCTGGTTCCATCCCGCGTTGGCCCACTTGAATGCGACGCGATGCGGATACGCTTTCGCGAATGCCGCGACGTCGGCGTGGCCGCGCGTCACGTCGAGCCGCACGCCGTCGGCGGGTGCCGTCGTCTTGCCATCCTGTGCGACCGTGGTGCCGCTGTCGAGATCCTGGATGCTCGCGCCCGTGCCCTTGTCGGTCCACGCGAGCGCGCAACCGCGCCGCAAGCCCCAGTAGCCGGCACGCAGCATGTCGTTCCAGTAGTTCTGGCTGCCGGGCGTCGCGATCACCACCAGGCATGCGGCGGCCGGATCGAACGTCGCCGGCACCTGCAGCAGCAGGCCCGCGTTGTTGCCGTGCGTGTCCTGCGCGTAGGCGATCGTTTCGTCGCCGGCCAGCTTGCCGTCGTCCGCATACGCTGCGCCCGTCGACGGATCGACGTTCGGCCCGTAGAGCCGGCCGAAACCGTTGGCCGGATTGCCGGTCTTGCGCAATACCGCGCGCCGCAGCTCGGCCGGAGACGGATGCAGCGGATCGTCGAAGCCCGGCGCCGGCTTGCCGGACAGGATCGCGGCCATCCCGACGCCGCCAGTGATCAGGTCGTCATGCACGCCGTCGTAGACGGTGCGCTTCACGACATGGACATCCGCAGGGAGGGCGGAAGTCGCACTCCACGCGGGGCTGGTCGCGAGGCCCGCGGCCAGCGACAGCGCGAGCCGAATGCCGCGCGTGGTTGCATTCCGGTGTCGATTCAGGATGGGTGGATTCATGGTGTCGGGAGTGAGGCGGGAGCGATGTACGTGCCGGACGAACGCGCGCCGCGGCAACGGCATCGACGATGCAGACGCGGCGCACGGTCCATCGATTAATAAGTTATTCAAATCATCTGGCGTGGATCGACGCGACGGGAAGCAGCGCGTATTCGGTTTCAACAAGCACGGCATGGCTCGTCGCGGCACGTAATCTGGTTGCCCGGTCGCCGTTTGCGTCTTCGGTTGAATGGCACGCGATGCCGCCACGTCAGCGTCGACGTCGTTATCGTGGCCGCCAGTCAGGACGGACACGCCTGCGCGACGACCGATACGAATTTATCGCAATGTCTTGTGCAAATGCCGCGCAAATAGTCGGAAATTACCCTGACGTACGGCGCACCGCGATTCGCTTGACGTGGGTTATGGCTGGCCGCCCAGCGACTCGACGATCCGGTACGCGGCCTTCACGCGATCCTCGATCGGGAAGCTGCGGTTCGCGAGCATCACGATCGCGAGCCGCTTCGCCGGGACGAACGCGACATAGGTGCTGAAACCGTTGGTCGAGCCGGTCTTGTTGATCCACGTATCCTGGCGCGGCGGCAGCGGCGGCTTGAGTTCGGTCGCGGGCGTCGCGTTGAACAGCATCGGCGGCGCGTTCCCCGCGAGCAGCGTCGGCAGCGCGACCGGATACGGGTACTGTTCCCAGATCAGGTCCTGCGTCAGCGGCCCCGCGCGGAAATAGCCGGTGTGCGTGCGTTCGAGCGCGCGCTGCAGCCGCGGCGCGGTTTCGATCAGCCCCATGTTCGCCTGCACGAAGCGCAGCAGGTCGGCCGCCGTGGTGCGCACGCCGTAGGCCGGCTGCCACAGCATGCCGCCCGTCATCCGGATCGGCTTGCCGTCCTGCGTATAGCCCTGTGCATAGTCGTCCTGGCGCGCGTCGGGCACGTTGATGTACGTGTGCGTCATCCCGAGCGCGGGAAAGAGCCGCTGCTCCATCAGCACCGAGAAATCCTTGTGCATCGCCTTCGCGGTGAGCCAGCCGAGCATCCCGATCGCGACGTTCGAATACGTGCGGTACGTGCCCGGCGCATACGCGGGCCGCCACGCATCGAGATAGCGGATCAGGCCCGCGTCGTCGCGGATGCTGTCCGGCACCTGCAGCGGCATGCCGCCGGGTGTGTGCGTGCCGAGATTGAGCAGCGTCACGACACCGAACGGCTTGCCCTGCACCGCCGGCAGGTACTTGCCCGCCGGGTCGGCAAGCGACAGTTCGCCGCCCTCCTGCGCGTCGGCCGCAAGCGTCGCGGTCAACGTCTTGCTGACGGAGCCGATCTCGAACAGCGTGTCGCCGGTGACGGGCTTGCCGGTTTGCGTCGACATCACGCCGTAGTCGAACACGTAGGGCTTGCCGTCGGCGACGATGCCGATCGCCATGCCCGGAATCGCGTACTGCTTCATCAGCGGCGCGATGTGGCGGGTCACGGTGTCGTGGAGGTCGTCCTGGGTGGCGGCGGCTGCGTGGCCGACCGTGGCGGTGACGCACGCGGCGACGAACAGGGTCGCGGCGAAGCCTGTCGCGTTGAATCGCATGGTTGCGGTTCCTTTGATTTCTGATGGTTGCGTGGACAACGGATCCGGTCGCGCCATGCGGAAATCGCAGCGGCCGGCCCGTCGAAACAGGACTATCCACTGCCGGCTCGCCGCCAACAATCGACGATATGTTGCGCGAGCCGAAAGAAAAACTTATGCGACAGGCGAAGCGCCGGAAGACGCTACCGCGAACGCGGCGCGCTCGACGGTATGCCGCGAACTCCGGAACACCGTTACACGCGCCGCCACGCGTGCGGCCACAGGCGCGACACGCGCGGGACGTTGCGCTACGAGCGGTACGGTAGAACCCGGTCGCGGCGCACGGGAGCCCCGGCGCCGGCAACACGGCGACTTGAGCGCGTCAGCCCGGCAGCCGGTCGAGGAACGCCAGCAGCGCCGCGTTGAACCGCTCGGGTCGTTGCAGCGGCGCGAAATGGCTCACACCGGGCAGGATCGTCAGCGTCGCGCCCGGAATCGTGCGCGCCAGGTACGCCGCATGCTCGGGCCGGATGAATTCGTCGTGCTCACCCAGCACGATCGCGACCGGCACGGCGATCGCCGCGAGATCCTGCGCGCTGTAATCCGGTTGCGTGCGCATCATTTCGCTGACCGCCGCGACGAAGGCATCGAACTGGTCCGGCGTCGCGGACAGTGCTGCGTAGTCCTTGCGATGCCGCGCAAAGCAGCGGTCGAGCAGCGGGCTCGGCACCATCTCCTTCGTGCCGCCCGGATCCATGTTGCACGCGAAGAAGAACACGCCGGCCGCACGTTCCGGCGCACGATCGGCCAGCACGAGCGCGATGCATGCGCCGTCGCTCCAGCCGACGAAGCGCGCACGGTCGACGTGCAGCGCGTCGAGGACCGCGAGCACGTCCGACGCCATGCGTTCGTAGGAATAGGGTTGATCGTCGCGCGTGCTGCGGCCGTGGCCGCGGCTGTCGATCACGATCGCGCGGTAGCCGGCCGCGAGCAGCGCCGGCACCTGGTTGCCCCAGTTGCCGCTGTGACCGAGGCCGCCGTGCAGCAGCACGACCGGCGGGCCGTGGCCAAACGACGCGTGCCAGATGCGCGCGCCGTCGTGTTCCAGCCATCCGTGCTCGTCGGCCGCGGGCAGCGGCGTGCCGCCGTGCGCGTCGAAGCGGACGAGGTCGTCGTCGTCGAATTCCGCATTCATCGTTCTGCCGTCCTGTCGAGGGAGACGCGCTTGCGATTGTAATGCGTGCGGCCGACGCGGCCGCAACCGGTCAGGCGTGCGTCGACACCAGCCCGCCCGCCGACGAGGCGCCCGATTTCTCGATCACCTGCGCGAGCTGCGAAATCGCGGTCGAAAGCGCCCCCGAGATCGCGCCGGCTTCCGCGCTCAGCGACTGCTGTTCGATCGCCGCGGCCGGATCGTCCTTCGCGCGCTGCGCCGCGCTCGCCATCTGGCGCTCGATCGTGGCCAACTGCTTCTGCAGCCGCTCGATCAACGCTTTCAGTTGGGCAACCGCCGGGTCTTCCGACGACGCGCCCGATGCGCCGAGTTTTTCGCCGGTGGCGCCGGTCGAACCCGGTGCGCCGGTGGTGCCCGTCGTACTCGTCGCGCCATCGGTGGAGGACGCTGCGGCGGGCGCGGCCGACGTCGTCGCCGCGGCGCCCGGCGAAGCGTTCGCATTCGTGCCGCCGTCCGCCAGCGGGGCGCGCGTGGTCGTGGAAAAATCGATCTGCATGGTGTCGGTCCGTGTGTCGGTAAGCGAATCGTGACTGGGGTGGAATTGCCTTCCAACTCGTTTACGGCATTCGTCACACGAAACTTGAGTAGCGGGGCCGAACTGATTTGGCGGAAGATCGCCATGTTTTAGCGCCGAAAGGGCCAGATTGGCGACAACGCGGCGCTGGTAAAATTGCGGCTTCGCCAGCGGAATCCGCGTGCCGACCGCCTCCGGGCGCGAGCGCGCAACGCCGCCGGTCTCGACTCCCGCCCTGCCGGGCGCCGCACGCCACGCGTGTCGACGCCGCGGTTGCGGCAGCGCGAGTCGCCTTTTCCGTCCGCCTGCGTGCCCCGCTCGCCGATTCGAGCGGCGAACGCCGTGCGGCGCGCGCTCACTTCATCACGCATTCGAGGAACACACGATGGCCCGCATCGGCGCCTTCTGCATCACGACGTGGCTTGCCGCCGCGATTCTCTACTTCGGCCAGCATTCCGTCGCGATGATCGCATTGAGCGGGGTCGTCGTATTTGGCGGATTCGACCTGCTGCGCCCGTAGGCGCGCACGGTCGCGACAGCTGACGCGACTGTGATAGCCTCTCCCGCACCATCCGTCACGCGCGCCACGCTGGCGAACAGGAGAAGGGGAGTTGAATCAGCACCTGAATCGCCACCCGTCGGCCATGGCCTGCAAGGTGTGTTCGGCCCGCGCGCCCATCTGCGGCCTGGTTGATTTCTCGCGCAGCGGCGCCGACTTCATGACCGGGAAAAAAGTCGACCCGTATGCGGGAATCCCGATCTACTACCACGCGTGCGAGGAATGCGGCTTCACGTGGGCGCCCGCGTTCGACAGCTGGACGCACGACGATTTCTCGGAGCATGTGTACAACGCCGACTATGCGCGCCACGACCCCGAGTATCTCGAGATCCGTCCGCAACAGCAGGCCGAGCTGATCTGCACCAGTTTTCCGGAAATGCGGGAAGGCCGGATTCTCGATTTCGGCTCGGGGCTGGGCTTGCTGGAACGGAAACTGGCGTCGCGCGGCTTCACGGACGTGACGTCGTACGATCCGTTCTCGCACCCGGCGCCCCCCGAAGGCACGTTCGATACGATCCTGTCGTTCGAAGTGTTCGAGCATCATCCGGCGCCGTTCGACCTCTTCGACCAGATCATGCGTTATCGGAAGCCCGATGGCGCGCTGCTGTTCCAGACCTCGCTGATCACCCAGGACATCATCGATCGCGGCCTCGATCAGTGGTGTTATTGCATCCCGCGCAACGGGCACATCTCGTTTTACACGCCCCAGTCCTTGACGCTGCTTGCCCAACGCCACGGGCTCGAATATGGCGCGTTCAGTCCGTCGCTGCACGTCGTCTTCGATCGCACGGCGACACCGCGCTGGCTCGGCAGATTTCTCAATCCGTAACGGCTTGCCAGCCGTCCTGCATGCGACGAACGCCGCGCGCATGTCGCCCGGCGGTTCACCGGTTCGCTAACGCCTGCGCGGCATCGCGCATACGTCACGGTCAACGTCAGCGTGCCCCGAACGTCGGCATCACCGGATCGGCCGCCAGCGCCCGCTCGTTGAACACGACAGCCCCAGCCAGCAGTTCGGGCAATCGAGCCCCCACCCGCCGACGCACGACACCGGCGCGCGCTCGATTGCCTGTTGTCGTTCTCCCGGATGGTGTCGTCTCGACGGGCGCGCAGGGCGAAACCCTGCGCGGCCCGGTTGCGTTTATCGTGCGCCGGTCTGGCGCATGCGCAGCGCGGTGACTAAACCGCCGGCCGTCATCGGCGTGAACCGAACGAACGCGGTCGTGCGCGTCAGCGCGGCAAGGTCCGCAATGAAGACGGGCCGCCCGTCAGCGCGATCCGCTTGCCCGTATCGCGCAGCTTGCCGCCTTCCACCGCATAGAGCGCCAGTTGCCGTTCGACGTTGAACTGCACGATCACGTGCCGGCTGTCGGCGGTGAACACGATGCCCTGCGCGGCTTCGCCGCCCGGCAGCTCGCTCACCTTCACGGCCTGCCCGTTGCGGATCTCGAACAGCAACACCTTGCCGATCTTGTGGCGGCCCGGATTGTCGGGCGTCAGGTTCGAGCCGTCCATCGCCTGCACGGCGATCCACTTGCCGTTCGGCGAGATCGCGACGCCTTCCGGCAGTGACGGCACCGTCAGGTACTGAACCGTGCGGAACGGCTCGCGCGACACGTCGATCAGCGCGATCGAATCGGCGTCGCCCGCCAGGGTGCCCGTATACCCCGGCAGCCCCGCGAGCCCGACATTGCTGACGACGGCCCAGCGGTTGTCGCTCGACACGTCGATCGTGTAAGGCGCGACGCCGGTGCTCAGGCGCGACCCGCTGTCGGTCACCTTGCCGTCGTCGACGTTCAGCACCGCGACGCCCTGCTCGTCGCGCAGCGACACGAGCGCGTGCTTGCCGTCGTGGGTGAAGCTGATCCCGGCCAGCCGCTTCTTGCCGATCTTCAGGCTGCCGTCGAGCGTCACATGCGTGCCGTCGATGCGCAGGATCGACACGCTGCCGTCGACGTTCGCGACGAGCGCGAGCTTGCCCGAGCGGTCGATCGCAATGCCTTGCGGATGCGCGCCGAGCTCGATGCGCGTGACCGCGGGCGGCGCGACGTCGAGATTCACGACCTGCAGGAACGTGTCGAACATGAGCTGCTTCGCGGCCGTGTCGTAGCGCGTCGGCGCGCCGACGAGCGCGAGCTTCGCGTCGGGCGTGATCGCGACAGCCTGCGGCGGCCCCTGGATGCCGTTCTCGACGTCGACCTGCAGCGCGACCTTCGGCGGGAACGTGCTGGCGTCGAGCAGCGTCAGCGTGTCGGCGGGCGGCGAGGCCAGATAGGTGTCGCGGCCCTCGACGCGCTGATACTTGCCGTCGTTGCCGGACACGATCCAGTCGGCGGCGTGCGCGGCAACGGCCGTCGTGGCGAGGGTCAGCGCGGCGAGCAGGCGCGCGCCGCGGGGGCGAAAGGGATTCGAAGGCATGGCGGTCGGTTCTCCGGGTCGGTTGCGGACGCAATAGATGGCTCGACCCTGCTGCTCGACGGGTCGATGCCATCGCATGATGCCCGAAAGCCGATAAATCCGGCGTCTCGCGCCCGGTTTGTTTCCGTCAATCCGTCCGTCGCGCGCCAGCCGGCCACTCCCCGACGTCGTCGAGCGGATACACCGGCCGCGCCAGCCGCTCGTAGCGGAACAGCCCGTAGTCCGAGCCCGTCACGCCACGGCTGTCGCATTCGACCAGTGCGGCCGCGATCGGCACGAACACCGGCCGGCAATACATCCGCGATTTCAGCAGCAGGAAGCGCGCGCGGCGCGGATCGACGCCGACGCTCTCGAACACGCCGAGATCCCACGGCTCCTGCGTGCGCTCGGTGATGACCAGCGTGGCCGCGCCGATATCGAGCACGGCCGTGCGGCCCATGTACGCGCGCTGGCCCGTGTAGGTCGGCCCCGTGATCACGTATTCGCCGTCGGTGAGCGCGCGCACGACACCCGTCGCGCGAAACGGCTCGCGCCGCACGCCGCCGTGCGACGGCAGGCGGTTGCCGACCGGCACCGTGACGGTCGCGCCGACACCCGCGTCGATCAGCGCCGCGACGGCTTGCGGGTCGCACAGCGGCCCGCTGACGATGCCGTCGAGCCCGTGCGCGAGCGCGGCCTCGAGCAGGTCCATCGTGTCGCACGGGCCGCCCGACATGCAGTTGTCGCCGTGATCGAGCATCAGCACCGGGCGATCCGCACCGCGCGCAAGCGCCTCGGCCTGCGCAACCGATTCGGCGAGCGGCGCACTCCGATACACGAAGTCGTCGCGCGCGTCCCAGATCTGCCGCGCGATGCGCTCGGCCACGGCATCGGCCGCGGCCCGGTCGCCATCGGCCACCACCACCACGCTGATGCACGGCGCGGGAATGTCCGCGAGCGAGAAGCCGGGCAACACCGATACCGCGAGCATCCCGTCGGCCTCGGCCGCACGCGCGGCCTCCACCGCGCGCCGCATCGCGCCTTCCGCGCTTGCGCTGAGCAACGTCGACGTCATCAGCGGCGGCTGCCGCCACGCGAGCACCGGCCGCGCACGGCCGTGAAGCCGGTCGAGCAGCACGCGCGCCGCATGCTCGCCGGTTTCAACCATGTCGACGTGCGGGTAGGTCTTGAAACTGACGATCACGTCCGCATGATCGATCATCTTCTGCGTGACGTTCGCGTGCAGGTCGAGCGCGACCGCGATCGGTGCGCCGGGCAACGCCGCGCGGACACGCTCGAGCAGGTCGCCCTCGCCGTCCGCGCTCTGCTCGGCGACCATCGCGCCGTGTAGGTCGAGCATCACCGCATCGCAGCCCGGTGCGGCCGCAACGATCGCGTCGCAGATCGCCGCGTACGCGTCGGCCGCGACCGGCCCGCTCGGGTTCGCGGCCGCCGATACGGGCGTCACGATCTCGGCGCCCTCACGCTCGGCCGCGTCGAGGAACGCGGCCATCGCGGTGCGCATTCCGCGATTCGCGCGATACGCGTCATCGCCCCAGTCGGGGCCGTTGCGGCCGAACGCGGCGAGCGGCGTCGGCACCGGCGAGAACGTGTTGGTCTCGTGGTTCATCCGGGCGATCAGGATCTTCATCGCGCACGGCCCTCCGCGATCCCGGCCGCGCCCAGCATCGCCTGCAGCAGCACATTGCAGCCGGCTTCCAGATGCGCAGGATCGGCATCCTCGATCTCGTTGTGGCTGATCCCGTCCTTGCACGGCACGAAGATCATCGCGGTCGGCGCCACGCGCGCAAGATACACGGCGTCGTGGCCGGCACCGCTGATCACGTTCATCGACGACAGCCCGAGCGCGTTCGCGCCGGCACGCACCTGCTCGACCAGCGTCGTGTCGAACGGCTGCGGTGGAAAGTACACGACCTGCTCGACGTCGATCCGCATGTCGGCCGATGCGCCCAGGTCGCCGCATACCGCACGCAGCTCCGCATCCATCGCGGTGAGCGTCGCATCGTCGGCCGCGCGCAGGTCGACGGTCAGCGTCACGCGGCCCGGAATCACGTTGCGCGAATTCGGGTGGACGTCGACCCAGCCGACCGTCCCGCGTCCGTGCGGCGGATGCGCGCATGCGATGCCGTTGACCGCGCGCACCAGATCGGCCGCGACCAGCAGCGCGTCGCGCCGCAGCGCCATCGGCGTCGGGCCGGCATGCGCCTCCATCCCGTGTACGGTCACGTCATACCAGCGTTGGCCGAGCGCCCCCTCGACCACCCCGATCGTCGTGTCATGTGCCTCCAGCACCGGCCCCTGCTCGATATGCGCTTCGAAATACGCGCCGACCGGGTGCGCGACGCGCCCCTCGTCCGCACTGCCCGCATAGCCGATCGCGGCCAGCGCGTCGTGCACCGACACGCCGTCGCGGTCGCATTGCGCGAGCGCATGGTCGAGCGTGAACGCGCCCGCGAACACGCCGGAGCCCATCATCACGGGCACGAAACGCGAGCCCTCCTCGTTGGTCCAGACCGCGACCTCCAGCGGCGCCCGCGTGCGCACGCCCGCGTCGTCGAGCGTACGCAGCACTTCGAGGCCCGCGAGCACGCCGTAGTTGCCGTCGAACTTGCCGCCGGTCGGCTGCGTGTCGATATGGCTGCCCGTCGTCACGGGTGGCAGATCGTCGCGTTCGCCTGCTCGCCGCGCGAAGATGTTGCCAATCGCGTCGACACGCACCGTGCAGCCGATGTCCTTCGCCCACGCGGAGAACAGGTCGCGCGCCTCGCGATCGAGTTCGGTGAGCGCGAGGCGGCACACGCCCCCTTTGTCGGTCGCGCCGATCCGCGCGAGACGCATCAGGCTGTCCCACAGCCGCGCGCCGTCGACGCGCAAGCCGGACGCCGCGACGCCCGATGTCGAATCCAGAACTTGCATCGATGGAATTCCTCGCAATGAAAGGGTGCGGCGCTTACGCGACGCCGACGCCCAGATAACGGTCCTTGACCTCGTGATCGGCCATGAACGCCGCGTTGCTGCCTTCGTAGACGATCACGCCCTGCTCGATCACGAAGTGGCGATCCGCCAGCTGCGTGCACACCTCGAGGTTCTGTTCGACGAGCAGGATCGCGACGCCAGCCGCCTTGATCCGCTTCAATTGCTCGACGATCTCCTCGACGATCACCGGCGCCAGCCCTTCTACCGGCTCGTCGAGCATCAGCAGCCGCGGATGGTTCATCAGCGCGCGGCCGATCGCGAGCATCTGCTGCTCGCCGCCCGACAACTGCGCGCCGCCGTTGCGGCGGCGTTCCTTCAGGCGCGGAAAGATCCGGTAGATGTCGTCGAGCTGCCACGGCGAATCGCGGCGTGCGCCGAGCCGCAGGTTCTCCTCGACCGACAGCAGCCGGAAAATCCCGCGATGTTCGGGCACGAAGCACAGGCCGCGCGCGGCGATCCGATGCATGGGCTGCCCGGCGACCTCGCGGCCCAGGAACTTCACCGAGCCGCTGGTCGGCGCGACCGCGCCCGCGATCGTCTTCAGCGTCGTCGACTTGCCCGCACCGTTGCGGCCGAGCAGCGTCACCGTCTCGCCGTCGTTCACGTTCAGGGAGACGCCCTGCAGCACATGGCTCTTGCCGTAATGGGCATGGACTTCCGTGATGTCGAGCATCATGCGCGGCCTCCCGTGATCATGTTGCCGAGATAGGCGGTACGGACACGCTCGTCGCCGCGAATCGCGTCGGGCTTGCCTTCGACCAGCACGCGGCCCTGCTGCATCACCGTAATCGTGTCGGAGATGTCCATCACGATCCCCATGTTGTGCTCGATCAGCACGACCGTGTAGTCGCTGCGCAATCCGCGGATCAGCTCCTTCATGTCGTCGAGATCGTCGATCCCCATGCCGGATGTCGGTTCGTCGAGAAAAATCGCGCGCGGCCGCGCCGCCAACGCCATCCCGACCTCGAGCCGGCGCTGCTGGCCGTGCGACAGCGCGGCGGTCACCGTGTCCGCAAAGCGCTGCAGGCCGAGCCGCTCGAGGACGTCGTCGACGATGCCGTCGTGCGCAAGCGCACCGCGCGGCGGCGTCCACGGGTTCAGCGCGCGTCGCGCGTCGACGCCCTGCGCGGCAACGCGCAGGTTCTCGCGCACACTCAGGTTCGGGAACAGGCTCGTCACCTGGAACGAACGCGCGATGCCGCGCCGTACGCGCCTGAAATCGGGTTCGCGCGTGACGTCGTGGCCATCGAACACGATCGAGCCGGAGGTGATCGGCAGCGTGCCCGTCAGCGTATGGAACAGCGTCGTCTTGCCCGCGCCGTTCGGGCCGATCACCGAATGCACGGTGCGTGGCATGATCCGCAGATCGACGCCGCCGAGCGCCGTGAATTTGCCGTAGCGCTTGACGACGCCGCGCGCCTCGAGAATCGCTTCGCTCATGCCTGCTCCCTGGTCGTAGCCGCCGTGCGTTCGGTGCGCCGCAGCGATGCGATGGCGCGTTCGCCGAGTCCCCACAATCCGCGCTGCAGGAACAGGCTGACCGCGATCAGCACGAGTCCGAGCAGCAGCAGCCAGCGCGGCCAGAGCGTCGACAGCCAGTCCGCGAACAGCACGTAGAACGCGGCGCCGAGCACCGACGCGAACAGGTTGCCCGTGCCGCCGATCACCGTCATCACGAGGATCATCTCGCTCGTGTGATAGTCGATGTTCGATAGCGGCGCGATGCCGGTCATCAGCGCATGCAGCGCGCCCGCGAGCCCCGTCACCGCGCCCGAGATCACGAACGCCGCGAGCTTGAAGCGCTTCACGTCGTAGCCCGCCGCCGCCGCGCGCGCCTCGTTGTCGCGGATCGCGAGCAGCGTGCGGCCGAACACCGAACGCGACACGCGCAGCAGCAGCCAGAACACCGCGACGAACAGCACCGCGACGAAGCCGTAATAGCGCCACGGCGAATCGAGCACGATGAGCGGATGCCCGAAAGCGGACAACGCGGGGCGCGGGATATCGAGCAGCCCGTTGTCGCCGCCGGTGACATCCGGCGTCGTATAGGCGAGGAAATAGAACAGTTGCCCGAACGCCAGCGTCAGCATCACGAAATAAGTGCCGCGCTGCCGGATCGAGAACCAGCCGACGAGCGCGGCCGCCACGGCGCCGAGCCCGGTGGCCGCGAGCAGCGCGACGCTCACCGACGCGCCGCCATGCGTGAGCACGAGGCCCGCCGCATAGCTCCCGAGCCCGAAGAAAATACCCTGCCCGAACGACAGGAGCCCCGTCAGCCCAAGCAGCAGGTTGCAGCCGAGCGCGGCGAGCGCGAACACGAGCACTTCGGTGGCGAGCGAACCCGAGCTCAGCACGATCGGCAAGAGGCATGCGACGGCCACGGCCAGCCAGGCTTCCGGCCGTTGCAGTACGGCGCGCCAGGACTGCGCCCGCCGCGAGGCCGCCGCGCCGGGCGGCAGCGATTTGGACGATTGAATCATGCGGCCCTCCCCAGCAAACCGTTCGGACGCAGCAGCAGCACGGCCGCCATCGCGACATAGATCATCAGCCGTGCCCCTTCCGGCCACAGCGTGCTCATCAGGCTCTGCACGATGCCGACCAGCAGCCCGCCGACGAGCGCCCCGAGAAAATTCCCCATCCCGCCGACGACGACCACGACGAACGCCACACCGAGCGCCTCGATGCCCATGAACGGATCGACGCCCCGGATCGGGGCGGCGAGCACGCCCGCGAGCGCGGCCGTCGCCGCGCCGAGCGCGAACACGAGACTGAATACGCGCGTCACGTTGATGCCCAGCAGCGACACCATCTCCGACGATTCGCTGCCCGCACGCACCGTGCTGCCGAGCCGTGTGCCTTCGAGCACCCACCACAGCAGCGCCGCGAGCACGGCCGTGAAGCCGATCACGAACAACCGGTATTTCGGGTAGACGAAGCCGCCCCAGATCACGACGCCGTTCAGCGCGTCGGGCGGCGGCACGTTGTCGCCGAGCGGGCCCCATGCGAGGATCGCGCACTCCTGCAGCACGAGCGCAAGCCCGACTGTCGCGAGGATGTGGAATTCGTGCTGCTGCGCGTAGACGTGACGCAGCACGAGCTTTTCGACGCCCCACGCGAACGCGCCGACGACGAGCGGCACGACCGCGAGCGCAACCCAGAAATTCGCCGACCATTGCAGCGCCTGGTAGCAGAGATACGCACCGAGCAGGTAGAACGCGCCGTGAGCGAAGTTCACGAAGCGCAGCAGGCCGAACACGATCGAAAGGCCGACGGCGAGCAGGAAATACAGCATGCCCACGCCGATGCCATTGACGATCTGCAGCAGATAGACGTTCATGGCTTCCGTGTCAGAAAGGAAGGTAACGGATGTCCGCGGCGCACGACTGCCGCGGACGCACGCATTGCGTCACGCGAGCTTGCAGCTCGTCTTGTCGAGCGGCAGGAACGACTGGCCCGAGCTGACGATGTCCGCGTAGTCGTCCGCATGTTTCATGCGGCTCTTCGGCTTGCCCTTCAGCAGGTAGTAGTTCTTCAGCACCTGGTGGTCGCCCTTGCGGATTTCCTCCGGGCCCGTGAGGCCGTCGTACTTCATGCCTTCCATCGCCGCGACGACCTTCTTCGGATCGGCGCTGCCCGCCTTCACCATCGCGTCGACCAGGATCTTCGAGCAGATATACGAACCCGCGAGGCTGTAGTTCGGGTTCGCCTTGAACGCGGCGTTCGTGCGCTTCACCAGATCGCGATTCAGCGGCGAATCGATGCCGTGCCAGTACTGCGCACCGAAATACACGCCATCGCAGATGTCGGGCCCGAGCGCCTCGAACTGCTCGAGGCCCGAGGCCCACGCAAGCAGGATCGTGCAGTTGCGCTTCATCCCGAAGCTCACGGCCTGACGCAGCGTGTCCGACGATTGCGAGCCGAAGTTCAGGATCAGCAGCACGTCAGGCTGCGCGGCCGCCGCGTTCGTCAGGTAGCCGCTGAACTCCTTCTCGGCGAGCGAGTGGTAGCTGTTGCCGACATGCTCGATGCCCTTCTCCTTGAAGATCGCCTTCGCGGCCGACAGCAGGCCGTCGCCGAACACGTATTGCGGCGTGATCGTGTACCAGCGCTTCGCCTTCGGCAGCATCTGCGTCAACGGGCGCACCGTCTGCTCGATCGCGCCGAAGGTCGGCACCGACCAGCGGAACGTCGCGGCGTTGCAATCCTTGCCGGTGATCTCGTCCGCACCGGCCGTCGTGATGAACACGCCGCCCGCCTTCTGGACTTCCTTGCCCATCGCAAGCGATTCGGACGACAGGATGCCGCCCGCGAAGAAGCGCACGCCTTTCTGCTGGGCGATCTCCTGCACGCGCCGCACGGCGGTCGCGGGCTTGCCCTCGGTGTCGAGCGCCGTGTAGGCGAGCGGCGCGCCGAGCACCTTGCCGTATTGCTGGACCACGAGCTGCATGCCGAGATCGGCGTACTTGCCGTTGGCGGCGAACGGCCCCGACATCGGCACCGGGCACGCCAGCTGGATGGATGAACCTTGTGCGAACGCGGCGCGGGACGACAAGCTGCCGAGCGCGCCCGGCACGGCCGACAACGCGGCCAGTTTCAACAGTTCTCGGCGATTCAAGTTGACGCTCCTCATAAAGGGGGACACACGCAATGCGACCGACTGCCAAACCGTGCCCACGTCCTGCAGGATGCGCGCCGCCGGTTGATCCTATTTATCATGATAAATAGAATGAACCTGATGCTAGAGTTGATCAAAATTGGTGTCAATCAGGCAAAATTCCGTACTCGCGCCGGAGCGGATCGTCGACGATGACGCGGCGCGCAGTCAGACAAAGGAGTCGTGAAGATGGTCATGGACCGAGCCAGGGCGGGCCTCGCGGTCGAAATCAAGCAGCCGAAGCGGGCCGACCTCGTCGCCGAGGAGATCAAGCGGCTGATCACCGAGAAGGACCTGAAGCCGGGCGACCGCCTGCCGCGCGAAGCCGAGCTGCAGCAGCTCTATGCGGTGAGCAAGAGCACGATCCGCGAGGCGCTGAAGTCACTCGAGGTGCAGGGGCTCATCAAGGTCACGACGGGGCCGTCGGGCGGCGGGATGGTCGTCGAGGTGCCGCTCGACCGCACGCTGCAGCTCTTGCAGAACTACCTGTTTTTCAAGGACGTGACGATCGACGACATCTACACGGTGCGCAAGCTGCTCGAACCCGAGCTGGCGGCCGGTGCCGTGCCGCACCTGACCGAGCGCGACTTCGCGGCGCTGGAGGCGAACATCGCGTGCTGCGACGGCGCGTCGGGCGTGCACGACCGCGGCCACATGCTGCGCCAGCGGCAGGAGGACACGACGTTCCACGACATCCTCGCGGCCGCGAATCCGAACCCGTTCCTGCGATACAACTGCGAGCTGATCAACGAGATGATCCGCCAGCTGATCGAGTTCCGGAACGACACGCCGCTCGTCGAGCACAAGCGCTTCGGCGAAGCGAACGTCGCGATCCACAAGGCGATCCTGCAGGCCGCGCGCGAGCGCGACGCCGAGCGCGTCCGGGCGCTGATGGTCGAGCACATGACCGAGGCGCCCAAGCATGTGAAGCGGATGAAAGGCAAGCTGCGCGGGCGGTTGATCCTCGATTCCGAGATCCGCAGGCGGCCCGCCGTTTCCGTTGCGGGACCCAATGCGGCCGCAACGGATTCCGACGAGGACTGACGGTCGGCACGCGCGGCATCGGCTCGCCGTTGCAGGCTGCGCGGCGGCCTGAATGCCTCAACCGCGCGGTGTTCGGCCTTAACGCCCCGGGTCGTCAAGGCCGAACACCGCGAGCGGCATCCGCAACGGCACATGCGCGTCGCGCGTCACCCGGGGCGGCCAGAACCGTCAACGCGCGTCGCTCACGCGTACCCCGTCGTGCCCTTCGTCTCCAGATACTCGACAAGGCCGAACTCCGCGTACTCGCGGCCGTTTCCCGAACGTTTGTAGCCGCCGAATGGTGCGGCCGGATTCCACGGCGGGTAGTTGATGTGGACATTGCCGACCCGCAACCGTGCCGCCACCCTGCGCGCCTGCTCGAGATCCTTCGACTGCACGTAGGCCGCGAGCCCGTAGACCGAATCGTTCGCGAGCGCGACGGCCTCGTCCTCGGTGCGGTAGGTCATGATCGCGAGCACCGGCCCGAAGATTTCCTCGCGCGCGATCGTCATGTCCGGCGTGACGTTCGAAAACACCGTGGGCCGCACGTAGAAGCCGTCGCCGAGCCCGTCCGGCCGCCCGGGGCCGCCCGCGACGAGCGTCGCTCCTTCTTCGATCCCGAGCCGGATGAAGTGCTGGATGCGGTCGAACTGCGTGCGGCTGACCACCGGCCCGATGCCGGTTTCCGCCGAACGCGGATCGCCGACGACGGTGCGCTCCGCCTCCCGGCGCGCGGCCTGCTCGGCCAGCGCCAGATGGTCCGCATGCACGAGCATGCGGGTCGGCGCATTGCACGACTGGCCGCTGTTGCTGAAACAGCTGCGCACGCCGCGCGTGACCGCATCCTCGATATCGGCGTCAGGCAGGATCAGGTTCGGGCTCTTGCTGCCGAGCTCCTGGTGCACGCGCTTCACGGTATCGGCGGCCGCCTTCGCGACCTCGACACCCGCGCGCGTCGACCCCGTGAACGACACCATGTCGACCTCCGGATGCCGCGACAGCGCGTCGCCTACTTCATGCCCGTAGCCGTGCACGAGGTTGAACACGCCGGGCGGCACGCCCGCTTCGTGCAGGATCTCCGCGAACAGGATCGCGCTGAACGGCGCGATCTCGCTCGGCTTGAGCACCATCGTGCAGCCGGCCGCGAGCGCCGGCGCGACCTTGCACACGATCTGGTTGATCGGCCAGTTCCACGGCGTGATCAGCGCGCACACGCCGATCGGCTCGTGCGACACCAGCAGCGAATCGGTCTGCGTGGTGAAGCGGAACGACTGCAACGCGCGGATCGTCTGTTCGAGATGCGCGGTGCCAACCGCGGCCTGCGCCGCACGCGCAAAGGCGATCGGCGCGCCCATCTCCTGGCTGATCGTCTGCGCGACCTCCTCGTAGCGCCGCTGGTAGATCTCGAGCACGCGCCGCAGCAGCGCGACGCGCTCGTCCACCGGCCAGCGCGAATACGTGTCGAAGGCCCGCTTCGCCGCGCCCACCGCGTGGTCGACGTCGGCCGCACCGCCGATCCTGAGCTGCGCATACGGCCGCGCCGTGCTCGGGTCGATCACGTCGATCGGCTTCGCATCGGCCGGATCGAGCCACTTGCCGTCGATATAGGACTGTTGTGACGTTCGCATCGAATGCTCCTGAAATGAAGGACGCCGCGCTCAGCGCGTCGCCCGCGCATAGGTGTCGACGAGGATGTCGCGGATCTGCGCGACGAACCACACGATCTCGTCGCGCGACATCACGAGCGGCGGCGAGAACTGCACGATCGGCGTGCCTTCGTGATCGACGCCCGCGCGGCACAGCAGCCCCGCGTCGAAGATCGCGGGCGCGAGCAGCGTCGACACGAACGCCTGTGCGCTGATGCCGGCCGCCCAGCGGCGTGCGGCCTTGTCGGTCACGAGTTCGAGCGAGTAGTGGTAGCCGTCGCCGCGCACGTCGCCGACGCACGGCAGTTCGAGCAGCTCATCGAGCGTCTCGCGGAACACCGCTTCGTTGCTGCGGACGTTCTCGAGCACGCCTTCGCGCTCCATGATCGCGAGGTTCGCGAGCGCGGCCGTGCACGCGACCGGGTGGCCGCCGTAGGTCGCGCCGTGCAGGAACATCTGCTGCGGCCCATCGAGCACCGTGTCGACGACCGTGTCGCTCGCGATCACACCGCCGAGCGGCACGTAGCCCGACGCGATGCCTTTCGCGAACGTGATGATGTCCGGCTTCAGCCCGTAGCGCGCGGAGCCGAAATACTCGCCGAGCCGGCCGAATCCGCAGATCACCTCGTCCGCGACGAGCAGCACGCCGTGCCGGTCGCAGATGTCGCGCAGCCCGGCCGCGTAGCCGGCCGGCGGCGTCAGGCTGCCGCCCGCGTTCTGCAGCGGCTCGACGACGATCGCGGCGACGGTATCCGGCCCTTCCTGCACGATCAGCGATTCGATCTCGTCGAGCAGATGGCGCGTGAACTGCGCTTCGGTCTCGCCCACCGGGCGGCCGTAGCGCTTCGTGTTGCCCACGTGCCGCACGCCCGACATCAGCGGTTCGAAATGCTTGCGGAAGTTCGTCATCCCGTTCAGCGCGAGCGCGCCGAACGACGTGCCGTGATACGCGACGCGCCGCGCGATGAACTTGCGCCGCTGCGGCTCGCCGCGCGACTGGTGATACTGGCGCACCAGCTTGATCGCCGATTCGTTCGACTCCGAGCCGCTCGACGTGAAGAACACGCGGTTCAGCCCTTCCGGTGCGAGCGCCGCGAGCTTGTGCGCAAGCCGGATCGCCGGTTCGTGGCCATAGCCCCAGTTGGTCGCGAACGGCAGCCGCACCATCTGCTCGCGGATCGCGTCACCGATTTCCGCGCCGTGGCTGTAGCCGACCTGCACGCAGTACAGCCCGGCCAGCCCGTCGAAGTAGCGCTTGCCGTTGCGGTCGACGAGCCAGCAGCCTTCGCCGCGGTCGAACACGGTCAGCGCGTGGTCGCGATACGCATCGGCGTGCGTGAAATGCATCAGCAGGTGGCGTTTGCCGAGGGCCTGCAGGTCCGCATCGAGATTGACGTCAACAGCGTTCATGGATGATTCCTCCTTCAGGGTTTCAGAACCGGCGGCCGGCAGTCGGCCACCGGTCATTCAATTCATCGACAGCGTCGGCGCCGGGCGCGTGAAGCCGCGCGTCAGCCACACGAGCTGGCAGAGTCCGAGCACGAGCCAGCCGGTGCCGACGTAGAACGTCTGGCGCGACAGTCCCGACCACAGCCACACGTTCATCGCGAAGCCGATTGCCGGCATCGCGCCGAACGTGATCCAGCCCGCGAAGCGGCGATGCTCGGGGCGGCACAGATAGCTGCGCATCACGCACAGGTTCACGACCGCGAACGCGACGAGCGCACCGAAGCTGATCATCGTCGACGCGAGATCGAGCGTGATGAACAGCGCGGACAGCGACACGATGCCGACCGCGAGCGTCGCGCGCACCGGCGTGCGCAGCCGCGCATGCAGGTGGCCGAAGATGCGTTCGGGCAGCACCCGGTCGCGGCCCATCGCGAACAGCACGCGCGTCACGCTCGCCTGCCCGGCCATCGCGCTCGCGAAACAGCCGGCCACGTACACCGCGACGAAGAACGCCGACAGCGTGCCGCCGCCGATACGCCGCATCAGCTCGAGGCTGGCCGAATCGAGATCCTTGAATGCGTGCCAGTCCGGAAACACCACTTGCCCGACGTAGGCGACCAGCATGAACAGCACGCCGCTCGCCAGCGTGCAGAGCAGGATCGCGCGCGGCACCGTGCGCTTCGGCTCGCGCGTTTCCTCCGACAGCGTGGTGACCGCATCAAAACCGAGGAACGACAGGCACAGGATCGCGGAGCCGGCGAAGATCGCACGCGCATCGCCCGACGACGGCAGCGCGACGGCCATCGACAGCCCTTCGCCCGACGCGACCCGCGCGGAAGCGATGAAGAAGATCGCGATGAACACGAGCTGGCTCGCGATCAGGATCAGGTTCACGCGATTGACGAGCCGGATGCCGACGATGTTCAGCCCGGTGATCAGCGCGATGCTCCCGACGATCCACACGCTGGCCGGCACGCCAGGGAATATTTGCTTCATGTAGATGCCGATCGCGAGGTAGCTGATCATCGGGATGAACAGGTAGTCCATCAGCAACGCCCAGCCGACCATGAAGCCGGCCGACGTGCCGAAGTTGCGGCTCGCGAACGTATAGGCCGACCCGGCGCTCGGCATCAGCCGCGCCATGTGCCCATAGCTGCGCGCGGTGAACAGCATCGCGACCAGCGTGACCGCATACGCGGCCGTCAGATGCCCGTTCGTCTCGCTCGTGACGATCCCGTAGGTCGTGAACACCGTCATCGGAAGCATGTACGCGAGGCCGAAGATCACCAGCGTCGCGAGTCCGAGCAGGTGCGGCTTGCGGCGTTCGTCCCCATCGCTGCGAATCGCGTGCGTCCCGAAGTCATGCGTCGCGGCGGCCGATGCGTATCGACCAGGGCTGTCGTTGTCCATGCTGTCCTCACGTGGGTGGCGTTCACGGCTCCAACACTCGTTCGCCCGGCATGGCCGGCGGCGCACGACTGGCAGAAAGTGTGGTGCGCCAAAAAATCGACCACGAATGAGAAAAGCGGACGTAATAGGGGGATATTTCCGGACACATCGCCGCGCGTGGCGGCGGCGCGGCTTGCATGGTGCGGCGCCGCACTGGCGTTTTGCGGACATTCCGGCTATGTTCTACGCGACCCAGTCGCCCCGTCAGCACCATGGATAGCCGTTCCCATCGAAACCAGAGCCGGGCCGAGCGCAGCCTGCGTTCGTCGCTCGGCCTCGCGCGCCCGGCCGGCCGCCAGGAGGACATTCCCGCCACCGTCCACGCGATCGCGGTCGCGCTGGACGAGTGCCGCGTGCGGCATATCGACGGTGCCGCGCTGCTCGAAGGCACGGGGCTCGGCGCGGACGAAGTCGCGTCGCCGAACCTGCACGTGAATCGCGGCCAGGAGCAGCGCTGCTTCCACAACCTGCTGCAGCGCAGCGGCGTGCCGTCGATCGGGCTGTCGATCGGCGCGCGGTTGCACGTGTCGACGCTCGGCCTCGCCGGCTACGCGATGCTGATCAGCGGCTCGGTGATGCAGGCATTCCGGTGCATGGGCCAGTTTCCGCTGTTCATGGGGCTGTATTTCGATGTGCGTATCGATGCGCACGCGGACGGCATGAGCGTGACGATCAGCCGCTACAACGGCGAGCCCGATCTCGAGGTGTTCCAGGTCGACATGTGCCTGTCGAGCCTGCGCCTGATCGTGTCCGATCTCGTCGGCAAGCCGGTCTGGCCCGCACAGGTGCAGCTCGCGCGCCGCACACCGCGCAATGCGGCCGACTACGCGCGCCACTTCGGCTGCAAGGTCGCATTCAATGCGGGCGACAACCGCCTCGTGTTCACGTCGGTGAACGGCACGGAGATGCCGCTGCTCGCGAACGAAGTCAGCTTCAATGCGCTGCACGGCCAGTGCGAGGCGCTCGAACGGCAGTGGGCCGCATCGGTCGGCACGCGTTTCGCCGATCGCGCAAAGGAGCTGATGGCGCGCGACCTCACGCGTTTCAAGTCAATGACGTCGCTCGCGAACGCACTGCACCTGACGGAGCGCACGCTGCGCAGGCGGCTCGACAAGGACGGCCTCACGTTCCAGACACTGCTCGACGACGTGCGCCGCGACGAGGCGCAGCGGATGCTCGACGACCCTGAGCTGACGGTCGCAACGATTGCGGAACGTCTCGGCTACAGCGAGCCGCGCAGCTTCCGTCATGCGTATCGACGCTGGACCGGCAGGACGCCGCGCGCCGATCCGGACGTCATCGAATAGGCCGGACGCGCCAGGACTTCGTGCGGATACACGGTGGCGCGTGACGGTCGAGCATGACGCAAGCCCGCTCGCGAATTCAATTTCGATACTACGGCCTCGCCCATCGATTCGGAATTCGAATCACTTTCTGTACGCTCGATCCTCCCCTGCTTCATCGCAGCCGCACGATCGGCGGTGCGCAATCGCGTTCGTCCCCAAGGTAGACGCGATCAATTGATTACTCTATACTCGGCCCAACTTCATCACAAAATGCATGATCTCGTGTGCAACGTGATGTCATTTCGCAATTCGTTGCGCATGCATCCGTTTCGCCACATCAAGGGGGCCTCCGGCTCCAGCGGCAGGCTTCACGCCCGCCGCATCCATGCCGTCTTCACACGACGGTGCCCTGCTCGAACGCGCCTCGCCGTTACGGCGCCGCCGGGCTGAACATGACAATCAGACGAACGCAGCGTTGCGTTCACTCGACCGCCAGTCGCACATCGTTGCGGCCGGCAGGACTGTTTCCGTCAGTTCAAATCGCGGCCATGCCGGGATCACGAACTTCCATCGCGGCGCCATCCGGCGTCTACGCGGCGCGCGCCTGCGCGTGTGCCGCACCGAGATTGAGGGGGTGTATCTTCATGACTCGACGCACTGTCCAGCTGGTGGGCAGCCTGATAGCCATCGTCGCCATCGCCTGGGCGCTCGCGCGCGGTATCGGCGCCGACACGTTCAGCCAGCGCGCGGACGATCTCGCGTACTACGCGGGCCAGCACATGCTGCTGGTCGTCTATTCGATGACGCTCGCGATCGCCGTGGGCGTGCCGGCCGGCGTGCTGCTGAGCCGGCCGCGATTCCAGCATCAGGCCGAGCGCTTCATGCAGATCTTCAACATCGGCAACACGATCCCGTCGCTCGCCGTGCTCGCCATCGCGCTCGGCATCTTCGGCATCGGCAACGTGCCCGCGATCGTCGCGCTGTTCCTCGCGTCGCTGCTGCCCATCACGCGCAACACCTACGAAGGCATGAAGAACGTGCCCGCCGCGCTGCGCGAAGCCGCCAAGGGCATCGGCATGACGGGCTGGCAATCGCTCGTGCGCGTGGAGTTGCCCGATGCGCTGCCGATCATCGTCGGCGGCGTGCGCACCGCGCTCGCGATCAACGTCGGGACGGCCCCGCTCGCCTACCTGATCGGCGCGGACAGCCTCGGCTCGCTGATTTTCCCCGGCATCTATCTCGACAACCAGCCGCTGCTGCTGCTCGGCGCGTCGCTCACCGCGATCCTCGCGCTCGTGCTGGACGGCCTCGTCGCGGCCGGCAGCCGCCATTGGCTCGCACGCCACGGAGGTGCGGCATGACACTCCACCGCACCATTCGATCGCTCGCGCGCCTGTGCGCCGTGGCCGCGTTGTGCATGGCCGCGAGCGCACCGGCATGCGCAACGAAGCTCGTGCTGGGCGCGAAGAACTTCACCGAGCAATACGTGCTGGCGGAAGTCACCGCGCAGTACCTGCGCTCGCGCGGCTACGACGTGGAAGTCCGTTCGGGTCTCGGCAGCACGCTCACGCGCAGCGCGCTGGAGAACGGCCAGTTCGATCTCATGTGGGACTACACGGGCACCGCCGCGCTCGTCTACAACAAGATCAACGACAAGCTGTCGCCCGAAGAAATGTACCGGCGCGTGAAAGCACTCGACGTGCCGCGCGGGCTCGTCTGGCTCGACGCGTCGCCGCTCAACGACACCTACGCGATCGGCCTGCCGAGCCAGCTCGTGGAGGCCACCGGCATCCGCACGGTGTCACAGCTCGCCGAGCACCTGAAGACCGATCCGGCCGCGAAGCACTACGTGTTCGGGATGGATGCGGAATTCGCGAATCGCCCCGACGGGCTGAAGCCGCTGCTCGCCGCTTACGGCATGCAGTTCAGCCGCGCGCAGTTGAAGCAGATGGACCCGGGGCTGGTCTACACGGCGCTGCACAACAACCAGTTGAAGATCGGCCTCGTCTACACGACCGACGGACGCGTGAAGGGTTTCGGCATCGTGCCGCTCGAGGACGACAAGCACTTCTTCCCGCCGTACAACGCGACGCCAGTGGTGCGCAAGGACACGCTCGATCGCAATCCTAAGCTCGCGACGCAGCTCAACGCGCTGTCGGCCGCGCTCGACAACGACGTGATGCAGGCGATGGCCAAGGAGGTCGACCTCGACGGCAAGTCGCCGCGCGACGTCGCCGACGCGTTCCTGCGCACGCACAAGCTGCCTTGAAGGAGAACCGTTGACGTCCTCCTCCGCCTAAAGGCGGAAGATTCCCACACCTGGCGATGCACGTCCGCATCGGAGAATGTTCAGCGCAGCGTTGATATCACGATCATGCACGACACCACATCCACTGCAGGCCCACTCTCTTATTCGCAGTCCCGCGATACCTTTCGGCCGCGTCGTGCTGTCTTGCGACCCGCACGCCGAACAGAACTGGGTAGAACCGCTTTCGTCGACTTCCTCGAACGTGGCTCCGTGCGCGATCGCCTTGTAACGGAGCCTGTCCCGGAAGGACGACCAGGATGCGTCGTAGACGCTCTTCGCCATCCTGGTTCTGGCGAGTTTCGCGGCCGACACGTTGCCAACCGCGATGTAATCGAAGCGTCGTATCAGATCGAGCGCGAGCTTGTGCTGGAAGTCGGCGCGGGCATTCGCCACCTTGGCGTGCAGCTTCGCGATATGCCGCCTGTGCTTTCGCGCCCGTTGCGCTTTCGCCAGCTTTTCCGCCGCTCGTCGACCGAACGGGTCATTGGGCAGCTTCTCGCCGGTCGAAAGTGTGGCGAAGTCTTTCAGGCCGAGATCGATACCGACGCCGGAACGGATTGGACGGGCCTGCACATCGGGCATCTCGATCACGATGTTGAGAAACCAGTTGCCGCGTGCATCCTGCGCAAAGTTGGTCCCGTCCTTGATCTTGCCTTCGGGAAGCGCTCGGCTGTTGAATACGCGGAAGGTGTTGCCGGCGAAACGGAACGCGTCACCCTCGCGCTTCAGGTCGCGCCCCTTCAGCGGCACCCAGCCCAGCGATTTCCTGCCGCGGTAGCGCAGGTAAGGGCGACGGTGCTGACTGCGCGACTTCGCATATTGCTCGCACGTTGCGTTGACCGTGCCGGAGTGAATGCCGAGTTCCTTGCTGCTACCAGTAGTGAACACATTCAAGTCGAAACCCGTCGGCCACTTCTTGCTCCACTTGAGCGCATGCTTCTGCGTGTCATTGCAGAAGTTCCAGACGTAGTTCACCGCACGGCTCTGCTTGTTGAGCAGTCCGTTGAGCGACTTCACGCGGTAGCGGTAGACAAGGATCATGCCGGTGATCCTAACCCGTGGAAGAAGCTGCCTGTCAACAGCATTCCCTTCCTTCCCGCCATCCGCCCCGAAGGAAGTCCCCTTGGGGGAAATGGCGGGGTTTCTCGGAGCAAATTCTGATGAGCGTATTCGACTATCTCGCGTCGAGCTGGCCCGAACTGCTGCAGCTCACGCTGCAGCACATCTGGCTGGTCGGCATCGCCGTAGGCTGCGCGATCGTGGCCGGCGTGCCGCTCGGCATCCTGATCAACCGCCACGACTGGCTCGCCGGGCCGCTGCTCGGCGTCGCGACCATCGTGCTCACGCTGCCGTCCATCGCACTGTTCGGCCTGATGATCCCGTTCTTCTCGCGCTTCGGCCAGGGGATCGGCGCCGCCCCCGCGATCACGGCCGTGTTCCTGTATTCGCTGCTGCCGATCATGCGCAACACCTGCCTCGCGCTGCACAACGTGGATGCGGGCATCAAGGAAGCCGGCACCGGCATCGGCATGACCGCGTGGCAGCGCCTGCGGCTCGTCGACCTGCCGCTGGCGGTGCCGGTGATTCTCGCGGGCGTGCGCACCGCGGTCGTGATGAACATCGGCGTGATGACGATCGCCGCCGTGGTCGGCGCGGGCGGGCTCGGCACGCTGATCCTGCGCGCCATCGGCCAGAGCAGCATGATGAAACTGCTGGTGGGCGCGGTGCTCGTGAGCCTGCTCGCGATCGTCGCCGACCGGCTCCTGCAGATGCTGCAGCGTGCATTGACACCGAAGGGAGTGCAGAAGACATGATCGAACTCGACCAACTGACCAAGACCTTCACCCGCAAGGACGGCCAGGCCGTGCGCGCCGTCGACGCCGTGAGCCTGTCGGTGGCCGAGGGGGAAATCTGCGTGTTCCTCGGCCCGTCGGGCTGCGGCAAGACCACCACGCTGAAGATGATCAACCGGCTGATCGCCCCCACGTCCGGCCGCGTGCTGATCAACGGCGAGGATACGGCGCAGCTGAATGAGGTCGACCTGCGGCGCCACATCGGCTACGTGATCCAGCAGATCGGGTTGTTCCCGAACATGACGATCGAGGAAAACATCACCGTCGTGCCGCGCCTGCTGGGCTGGGACAAGAAGCGCTGCGCCGAACGCGCGCGCGACCTGATGGCGATGGTCGCGCTCGATCCGAAGCTGTACCTGAAACGCTATCCGCGCGAACTCTCGGGCGGGCAGCAGCAGCGTATCGGCGTGATCCGCGCGCTGGCCGCCGATCCGCCGGTGCTGCTGATGGACGAGCCGTTCGGCGCGGTCGATCCGATCAATCGCGAAGCGATCCAGAACGAGTTTTTCCAGATGCAGCGGCAACTGAACAAGACCGTGATCATGGTCAGCCACGATATCGACGAAGCGATCAAGCTGGGCGATCGCATCGCCGTGTTCCGGCGCGGCCAGCTCGTGCAATACGATCACCCCGACACGCTGCTCGCCCGCCCGCGCGACGAATTCGTCGCGCAGTTCGTGGGCCAGGACAGCACGCTCAAGCGTCTGCTGCTCGTGAAGGCCGGCGACGCCGCCACGCAACCCGAAACGGCACGGGTCGATACGCCGCTGGCACACGCGCTCGCCGTGATGGACGAAACCGATTGCCGCTACCTGACCGTGCTCGACGATGCGGGCCGCGCGGCGCGCACCGACGGCGGCGTGTGCGGCAAGCGCGTGACGCCCTTCCCGGCCGGCGTCGCGGCGGACGACAATCTGCGCATCGTGCTGTCGAAGATGTACCAGTACAGCGCGTCGTGGATGCCGGTGCTCGACCCCGACGGTGCCTGGCTCGGCGAGATCACGCAGGACTCGATCGCCGCTTACCTCAGCTCGGGCCGCTCGCGCCGGCAGACGGGCCAGCCGCCCGGCAGCCCTGCCGACGCGGTCGCTGCAAGCGCCACGCATTGATTCGTCGCCGTGCCGGAGCACCATCGCACCGGCACGGGCAAGCGAATCGGTACCGTGCGCGATGAAAAAAATGCGGCCAGGCCCGGCGATTACACGCCGCTTGACCCGCCTTCAACTGGAAACCGTCAAACCGGAACCGGCGAGCGGACGCCATTTCCATCATCCGTGTTTCCCGCAGACGTAATCCATGACCAGCGTCTGAATGGAGTCGCGCTCGACATACCGGTAATCATCCGAATCTTCGCGAGATACGTAGACCTCGCCCGGCTGCGCTCCGACCATGCTGGTCTTGCCCATCGCCCAGGTCTTGTTCTCGCAGTCGAACGACCAATCGGAAACGAGGCGCTTCACCGGAAACGGCGCCGAGTAACGGCGCGGCTCGGCATAAACGATCTTGACCGTCACCCACGAATTGAGCGGATGACGCTCGACGGAAGCGGGATCCACATAGAGCGCGATAGCCGGGCCCGGGCCAAGCGTGGTCCAGTTCCGGGCCCACGCACCGCTTGCGACGATCGCAAGCCATGCGCCCGCGATCCAGCGTCTTTTCATTTTCATTCCTCGAATCCGGCGTGGTGAATTCCAGCGGCCTGATTCTACTTTCTCAGTTCACGCGAAGTGTGCGATTCGATCCGGATCATTCACCGGCTTCGACTCATTTCTTCCAATCGACAACCGATCACATCTATCGGTCACGTATCGAAAAATCCGACGCGCGGAATGAATCGCGAATCGAATGAAATCGACTCGCGTAGAATGCCCGCAACAATCAAGCATCAAGCCGAGCGGGCCGCCCTTCCATTCCACTCGCACCGGCGCAACGCGAACAAGACCCGCGGCATCCGCCGATGGCATCGCCCTGCCCGGGCGCGTGCCATCGCGACGATCGCCCGCCGATCCAGCCTCCATGAGCAAACCGATCCTGTACCTCCTCGCCGGCAACGGCAGCGCGGCCGACTGGTGGGACGATGCACTGCCCCACTTCCGGCAATACCGGCCCGTGCCGCTGGAACTGCCGGGCTTCGGCGACAACCCCGCGCCGCCCTGCGAAGATCTCGCCGCGTATGCGCAAGCGCTGCTGGATGCGACCGAACCGGGCCACGCGATCATGGCCGTCGGCGTGAATGCGCTGCTGGTGCTGCACGCGCTGCAGCGGCGCCCCGGCCACTTCAGCCGCAGCGTCCTGCTTGCGCCCGTCGGTGCGTTCCTGTGGGAACGGCGCCTGCCGAAACTGATGGCGCCGAAACCGCTGCGCAAGACCATCCACTGGCTGCTCGCGCACTACCCGGCGCTGTTCGCCCGCAAGTTCTCGAACCTGACCTGGACGCGCGCCCAGTACCGCCGCATGGGCGCCGGCTATGCGCGTTGCCGCGCGTTCCTGCCGCACTGGGATCTCGTGCGCGCCGATACCGCGCTGCCGCTGCTCGAGTGGGTCACCGATCGCATCGAACTCGTGTGGGGCGACCAGGACAACGTGCTCGGCGTGCGCCAGGCCGCCGCGTGGTCGGCCATCCTCGCGCGCGCCGACCTCACCGTCACGCTGCAGGCCGGCTGGGGACACTATCCGTGGATCGACACGCCGGCGGCGTTCGCGCAGTGGCTCGAAGCGGGCGACGCCGGCTTCGTCGCGCACACCAAGGGCGGGCGCCTGGCGCTGGCCACGATGGCCGGCCTGCCCGTGCCGCCCGCGCTGTCGCTGACCCGTGCCGACGATCCGCGCCTGCCAGGCTTTCTCGCGAGCCAGCCCGACGCCGAGTGGGCGATCCGCTCGTCGAGCCACGGAGAAGACCAGGCCGATGCGGCCAACGCCGGCCTGCATACCACGTTCCTGCGCGTACCGGCAGCGCAAGCGGCCGCGCGCGTGGCCGAGCTGCTCGACGGTGGCCTCGAGGAAACGGTCGTACAGCGCTTCATCACGCCCGTGCTGTCGGGTATCGCCTTCGTGCGTCATCTCGCCGTCGAAGTCGAATGGGTGGAAGGCCACCTCGAAACGCTCGCCGACGGACAAGCCAGCCCGCAGCGCGCGATCCTGTCGCGGCTCGGCGAGCCCTGGCAACGCGGCACGTTCCCGACCGCGCACGGCCTGAGCGCGACGCAGCTGTGGGACTTCCTGCAGCGCGTGCTGCGCGCGTTCCACTACGTGCCGGGCGATATCGAATGGGCGTGGGACGGCAAGCAGCTGTGGCTGCTGCAGTACCGCCCGATCAGCAGCTACGGCTGGCACCGGCACCTGACCGCCGCGAACATCGCCGAGATCCTGCCGCCGCAGCCGAGCCGTCTGGTCGAGTATGCGCAACGACGCGCGGCCGGCAGCATCCCGGCCATCATGGCGCGCTGGGATGCACGCGTACTGCAGGACAACGAACCATTTACCGCACTCTATGGCGGTGCGTCGTACATCAACAACGACCTGTTCCTCGCCCGCCTCGCCGACTGGGGCGTGTCGGCCGGCAACTACAGCGGCGAGATCGGCGGCGCGACGCCGCCGCTGCGCTGGCGACCGCTGCGGCTGCTGCGTTCGCTGCCGGTGTTCTGGCGCATGTTGCGCGTCGCGCGCGGGCATCTGCCGACGCTCGAGCGCGGCTTGCAGCGCTTCGACCGGGAACTCGCGACGCTCGTCGAGCGACGCGCCGACGGCCAGCAACTGGCCGACTGGTTCACGCGCTTCTATGTATTCGTCGTGCAGGGCAACCTGTGCATCGCGTCATCGCTGGCCAGCAGCGGCGGCGCACTGTGGGGCCGTCCGCCAACCGCATACGGCCAGCTCGACGACAGCCCGCATCGCCTGCCGTGGGAAACCGATCCGGGCACCACGCGGCCCGCACCCGTCAGCCTGCCGCTGCAGGCGTTTCCCGACTGGCCGCTGCCGGTCCGCGTGCTCCACACGCTCGGCGCGCCCGGCATGCGCGGCTGGTATCTGCAGGTGCGCGAGTGGTATCGCGACAACCTGATGCGGGTGTTCTTCCGCCTGCATCACGCGATGCCGGCCACCGACCGCGACGCGTGGTTCGCGCCGCATCCCGAGCGCCGCGAACGCAACGGCAGCTTCTGGCAGGACGGCAGCGAAGGCACCGACGAGGCGGCCGGCTTCATGATCTATCCGGGCCACACGCAAGGTGTGCTCGGCCACGACATCCTGCTGGAAGACACGCTCGACCCGGGCCGGCATGCGCAGTACCAGGCCGCGCGCGCCGTGATCGCGCGGATGGGCGGCCGGCTGTCGCACGGCGCGACGCTGCTGCGCGAGCTGCGCAAGCCGTCGGCCGTGCTGCCGCGCGTCGATGCGGCGTGGATCGGGCGCGAGGTGCGGCTCAGCGACGGCCGGCTGACACTGGTCGAATAGGCGCGGCGCCGCGTGCCTGAGCCGCGACGCGCGACTCAGCGCACCGGCGTGCGGACTTTCCCGTCGACCTTCAACGTGCGCCGGTCGTGCGCGGCTTCGTATTCGACCGTCTGCGCGGGCGTGACCGCACCGTACGAACGGCCGTTCACATAGACGGTGCCGTCCCGCAGCTCGACCCGGTCGCCGTTGACCGTCGCGGTGGCCTGTTCGCCCTGCAGCACCGCGCCCGAGCAACCGGCGGTCGAAAAGCTGCGGACCGACGTGCCCGGCATCGCGGCGATCCCGCCCTGATCCGCCGCATGCGCCGCGCTGCAAGGCGGCGCATCCATGCTGCCGGCAGCGTAGGCCGCGCCGGCGCTGATGCCGCATCCGGCAAGCAACGCAATCGTCATCGGCTTCAGATTGTTCATGGTGGCTCCGTTGTCCGCGGCCGCGGATCGATGACCGGCCGACGCCCGTGCTCGCATGGCTGGCAGGCCGGATGCATCGAGTATGCGTCCAGTTCGCGGCACGCCGCCATCCGCGCCAGTACCACTTGCCGCCCGCCCCTCTGCTCCCCCTTGATCCGCGCCGACACCGACCTCCGGGAGTGCCCCCTCGGCACCACCCGTCCACATGAAACGCCTCCTTGATCAAGTTGCGACTCGCAACTATTATTGATTGCGATCCGCAACCTTTTCAGGGCAACCATGGACCTCATCGACGCTCCCGCCAAGCCTCGCGAAGCGACCATCCTCGAGCTGCGCGACTTCTCCCGCAAACTGGTTCGCGAGCTCGGCTTCATGCGCGCGACGCTGGCCGACAGCGACTGGGCGCCTTCGGCCGTTCACGCGATCCTCGAGATCGGGACGGCGCCCGGCATCAATGCCCGCGATCTGGGCAACATCCTGCGGCTGGACAAATCGAACACGAGCCGGCAACTCGCGCGGCTCGAGGCGGCCGGAGTCGTGGAGCGGCGCGTGTCGAGCGACGATGCGCGCGCGACCGAGCTGTACCTGACCGCCGAGGGGGAAAAGCTCCAGAAAAGAATCGACACCTTCGCGACCGATCAGGTGTCGAATGCGCTGCGCCGCATGGTGCCCGCCGACCAGCAGGCGCTGCTGCGCTCGCTCGCGCTGTATGCCGATGCGCTCGCGCAGGACAACGCCACCAAGGCGTCCGCCGCCACACCCGATGCGCCCTCGATCCGCGAAGGCTACCAGCCGGGCTGCATCGGCGATATCGCGAGCCTGCACGCGCGCTTCTATTCGGAACACTGGGGCTTCGGCGCCTTTTTCGAAAAGCGGGTGGCGACCGAGCTGGCCGAGTTCGCCGGTGCGCTGCCGGCCGACGGCAAGGCGCTTTGGCTGTGCCAGGAAGACGGACGGACCCTCGCGTCGCTCGCGATCGACGGCGACCCGGCAACGGGCGTCGCGCACCTGCGATGGTTCATCGTGAACGACGCGTTGCGCGGGTCCGGCATCGGGCGCCGGCTCATGACGGAAGCCATGCGCTTCGTCGACGCGCGGCGCTTTCGCGAAACCTGCCTGTGGACGTTCAAGGGCCTGGATTCGGCGCGCCATCTGTACGAGTCGTTCGGCTTCACGCTGACCCGTGAATCCGCGGGCACGCAATGGGGCACCGAGGTGGTCGAGCAGCGCTTCAGCCGGCCCGGGCCGTCCGGCGGCTGAGGTTCGACGGGGCGCAGTTGCGCGATGCGCATCGTCTGGTGGAAGGCGGCGGCATGACCGGCAAGGTCGTGGTCGCGCGCGCCGCGGAAGACACGATGAAGTAAGTCAGGGACGCCGTGCGATGGCTGCCGTTATCAACGACGTCCCGTCGCCCGGTTTCCGGCCCGCCAACCGGGCCGCGACAGCCTGAGCAATGTCGTGTCGGGGCGCAACCCGGGCAGCAAGCCGTCGAATATTCTCATCACTTCGCGCCTGTCCTGACCGGCAAGACAGCCTCGCTTGCACGATTCGCCCGTCTTCACCCTCACGCCACGCGCATCCATCGGCCTTCGAATCACTAGGGAAAATCCGGAGACATCCTTACAGCGATTTACCTGATGATTCACGGAAGCGTCACGTTTCGGCGATTCGGCGGTTCGCCAAGCTTTCAACGCGTGTCACGAAGCCGATGCCGCCCTGCGGCAAACGCGATGACCGAAGCCTGAAACGGCAGTCGCTGGCAAACCGCCAGGTGTTCAATACTTTCAACAACCCGGTCGAGAGTAATCGTGAGATTCCGTGGCCCGCTGGTGCGGTGGAGACGAGGCGATGCGCGACACCTGCGCGCCGCGATCGCGTCCTCCGACGACAGTGACGGCGGGCAAAGTCCTCGCCTGTCCCTGTCGATCTACACCATCCTGTCCCGCCGTTCCGTTCGCCGCCACAACGCCGTCGCCGCGCGTGCCTACGTCGCGATCCATACCGACGACGTGGCATCGTTGCTGCCTTAGCGCTCGCCCCCTTCCCTGTATCCGTTCGACCTGCTCGCCGTGTCGCCCGACCGGTGACGGGATCGTCCCGCGCTTCGCTTTCGCGCAGCCCGGCCCGAGATCAAACGGACTCCTGATCGTCGTGCACCGCATTTGCTCGCGGCGCGCGGCGGTCGCGCACGCCCGCTTCATCCGATGAACCATCGCGCAACGACCCGCGCCTCGCGGCTCGACACGCGCACCGAAATGGAAGACTTCTTCATGCGAATCCGCACGCTTCGCCGCGCCCTTGCAACCGCCGCCATCCTGGCGGTCGCCGCGGCCGCCGGCACGGCCGCCCACGCGGCCGGCGAACTGAACATCTACAACTGGTCCGACTACATCGCGCCGGACACGATCCCGAACTTCCAGAAGCAGACGGGCCTCCACGTCCGCTACGACAACTACGACAACGACGACACGCTGCAGGCGAAACTGCTGTCGGGGAATTCCGGCTACGACATCGTCGTGCCGACGTCGAACTACATGGCCAAGCAGATCCAGGCGAGCGTCTACCAGCCGCTCGACAAGTCGAAGCTGCCGAACCTGTCGAACCTCGATCCGCTGCTGATGAAGATGGTCGCCGATGCCGATCCGGGCAACCAGTACGGCGTGCCCTGGGCATACGGTACCGACGGCATCGGCTACAACGTGCAGGCCGTGAAGAAGGCGCTCGGCGACAAGGCGCCGGTCGACAGCTGGGCGCTGGTGTTCGATCCGGCCAACATGGCCAAGCTGAAGAGCTGCGGCGTGTCGTTCCTCGACCAGGCCGTCGACGTGTTCGCGGCCACGCTGCAGTACATGGGCAAGGACCCGAACAGCACGAACCCGGCCGACTATCATGCCGCGTTCGAGGTGCTGAAGAAGGTGCGCCCGTACATCACGCAGTTCAACTCGTCGGGCTACATCAACGATCTCGCGAACAACGACCTGTGCGTGTCGCTCGGCTACTCGGGCGACATCGGCATCGCACACCGCCGCACCGCCGAAGCGAAGCGCCCGTATGAGATCCGCTTCGCGAATCCGAAGGAAGGCGGGCTGCTGTGGTTCGACATGATGGTGATCCCGAAGGACGCGCCGAACCGCGACGCCGCGCTGAAGTGGATCAACTACGTTCAGGATCCGAAGGTCAATGCGGGCATCACCAACGCGGTGTTCTACCCGACCGCGAACAAGGCCGCGCGCCAGTACGTGAAGCCCGCGATCGCGCGTGACCCGTCGGTGTATCCGGGCGACGACGTGTTGAGCAAGATGACGCTGCTCAAGCCGATGCCGCCCGAGATTCGCCGGCTGCAGAACCGGCTGTGGGCGCAGTTGAAGACCGGGCGCTAAGCCGCGCACCGAAGTAACGGATCGTGCCGCCGGCGGCTTGCTCGCGCCGGCGGCACGGTTGCTTCAAAGGCGGTGACGGTGCGTGCGGGGGCGCCGACCGCTTGAACTATCGCTGCACCTGCTCCGCCGAAAAAGCGTCTTCCACGAAGCGGATCACGTCATCGAGCGACGACGTGCACGCGGCCCCCGCCGCGAGTTCGCGAAACGCGCCGTCCGGCCCGAAGCAGACGAGCGGCTTGCGCCAGCGCTGCGCGAGCGCAATCTCCTCGGCCGTGCCGTGCCCGCCCGGCAGCGCGACGATCAGGTCGCTGCTCAGCACGTTCACGTAGTTGCGGTTGATCGTGTGCGGATCCGCATCCGGCTCGCGGCGCGGCAGCGGCGTGAGGATCGGGATGTCGACGAACGGATGCGGATAACCGTCGAGCGGCACGAAGCCCGCGAGCGGATCGGCCTGCGTCGGCAGGATGCCGATCGATCGGCCGGCCCGCCCGGGCACGTCGGCGAACGCGCGCGCGACCGCCAGCATCACGCCCTGCCCGCCCCCCGTCAGCAGGTTGAAGCCGGCCTGCGCGATCCATTCGCCGAGCGGCGCCGAAAACGCGAGCCACGGCGCCTTGCCCGACCCCATCACGCCGATCGTCCTGTTCTTCTGTTGCATCGTGGTTTCCGGTGAAATCGTTGGGTTGTGCGCGAGCGCCGCGCTCATTCGAGCTCGACGCCCTTGAGCTCGGGAATCAGGAACAGCGTCGCGACCATGTCGAGCACGTAGAGGCCGGCGAGCAGCGCGATGGCCGTCTGGAACGAGTAGTGCGCGGCCAGCGCGCCGACCGCGACCGGGCCGAAGCCGCCGACCGCTCGACCGATATTCCACAGCACGTTCTGCGCGGTTGCGCGTGCGGCCGTCGGATAGCCCTCCGACATCAGCGTCCCGTAGCCGCCGACCATCCCGTTGACGAATATGCCCATCAGCGCACCGGCCCACAGCATCGCGGTCGGGTCCGACAGCTGCGCGTACGCGATGACCGTCACGACCGAGCCGAGCTGGTACAGCAGGAACGTCGGCTTGCGCCCGATGCGGTCGGCCAACTGCCCGAACACCCAGACGCCGATCATCATCCCGACGACGGTTGCCGCCGTCCACAACCCCGACTTCGTCAGCGAGAAGCCCATCTGTTTCGACAGGAAGGTCGGCAACCAGATCATGATCCCGTAGTAGCCGAAGTTCTGGACCGAACACAGGATCACGATGCCGAGGCTCGTGCGCGCGGTGCGCCCGTCCGCGACGAGCAGGCGGAAGGCATTGGCCTTCGGCTGCGTCGCGCGCTGCACGAACGCCTCCGGCTCGTGCAGCTTGTTGCGCATCGCCCAGGCGAGCAGCGCGGGCAGCACGCCGACCAGGAACATCCCGCGCCAGCCGATGTGCAGCAGCAGAAACGGCGTCAGCAAGGCGGCCAGCAGCACGCCGGCCTGCCAGCCGAGCGCGACGTAGCACGACACGCGGGCGCGTTTGCTGGCCGGCCACGCTTCCGCCGCGAGCGCCATGCCGATCCCGAACTCGCCGCCCAGCCCGATGCCCGCGATGGTGCGGTAGACGAGCAGATCCCAGAAGCCGCGCGCGAACGCGCACAGCCCGGTGAAGATCGCGAACAGCAGGATCGTCCAGGTCAGCACGCGCACGCGCCCGTAACGGTCGCTCAGTGCACCGAACAGGATGCCGCCTGCGACGGCGCCGATCAGCGTCCAGGTGACCAGCGCGCCGCCCTGCCCGGGTGTCAGTTGCAGCGCGGCCGTGATCGCGGGCAGCATGAAGCCGAGGATCAGCAGGTCGAAGCCGTCCATCGCATAGCCGATCGCCGATCCGGCCAGCGCTTTCCACGCGTACGCGCCGACCTGCTCCACGCGCGGGGCCGACGGGCCGCCGAGCGCCGAAGATTTCATGTTTGCTGCCATGGTGTCCTGCCACGATTGTCCGGCGACATTCTAAGGCCTGTGCCCGCGAGCAAAGCCCCGGCGCGCGTGTCGGCCGCGACGGTTCGCGCATCCGGCGGCGCCCGCTTGCGGGACGGCAGGCGGGAATCTGCGGGCAATGAACGGGAGGGAAAAACGGCGATCCGGTGTCGGCGGCGAAACCGGCGATGTCGCGGTCAGGCCGGACACCGGATGAAAAGCAGCATGCTGGCGGAGTGTTGCCGGCCGGCCCGCTGGCGCGAACCGGACGGCGCCGGGTGGCCTGGCGGCCTGGCCGGCTTCAGCTCTGGTCGTCTCCGGGCCACCAGGTCTTGGCCTCACGGTCGACGGCGAGCGTATCGAGATCCTTGCCTTCGAGCCATTTCGGCCGAGGGCCGCGGCCCGACCATGAACGGCCGGACGTCGGGTCGTAGTACTTGGCAGGTGCCTTGCGTTTTCGCTGGACGATATAGCCGAGCGCGCTCAGCACTTCCTGCTGCGAGATTCCCAAAAGCTCGACCTGTTCCTTGAATGCCGCGAGCGCGGCCTGCTTCTCCTTCTGCTTCGCGTCCGACAGCTTGATGTTCAGGTCCCGAAGTTGTGCTTCGAGTTCCTGCAGGGCCTGGGTCATGTATTCATCCTCTTTGGGCATGTTTTTGCAAAAAACTCCGATGGCGGAACCTACCATGAAGTTCCGCCAATAGGGGCTGTCAAATGTGTGAATCGTTTGCCTGAGCCGGCACGGCTTACGCGATACGCACTAAACGACGTCGCGCGTCAATCAATGACAGACAGAGCCGGGCCGGCAACGCGCAGCGCGCCAGCGACGAAGGCACGGCGAACGGCTGCGGCAAGTCGGCGCCGCACCATGGCACTGGCGCGGCATGGCGCGAATGATAGCAGTGCGCGGCACCGCACTACATAAGTCGTCGACCGGCGTCGATGCGAATCCGGCCGTTTACCGGCCGACGTCGCGCGCTTCCCACGCGATCCGGTCGAACAGCGCGCGCAGCTTCGCGCCGCGCACCGCGTTCAGCGCGGCCGCATGCGCGACACGTCCGGCGAGATGCGCGCGGAAGTCCGGATGTGCATCGCGATTCTGCGATGCCGGCCCGCTCCGGATGCAGTTGGTCAGGATAGCCTTCAGCAGATCGAACTCATCGCGCGCCAGGTTCGGATGACGATTGACGACCACGCCGGCCAGGTGCTGCCGGCTGCCGCGTCGCATCACGCGCGTCTTGCGCAGTTGCAGCGCAAAGCCTTCCTCGAGTGCGATCGCGGCGACCCGCAGTTGCAGCCGCTCGACGTCGCGCGCCAGCGTGCCGCCACCGGAAAAGGCGAGATCGTCCGCGTAGCGCGTGTAGGCTGCGCCGAGCGAACGCGCGAGCGCGGCGAGCCGCATGTCGAACCGGAACGCGCACAGGTTCGCCAGCGCCGGCGAGGTCGGCGCCCCCTGCGGCAGATGCCGTTCGCGATAGCGCTGGCGGCCGATCCAGTCGAACCGGTCGCGCAGGTCCGGCGCGAGCAGCCGCGCGGACGGTACGCGGTTGGTGCACAACCCCGTGAGCGTGCGCGCGACTTCGGCCGGATACCCGAGCGTGACGAACAGCGCGTGAACGCGTGCGGCGCGTACCGATACGAAGAAATCCGCAAGATCGAAACGGACGACGACATCGCGATCCGCATGCGGCGCCGCGAACGAGACGATCCCGTGCCCCTTGCGAAACCCGTGCACCGCGCCGTGCGGCGCGATGCGATCGAGCAGCCCGTGCAGGATGCGGCGCTGCGCTTCGCGCAGCCGGCCCTTCGGAATCTCGACCAGGCGGCACCCGCCGCTGCGCTTGTCGTGCGCCACGTATGTGTAGTGATGCAACGGCGTGGCGCTGCTGCGCGCGTCGACGCGCCAGTGGTCGGACAGCCAGTCGAGTTCCGGCGCGCTCACGCCGAGCCAGCCGGCAAGATCGCCGGGCGTCGCCCATTGCGGCACGTCGCAGCCCGCAAGCGGCGCCGGCAACGGTTGCTGGACCAGCGGCCGCCGCACGATACGGATCGGCGCGGGCCGATCGCTGCCATACCACGCGAGCACGAAAGCCGGCGCATCGGCGAGATCCGCCGCGAGCGTATCGATGTCGACGTCGGCCCAGCGCGCGCCGAAGCGTGCGAGCGCGGTATTCGCGACTTCGTGCGTCCACGGCGGCGCGCCGCCGAGCACGGCCGCCATCCGGGAAAGGACGCCGGCACGTTCGGGCGCGCCGGCCAGCATCGCTTCGGCAATCGTGCGGACGGTATCGAACAGGGAGCCGTGCATGGGAATCGATGGGCGGGACGATGAGTCAACGTGTCAGGTGCTGCGAGGAGTGACGTTGCGCAACGCGCAACGGTGCTCCTTGCGACGCATCGGGGTGTCGATCTGATCCACGGGGTAGCCCCGTAGTCCTGGAACATCGGCTGCCTGTTCCGGGCGTGTGCTTGACCCACCGGCCCGCGATGCGACTTTAATGGCCGCGAGCGCGGCGTGTCAAACCAGATGGCGATCCGGTGCCGCCGCGGGGCGCGCCGGATCGCGACGCGCACCCTACGCGTGCCGGGAAAACAGTTCGCGGTACGCGATCGGCGCGACGCCGACGCCGGCCATGTTGTTCAGCATCGTCGCCCAGGTCGCGTTGTCGACGCTGACCGGAAACGACCGCGCGCGGTTGGCGAGCAGCCAGAAGGTGCGCGTCATGCCGTTGCTCATCGCGACTTCGTACCCGCTTCCCTCGAGCCAGTAGCCGACCGGCGGCAGTTCCACCGGTTCGAGTCGGCCTGCCCGGAACGCGGCGGTGGCCGACGCGTACTTGCTGTCGAGCGGCATGACGCGGCGCGGCACGCAGTCCTGCGAGTTCAGTTGCGGAAATCTCGGGCTCGTGCCGAGCCACAGGCCGTAGAACGTTTGAGCGTCGAGATGCACGACGAAGCGCTCCGTTTCGGCGGGCGTCGCCGCCATGTAGCAGTCGGCCTGGCCCGGAACGGCAACACGCCACATCGCGCGCTTCGCGCTCAGGTCGACCAGTTCGCTCGGCTGCGGGCGCGGCTGGACGGGAGACGGTCGTCCCGCTTCGCGCAGGTCGCGCGCGCGGTCGAGTCCGATACGAAGACGTGTCAGCATGGGCCCTCTCTTTCTCTCGTGATTTGTTCGAATGAGTCAGGGGGCGCGACACCGCTGCGTGGCGGGTGGCGGCCGGCCAGCAGCGGGCGGGCGGCATGGCCGCGCCGTCTCGACACGCGTGCCCGGCGTCCTGACGCTCCCGATCTGTTCGGGAACCCGCGCAGTGTAGCGCCTTTCCGTGCCAGGACGATGAACGCGCCGCTGCAACGCCGCATCCGGACTGCCGCGCGGCCCGACCGGCACCATCAGCGATCCAGCAATCGCCCCAGCCGCATCATCGTGACGTTCACGCCGAGATGCCGCATCGACGGTTGCACGATCACGCAGTTGTCATACGGCGTGACGATCACGTCGTCGCCGTCGCGCGCGATCTCGGTGCCGGCCTGCTCGATCACCTCGAGCCCCGTGAACGGTTGCGAGAACCGGAAGTCCATCGAACGCGCGACGACCGGCTCCGTGATCTCGACGAACTTCTGCCGCACCGGCGCGGCTTGTGTGAGGAAGACCGCGACGTCGTCGCGCGCAACGACACCCGCATGCAGCAGGAAGCGCGCCGCGCTGTCGAGCGCGACATCGCGTGCGCTCGCGGCGAAGTGCTGGCCCGTCTCGATCAGCAGCGCATTCTTCGCGCTCGCCGGATCGCCGAAGCCGCCGTAGTCGCGCAGCCGCGTGCCGTTCGCATGGCCGCGATCGATGATTACGTGCTCCGGCGTGCCGATCGCGGCCGCCAGCGCGATCGCCTTTTCAAGCGGGCCGGTCATCATCAGCGGCGCGGACGCTTCGTGCATCGAATGAATGTCGAGCAGCAGGTCGACCGTATCGAGCAGCGGACGCATCGCGCGCGCACGCACAAGTTCGCGGCTGCCGCGCGTGCCGTCGAGCGCGGCCGGCGTCCACACGCGATTCATGTCCTCGTCGAGGTAGCGCGTCGCATCGGCGTTCTCCGCACTGAAATGCTCGTATGCGCCAACGTTGCCGAAGCCGAGCGACAGGCGGCCCGCCACCGGACGCAGGCCCGCGGCCAGCAACGCGTCCACCGCGATCGCGCCGCTGACTTCGTTGCCGTGCGTCAGCGCGAGGATCATCACGTGCTTGCCGGGCCGGCCGCTGTCGAACGTATGCAGATAGTCGATGCCCGTATTGCCCGCGCGCCAGCGCGAGATGTCGGGGAAGGCCACTTCGATCGGATAGGCCGGCAATGCGGCGCGGATGGCTTCAAGCGTGGTCATGTCGGAAAGGCTCAACAGGGTTCGGGAAACGCGCAGCCGGCTGGTGCCGGCTGCGCCGGGATCGGGGCCGGCGCGTCACGCCTCGGTCGCGCGCGTCGACGGCGTCGCGGCGGCGGCCGCAGCGGCGCCGCGCATCCGGCGGCCGAGCGAGATCACCGACGTGATCCCGAGCACGGCCGTCGCCATCACGTAGAAACTCGGCGCCAGCTTGTTGTGCGTCGCATCGATCAGCCAGGTCACGATCAGCGGCGCGAAGCCGCCGAACAGCGTCACCGAGAAGTTGTACGACAGCGCGAGGCCCGTGCCGCGCGTGCTCGTCGGAAAGATGTCCGCAAGCAGCGCCGGCAGCGGCGCGAGGCTCACCGCAATCAGCAGGCCGACCAGCGCCTGCACCGCGAGCAGCGTCTCGACCGTCGGATAGCGGTTCAGCATCACGAACAGCGGCCACGTCGTCACGCCGACCAGGATCAGCGCGACCAGCATCACGCGGATGCGGCCGAAACGATCCGACAGGTGGCCGACGACCGGCGCGGCGATCATCAGCATCGCGCCCGTGACGACCGCGCCGAGATACGACGATGTGGCCGGGATATGCAGCTGCTTGACCGCATACGTCGGCATGTACAGCTTGTGCACGTAGTTGAACGCCGTGGCCGTCGCGACGACACCCGCGCCGAGCAGCAGGTTCGCACGGTCGCGGACGAACACGTCGCGCAGCGGCGACTTCGCGCGCCCTTGCTCGCCGAGCCGGCGGAAATCGGCCGGTTCGTCGATGTTGCGGCGAATGTAGAGCCCGACCGGGCCGATCAGCAGCCCGACCGAGAACGCGACGCGCCAGCCCCACGCATGCAGCTGGTCGGTCGTCAGCAGCAGGCTCAGCAGGGCGGACACGCCGGCCGCGAGCACCGTCGCGAGCCCCTGCGTCGACATCTGCCAGCTCGCGAAGAAGCCGCGCCGCTTCGCATCGGCCTGCTCGACCATGAACGCGGTGGCCGCGCCGAATTCGCCGCCCGTCGAAAAGCCCTGCAGCATCCGCGCGACGATGATCAGCAGCGGCGACGCGATGCCGATCTGCGCATACGTCGGCGCGAACGCGATCATCGCGGTGCCGAGCATCATCAGCCCGATCGATATCGTCAGCGACGCCTTGCGGCCTGCGCGGTCCGCATAGCTGCCGAGCACGATCGAGCCGAGCGGACGCGTGACGAACGAAATGCCGAACGTGCCCACCGACAGCAGCAGCGAGGTTGCCGCGTCGTGCGTGGGAAAGAACAGCTGGCCGATGACGATCGCGAAATAGCCGTAGATCAGCAGATCGTAGAACTCCAGCGCGTTGCCGATGCTCGCGGCGCAGATCTCGCGCCACGGATTGTGTGGGGCCGGCGCCGCGGCGTGCGTGTTGTGGGTCATCCCTGTGCTCCTCCGGTAATGCTGGCCGTCAGGATTTTGAAAGACGGCGCGCGGCGTTGCCGGCGGCCGTTCGGGCCAGTCAAGCGCGGAGTGTAGGCAACGCGGGGCCAGCGTTCGTGCCGTTTCGGCACGCAATCGTGCCGATCGGCGCGCCGGCGCCGTTGCGCACGGCGGCTATGCCGCGCCGTCGTCGCGTGACGGCGCGGTGCGCCAGATCGCGTCCAGTACCGGGTGCGGGTCGTTCCGGCGCCGGTACAGCGCGATGTCGAAGCCGATCTGCCAGTCGGCGCCGCCGACGATCGCAAGCTCGCCGCGCCGGACATCATCGGCGACGAGCCGCTGCGGCAGCCACGCGAGGCCGAGCCCGCGACGCGCCATCGCGAGGATCGCTTCGTACGAGTCGGCCTGGTACACGGGCCGCAGCGTCGGGCGGTTCGGCATTTCGGCGAGATGCCGCGCGAGCACCGCACGCAGCGTCAGCGTGCGCGCGAACGCGAGCCACGGCACCGGTGCCTGCCCGGCCGGCAGCCGGTAGCGCACGCTGCCGCGCGCATCGAACGCGCTGACCGGCACCAGCACCTCGCGCGCGACGGACAGCCAGTCGAAGCGGTCGCGATCGATCAGCAGCCGCGTATGCGGGCTCGAATAGACGATCAGCATGTCGGCTTCGCCGGCCGTGAGCTGCAGGATCGCTTCCTCCGCGCTGCCGGTCGCCACGGTCGCCGTGAAGAAGCCTGCGCGCGCAACCGTCTCGTCGTACCAGTCGGGGAAGAAGGTGGCCGAGAGCGTGCGGCCGGTCGCGATCCGGAGGTTGTTCTCCAGCACCGGCGCCGCTTCCTGAAGCTGCGTGCGGGCGCCGTGCAGGATGTCGAGCGCGTTCGACGCGGCATCGAGGAAAACGGTGCCGGCCGCCGTCAGTTCGAGCGGCTTCGTGCGCGCGATCAGGCGCGTGCCGACCCATTCCTCGAGCGACCGGATGCGGCGGCCGAACGCCGGATGCGTGACGAAGCGGTTCTCCGCTGCGCGTGTGAAGCTGCGCGTGCGCGCGAGTTCGACGAAGTCTTCGAGCCATTTCAGTTGCATGGCTGGGCTCCTGGGTGGGCGATGAGGTGCTGGCCGGTGCTCGCTCGCGAACTGCATGCGTGGCACGGCCGCCGCCACGGGCAGATGCGGCTCATGCGGCGCGGGCCGCGAGTGGCGCCCGATCCTACAGCACCTGCGGCGCATCGCGCAGCACGGCGCGCAGCGCAATATCGAAAGGCGTCGCGTGATCGATCCCGGCTGCGCGCACGCGCGATGCGTCCAGATGGCAATCGTACGGGCGCGGCGTCGCGTCGGTCGGCTGGTCGGTCCGCTTGAGCGCGGCGTCGATGCCGAGCGCGGCCGCGATCCGCTGCGCAATGTCGTACTTCGTCATCGGCTCCTCGCCCGACCAGTGACGGATGCCCGTGATCGATGCGCCCGCGAGATGCCGCAGCGTGAGATCGCGGATGACGTCCGCGACGTCCGGCGTATAGGTCGGGTAACGGATCGCCCAGGCGTCCATGCCGACCGCGTCGGCACCCGGGCGCGCGGAGGCGACGATCGCCGGCACGAGGCTCGTGACGGCCGACTCGCTCCAGTCGACGATCGGGCCGTAGAGCAGCGGCAGGCGCAGCACGCACGACAGCGGCGACGCGGCGAGCAGTGCCGCCTCGCCCTCCAGCTTCGTGCGGCCGTAGATGTTCAGCGGATTCGGGGCGGCGTCCTCACGGTACGGGGCAGCCTTGCCGTCGAACACGTAGTCGGTGGAGATGCCGAGTGTCCACGCACCATGGCGCGCGGCGAGCGCGCCGATGCGGGCCTGGGCGGTGACGTTGATCGCGCGTGCGCCGGCAGGGTCGCGTTCGCAGACGTCCGGGCGGCGTTCGGCCGCGCAGATGATCACGGCGGCCGGCTGGCGGGTGGCGAAGAGCTGTTCGAGGGCCGGCTCGTCGAGGACGTCGAGTTCGGCGATGTTTTCCGGGGGCAGCGCCAGGCGTTTTGCACCTGCGCTTTGCGGGGTTCGAATGGTCGCGACGAGGTTCAACGACGATTCGCGGGACAGGGACGCGGCAACCGCGCGGCCGAGCAGGCCGGCGGCGCCGATGAGGAGGACAGTCGAGTGCGGCACGGTAGCCATCTATGAAAGGGGAACGGGAATCCCCCAATCTATACAAGAACAGGCAGCCGATGTCGACTCCCCTGCCACGTCGGCAGCCACGCGAGCACGCCCATTGCGCGGTTCAGTGTCCGGCCACCGCACACGGTTCCCCCTGCTGCCCCGGCGTCGCGATGCGGATACCGCCGCCCGCTTGCTCGATCACGCAAAACGACGAGCTGTACACGGGCCCCTCATTCCCCGCCGGGACGATCGAGATGCTGTAGAACTTGTCGAGGTCCAGCGTCCTCGGCGGGGTACGCACGATTGCACCGGCCACGGCCTGACCATAGACGAGACATTCGCCTCGCTGCAGATACACCGGCGGCGCACGCTCCGGTATCTCCAGCGCCCAGTACATCACGACGGGACTGACGGGCCCCGTTTGCCGGCTCACATCGATCCAGCTGATCCGGATCGGCTCCGAGCCGGTATCGTCGCTCATGGGCAGGCAAGCAGCCGGTTTTCCATCGACCTGCCTGACGTCCAGGCGGATCGGGCCATGCGACATGGCGTCCGCACGGGAGACGAACAGGCAGCAGGACAGGCAAGCCATTGCACAGCTTCGCAACACGTTCCTCATGCTTCGACTCCATTCATCGCAGCCTCGACACCACACGAATCAATCAGTCATGCCAACCTGTCCGGCATGCGCCGGTCAGTGATGGGCCGTACAGGGATTCCGGTCGTTCCGCGGCACCGCGATCTGCACGCCGCCACCGGGCCGCTCGAGCGTACAGAACGCCGCACTGTAGACCGGGCCGGCGTCCCCGTCCGGAATGATCGAGATGGTGTAGGTCCGGTTGAGTTCCGGCGGCTTGGGCGGCGTGCGGACGATGGCGCCGTTCACGCTCTGCCCATACACGAGGCACTCGCCACGCTTCAGGTAGACAGGCGTGGCCGCCGCCGGCATCTCGAACCACCAGTAAGTCACATCGGGGCTCGCCGGGCCGGTTGGCCTGGCGACACCGACCGTGCGGATCCGGATGACGGGCTCCGCCCGTTCGTCGTTCACGGGCAGGCACGCGGCAGGGTTCCCGTCGACCTGCCTGATTTCCAGTTCGACGGGCGCCTCCGACGTTGCCATCGCACGCGACAGGCACAACACGCATGCGAGCATACCCAACACGCTACCGCGGAAGATTGTCTGCATTCGCGGGATCCTCCAGCAGCGGCGCAAGGACGTGATCGAGCTCGTCCGGCGTGCCGACGTAGCCACGATGGAAAACGGCGAAAGGCGCCTTCAGCACCTGCACCGCGTAGTAATCCGCGACCAGGTTGCCCTGCTGCTCCATGTTGTAATCGTGAAATACCGCACCGGGCGCAATGGTGTACTTGTATGCGCGCTGTCCGCGAATCGTGACGGTCAGCGCATGCCATCGCATCGCATACCCACGCTGGTACTGCCAGACATGGGTCATCTCGTGCATGAAAAAGCTTCTTTTCCAGATGTGCGGGCCGTTCATTGCCGAGAAGTCGTCGACGTACAGGTCATCAAGGAAATACATCTTCCCGTTCGGCGTGACGACGGTGTGCTTGCTTTGCAGGTTGAACCAGAAGTAGCTCCCTTTGTGCACCCGCACCTTGTCGTAGTCGATGCCGTCCTTGAAGACCGTCCAGGCCATTTCAATTTCGCCCGCGGTCAACACCCGCTCATGGGCTTCAACCTTCACCGCCTTCTCCGATTCTCTCTATTGAAACTGGCTCGTCTGCCACCCTTGAAAACGAAACGCAATGCGCAAGCACGGCGCGAACCGCGCCGCTGCGCACGCGCCATCATGTCCGGAACCTGTTCGTTTGGCAACGCAGTGCCCGCGCCGCCAGCCCCGCCAATAAAAACAAAGCCCGGTGCACTTTCGTGCACCGGGCCTGCGAACCCGAACGGACACGCCGCGCCGACTTACTTACGGTCGAGCGAATAGCGCCCCGGCCCGGACAGCGCGAGCAACAGCAGCCCGCCCATGATGCTCACGTTCTTGTAGAAGTTGATCATCGCCATGTATTGATCCATCCCCTGCAGCGCCCAGTAGCGATGGCCGATCAGCGCGGTCGCGAGCGTATAGGCAGCGAACGCCAGTGCCAGCGGACGCGTATAGAAGCCGACCGCGATCAGCAGGCCGCCGACCAGCTCGACCGCCACCGCAATTGCGGCCGCCAGCTCAGGCGCCGGGTTCCCCGTCGACGCCATGTACGCGACCGTGCCCGAGAAGCCGCTCAGCTTCTGCCAGCCGAACAGCACGAACAGGATCATCAACAACACGCGAGCCGCCAGCAGCAGCTCGTCCTTCTTCGACTCCAGCGAAACGTAACGCATAGCAATCACCCTTGAATTGACGGTTTGATGCATCCGGTGCCGATACGCGCCGAATCGGCGCGCCAGGTTGGCAACGAACTACTCCTCGCACAATCGGACAGCAAGCCGGCTGGCCCGCCGCCGAAGAGTCCGTCTGGTCGCGCCGTTCCTGGCACGCTCCGGATCGGTTCTGGCGAAGCACGGGTGCAGTCTACTGTCTCCCCACGAATCATCAATCCGTCAAAACATGATTCGCTGTCACATTTCAGTGGACAATAGAAGACAACCCGCCGGTAGACAACGCCGGCGGGGTATCGCGAACGAAATCTGAACTGGAGCCAATTAGCCTGCCCTCGCTTTCTTCAAGCAAAGCGCCTTGTTCCGGGCGGTATCGGCGTTTTCCGGTCAACGGAAACTGGACCCTTCTTCGTCCGCCATATCCTTGTATTCATTCGACGTGGCCAGCTCAGTCCGGCCTCGACCACATGTCACAGTTTCCGGTAACGACGCGCGTTCTCCGACTCGCCGGGCAGCCCGATCACGCAACGCTGATCGAGCGCTGATGAAACGCCGCGATTGCCGCCCACATCAGCACCGGATTCGAATACATCGGAAAATGTCCGCAATCCGGGATTTCGGCCAGTTCGACGCCCTGCTCCTGGATGTGATTCAGGTAGGAGAGCGATGCATTCTGCTCGCCGTACATGAACATCCTCGGCAACGGCAGGCCGAGGAACTTCGTCATCAGGTCGCCGTTGTCCGACAGGTCGACCATCGACCGGAAGATCCCGCCGACGGCTTCGGCCCGAACCTTGTGGCGCAGACTCGCCGAATAAAGCGCACTCGCATAGGCAGGGGCATGCAGCGTCCGTTCGATGAAGTCGTTGAAGAAACGTTGAGCATCGCCCCGCGGATGGTCGACGATCTGGCGGCTGAGAAAGCAGTCTTCCGGAGCGATGTTTCCTTCGATATCGACGAAGCTCAGCACACGTTCCGGCTGCTGGTGTGCGAGCATCAACGCGGTCAACCCGCCCATCGAATGCCCGATCAGATGGAAGCGATCGAAACCGATATGGTCGAGCACGGCCCGCGCCGTTTTCACCAGAAACGGGATACCGATTTGCGACAGGTCGGCACAACGGGTTTCGCCGCAGCCCGGTGCGTCATAAGCGACGAACGGATGCCCGTCGAATGCGACGTGGCGCACGATATCGGCATAGTCCTCTTTCGTGGAACCGAAGCCGTGCAGGAACACGATCGGCGCTTTGTCGCCGTCGCGATGAATGGCCGAGACGTCCAGCGCCGTGCCGTCGACGTTGAACCGGAACTGCGACCGGATAAATTCACGAGTCATCGAAATCACCTTGTCCGAATATCCCTGCAACGCAGCCTCGATTCCTTGACGGCAACCGAGCCCCCCCCGGCGACGGTCAATCCGCCAGCGTCCCGCAGAAGTCCTGAATGGCCGTGCAAGCGCGCGCCAGGGACGCGTCGTCGAGCGCATAGGCGATGCGAATGTAAGGCCCAAGACCGAACGCACTGCCGTGCACGGTCGCGACGCCAGCCTCGTCGAGCAAAGCGTTGACCACCGCCTCGTCGCCGTCCAGATGGATCCCTGCACGCGTCGTCTTGCCGATCAGGCCTTCACACGACGCGAACGCGTAAAACGCGCCTTGCGGTACCGCGCAGTGCAGGCCGGACGCCTGGTTGAGCTGATCGACGACCCGGTCACGCCGGCGCTGGAATGCAACACGCGAGCGCTGGATGAAGTCTTGCGGCCCCTTCAATGCGGCGAGCGCCGCATGCTGCGAGATCGTCGATGCGCCCGACGTTTGCTGCCCCTGCAGCTTCTCCATCGCTTCGATCAACCAGCCGGGCCCCGTGCCGAAACCGATGCGCCAGCCGGTCATCGCATACGCTTTGGATACGCCGTTCATCGTCAGCACGCGCTCGCGCAGCCGTGGCTCGACCTGGGCGAGCGTGAAGAATTCGATGCCGTCGAAAATCAGATGCTCGTAGATGTCGTCGGACAGCACCAGCACCTGCGGGTGCGCCAGCAACACCTCGGCCAGCGCCTGCAGTTCCGCACGACTGTAGACCGCGCCGGTCGGGTTCGACGGCGAATTCAGAATCAGCCAGCGTGTGCGCGGCGTGATCGCCGTGTGCAACGCTGGCGCCGTCAACTTGAAACCGCTGCCTGCCCCGCACGGAACGATCACGGACTGCGCGCCGCAAAGTTGCACGATTTCGGGGTAGCTGACCCAATACGGCGCCGGCACGACCACCTCGTCACCTTCATTGAGCGTGGCCGCCAATGCATTGAAGATCACCTGCTTGCCGCCGCTGCACACCAGCGTATCGCGCCAGTCGACGTCCAGGCCGTTCTCGCGCTGGAACTTCGCGGCAATCGCCTCGCGCAGCGCACGCAAGCCCGCGACTTGCGTGTAGCGCGTATGACCCGCCCGGATCGCCGCGATGCCGGCTTCGCGAACGTGTTCCGGCGTATCGAAATCCGGCTCCCCGGCGCTCAGCGAGATCACCGCCGCACCGCTGGCACGTCGCGCGGCCACGCGATCCATCACCTTGTAGGTCGCCGACGGGCGCGCTGCGGCCAGGAAGCGATTCAGACCTTCTGCCGGCGCGGTCATTGCGCTGCCCTCCAGCGCGTGAGCCCCATCAGTTCCAGCGTGCTGCGGCCTTCACGCAACGCCTCCATCATCTTCGCTTCCTTGTCCGCACGGGCCTGCCCCTGTGCCAGCGTCTCGCCGACGCGGGCCGCCGGGATCACGAGGACACCGTCATCGTCCGCAACGACCAGATCCCCGGTCGTCACCGGCGTGCCCGCGAAGCTGATCGGTTGACCGACCGACGGCGCGCTGGCCTTGATCGTGCCGCGCATGCAGATGCCGCGGGTGAACACGGGAAAGCGCCGGGCGGTCAGGGCCGCGATGTCGCGCACGCCGCCGTCGATGACCAGACCGACGATGCCGGCAGCTTCGGCCGCCACGGTCAGCACTTCACCCCAGTAGCCCGACACGAAGCCGCCGGTCGATACGACGAGCACGCTGCCGCGCGGCACCTGCTCCATCGCAATGTGGATCGACAGGTTGTCGCCCGGCGAACATTCGAGCGGATACGCCGGGCCGGCAATCGACGCACCCGGCCATAACGTGCGAATCGCGGGATCGACCGAACTGGTCGCGAGACCGGACGCTTCGTACAGCGTCGAGGTGCCGAGCTTGCACGCTTGCGCCAGCAGCAGCGCGTCGTAGGAAGGAACGGTGGTCATGGCTCAACCCTTGGTTTGCAGCTGGTGATAGCCGAGTGCGGCGCGCGCGTCACCCAACGACTTGCCTTCCGCGATCTGCTCGCGAATCCGCGACTCGACTTCCTCGATCTTGCGGGCGATCTCCGCCACCTCCCGGGCGCGGCCGCGCGGCACGACGACGACGCCGTTCGCATCCGCCACCACGATGTCGCGCGAAGCAACGCGGACGGTTCCAATCCCCACCGTGGCGTTCACCGATTCGACCTGCACGCGGTCCTTGCCGGTCCGCATGAAGCGCCCCGCCGTGAACAGCGGATAGTTGTCGCCGAGCGCCTTGCTCACGTCCCGGCAGACGCCGTCGATCACCGTGCCCGCGATACCGCGCAGCCCCGCATACTGGGTCATGATGTCGCCCCAGACCGTGCAATCGGTGCGGCCGTCGTTGTCGATCACGACCACGTCGCCCTCCGCGACGTCATCGATGAAGTCGCCAACGGTGCCCGGCGGATTGCCGGCCGGCACGTACTTGACCGTGAATGCCGGCCCCACGACGACCTGCGTGTAGTTCGCCAGCGGCATGATGCCCAGCGACTGCCCGTGCAGGCCCAGCTTGTCCATGGCGTCGGAGACACCGGGGGTGTCCAGCCCGGCGAACGACGCGACCAGTTCCCGGTCTTCGGCGCTTGCCCTGTTCGGATTCGTCATACGGGAAAACTCCAGAAATGATGTCGGGTTAGCGGGCCGCGATGGCCTCGAATTCCTTGTCGTGCATGACCTCGGCAACGGAGCGGCCGGCGCGCACGGCGGCCACCATGCCGTCCTGGCGACGCGCGATGCGCTCGCCGAGATCCAGGACCGCCTCGATGCGCGCGGCCGGCACGAACACCGTGCCGCAGCGATCGGCAATGACGTAGTCGCCCTCGTGCACGGTGACGCCCGCGATCCGGACCGGCTTGCCCGAGTCGATCTGAACCACGCGATTGCGCGCGCTGATCATCGTCACGCCGCGGCCATAGACCGGGTAGCCGATCGACTCACTGCCGTCGATGTCGCGGCTCAGGCCGTCGATGACCGACCCGCGGATCTGCTTTGCCGTCGCGGCGTTGGCCAGGATGTCGCCCCAGCACGAGATGCCGTCGGCGCCGCCGGCGATCACCAGCACGCGGTCGTTCGTGGTCACCGCGTCGATGACGGGCGAGATCAGATGCACGGTGGGCCTGGCATCGGTTTTCGGACCGAGCTGAATCGTGCTCGCGCGGCCAACGATCTTCGGGCAATCCCACAGCGGGCGCAGCCCGTAGGTCGCGCCCGGCAGATCGAGAAAATCGAGCGCATCGGAAACGGTGTTGGTGTCGAGCGCGGCGAGGCGGTCGAGGATGGAGGTCGGGGTCATCGCGTCGGGTTCCGTTGACAGATGCCGCCATCGTCGCGTCGCCGCATTGATATGTAAATTTCGTATTTCGTAGCTCGCTGATACTATTTTCGGAACAGCGAAAAACGAGGTTGCGGGGCCAGTTGAGTGGAAAATGAGCCCCTTCAACGCATCGTGTAGATCGCCGGGCATTTCGGACGGAGGCAAACTTGCATGAGCAGTACGATCGATTTCAGGCTGATCAGGCAGCTGTGGATGTTCCTGGCGGTCGCAGAAGAACAGCACTTCGGGCGAGCGGCGAAGCGCCTGAACATGTCGCAGCCGCCCTTGACCGAGCAGATCAAGGTGCTCGAGCATTCGTTGAAGCTCCAGCTCTTTTATCGATCCCGTCAAGGCACGCACCTCAGCCCTGCAGGCGCGGCCATCCTGCCCGCCGTGCAGCAGTTCGTCAGCCAGGTCGAACGACTGGAACGCGTCGTCCGGGAAGTCGCCGCGGGGCAGTCCGGCGTACTCCATGTCGGCGCGATCACCTCCGCGATGCTCGAAACGGTGCCGCCATTGCTGGACGCACTCAAACAGATGCACCCGAACCTGACTGTATTGGTCAAGGAGATCGACAGCGCCGACGCCATCCCCGCACTCGAAGTGGGGGAACTGGATCTGGCATTCGTTCGGGTCGACGGGGCGGTAGGTAACGGAATCGCTACGATGCCATTGGCAGAAGACCGGCTGGCCGTGGCGCTTCCGGCCGATCATCCGTTAGCGTCTTTGCCGAGCGTCCGACTGCGCGCACTCGCAGAGGAACAGCTGGTGATGTCGTCTCGTCAGGTCAGTCCGGTCTACTTCGACATGTTGACCTCTGTTTGCCGCTCGCACGGGCTGACGCCGCGGGTCATGCACGAAGTGCGTTCGGTCACGTCGCAGATCGCCTATGTCGGGTGTGGTCAGGGCGTTGCGCTCGTCCCCGCATCGATGCGAAAGCTGGCGCCAGAGAATGTCGTCGTCCGCCCGTTGAAGGAGAAAGTGAAGGTTGTCACTGCGGCACTGCTCTGGAACACGCGCCGCCATCATCCGATGGTCGACGAAGCGGTGGCGTGGCTGAAGGAGCGGATGAGTCGATCACGATGAACATGGCAGCGGGCGATCGGCCGTCTCTGTACCCCGTGACCATGAAATGTACCGGCGGCATACGGGAACATGCGACTCGGTGGGCGCGCAAGCAAGCGCGCCCACTTCGGTTGACTAGCGCAGCACGAACGGATTGCCGGTCGACGCGCCCGTGTTGATCCACACGCTTTTCGTCTGCAGGTATTCGCTTACGGCGTCGATGCCGTTCTCACGGCCCAACCCGGAATCCTTGTACCCGCCGAACGGGGACATGTAGCTGACCGCGCGATAGGTATTCACCCAGACCGTGCCCGATTCGATGCGCTCCGCCATCCGGAATGCGCGGCCGATGTCGCTCGTCCATACGCCGGCGCCGAGGCCGAAACGCACATCGTTCGCGATCTCGACTGCTTCGTCCTCCGTATCGAAGCGGATCACGGAGAGCACGGGACCGAATACCTCTTCCTGCGCGATCCGCATATCGTTGCTGACACCGGCGAAGATCGTCGGCTCGACGAACCAGCCGTCGCCGCACTCGGCGCGTGTCGCGGCCTGCCCGCCGAGCGCAAGCCTGGCGCCTTCGCGCCGTGCAACGTCGATATAGTGGAGTACCTTGTCGTATTGCGGGCGCGTCGTGATCGGCCCGACCTGCGTGCCCGCATCCATCGGATTGCCCATGCGCGCGGTACGCGCGAGCGCGACCACGCGCTCGACCACCTCGTCATGCACCTTCGACTGCACGAGCAGCCGCGATCCGGCGATACAGGTCTGCCCCGTCGCCGCGAAAATTCCGGATACCGCGCCATTGACCGCGTCGTCGAGATTCGCATCGTCGAATACGATGTTCGGCGACTTTCCGCCGAGCTCGAGGCTCACGTGCTTGAAATCGCGAGCGGCCTGCTCGTTGATCCGGCGCCCGGTCGAATCCGCACCGGTAAACGTGACCTTGCGCACGAGCGGATGCGATACGAGTGCGCTGCCGACTTCGTTGCCGAAGCCGGTCACGACGTTCACGACACCACGCGGGAATCCGACCTCGTGCAGCAGTTCGACGAATTCGAGCGTCGAGGCCGACGTGAATTCCGACGGCTTGACGACCGCCGTGCACCCGGCAGCGAGCGCGGGCGCGAGCTTCCATGCCAGCAGCATCAGCGGCGAGTTCCAGGGCGTGATGATCGCGACGACACCGAGCGGTTCGCGCCGCGTGAAATTGAAGTAGCCCTTCTTGTCGAGCGGTATCACGTCGCCCTGGATCTTGTCCGCCAGCCCGCCGTAGTAGCGGTACCACTGCGGCAAGTATTGGAGTTGCGCATGCATCTCCGCATACAGCTTGCCATTGTCGCGCACCTCGACTTCGGCAAGACGGGCCGCGTCGCTGGCCAGGCGATCGGCGAACCGGCAGAGCAACTGCCCACGCGCGCTGGCGGACAAGCCTCGCCACGCGCCGGCAACGAACGCACGATGCGCGGCCCGCACCGCGAGATCGGCGTCGGCTTCGTTGCCGCGTGCGATTTCGGCCCACGGCTGGCCGGTGAACGGGTTGTCGCTGTTGAACCACTGACCGCTTGCGGGCTCGCGCCGCTCGCCGTCGACAAAATGAAAGTAGCGTTGCATGACCGGCTCGCTGATGTCGATGATCGCGTTCCGTGCCGGCGCACGATCAAGCCGTGCAACCGCGCGCGGAACAAAAAAGCGTGCGCCGGATACCCGCGCATCCGGCGCACGCGGAGGACGTGCGTCAGAACGGCGCGAATCCGAGACCTTCGCGGAAGCGGTTCTTGATATATACGCCGTCCCTGGGCGGAAGCGCGCGCGGCGGTTCGTCCGCGCGGATGTGAACCTGCGCGAACACCGGGCCGCTCCCCACCTTCACGCGCTCGACGATGTGGGTGACGTCACGTTCGTCACGAATCGCGAACGAATCGGCCAGGCCAAAACCTTTCGCGACCGCGACGAGATCCGTGCCGAGGCTCGAATGGCTTTGCTGCATGCCGGTCTCGCCGTAGTGCCCGTTGTCGAGTACGACGATCGTGAGGTTCTTCGGTTGCTTCGCGCCGATCGTGCCGAGCACGCCGATTCCCATCAGCTGTTCGCCGTCGCCGGTGACGACGACGACCTGCCTTTCCGGTTGCGCGAGCGCGAGGCCGAGGCCCAGCGCGGCGGCCCCGCCCATCGCCCCCCACAAATAGAAGTTGCCGACGCGATCGCCAGCGGCGAATACGTCATAGGACGCCGATCCGAGGCCCGTCACGACCAGTGCGTCCGGTACACCGGTCAGCAGGCTCGCGACGAACGCGCGCCGCTCGATCGTCTTCGTGTTCTGCCCGCTCATTGCTGTCTCTCCCATTTCTTGCGACCGATGAGGCTTTGCGACAGCAGGACCGCGACTTGCTCGCCCGCTTCGAACGCGGCATCGAAGCCCGCACTGACGATTTCCTCGACATCCTCGGGGCGATCGGCGCGCAACACCGTGATTCCCATCAGCTCGAGCGCAGCCTGGGTCGCCTTCCCCATCGGCCCTTGCCACGGGTTGAACTCCGCATACTCGCCACGCATCGTCACGAGCGTGAAGAATGGAAAGTTGCAGCTGCGCAGCAGCGAAAACATGTTCACGCAGTTGCCGACACCGCTGCTCTGCATCAGCAACACCGCACGCTGCCCGCCGAGCCACGCCCCGCTCGTCAGTGCGACGCCCTCTTCCTCGGTCGTCAGGGCGATCGCCTCGATCTCGTCGTCGGCAATCGCCCGACGAATCACCTGCGTATGTCCCGCATCCGGTACGTAAGCGATTTGCCGGGTACCGCCGGCCTTCAGGACAGAAAATATGGACTCCTGCCAGACCGGCGTTTGTCCCGCTGCAGCGCTCATGTGACGTGCTCCTTCATGAAGTGGTTTCAGGCATAATAAAATGCGATTACACCCATCAAGAAATAGAGATTTCTGATTGAAGGATCACGAATCGGCATGGACCTCAAGCAACTGCGTGCGCTGCTGGCCGTCGCTGAAACGGGCAGCGTCACACGTGCGGCCGACGTGCTGCACATCGTTCAACCTGCCGTCTCCCGGCAACTGAAGCTGCTCGAGGAAGACGTCGGGATGTCGCTCTTCGAGCGAGGCAGATATGGGATGGAACTGACGGAGTCGGGCGAGATCCTCGCCGAGCACGCCAGGCGCGCGCTGCTCGAACTCGACCGGGCACGCGCCGAAATCCAGCCGTCCGACGCCAGGATTTCCGGCATCGTGACGATCGGGCTGTTGCCGAGCACGTCGGATCTGCTCGCCGGATCGCTCCTGAGCGAAGTCAAGGATCGCTACCCTGCCGTGAACCTGCGGATTACCGTGGGCTATGCCGGACATATGCGCGACTGGCTCGAATCGGGCGAAGTCGACGCGGCGCTGCTTTACAACCCGAAAGCCACGCCGACCGTTCAGGTTCAACCGTTGCTCAGCGAGAGTCTGTGCGTCGTCGGCCCGCCATCGTCGCGGCTGTCAGCCAAACGCCCTGTCGCGCTTGCCGACCTCACATCGTGGCCGATGATCCTGCCGAGTGCGCCGCATGGCATACGCAACCTGCTGGAGCAGGCGTGCCCCGGTACCGGGATGAAGCTCAACGTGGTCGTCGAAACGAATGCGATGAGCGTGCAGAAAAGCCTGGTCGCGGGTGGGCATGGCTTCACGATCCTGCCGAGCATCGCCGTCACCGAAGATGTCGCGCGCAAGCAACTTCGTGCGGCGCCGCTCACCGATCAGGCACTGCAGCGAACGATCGTGCTTGCGCTGCCGAATACGCGCCGGATCGCGACGGCCGTGCGCGCGGTCTCGTCGATCCTGGTGCTCGAAATGAAGCGCGCCGTCGAGCGCGGCGACTGGCCGGCCGCACACTGGCTTGCCGACTGACCCCGCCGGGCTCACGCGGGCGATGCGTCGGCCGCGCGCAACGTAATGCCGGTCCACGCGCCGCTGGCGGCCAGTTCCTGCACCAGTTCGACGATCGTCTGACGCACCGCGAGGGCGGCCGAATTCACCGGCGACGTATTCGACCAGCACAGGCTGGCCGGACGCCGGATCTCCGGATCGACGATACGGCGCATCTTCGGGCGACCTGACGGGTCACGCAGCGCAACCGCCGACGCAGGCAGAATCGTGCATGCAGCCCCCGACTGCGCAAGCGACAACAAGGTGGGCAGCGAATCGATATCCGCGATGATGTTGAGCGGGACTTCCTCGCGTGCGAAGGTACGCTCGAGCAACAAGCGCAGACCATTGGGCGCGCCTGGCGCGACAAGCGGCACGCCGGCAAGCGCAGCGAGACTGCAGGTGCGTGAACGCGACGCTATGGCGCCACCCGGCTCGCCGAGCAGGCACAGCATTTCGTCGAAGAGCGGCAAGGCGGTAATCCCGGTCGTGTTCGACTCCCGGAACAGGATCGCGAGATCGAGCCGTCCGTTCGCCAGCAATTCGTTGATGAAACCGCTCATGCTCTCGACGTACTGCAGCCGAATGCCGGGATACCGCGCACGCACGCGTTCGAACACCGGTACCGCCAGAATCGACGTCATCGTCGTCGGGAAACCGACCGCGACCGTGCCCGATTCGCTGCCCGCCCCCTCCTTCACTTCCTGGCGCAACTGCTCCATTTGTCTGAGCACGAGATGCGCGTGCCGGTAAAGTGCCTGCCCCGCGGCCGTCGGCTTGACGCCCTGAGGGCTGCGAACCAGCAGCGCGACGCCAAGATCGTCTTCGAGTTTCGCAATCTGCTGGCTGAGCGACGGCTGCGCAACATAGAGCTTTTCCGCCGCTTTCCCGAGGCTGCCGTATTCGACGATGCTGACAAAGTAACGAAGCTGGCGGATGTCCATGATGGTTCGAATCGGGTCGACAGGTCATAGGATACCCCTATGACCGGTACATTCAAACGGTATTTCCGCCGGACAGGCGCTTCCAATACAGTCGTCGTCATCCCACTTCGAACAGCCGGGTCACCCGGCGATGGAGACGACATTGAACGCAATGCAGCCCGGCGTCGGCCATGACGGCACCCTGATCGCCGCGGACGTGATCGCTCTCGATCGCGCCACGGCCTTCGCAGCCACACTCGATCTTGACCGGCACCCCGTAGCCGGCGACGCGCTGCCGCCGCTCTGGCACTGGCTCTACTTCTGGTCGGTTGCTCGGCAGTCCGAACTCGGCCACGATGGACATCCGCTCAAGGGCGGCTTTCTCCCCGATCTCGGCCTGCCGCGCCGCATGTGGGCGGGCGGGCGCGTCGTATTCGAAAACCCGCTGCCGATCGGCGAGACCGCCGTGCGCACGTCGCGCGTGCTGTCCGTCGAACACAAGGAAGGACGCAGCGGTTCGCTCGGCTTCGTGACGGTCGAGCACCTGATCGAAAGCGGCGGCACCGTCGCGATCCGCGAAGAACACGACATCGTCTATCGCGGCGCGGTAGAACCCGGTGCGGCGGTGCCGGCACCGAAGGCCGCGCCGGACGGCGCACAGTGGCAGCGCGACGTCACACCGGACGAAGTCCAGCTCTTCCGCTATTCGGCATTGACGTTCAACGGCCACCGGATCCACTACGACCGCACTTACGCACGAGAAATCGAAGGTTACCCGGACCTCGTCGTGCACGGACCGCTGATCTCGACCCTGTTGCTGGATCTCGTCCCGCGCGCGCTCCCAGGCTCAACCGTTCGCGAATATGCGTACCGCGCGGTGCGGCCGACGTTCCTCGGCAACACGTTCAGCGTATGCGGTCGCGTCGCCGAGGACGGCAAAACGATCGACCTGTGGGCCAAGGACCACGACGGCTGGCTGACGATGTCCGCCCGCGCGACCCTTGCCTGACTCCCCCGTATTGACCAAGAGACACCCCATGACCCATGCCGACGCCTATCAGGACATTCGCGAAGCCGTTCGCGATCTCTGCGGCCAGTTTTCCGCCGAATATTTCCGCAAGATCGATGAAGAACGCGGCTATCCGGAAGCGTTCGTCGATGCGCTGACGAAAGCCGGCTGGCTTGCCGCGCTGATTCCGCAGGAATATGGCGGCTCGGGCCTCGGACTCACCGAGGCGTCGATCATCATGGAGGAGATCAATCGTGCAGGCGGCAACTCGGGGGCTTGCCACGGCCAGATGTACAACATGGGCACGCTGCTGCGCCACGGCTCCGCCGAGCAGAAGCAGCAGTATCTGCCGAAGATCGCGAGCGGCGAGCTGCGCCTGCAGTCGATGGGCGTCACCGAGCCGACGACGGGCACCGACACGACGAAAATCAAGACGACCGCGGTACGCAAGGGCGACCGGTACGTGATCAACGGTCAGAAGGTATGGATCTCGCGTATCCAGCATTCCGACCTGATGATCCTGCTCGCGCGCACGACGCCGCTGTCCGACGTCAAAAAGAAATCGGAAGGCATGTCGATCTTCATCGTCGATCTCCATCACGCGATCGGCAACGGGATGACGGTCCGCCCGATTCCGAACATGGTCAACCACGAGACGAACGAGCTGTTCTTCGACAACCTCGAGATTCCCGCGGAGAACCTGATCGGCGAGGAAGGCCAGGGCTTCAAGTACATCCTCGATGGCCTGAACGCAGAGCGCACGCTGATCGCGGCCGAGTGTATCGGTGACGGCTACTGGTTCGTCGACAAGGTCTCGCAGTATGTGAAGGATCGCGTCGTGTTCGGCCGGCCGATCGGCCAGAACCAGGGCGTGCAGTTCCCGATCGCCCGCTCCTTCATCAACGTCGAAGCGGCCAGCCTGATGCGTTTCGAGGCTGCGCGGCGATTCGATGCGCACCAGCCGTGCGGCGCGCAGGCGAACATGGCGAAGCTGCTCGCGGCAGATGCGTCATGGGAAGCAGCGAACGCCTGCCTGCAATTCCACGGCGGTTTCGGCTTCGCGAGCGAATACGACGTCGAGCGCAAGTTCCGCGAGACGCGCCTGTATCAGGTCGCCCCGATCTCGACGAACCTGATCCTGTCGTATGTCGCCGAGCATATCCTCGGCCTGCCGCGTTCGTTCTGACGGGGAGCGTCGGTCATGCGCCCACTGGAAGGCATCAAGGTCGTCACGTTCGAACACGCGATCGCGGCACCGTTCTGCACGCGCCAGCTTGCGGATCTCGGCGCGCGCATCATCAAGGTCGAACGGCCCGGCGTAGGCGATTTCGCGCGCAACTACGACGAGCGCGTGTCGGGGCTCGCGTCGCACTTCGTGTGGACCAATCGCTCGAAGGAAAGCATCACGCTCGACGTGAAGCAGCCCGCGGCGATCGAGGTCGTGCACAGGCTGCTCGCCGATGCCGACGTGTTCGTGCAGAATCTCGCGCCCGGCGCAACCCAGCGGCTGGGGCTCGACTACGAAACGCTGCGCGATCGATATCCGAGGCTGATCGTCTGCGACATCTCGGGTTACGGGCTCGATGGTCCGTTCCGTGACAAGAAGGCGTATGACCTGCTGATTCAGAGCGAGTCAGGCTTCCTGAGCATCACCGGCTCCGACGGCGAACCGGCGAAAGCCGGCTGCTCGATCGCCGATATCGCCGCCGGCATGTACGGCTATACGAACATCCTCGCGGCACTCATCGAACGCGGGCGGACCGGCAAAGGCCGCCACATCGACGTGTCGATGCTCGAAAGCATGGTCGAGTGGATGAGCTATCCGCTCTACTACGCGATCGACGGCCAGACCGCACCGCGCCAGACCGGCGCGTCGCACGCGACGATCTTCCCTTATGGCCCGTTCAAGGCCGGCGATGGCAAGACCGTCATGCTCGGCTTGCAGAACGAGCGTGAATGGAAAAGCTTCTGCGAGATCGTGCTTCGACAGCCGGAAGTGACGACGGACGAGCGATTCATCTCGAACAGCCGTCGCGTCGCGAATCGCGACGCACTCATGGCCGTCATCGTTCGTGCTTTCTCGCCCCTGACGGCCGCCGACGTGATCGACCGGCTTGAGCAGGCCGGTATCGCGAACGCCCGCATGAACGATATGCAGGCCGTCTGGGAGCATACCCAGCTCATCGCACGAAACCGCTGGACCACGGTCGGCACGCCGGCGGGCGACATCCCCGCCCTCTGTCCACCAGGACTCGACCTCGCAGACGAGCCGCGCATGGATCCCGTTCCCGCGCTTGGCCAGCATACCGATGCCGTCCTGCGTGAGCTCGGCTACGACGACTACCAGATTGGCGCGCTGCGCGAAGCCGGCGCGGTCTGAGCAAGCCCCCCTGCATCGATCGGCGCATCTCTTAGCACTACTACAACAAAAATCCGCACCCTTCATCGGGTGAACGGCATTTCATTCAAGAGCTGCACATGGGATCGGGGCCAGCGCTAACGCGCCGGCTCCGATCGACCACGAAGCATGGAATCAGAGTATGCGCTGATGCGCTGCCTCTGATCGACCCTGGAGACAACGCATGCCCGTCACGACCGTGGCCGATTCGGCCAATCCACTCCCCTCCGACGCGATTTCCGCTCGCAAGCCTGCTTTGAAAGCCATCCTCGTGGCTTGCTCAGGCAATGTGGTCGAGTGGTTCGACTTCTTCGCCTACGCGTTCACGGCGCTGTATTTCGCGCCGGCGTTCTTTCCCGCCGGCGATCCGACATCGCAGTTGCTGAATACCGCCGGCATTTTCGCAGCCGGGTTCCTGATGCGACCCGTGGGCGGCTGGCTCTTTGGCCGGATCGCAGACCGGCGGGGGCGAAGGAAATCGATGGTCATCTCGGTGCTCATGATGTGCTTCGGTTCGCTCATGATCGCCGTGTTGCCGACCTATGCGCAGATCGGCGCGTGGTCATCCCTGCTGCTGTTGCTCGCCCGTCTGCTTCAAGGCCTGTCCGTCGGCGGAGAATACGGAACCAGCGCGACCTATCTGAGCGAAGTCGCCACGCCCGGGCGCCGGGGGTTCTATGGCTCCTTCCACTACGCGACGATCATTGCAGGTCAGTTGCTTGCGGTGCTCGTCGTCGCGATTCTTCAGTCGCTGCTGACAACGGAGGAACTCCGCCACTGGGGCTGGCGGGTCCCGTTTGCGCTCGGCGCCGTTGGCGCAGTCGTCGCGATGGTCGTGCGGCGTGCCATGCACGAATCCAGCTCCAGCACGCATCGCGCCCATCCGCTCGCCGGCACGATTCGAGGCATGCTGCAGCATCCCAGGGAGTTGCTGATGGTGCTGGGTTTTACAGGGGGCGGCTCGCTGCTGTTTTACACGACCACCTCGTACATGCAGAAATACATGGTCAACACGGCTCATATGAACCCGAAGATGGCCAGCAGCGTCATGACTGGCGCACTCTTCATCTTCATGTGCGTGCAGCCGCTGTTCGGCATGTTGTCCGACCGCATTGGCCGCCGACCGCAGATGATTGCATTCAGCCTGTTCTTCATCGGTGCGACGGTCCCGCTGATGACCGTCATCGGCACGAATGCGGATCCGTGGAAGGCGTTCGGGCTGGTTCTGGTGAGCCTGCTCGGCATGAGCCTGTACACGTCCATCAGCGGGCTGCTCAAGGCAGAATTGTTCCCGGCAGGTGTTCGTGCGATGGGCGTGGGCCTGCCCTATGCCATCGCCAACGCCGCGTTCGGCGGAACAGCCGAGTATGTCGCGCTGTGGTTGAAATCACGTGGCATCGAGTCCACGTTCTTCTGGTACGTGAGCGCCATGAGCGTCGTGCTGCTGATTTGCTCGATGTGTCTCCGACGCGCGGGTGAGGCGACGCACCTCGACGAGCGAAAGTAGCGGCCAGAAGCCCGCGCCACGCGCGCGTCGCCGAGCATCGGGAAGGTCGGGTCGTCGCGTTGCAGCAATATCGCGGCGGCACGGTCATCGATGTACTGCGCGCAGTCTCGCGATCGTGATTCCGATCGTTGGCAAACCCCTCGTCTTTCGTCATGAGTGGGTTTGTCTCTTCCGCTTCACATGTTCGGGTAGTTCGGGCCGCCGCGGGCGATCGCGACGTCGAAGTCCATCGATTCGCGCGGGCCATGATGTGGCGCAGCGTGTACTGGTGACACGCGAGTCATGCGGCGTTCCGTCCGTGTTTCAGGTTTCAAGCAGGTGTCGATACGACCTGCTCGATGGTCTACCCCGGATCAACCGCTCGAATCGAGCGCTGCTCGCCGGGAACCGGTTCAGACAGCCACCGTCATCCTGCGGTGCGACGCAAATGCGAGGACCTTCTGCGCACGCAACAAAACCGGACGGTCGACCATCTTTCCATCCACCGTCGTTGCGGCACCGTCTGCACGAGACACCGCATCGACCACGCGAGTCGCCCACTCGACATCGCGGGCGCTCGGGCAGTAACACGCGTGTACGGCCGCGATCTGCCCGGGATGGATACAGAGCTTCGCGCCGAAGCCGTGACGCTTGCCGTTCTGCGTATCCGCCACGAGCCGCTCCGTATCGTGGATATCAGGCGTGACACCGTCTACCGGCTGCTCAATCCCGGCGACACGCGACACAAGGGCAAGCTGAGTCCGGTACGGATTCAACGCCTCGCAATCGTCATCGGTTCCCATCTCCGCGATGAAGTCGAGCGTGCCGAACATCAAGCGCTTCACATAAGGCGCTTTTGCGATGTCCATCGCCGACCACATTCCTCTTGCCGTTTCAATGAGAGGAAAAACCGGGATCTTGCGTTTCGCGTTCGATACGACTTCGACGATATCGTCGAGCCCCTCCGTTTTGGGAATGACGACACCCGCGATACCTTCAAGCCCGACGAGTTTTGCATCCTGCTCGAACCAGGGCGTACCACGTCCGTTGATTCTCACGAGAACCGGCTGGTCGCGCGATACCCATGCCCTCACGGTTTCCCGGGCGCTGACCTTGGCTGCGGGCTCCACGGCATCCTCGAGATCGATGATGACCGCGTCGGCGCCACTCGCAAGCGCGCTCGCAAAACGCTCCGGCCGATTACCCGGAACAAAAAGATATGACTGGGCGGAGAAGGCAACTTCGGATGACATGGCAATCTTCTGTAAAGGGGACGAACAGGAGGCAGGACTCGCCGATCACTGCAATGCTTCGCGTAACGCCGGCACGAGGGTGAACAGATCGCCGACGAGGCCGTAGTCGGCCACGCTGAAGATCGGCGCTTCCGGATCCTTGTTGATCGCGACGATCACCTTCGAATCCTTCATGCCCGCCAGATGCTGGATCGCACCCGAGATGCCGACCGCGATGTACAGCTGCGGTGCGACGATCTTGCCGGTCTGGCCGACCTGGTAGTCGTTCGGCACGTAGCCCGCGTCGACTGCCGCGCGCGATGCGCCCAGGGCTGCCGACAGCTTGTCTGCCAGCGGCTCCAGTACCAACGCGAAGTTCTCGCCGCTGCCCAGACCGCGGCCGCCCGACACGATGATCTTCGCGCTCGTCAGTTCCGGACGGTCCAGCTTCGTCACTTCACGGCTCACGAATTGCGACTTGCCAGCGTCGGCTGCCGCTTCGATCTTCTCGACCGTCGCGCTGCCGCCTTCCGCTGCCACCGGATCGAAACCCGTCGCGCGCACCGTGATCACCTTGATCGGGTCGCTCGACTGCACCGTCGCGATCGCGTTACCCGCGTAGATCGGGCGCTCGAACGTGTCGGCCGAATCGACCGCCGTGATGTCCGAGATCTGCGCGACGTCCAGCTTCGCGGCGATACGCGGCGCGATGTTCTTGCCGTAGGCCGTCGCCGGCGCGAGGATGTGCGAGTAGTCCTTCGCGATGTTCAGCGCGGTCGCTTCGACGTTTTCCGCGAGGCCCGCTTCGAGTTGCGGCGCGTCGGCCAGGAGTACCTTCGACACACCTGCAATCTTCGCCGCTGCGTCGGCTGTCGCTTGTGCGTTGTGGCCCGCGACCAGCACGTGGATGTCGCCACCGACGAATTTGCCAACCTCGGCTGCCGCCGCCATCGTGTTCAGCGTCGCGCCCTTGATCGACGCGTTGTCGTGTTCTGCAATCACCAGAATCGTCATTTCTTTCCGCTCCCTCTTACAGCACCTTGGCTTCGGTCTTCAGCTTCTCGACCAGCGTCTTCACGTCCGGCACCTTCACGCCGGCTGCGCGCTTCGGCGGCTCGACCACCTTCAGCGTCTTCAGACGCGGCGCAACGTCCACGCCCAGGTCTTCCGGCTTCACGGTTTCCAGCGGCTTCTTCTTCGCCTTCATGATATTCGGCAGCGTCACGTAGCGCGGCTCGTTCAGGCGCAGGTCGGTCGTGATCACCGCCGGCAGCGTCAGCGACAGCGTTTCCGCGCCGCCGTCGACTTCGCGTGCGACCGTTGCCTTACCGTCGGCCACCGTGACCTTCGACGCGAACGTCGCTTGCGGCAGGCTTGCCAGCGCAGCCAGCATCTGGCCCGTCTGGTTCGAATCGTCGTCGATCGCCTGCTTGCCCAGGATCACCAGTTGCGGCTGTTCCTTGTCGACCAGCGCCTTCAGGATCTTCGCGACGGCCAGCGGCTCGACGCTGTCGGTCGACTCGACCAGGATCGCGCGATCCGCGCCGATCGCCAGCGCCGTGCGCAGCGTTTCCTGCGCTTGCGCGACGCCCACCGACACCGCGATCACTTCGGTCGCCACGCCCGCTTCCTTCAGGCGCACCGCTTCTTCAACCGCGATTTCGTCGAACGGGTTCATCGACATCTTCACGTTCGCAATGTCGACACCCGTGTTGTCCGACTTCACGCGGACCTTCACGTTGTAGTCGACGACACGTTTGACTGCCACCAGAATTCGCACCTGCTATCTCCTCGGTCGCCCGTACGATGTGCCACCTGCCGCAACAGACACGCTCACGCTTTGGGCTTGATTGAATGCGCTGATTGAAATGGCATTTGAACCCGTCGCCGAGGGTTGCGCAAATATTCGATCGCACTGCCGGCCATAGGATGAACCTATGTCGAGCGCTCACTTCGAACCGACCCGGCGGGCATCCCCGGGGCACTGAGTGATCGTCCGACCAGTACCGCGAGCAATGCACGTTCGTGCCACTCGATCCGGTGCATCCCCTCGATGAATTGCGCGCGACGGTCATTCGAATCAGTGACATACCGGCCAATCCACGTCACGGAGTCGACGATCTCCGTAACCACCGCAAACTGCGCAGTCGCCGGCGCCAGGCGGCCAAGTTCCCATTCGCCCGCCTGTTTGGTCGAAAGCCGGTGATGCGGCAACGCTGTCGCACGTGGTGACAGCCACGAGATAACCGATCGCTACTGCGATCTCTATTAAGACGACGTAACGAGTCTGCGGACATTCCCTTCAACTACAGTGCGCGCATATGTCTATGAATTTCTCCGGAGCTCTTGTAGTCGCCTAAATTCTGACCCGGGTAAATTCTGGAACAACCATGACAACGCTAATGGAGGTACTCGTTTCCTCATCGAGTGAGATTTTCCAATTTTCTTCGCAGGCCCATGCCGAGCCGCCAAGCCTCGAGGTCTCGATTTTCGGCAGGGGCACCGTCTGTCGGCACCATGTTTAGCGAGGCAAGCTAAAAAATTTCATCAAATATTCACGCCATCTGCAAGTTTTAAATGTCGGCAAAAATCCTTGAGAAAATACAATCAAAATGATGTTTTTCCTGCCAAAAGACGCCAATTTTTATCTCGAATCACCCCACCCATCGCCAATCCGCATTTTTCTCAACAATCATTACAAAAAATTACCAAGTAATACCGATTTAAATATACGATAGCGCACGTCCTTACGTTTCCCCGACACCGCCCGCGAGCGCCGGAACGCGTCGCACCGGAAACAGCCTGCAGGCCGACTCGGCAGCCGCTGGTCACAGGATCGCTTTTCAACCGGAGACCTCCCATGGCAACGAACACGCCCGTGAGCAGCAGCGCGAACGCGAGCAGCCTGATGCAAGAGGCGGCGCAATCGATCATCAACGGCTCGACCGGCAATCAGTCGATGGACGTCGGCACGCTCGTCAAGACGCTGGTGAACGCGAAAACAGCCGGCCGGGCCGCCGCGCTTGCCGCGTCGCAGACCACCGGCACCACGCGGATTTCCGCGTTCGGAGCACTGTCGTCCGCGCTGGGGGCGCTCGAGGCGGGCCTCACGCAGCTGACGAACGGTGGGCTGCAGTCGACGTTCACCGCGGTTGCGAGCGGCAAGGGCCTGACCGCGACGACCAGTGCGGGGGCGGTCGCCGGCATCTACACGGTCGGCGTCACGCAGATCGCGACCGCGCAGGCGCTGGCTTCGTCGGGTGTCGACGCAAGCAAGGCGCTCGGCACCGGCACGCTGACGCTGTCGCTCGGCAGCCAGTCGTTCAAGGTCGACGTCAACCGCTCGAACAACACGCTGCCGGGCATCGCGGCCGCGATCAACACCGCGTCGAACAACCCGGGAGTCAGCGCAACGGTCATCAACGGCACCGACGGCGCGCACCTCGTGCTCGCGTCGACCAAGACGGGCTCGGCGAACGCGATCAGCGTCGCGGTCGGCAACGTGGCCAACGACAACGGGCTGTCTAGCCTCGGCGTCACGTCGACGGCCGACACGTCCGGCGGCGCGTCGAAGATCCAGTCGGCGAACAGCGCCGCCGCGTGGCGGCAGAGCACCGTCGCGCAGGATGCGAAGTTCACGCTCAACGGCATCGCGTCGACCAGCGCAAGCAATGCGGTGTCGGGCGTGCTGAACGGCGTCACGCTGAACCTGTCGGCGGCCGCGGTCAGCGCGACCGATACGCAGACGCTGACGGTCAGCACCGACACGAAGTCGCAGGCAACGACGATCACGAATTTCGTGAACCTGTACAACACCGCCGTCAAGACGATGGGCACGCTGTCGAGCTTCACGCCAGGGGCGAGCTCGCAGGGGGTGTTGCTCGGCGATTCGACGCTGAACACGATCCGCAACTCGCTTGCTTCGGTCGTCGCGCGCGGCGTCGCCAACAGCAGCGGCCACGGGCACACCAACCTGATGTCGATCGGCATCTCGCTCGAGAAGGACGGCACGTTGAAGCTCGACAGCGCGAAGCTCGACGTTGCGCTGACCGCCAACCCGTCGGGCGTCGCGCATCTGTTCAACCCGAAGAACGGGATGGGCACGCGCATGGCCGAGCAGATCGCCCCCTTCACGAAGAAGGGCGGAATGATCGACGTGCGCACGAACGCGCTGAGCACCGACCTGAAGCGCGTCACGCAGCAGCAGTCCGATCTGGCCGACTACGCGTCGCAACTGACCAAGCAGTACCAGGCGCAGTTCACGGCGCTCAACGCGCTGATGGCCAAGATGAACTCGAACACGCAGTACCTGACGCGGCTGTTCGGCGGCGCCAACAGCAACGGCACGCTGGCGAACAAGGGATGAGTGTCCGGGCCGCTCGATGAGCGTAGTGGCGGCCGCCGGTTGACGGATCGACCGGCTCGCGCCGCCGCGCACGGTGTCGCGCCTGTACACATGGCTCACGCCCGGCGGTGGACAAGCGCGTCGGGCTTCCTTCCCCGGTTCGCGCAAGCGCGGCAGACGGCCTGCCCACGGGTCGCCAGAAGCGGGGGGGCTGTCAGCCGAGACCTTCGACGCGATCGGCGAACAAGTCGATCGCACGCGACACCTGACGCCCGAAATAACCGGGCCGCTCGCGCTCGTATGCGCGCAGCAGCGACGTGCATTCACGCTCCGCCCAGCGCCACACGGGGCCCTGTTTCGCGAACACCGGATGATCGTGCAGCTCGGCCGGTACCGTGTGTTCGTCGTCCCAGCCCCAGAAAAACGCCTGGTGCGGGCGCGCGAACGGCATCCCCAGATTGTTCGCCACGGTCTCGTCGTGGCGCAGCGTGAAATCGACGATTTCCTTGCGTGCGCGGCCGTCGATATCGTCGTGACGCGCCTCGATCCAGCAGTGATACCTCGCCAGTTGCGACAGATGCCGCGCGGTGCGGCGTCGCTCGCGCGTCGTGCACAGCGCATACAGGTTGCCGCCGCCGAAATCCAGCACTTCCCCGCCCGCGAACGGCCGGTAAGGCTGGCCGGTCAGCAGCGTCAGCACCCGCGCACCGACGATCGCGTAGTCGGCACATCGCATGTAGCCATTGCGCGTCGTCGCTTCCGACACGCTCCGGTGGACGACCTCGTCGATCACGGCGTGCAGCACCGCATCAACCGGTGCCGCCAGGATCGGTGGCTGGCTTGTCGTCATTACGTGTTGCATGGGAAGCGGATGCGGATTCAACAGTTCATCGGTAAAAAACGCTCCGCCGCATAATATTACTAATCGTTACAAGAGCGTCGAGGTGGTTTGATCAGATTTGTGTGCTTTTGTCGTCCGACGTGAACATACGCCGGTCAGCCGGTGGCGGTGGCGGATCGCGACGCGCAGCGGCTTGGGGCTTGCGGGCGGCGCGATGGGACGGATGAAGGTGGCGTCGTGCGGCGGTGCCGTGTCGGCTGCACGCCGGCACGCCGATGGGGTGCGACGTCGGTGCGATCGGGCGCCCGGTCGCGCGTGCCTTGCCCGATGCGCTCGAGAACAGCGCAACGGGCCCGGTCATGCGGCCCCGCCCGAGTTGCGCGCCCGGGAATCGACCGCGCCGCCGGCTCAGGCGCGCACAGCGCGAAAAGAATGGAGGTAGGCCGAGCAGCTCTGGCCGTCCTGCCCGCCCGTCACCGCATCACGTCGACCGGCAGCGTCTTGTCGAGATTGTCGTGCCACACCAGGATGGTCTTCGGCACGGTTTTCTTCCACGCCGGTACGTTCGTGTAATAGCGCATCCGGACGTTGTTCTGCGCGTCGAACACGAGCAGCCCGATCCACAGATCGTTGCCGCGCCGCATCACGATCGCTGCATTCGTCGTCGCGATGCCACGCACCCAGTACTTCGTCACGTGCGTGTTGAGCCCGTCGAGATCCTTTTCGTCGGCGCCGTAATTGACGATGTCGACGAGCGTCTGATAATCGGCGCCGAGCAGCTTGTGCGCGGTCGCGTTCTGCTGCGCATTGGCCAGCACGGCCAGGCTCACGAGATCCGCGGGCGGTTTCGCCTGTGCCTGCGCCGCCGTCACGTAGTCTCCCGAGTAGACGACGCCCGCACCGGCGCCGCAATCGCCATCGTCGCCGTGCTGGGCAACCTGCACGCGTGCACCCTTGCGACTGAAATCGAGCCGGCATTGATCGTGGCGGTACGTGCCGCTGTTGCCGTGCAGTTCGATATCACCGCCAAGCTCGCCAGTGTTCGCGCCGTTGTTGCCGCTCAGTTCGAAATGAAGACGCGGTGCCGTGCCGGTGAACGTCAGCATGCCGTCGAACGACGGGTTGTCGCTGTCGCGATACCACGTCTGCTGCCAGCGGTCAGCGGCCAACGGCGTGCCGTTCAGGCTCGCGAGCCGTTCGCGGTAGCGGTCGCCGAGGCACTGCTCGTCGCCGCCGCACTGGTCGCGCTGCTTGAGCCACTTCAATTGCGCGGCCTTCAGCGCAGCCGTATCGCCGCCCTTTGCGAGCGCCTTCTTCCACGCCGCCGCCAGTTCGCCGTCGAGCTTCGACAGCGCCGCATCCGCACAGATCGTCTTCTCGGTTGGCGACGCGGCTTTCGCGCAGTCGAAGCCGGCCGCATGCGTGGCCAGCGGCAGCAACAGCGGCAGCAGCGCGGCTGTCACGCGCAGGAATGACATGTTCAACTTGATTGCCTCATTTCAATAAGAACCGTACAAAAGAAACATTCGATCCCCAAACGCCGTCACGCACCAAGCACCCCGCGAGCGCGCCCACGCGGCGCTGATGCGGATGCGGATGCGGCCAGCGGCAACGTCATGCACGCCGCCCGGACGAAAAAAAATCAGGACCGGTGTCACGCAAATGAAGTCTGCTGCGATCCAAACGGCCATCGGCCTTCGCACCGGGTGCCATCGGTTCGGACAGGATCACGACGAAACCGACATCTGCACACGCGTTGATCTGCGGCCCACCGCAACAGCCTCGATCTGTTTCGGACAGCCTGGTTCCGGCATGACCTGACGGCCGTCACGCGCCGTCATCGATCGTTGTGCGTAGCGAGAAGGATACGAGCCAACGGATCGCGCAGCGCCGCCGCCGTGTCGCGACGATCCGACCTGCTCGCGATCGGATCAAACGGCTGCATGCCGGGCATGGCCGCGCGTCGCGTCAACCCCCGGCCGGTCTGCGCCGAACGGACCGGCCACTGAACATGACAGTTCATCGGCCCGTCCGACACGAAGCGCCGTTCGAGCGCCGCGAGCCGTTTCCCATACGCTTTCGCTTGCCGAGCCTCGAAAATGGTCGCGGAGCGTTCGAGCAAGCGCGATCATGCACGGATCCGTTCATCCGATCCACCGAACCGCTCACGCGCAACACCTTTATTCGAGCGACGAAATCAACTGCGCGCCGCATTCCGTCAAATCGTCATGAAAGGCGACCGGCGTGCCGTGATGGTTGCGGGTACTGTCTTGCGGAAGAATCCTGAACTGCCCGCCGCACTTTGGACACCATGTCAGGTGCCCCTTCAGCGCAACCGGAACGCCCAGTGCCGTCAAATCGTCGCTCGCCGTGATCACTTCGCCACCGTGGGTCGTCTTGTCGTGCAATCGGATCACGCCACGTCCGTTCTCGTCCTTCATCGTCTTCCCACCTTCTCAAATCTCGGCGGCTGGATCGTCGAGCCATGTCTCCGCATACGCCATGCCGTCGGCCCGACTTGTCCAGTTCTCGACCTGGGCCTTGGGATCATTCGGATATTCGCCGCGCTGCTGTGCGAGGACGGTATCGCCCCAGCCGACCGGGGTGCCCGCGCGAGGCTCGGCATACGGATCGTTCGAAGCGACCACGGAGATTGCTTCGATCGATTTCGGCCAGACCGGATCGCGGCACGTTGCGTTCGCCAGCATGCGCATTGCCGTGAAAACCAGGATCATCGGCATCATCAGCAGACGGACGAAAACAGGCGCACGCATCCCGAAGCTGTAGAGCGAAAACAGGAATGCCTCGCGTGGTGTTTCATTCCGGGTATGAAACAACATCGGCTTGGGCAAACCGTTGGGACCACTGTTCATGTATTTGCGCCAGTAGTTCCACTCGGCCAGCGCCATCTTGACCTGAATCTTGCCGCTCCATTCACGTCCGATGGAGAACACCTGCGTCACGTTGCCTTGTTCGTCGACCGTGTAATGTCTGATGTGAAAGACCGTTCCGAACGGGCTGTCTTCACGATGCAGGCAAAAAATGGAATCTTCGGTCCACGGAGCCTCCCATACCACATCCCCCTCGCCCTGCTTCGCGGAAAAGCGTCGCGCCCGGATCGCATATAGTTTTTGCGATTCACGGTGAAATCGAATCGGCCGGTATCGCAGGCCGAAGAACAGGCCGCGGCCTAGCTGCCAAACGATCGAACCGAACAGCAACACTGCAAAAATGGCAATGCCGTTCATCACGAAATCACCGGATGATCCATCGCGATGGGTGACATAATAAATATATGGCCCAATTCCCATCGCGACAAAAGCGATCGCAACACCGGTAATAAACCACTGCTTTTCCAGAAATGAAGGTTCGATCACATCCATGAATACGGAGTTGATGCTGAAGATCGATCCGAAATCCTGGATGTCAGGGCCAGAAGGTTGTTTTATCGACAGACGATGTGCCAAGTCCCACTCGGGAACTGGCATGCCAATGCATTTCTTCATCAAACGCTCATCCATCATCACCCCCCGATTGCCGAATCGAATGCCTTCAGCTCATCATCCAATGAACTATAGTGCTCGCCTTTGCTGAACCTGCATCGGGATATCCAGTCCTTGATTGCCGCTGCCTTGAAGTGAGCGATCAGGATGCCGACGATGATCGCAGCAACAAAAACAATCCAGAAAGGAGGGAGCCATGCAACGATAACTGCCGGCAAAACCGAGAAGAACGGCGATAGTGATATGTAAATACCGAGAACTCCGCCAATGGCATAGAGTCTGGCAAGACCTTTTTCTTTATTCGAATAAGCCTCGGGCATATTCTTTAACAAATCATAGCCGGCGAGCACTATGCCTGCGACGGCGCCGATTGTTCGTCCTACCCGCGCGCCTGTCTCGGCCCAGCCTTCGGCACCGGCCCATTGCTTCATGAGGTAAGCCGAGAGCGGATGAGCAGGCGCGGCCTTCACTGTTTCAGAGACGGATTCAACGATATTGCCGAGAATCGACACGAGCGAGCCCGTGAGCTTCAACAGGTTTTCGCCGTGGTTGAACTGATCGCTGCCGGCGTAATCCTTGTACGCAAAGGTGAGGGTGGCAAGCTGGAAAATTGCCGTGGCTACCCCCTGGTTGAATTTGTACGGTGACGACGAGCCCAACCATTTCCGAGTCGTTTCGACACCGGGGACCTTGATGACCTTGACGTCGCTCGCGTCAAGCGAGCCCGCCTTTACCCATGCGTCCGTGTCGAGTTCGTACGCGAACACAGCCGGGTCCGATGGCGGAGACGCCTTCACGACCTCCTTGCGGATATTGGCTGCGGCGGCCTGTTGACTGAGTTGGTCGCTGTCCACTGGCAAACCGAGCATCTCCCCCTGATTGACGATCCAGTTTCGCATTTGGGCTGGCGTGATGTGCGCGGCCTTGATTGGGGTGCCCGCGTGTAGCGCCAGACGAATGGTCACGAATCCGACTGCGGGTCCTTTCAGCCCCTTTGCAAGAATGTTTACGAAAGTATTCGCGGTGGTAAAGACAAGGCGGTCGATCAGGTTTGCCCCCTGATGCTTCTTTTCTATATCCTCGAATGCACTCTTGTAGATATTCATAAAATTTTCGTACTGGATATCGGAGCCATGCACTTGCGCGTCTGCGGCCTGGATAAGCTGCTCATGATTGAACATCAACGCACGTGCGTACAGGTTGCCGGTGTCCGATGCCCGACCGCTCAACCAGTCGTTGAGTACCTTCTGGCACTCCTCGGTACCCGCCGCCGTACCGATCGCTTGCGCACACGATTCGCTATAGGCATATCCGCTGCGGATGTCCTTCGGGTCATGTGTGCCGGCCATCCAGTCCGCGAGCAACTTTGACTTGAGCCAGCCGACATGCGCTTGCACGAGCGGTTGCCAGAACGGCTTGAACGCATCGAGCTTGTGCGGGTACTCCTCGTTGAGAAATTTGTCACGCGCACTCATGTCGATGACGCTGACGGGTTTGTTGTCCGCTCCTTTTTTGGTTGACGCTTCCTCCCAGGCTTCGTCAGCCGCCTTCCGTTGCGCACCGGGAACATCCCGCGCCTGGCGGGCGTCTTCATCCAGGGCCTTTGACAGACTACCGGTACTGAACCACCCCTTCACAATCCGATATGCACCCGAGATGTCGCCAGCACCGCCGCCCCCGCCGGGCGCCATCGCCATCGGATCGACGTCGACTTGCGCTGCAAGCTCACTCGACGCGTAACTTGCCCGGGTTTCTTCCCGTGCGTTCAATCGAACGCTGGCTTCGGCGCGCTCCAGCAATTGGGCCGAAATGAATTTCCAGTAGGTCTCGTTATCGAAACCGCTGTTCGTGTTGGGGACGGTCAGTTCGGCAAGGTCGTTGGTCATGCCAACGGGATCGTTGACAGCGATGACGAAACCTTTCTTGAGCGGAGATTCGGTCATCGCACCCTGGATGATCTTGGCGACGTCCTTCCGCCGCAATGCGATCTCGTCCTTGGGTGCACGGTTGCTGAACCCGAATGCGTCCTTCATCGCCGGCCCGTCCATCACGAAATGCGCGATATTTTTCTGGCTGGCCTGAAATTCACCGGTATCGGTCGCGTTGCCGGCGACCATCGCCGGAACGTTGATGCATTGCATATGCAGCTTGCGCCATTTCTCGTCCTTGATCTTGTTATAGACGAGGTCCTTGGTCCATAACACATTGGACCAGCCGATCCAGAAATTGCCCGCTTCGTCGCTGCCCGGCGTGTGTTGAACATTGACGCAACGCCCGTACGAGCCGGCCCAATCCCTGCCGGATGGGCAGCTACTCTCGGCGAGGCGTTCTGCAGATTGCGCAAGGGGCGGCGTGATATCCGGCGCAAACTTGAACAACACGCCGCCGTTCAGGACCATGTATGCGAACAGTTGCTTTCGCTTCTCGTCGTAGGTGTACAGGTATCCCTGACGCAACGCGCGGAGCGTGTATTTGGCCGATCCGACCGACTGTGGCGCGTTGGCATCGATCTTGAATTGACCGGATAGCGCGGGCGCTTTGGCCGCCCCCAGCGGACAAGCGATCGCGTATCGGACCGGATAGATCAGCAGCGACTCTCGGTCGCACATCGGACAGCCTTTCCTGGGCATGGTCGATCCTCGGAATTAGGTCAAGTGAGTTGACAGGTATTACTCACTCGCAAGCTCATGCGACAGCTGTTGCCACGCGGCGTCAACCAGTTCATCGGTAGCGGAATGGTGGCCGTTCTCCGCGGCGGCGTTGAGAAACGAATCGGCCATGGACGGAAACCTAGAGGCCTGCCACACCGAGAAACCAGAAAATCGGCGGCGTATCCGATCGACGATTTCGCTTCGATTGATGCGCGGCCATTGATCGACGCGCGGCCAGCCAAGCGACTGCCCGACGGGATCGGCTTCGACACCGGGGCCGTCGACGTGCCATATGTGACCCGCCCATGCGAACTGCCACGCCTGTATCGGGCCCAGAAGCGCCTGCTGCTGGTCCGGACTGAAAATCGCCAACGCCAGGGCGAACACGCGCGGATCGTAGTGCCGCCAGAAAACAGGCTCGCCACCCGCATCCGGGCCGACCAGATAGCGCGCAATATGCGCGGCGACGCCGTCGATCTCAACGGCGCTCCTGATCCATGCGCAAGCAACAGGTGGGCGTTCAGCGTCGATTTCTTCATGCCAGTATCGAGTGACCGTCTGTTGAACGTCCGCATCGAGCGAACCCAGATCAATCAGCCTTGGCATCAGCTCTTCGCGATGTGCCAGCACGCGCGGCGTGCAGGGACGCATATCCAGTGCAGCAAGATCGGGCGCGTAGTCGAGCGTCGCCGGCTCGACCAGCAGATAGCCCGACGTGAGCGGCCCCGGCTGGTCCACGGCGATTTGCATGGCGGGGGAAGACATGTTCATCCGTCAGGAGAGCGAAACCGACGCCTGACCGGCTTGCGCAGCGTCGCCCGCGACCGGTGCACACAAATCCGAACCCGGAAACTTCGCCGGCACGCTCTGCGGCCCGACCGTATCGTGACTGCCGGCGTGAATCCTGTTTTCGCCGGGCGTGTAGCCGACGATACCTTTCGCGCTGACCTCGAACTGGCTATTACCCGCGGTCAGGCGAATCCCCTGCTTGGCGGTGAGGTTGATCCAGTCCGTCGTGCTGATGATCGCGACAACCTTCTTCGCCAGCAATTCCAGCTCGTCGTTTTCCGCATGCACTTGCACCTTGCCGCTCGCGGCGATCAGCTTCATTCCCATCTTGTGCACGAACAGCGAGAACTTGTCCGACACGCTCGCGAAAAACGACTTGCCGGTCGCGACCGACAGGCTATCGCCAGCCGTGACGCCCACGTGCTGCCCACCCGTGACGTGCACCGTCGCGGGGGTCGTGACGGCAATGCCTGCCGCGCCGGCCAACAGCAGGTGCGCTTCGTCGAGCTCCGGGAAGTCACCTTTGTCGCTGCTGCCCGTCGCCCCCGCACCCTGAATGCCGTCCACCTGCGATTTCAGCGCATCGGCGATCGGCGTCTGGTCTGCCCCGCTGTCCTGCGCCTGATAGTGCTGCGCGAGCTTGGCCGATTGCGCATGAAGCGTCTGCGCCTTGGTCAGGCGTGACGCCGGCTCACTCACGTCCGAGAGGTGCCCTTGCGCGGCAGGACGCACCTCGGTGCTGATGACCATGCCCTTACCGGACCGGATCGCGCCCACCTGGTCGGTACGCAGTTCGAAGCCCTCGCCGCGCGCGTCCTTTCGACCCTGCCAATCCTCGATGCGGGTGATCTTGCCGAGCGAGAGCTGGCTCGCCGCATGGTCGGACCGAAGCTGCGCCTGAATGGCGTTCGCCGTATCGTCGAAAATCAGGTGATTGCTACGGCCGCCCGACGCGTTGCCGTCGGCACCGTTCAATTCCCGGCTGCGAATGCCCATCAGCGCATGCTCGTCCGGCAGCTTCCACGACGGCACGTTGCGCGCGTTCATCATGCGGCCCGTGATGATCGGGTGGTCCGGATTGCCGTCGAGCCATTGCACGATCACTTCGGACCCGATCCGGGGCAGCGCCGCCATCCCCTGGCCGCCGCCGGCCCAGCCGCTCGCGACCCGCACCCAGGTCGAATACTTGCCGTCGCGATCCCAGTGGAATTGAACCAGCACGCGGCCGTGTTCGTCCGTGTGAATGCTCGTGCCGGACTGACCGACAACGGTCGCTGTCTGCGGCGCGAGAATCTTCGTCTGGACGCTGTTGAAGCCGCGCCCGGGCCGCCATGGCGTCGCCTTGGGAACACACGTGAACGCGTTGCGGTATTCCGCCAGCACACCCGTGTCCTGCAGATAGTTGTTGGTCGCCACGTGCCGGACCGAGACGATCAGGTATTCGTCGTCGCGTTGCTCGCGGCTCAGCGCCGACCCATAACGGTCCGTGAGCCTGAACCAGCGGCCCGGCTGCACGAAGCGATTGTTGCCCTTTGCATCGAAGCGCTTGATCGTCGCTTCGATTTCCTCCATCCGGCGATTGACGACCTGATAGCCGTGGTCCATGTTCCGGTAGCCGTACGCGCCGACATACTCGTTCCATTCGAGTTGCGGCAGCGTGGCGTCGGGGCTCAACAGGCCCGTTTGAACATGGGTCGGTGTCGGGGCCTTGAAGTCGAAACGGGACAGTTCCGCATGCGTCGACGTTGTCTGCTGGAATGGCGACCAGCTCAGAATGCTGTCCGCTTCCTCCGCGCCCATGCCATTGTGGAAGCGGATTTCATGATGCCTGCCGTCGATCGTGGGTGCGGGACGCGTCGGATCGGAGACGGTCAGCTTGTGCGACGTAGCCGTGTGCTCGTACCAGTACAGATAACCCGCGTGTTCCCAGCGCCGATGCACGTAGTTGTGGTCGTCTTCGTCGAACTGACAGGCCATCGTCATCGGCGGATCGTTCTCGCCGACCTTCCACGCCCACTCGGGCAATATGCCGTAGTCCTTAAATACTGTCGCCGTCTGATCGTGCAGATTCTGGTCGAGGAACAGGCGATTGTGCTTGCCGTACTTCAGATAGCGCAGCCAGGGTCCGACCTGCAGCTCGTAGAACACCCAGCCGCCGTCCGTGCGAACGTGCCGGAACGCGAAGATATGCCCATTGAAATATCGTTGCGTGCCGTCGCCGCGCAACAGGCTCACCGTCACGCGCTTGCCGATGAAATCCTTCGATTCGAGATGGTCGTTGTCCGACAGGATTTCGATCGTGTAAGCGAAATCCTTCGATAAGGATTCAACCCCATCGAATGCGTTCGGCAGAAGGATTCTGTAAGGCGCGTTATCGTCCGGAAAGCTGATCTGCACTTGCCGGTTGTGCTGCGGGCCCAGCGCAAGGTCTCTCAGGGCTTGTGCTGTGTTCTCCATTGTTCTTATCCCTTATCCGGGCGCGAAGTGCCGCGGGCCCTTCGTACGCCTGACGTGCGTCATCAAAAGTAGGGCCGGTCGATGCCCGTGCCCACCGCAACGTGCCGCGATAAGCTCAGACGTATACCACAAAGCCCTGCGAAGACCCACTGGGAAAATTGTTACGCAGATTGAAGGCGGATTCACGCCTTCCATCACTCGGCATCGCTTATTACGGATGCCTTACTTGGTTGACTGGAAGCATGTCGGCGCAACCGTTTCGGCAATTGCGCTGCACTGCACGATGCCGTCGCGCAACACGGCCTGCGCAGCCGCGTCGATGATGCCGATGAAGACCATCACACCGTCCCCGTCGAGCGGAGCCAGCCCTTCGTCCTCCATCGACGAAAAGCGGATGCGCCGCGCCGCGACCTGGCAGACGCGCGTGGCGACCGCCCCTTTCGCATCGGTCACCCGCACGATGCCCTTCGCGCGCAGGATCGTGCGCGGCAACGCCTTCAGCCACGCGCGCAGCCGCGCCTTGTCGAGCACATCCGGCGCGGCGACGGTGACGCTCGCGAACGCCGGCATCGCGTCATGTCCGATCGGCCGGTGCGCACGCGCGATGTCCGGCACGCTCATGCGATCGGGCACGGCTGCGTCGAACAGCAGCGCGAGCGGAATCTCGCCATGCCGCGCGGCAACGACGATATCGGTCGGAGCGCACGCGCGCACGTCGTCGAGCACCGCGTCGCGCTGTGCGGGCGCCACGCGGTCGAGCTTGGTCACGACGATCGCACCCGCGCCATCGAGCTGGCGCTGCGCCATCGCACCGACGAGCGGATCGGCGAGCGTGTCGCGCCACGCAATCGCATCGGCGACAACGAGCACCGACGTCAGCCGGAATGCACCGTTCAGCAGTCCGATCTGTGCGATCTTCGCGGGATCGGCCACCCCGCTCGCTTCGACGAGCAGCAGTTCGGGCCGTACGTCGCGTGTCGCGACGCGCGTCAGTGCATCGACAAGCGCGCCGCCGATCGTGCAGCAGATGCAGCCGTTGTCGAGCTCGATCACGTCGTCGCCACGCGCACGCACGAGCCGCGCATCGATGTTCACCGCGCCGAAATCGTTGACGAGCACCGCGATGCGCCGGCCATGCGGTGCCTGCAGGATCGCGTTGACGACCGTCGTCTTGCCTGCGCCGAGATAGCCGCCGATCACCGCGAGGTCGATCGGCGCACGCGCGGCCTCGGCGGGCGCAACCGGCATGCTCATCGCGGCGACCGGAACACGCACCCGCCCAGCACGGTGCCCCACACGGCGAGTTCCTTCAGGCGCGCGGGCGCGCACACCGACGGATCGTCGTCGAGCACCGCAAAATCCGCGAACTTGCCGATCTCGATGCTGCCAACGAGATGATCCATCCGCAACGTATAGGCCGCGCCGAGCGTGATCGCATACAGCGCATCGTCGACCGCCAGCCGCTCGCCTTCGCCGAGCACGCGCCCGGATGCCGTCTCGCGCTGCACCGCGCACCATGCGGTAAACAGCGGATTCAGCGGCGTGATCGGCGCATCCGAATGCAGCGCGAACGGAATGCCGAGCCGCTGCGCGGAGCCGGCCGCATCCATCCGGTTCGCGCGATCGGGGCCGATGGTCTGGCTGTAATGCGCATCGCCCCAGTAGTACAGATGATTCGCAAAGAAGTTCACGCACATCCCGAGCGCGCGAACGCGCTTCAACTGCGCGGCGTCCGCCATCTGGCAATGCTGCAGCGTATGGCGATGATCGGGGCGCGGGTGGCGCGCGAGCAGCGTCGTCATCGCATCGAGCACGACGTCGGTCGCTTCGTCGCCGTTGGTATGCACATGCAGTTGCAGCCCCGCGCGATGGAACGGCTCGAACACGTCGACGAGCTGCGCGGGCGGAATCAGCCACAGCCCGTTCGGCTGCCCGCCCGCGTAACCGGGCCAGCGCACGCGCGCGGTGAAGCCCTGGATCGAGCCGTCGACGATGAACTTCACCGGCCCGAAATGCAGCTTGTCGGTATTGCGCTCGATCTCCGCGAGCACGCCGTCGGCCGAGCGGGCCGGATTGCGCTGCGGCGCGAACGCCGGCACGATCCGCACCGGGTAGTCCGGATCGGCGGTGACTTCATGCAGCGTGCGGTTACCGTCGGCCGACAGGTCGTTGACGAGATCGGTGGCCGTCGTCACGCCCGCGAGCTGCGCGACGCGCCCGAAGTTCCAGATCGCGTGCGGCTTCTCGCTCGCGGAAATCGCCAGCTTGCCGCCGATCGTCTGATAGACCGGCAGCATCGCCGCGAACTCCTGCAGCTCGCCGGTCGGCCGGCGGTCGGCGTCGCGCGTCACGCCGTCGATGTCGGTGTCCTCGTCGATGCCCGCGCGCGCGAGCATCGCGCCGTTCACGTTCATCAGGTGCACGCTCGCATGCAGGATCGCGATCGGCCGCTGCGCCGACACGCGATCGAGCTCGCGCGTCGTCAGCCGCGCCGTGCCGAAGAAGATCGGATCGAAGCCCCACGCGAGCAGCGGCCCGTCGTCGGTCATCGCGCGCTCGGCGTCGGCGAGCCGTTCGAGCACCGCGTCGAGCGAGCGCAGCCCCGGCCACAGCGTGCCGTCGGGGCCCCGACGATCGTAGTAGCCGACGTACACGGCGTCCCACATCGCACCTTCCATCAGGTGGCAATGCCCTTCGACGAGCCCCGGCATCAGCACCTTGTCGCGCAGCGTGTCGTCGGTCGTACACGCGCCGAACCGTGCCTGCCATGCGGCCGCGTCGGCGGCGTCGCCGACCGCGAGGATGCGGCCATCGCGCACGGCGACGTGCGTGGCCGACGGCTGCGCCGGGTTCATCGTCAGGATGCGGCGCGCCGTGAACACCGTCACGGATGCGGCCGGGATTGCGGATGCTTGCATGGGATGCGGTTCTCCTTGCGGCGGAACGCCGCTGGTTCAGGATACGGCGTATTGCTTCACTGGACGACCGTGCAGCATCACATGCACGGCCGCGACGACGACCACGTTGACGACGAGGCACACGAGGCCGAGGTTGATGCCGCCGAAGTCGACATGGAACACGTAGAAGATCATCGCGAGCACCTGGCCGCAGATCATCCCGGCCCCGACCGCGACGGGCCGCACCTGGCGCCCCGCAAGCAGGATCAGCACGCCCGGCAGGAACTGCGTGACACCGTAGTACGTGGTGTTGATCAGCGTAAGCATCAGGTTCGGCGTCAGCAACGTGGTCGCGATCGACAGCAACAGGTAGCCGACGATCACGTATTTCGCCGCACGCTTCTGGCGCGACTCGGGCAGGTTCGGCATCAGGTTGCGCGTGACGATCGGCCCGATCGCGAGGCAGATGCCGGCCAGCACGAGCAGCCCCGACAGCGCGGCGCCGGCCGCGACGAGGCCGATCAGCCAGCTGGGCAGCAGGTGCGTGACGGCGGCGAAGAACGCATCGTTCGGCGACGCGAGCGTCAGGTTCGCGGTGATCGCGTAGTACGACGCGATCACGAGGAACGGATACATCAGCATGTACAGCGGCATCACGACCTGCGTGCGGCGAATCGCGTTCGGCCCGCGCGCGGTGAAGAAATTCTGCGCGGCGAACGGCATCAGGTAGAAGCCCAGCGACTGGAACAGCATCGTGCTCATCGAGAAGCGCAGCTGCGATCCGCTCATCGTGTTGCTGACCTGCCGGCTCGCGGCGTCGAACACCGGATGCACGCCGCCGACCTGCCACGCGACGGCCACGCCCGTCACGACGATCGCGAGCAGCATCAGGATGTCCTTCAGGATCGCGATGTACGCCGACGCGCGCACGCCGGAGATCGCGATATAGGTGAACGCGAGCGCCGCGCACACGAGGATCAGGTACAGCGGCTCGACATGCCAGCCGAGCCCTTTCAGCGCCGCGACGAGCCCGGTGAACTGCAGCTGCCCCCACGGGATCAGGAACAGGATCGATGCGCACGCAACGACCAGCTCGAGCCCGCGGCTGCGGTAGTGACCCTTGAACAGGTCGGGCAGCGTGATCGCGTTGTGACGCTTGCCGGCCTCCCAGATCTTCGGGCCGACGAAATAGCCGATCGGGTAGGCGAGCAGGATATAGCCGAGGAACCACACGCCATAGGTCGGACCCTTCGCGTAGATACCGCCGGGGAAGCCGACCATCGTACCGATGCTGTAGATCTCGCCGGCGGTCAGGAAGAACACGAGCGCCGTGCCGAACTGGCGCGACGCGACGAAGAAGTCATGCACGCTCTGCTTGCCGCGGCCACGGCCGGATCGGATGGCGAGATAGAGCGACAGCGCGATCAGCGCGGCGAAGACGACCGTTGACATGCGCACCTCTGCGAAAGAACGGAAAGCGTAGGGTTCGCCGGAAAGCGTGCGGGCGGCCGGCGGGCAGCGAGCAGCGGATGCGTGCGCTAGGCGGCGCCGCTCGCGTGGCGGTCGTACAGTATCCAGCATGCGAACAGGCAGCCGGAGGTCAGCACGAACCACGCGAAGATCCACATGAAGATGAACGGCACGCCCAGCACGTAGCGGTCCTGCGCGGCCACCCAGGGCAGCAGGCCCATCACGCCGAGATACGGAATACCGATGCCGATCAGATACCTGAGCATGCATGTCTCCTCGAAAGCGGGTTCGTGCGACAGGGTCGTACGCGGGGCGGCGGATGTCGCCTGTACGACACCCGGCGTGGAATCCAGTATTCGAAGACAAAAAGGCTCGGGATAGTGCCAGACGCGTGCAATCGCTTGGGCCAGCGGCCTGCTGCCCGGTCATTGCGAAAATGATCGGAGCGGCCACGCGACCCCGCGCCGTCACGATCGACGCTCGCCGGTCACGACATGCGCCGGCGTCAGCCGTCGAACGGCGCCAGCTCGTAACTCGTGCTGCGGCCGCCGGACGACGAGCGGCGCAGCACGCCGCGCTCGACGAGCTCCGTGATGTCCCGCAGCGCCGTGTCTTGCGAGCACTTCGCGAGCGCCGCCCACTTGGTGGTCGTCAACTTCCCCTCGAAGCCGTCGAGCAGGCGATTCATGACCTTGACCTGACGTTCGTTCATCGCGAAGCCGGCACTGCGCTGCCAGAAGCGCGCCTTGACCAGCACCGCATCGAGCGTCGTGTGCGCATGATCGATGGCCCTGCCGAGCGCGGTCAGGAACCACGCGAGCCATTCCGTGACGTCGAGCGTGCCGCGCTGCGTACACTCGAGCACGTCGTAATACGCGTTGCGCTCACGCTGGATTTGCGCCGACAGGCTGTAGAAGCGTTGCGGACTCCGGTCGGCGCGCGCCAGGACCAGATCGCCGAGCGCGCGCGCGATCCGGCCGTTGCCGTCGTCGAACGGATGGAGCGTGACGAACCACAGGTGGGCCAGGCCGGCCCGGATCAGCAAGGGCTCGACCGGCGCGGCATTGAGCCACGTGAGAAAGCGCGCGATCTCGCCAGTCAGGCGCGCGGCGGGAGGCGCTTCGAAATGCACGCGCTGCCGGCCGATCGGCCCGGACACGACCTGCATCGGCCCGCTTGCATCCGTCCGCCACGCACCGACCGTGATGCGCGACATCCCCGAGTAGCCGGTCGGGAACAGCGCCGCATGCCACCCGAACAGACGGGCGTCCGTGACCGGCGCCGCCGCGTGGGTCGTTGCGTCCAGCACCATGTCGACCACGCCCTCGACATGGCGATCGACCGGCGCCAGCGCCCCGATGTCGACGCCGAGCCGGCGCGCAATCGACGACCGAACCGATGCCACGTTCAGGCTTTCGCCCTCGATGGCGCTGGTCTTGACGACGTCCTCCGTCAGCGCGGCGAGGCTGGCCTCGTCGCGCAGCGCCAGGCCGACATCCGCCAGCCGCCCGGCCAGCATGCCTTGCGCACGACTGACGTCGGCGAGTGGCGTCGCCAGTGCCGGGAGGTCGAAGCGCCACGCAGGCCAGTCGGCCGACTCCCAGATGTAGGTGTAATCTCCGCTCATGATGCGGAGATTATCTCACCCATTCACCGCATGGCTCAATATTCTCCGCAATTTTCGCGGAGAATAACGCCTCCATTCCCCGCAAACCCGCCCGTTACCGCGCCCGGCCGGCTCCGCCCTTCGCCGCCGGCGCAGCCTCCCCGAGCCGTTCCGCGAGAAACGCGATGAACGTGCGCAGCGTGACGAACCCTTCCCGATGCTGCGGGAACACCGCATTGAGCGTGATCGGCGACGGCGCATACGCGTCGAGCACTGGCAGGAGCGCACCGCTGTCGAGCGCCGCACCGACGATGAAGTGCGGTAGCAGCGCGATGCCGAGCCCTGCGATCGCCGCGTCGCGCACCACTTCGCCGTTGTTCGCGACGAGCGGCCCCTGCACGTCGAACGTGCGCGCCGCGCCGTCGATGCGGAATTCCCAGCCAACCCGCCGCTCGCGCCCGTACAGCAAGCACGTATGGCCGGCGAGATCGGCCGGCGTCGCCGGCGTGCCCTGCCGCTTCAGATAGGCAGGGCTCGCACACGCGATCATCCGCCACGCGCCGAGCGAGCGCGCGATCAGCGTCGAATCCTCGAGCGAGCCGATCCGCAGCACCAGATCGAAGCCCTCGCCGATCACGTCGACGCGCCGGTCGGTCAGGTCGAGGTTTAGCCGCACGGCCGGGTGCGCGGACAGGAATTCGGCGATCAGCGGCGACACGTGCGTGATCCCGAACGACAGCGGCGCGCTGATCTTCAGCGATCCGTGCAGCTCGGTGCTGCGCACCGACATCGCCTGCTCGGCGTCGGCGATCTCCGCGAGGATCCGCTGCGCGCGCGCATAAAACTCCTGCCCCGATTCGGTCACCGCGAGGTTGCGCGTGTTCCGATGCAACAGCCGCACGCCGAGCGACGCCTCCAGCGCCATCGTGCGCCGGCTGACGAACTGCTTGGACAGCATCAGTTGATCGGCCGCCGCCGTGAAGCTGCCGGCATCGACCGTCGCGACGAAGATCCTCAGATCGTTGAGTTCCATATTGTCCACTCCATAGCGACAGTCATTATCTCCTCAGTCATTTATTTGTCAAATCGATTGACCTAAGATGCTTCTCAACGAACAGCCGCGCCCACTTCCGAGGTTCGGCGTCTTGAAGGATAAAAATCATGATCGAAATCCGTGCAGCAAACCAACGTGGCCGTGCGGAGCATGGCTGGCTCAGCTCCCGTCATACGTTTTCGTTCGCGAACTACTACGATCCGAAGCAAGTCGGCTTCTCCGACCTGCTGGTGATCAACGACGACCGCGTCGCGCAGGGCGGCGGCTTCGGCACGCACCCGCACCGCGACATGGAAATCCTGTCGTACGTGCTCGAGGGCTCGCTGGAACACAAGGACTCGATGGGTACCGGGTCGGTGATCGTGCCGGGCGACGTGCAGTTGATGAGCGCCGGCACCGGTGTGCGCCACAGCGAGTTCAACCACTCGAAGGAAGTGCCGGTTCACTTCCTGCAGATCTGGGTCGGGCCGGCTGAAAAAGGTGCGGAGCCGCGCTATCAGCAGACGAATGTCACGGCCGGCGACAAGCGCGGCAAGCTCGCGCTCGTCGTATCGCCGACCGGCGACGCCGGTTCGCTGCAGATCCGGCAGGACACGCGGATCTATGCGGGCTTGTTCGACGGCGATGAACGCGCAACGCTGGAACTGGCGCCGAACCGCTTTGCGTACGTGCACGTGGCACGCGGCAGCGTGACGGTCAACGGCGTGACGCTCGGCGAAGGCGACGGCGCGCGTGTCCGCGACGAACAGGTGCTGACGTTCGCCGACGGGAAGGATGCCGAAGTGCTGGTATTCGACCTGCGTCCGGTCGAAGTAACCGCCGAGTGGGCATAAAGCCCGTTCGGGAAACCGGGCCCCGCTGAACGCGGGGCCCTTTTAATCGGAGATTCGCAAGATGGCCAAGGTACTCGTTCTTTACTACTCGTCCTACGGGCACGTCGAAACGATGGCGCAGCACATCGCGGAAGGCGCGAAATCGGTGGCGGGCGTCGAGGTCACGCTCAAGCGCGTGCCGGAAACGATCCCCGCCGACCAGGCCCGGGCAATCGGCGTGAAGGTCGACCAGGCTGCACCGGTCGCGACGGTGGACGAACTCGCAGACTACGATGCGATCATCTTCGGCACGCCGACCCGCTTCGGCAACATGGCCGGCCAGATGCGCACGTTCCTCGACCAGACCGGCGGCCTGTGGATGAAGGGCGCGCTCGTCGGCAAGGTCGGCAGCGTGTTCGCGTCGACCGGCACGCAGCACGGCGGCCAGGAAACGACGATCACGTCGTTCCACACGACGCTGCTGCACCACGGGATGGTGATCGTGGGCGTGCCGTATGCGTGCAGCGGCCTCGTCAACATGAACGAAATCACCGGCGGCTCGCCGTACGGCGCGAGCACGCTCGCGGGCGCGGACGGCAGCCGCCAGCCGAGCGCGAACGAGCTCGACATCGCGCGCTACCAGGGCAAGCACGTCGCGGAAATCGCGAGCAAGCTCGCGTCGTAACGCGGCTGCCCGACCGTTCGGGCAGCCCCGCACACGCGCAAACGGCGCCGGTCGATCCGGCGCCGTTTGCGCTGTGCCCGGGCCCGAACCCGGCCGTTACTGGCCCGACGCCGGCGCGGCCGGCGCCGCCTTCGTCGCGGGCGCCTTCTGCGCGGCGTTCTGCGGATAGTTGCTCTGGTCGTTCGTCAGCCGGTAGCCGCTACCCGTGCCGATCGCCTTCAGGTCCGACGCGTGCCGTGCCCGGGCAGCCTTGCGGGCCGCCTTCTTCTGCGCCTTGTCGACCTGCTTCTGCGTCGGCGCGGACGCCTGATCCTGCGCGTATGCCGCCGGCGCCGCGGTCAACAGCAGACCGAACGACGCCGTTACTGCTACTGCCACCGAAACCACGCGAGACTTCTTCATGGCCGGATCTCCTTGTCGATTGTTGGTTGTGGGTCAGACACCGGCGCGCACGCGACCGCTTGCGACATCGGAGCCGATGCAACGTTAGCCGATCAGTATGCACTTGTCCGTGTGCGTTCCTGAATTCTCCCGATAACGGCCACGATACATGCGCGCCGCGTGCGCCGCCGTTCCGGCACCGCGCGTGCGCCATCAGGGAAACCGATAACCCGGCCTGGCCCGGCCGGCGCTCAGATCCAGCGCGACAGCACCGGCAGCAGGATCGGCACGACGAAGGCCGTCAGCACGCCGTTCAGCCCCATCCCGAGCCCGGCGAACGCGCCGGCCTCCTCGCTGACCTGGAACGCACGCGCGGTGCCGATCCCGTGCGACGCGACGCCGAGCGCGAATCCGCGCACGGCCGGCTCGTCGACGCGCAGTGCGTTGAGGATCCCGCGCGCGCACACGGCCCCGAAGATCCCGGTCGAGATCACGAGCACGGCGGTGAGCGACGGAATTCCGCCGATTTCCGCGGCGACGGCCATCGCGATCGGCGTCGTCGCCGATTTCGGCGCGAGCGATGCGATCGTCTGATGCGACGCGCCGAACAGCGCCGCGATGCCGACCGCCGACACGATCGCGGTCAACGAACCCGCGAGCAGGCCAACCAGCAGCGGCACCGCGGCGCGGCGCAGCTTCGACCACTGGCGGTACAGCGGCAGCGCGAGCGCGACGGTCGCGGGGCCGAGCAGGAAGTGGACGAACTGCGCGCCTTCGAAATACGTCGGATACGGCGTATGCGTGATCGTCAGCAGCACGACGATCAGCGCGACCGCGATCAGCACCGGGTTCGCGAGCGGGTTGAAGCGCGCCCGCGCATAAACGGCTTGCGCGAACAGATACGCGATCAGCGTGATGGTCAGGCCCAGCAACGGGGTCGCGGCGAGATAGACCCAGATCGCGCCGAGTTTCGGGAAGGCCGTCATTGCGCGCCCTCCGCGGTGCCGCCCGTGCGCCGCTGACGTCGCAGCAGCGCACGCGTGACGAGGGCCGTCACGGCAATCGCGAGCGTGGTGCTGACGGCCAGCGCGACGACGACCGCGACCGCATCGCCGCGCACGCGGTCGGCCGACACCATGATGCCGACGCCGGCCGGCACGAACAGCAGCGACAGGTGGCGCAGCAGCTCGAGCGCGGTCGGCTCGATCGCGTCGGCCACCCGCGGCCGCAGCATCACGAAGCCGAACAGCAGCAGCATGCCGATCACGGGGCCCGGCACCGGCAGGCCGAACAAATAGGACACGCCTTCCCCGAGACACTGGAAGGTCAGCAAGACCGCGAACGCCTGCAGCATGAACCGTTTCTCCCGAACGTGGCCGCGCAGCCGTGCGACCGGTGGCCGGCGGGTTGAGGTGCCGGCGTGGACGATACGCGCGATCGTACCAACAATGCGTCCGGCGCGGGCGCTGCGGCCGACGACGCGTACGGGCAGAGCCGCGACGTGAAGCACCGCGCGAAGCCGGCGATGCGGCGCGGATCGAGAAAGAAATCGTGCTGCTGAACAACGACGGAAAAGCGCTGATGTCGCGGTGTGCTCGTGCGGGGTGCGGGGTGCGGGGTGCGGGGAGCGGGGAGCGGGGTGCAAGCCGGCACATTCGCCCGGCTCCCCCCGCATGCAATGAAGGCGGGCATGCGCCCGCCTCGTCGGTCGTCATCGGCACTCGCGCGGCCGCCATTTCAAGGGCCGCGCGAGTGCGAACCCGTCGCGTTACTTCAACCGCGTCGCGATCTCGTTCGCCATCGCCTTCATCGCGGCCTTCGTCGGAGCATCCGTGGCCAGTGCGTTCAGCAGGCCAAAATCATGGATGGTGCCGTCGTAGCGCGTGGTCGTCGCGTCGACACCGGCCGCGTCGAGCTTGCGGCCGTACGCTTCGCCTTCGTCGCGCAGCACGTCGAACTGCGCGACCTGGATCAGCGCGGGCGGCAGGCCCTTCAACTGCGCGGTGCTCGCACGGAGCGGCGACGCGTAGATCTCGTTGCGTTGCGCTTCGTTCTTCGTATAGGCATCCCAGAACCACTTCATCATCGGCCGCGTCAGGAAGTGACCCTGCTGATACGCGTTGTACGAGCCCGTGTTGAAGTTGTGGTCGGTCACCGGCCACATCAGCCCCTGGAAGCGGATCGCGGGGCCACCCTTGTCCTTCGCCATCAGCGCCACCACGGCCGCCATGTTCCCGCCGACGCTGTTGCCGACCACCGCGAGGCGGCTGCCGTCGACGCCGATCTCCGCGCCGTGCGCGGCCACCCACTTCGTCGCCGCATACGCCTGGTTGATCGCGACCGGGTAATGCGCTTCCGGCGACGGCGTGTAGTTCACGAACACCGCGACAGCCCCCGATTGCACGACGAGGTCGCGCACGAGGCGTTCGTGCGTCGGGAAATCGCCGAGCACCCAGCCGCCGCCGTGAATGAACATGAACACCGGCGGCGTGCCCGTCGCGCCTTGTGGGCGGACGATCGTGACCGGCACGGACAAGCCGTCCTGTTCGATCGTGCGGTTCGACACGTCGATGCCCGACAGGTCGACCTTCGCGCCGTTCTGCGCATCGACCAGCACCTGGCGCGCCTTCGCGGGGCTCAGCGTTTCGAGGCCCGGGCCTTTCTGGCCGTTCAGCGCGGCGAGGAAGGCGCTCGTCGTCGCATCGGGCCGGACGGCTTCGGCGCCGGCGCTCGCAGCGAACGCGGTGGTCGTGGCGGACAGTGCGGCGGCGACGGCGGCAGCGATCAGCAGCGGCTTGACGATCTTCATGGTGTAACTCCTTGGCTCAATCTGTGAATGACAATGTGGCGGTAGATGATTCGCAATGCGTACGATCAGACGAGCGTGAGCGTGACGTCGATGTTGCCGCGCGTCGCGTTCGAGTACGGGCACACAAGGTGCGCGCGATCGATCAGCGTCTGCGCGGTATCGCGATCGAGGCCCGGCAGCGAGATCTTCAGTTCGACTTCGATGCCGAAGCCGTTCGGGATCGCGCCGATGCCGACGCTGCCTTCGATCGAGGCGTCCGCGGGCATCGCGATCTTGTCGCGGGCCGCGACGAACTTCATCGCGCCGATGAAGCACGCGCTGTAGCCGGCGGCGAACAGCTGCTCGGGGTTCGCGCCTGCGCCGCCCGCGCCGCCGAGCTCGCGCGGCGTGGCCAGCTTCAGGTCGAGGTTGCTCTCGGGTACCGTGGCGCGGCCGTCACGGCCGCCGGTGGCTTTTGCATGGGCGCGGTACAGCACTTTTTCGATCGACATGACCAACTCCTTTTCAATCAGTGAGTGAAACAGCCTTCCAACCCGGGGCCGCGTGCCGGCTGCTCGGCAGCCGGTTTCGCGCTTGTTTATCTACTCATAGATAGATAAACATCCCCAAAAATGCAGGTGGTTGATCCACCTGCCCAAGCCATCTATCTATTATCAGATAGATAACCAGATCCAATAAAAAGGCGGCGAACCGCCTGACCGCTTGCGCCGCCCGTCAGGGCCGCGTTTTCCAGACCGCCTCGACATCCTCGAGACGCGCCCGCGTGTGAAACAGCCGGCTGGCCAGCACGCTACCCTGGAACGCCGCATACAACGTGCGCGCGGCCGTTTCGGGCTGGCCGCTGAACTGCAGCGTGCCTTCCTTCGCGCCCTGCGCCAGCAATTCCGCGAGCCAGCTCTCGTTGGCCTTGAAGAACGCCTGCACGGCCTGCCGCACGTTCTCCGGCAACGATTCGATATCGGCCGCGAGCATCCCGCACAGGCAGATCATGTTGCCGTCGCCGAGCGTGCGGCCGAACATCTTCGTGTACAGCCTCAGCTTCACGTCGGCCGGCAGCGCCGGATCGATCGCCCGCATCGCCGAGAGGACGTCGTCGCTGTAGACCGACACCGCTTCCAGCACGAGATCGTCCTTCGACGGGAAGTAGTAGTGGATGCTCGACGTCTTCACGCCCACCAGATCGGACAGGTCTCGATAGCTGAAGCCGTTGTAACCGCGCAGCATCATCAGCGTGATCGCGTGGTCGAGAATCTGTTCGCGGACGGTCGGTTTCGTTTCCATGGAGCGAACTTTATCTACTCATAGATAGACAGTCAAGGATTTTTTTGAGGGCACGATGCGCGCGCCCGGTTCGGCTAGCGCCCGAACCCGGCGTGCGTCAAACCGGCGCCGCCACACTTACTGCGGCTTCAACATCCGCTGAATGATCGTCCGCAGCATCGCCTGGTGTGCGCGCGGCTTGAACCCCGGCTCGAACACGACGCGCCCGACCGCGCCTTCCGCGAGCGCGAGCAGCCAGGTCGCAACGAGATCGGGCTTCAGGCTGCCATCGATCTTCCCCTGCGCGACGCCGCGCTTGATCAGCGCGACCATCCGCCCTTTCACCTGCGCCTCGTTCGCCGCGAACAGCGCCGCGACGTCCGGATTACGCGTCGCCTCCGCCGCGGTCTCCACGCTGATGCGCGCATAGACGGGATCGCTCGACAGTTCCATCAACGTCAGCGCGATGTCCTCGATCGCGGTCAGCGCATCGTCGACGTCCGCATGCCGCGCGAACAGTTCGGCCATCTCGCGCTGGTCCTCCTGCGCGACCGCCTCGATGATCGCCGCCTTCGTCGGGAAATAGTGGAACAGGTTGCCGGGGCTCATGCCGACCGCCTTGCAGATCGCGGCCGTGGACGTCGCATGGAAGCCGTCGCGCGCAAAACAGTCGATCGCGGCGTCCAGGATCTGGCGCCGCTTCGCTTCCACTCTTTCAGGGTCGATCTTTCTCAACAGGAACTCCGTGCTCGACGTTGGCTCAAATCTTTATTAGACTGATTAGTCGATCTATTATCGTGGCGACGTCCCGCAGGCGTCAAGGCATCGTGTACGTGCCGCCTGCGACCTCCGCTCACACCACCGCTCCGAGGGCCTCTTGAAACGAACCGTCATTGCCGGCATCGCGCTCGTCCTGCTCCTGCTCGCAGCGGTCGGCGCAATCGCGTTGCGCGGCCTGTCCGACTTCGAGCTGAAGGGCGCGGAGGTTTCGACGCTCGCGTTCCGCGCCGGCGACGCCGCCCTCGTCGGCACGCTCGCGCTGCCGGCCCACGCGCCCGATGCGCCGATCGTGCTGCTCGTCCACGGCGACGGGCCGCGCACGCGCTTCGCGGACGACGCGATGCTGCCGCTCGTCAACAGCCTGCTCGACGCCGGCATCGGCGTGTTCGCGTGGGACAAGCAAGGTACCGGCCGCAGCAGCGGCGACTGGCTCACGCAATCGATGCAGGGCCGCGCGAACGAAACGATCGCCGCGATGGCGCGCGTGCGCGCCGCCGTCGGTCCCGCGCCCAAGATCGGCCTGCTCGGCTTCTCGCAAGGCGGCTGGGTCATTCCGCGCGTCGCGAATGCGGTGCGGCCCGCGTTTTCGGTGATCGTCGGCGGCGCCGTCAGCTGGCGCCGGCAAGGCACTTACCTGACGCGACAGCAGCTCCAGGCAACCGGCCTGCAGCCGGATCGAATCGATGCGACACTGGCCGCCGAGCGACGCGACAACGACGCGGTCTTCGGCCAGGCGGACGTGCCGGCCGATCCGCGCCGCCGCCCCGACATCGAGCCGCGCCGCTTCGGCTTCATCGCGCGCAACTACCTGGAAGACGCGTCACAGGCGCTCGCGACGATGCAGGGGCCCGTGCTGGCCGTGTGGGGCGCGCTGGACCGCAATGTCGATCCGGTCGACGAGGCGAACGCTTATACGCATGCGTTCGCGAACCGGCCCGACCGGCGCGTGGTGGTCGTGCCCGCTGCGACGCATGGGCTGCTGCGCGCCGGCTGGTTCGACTACCAGCTCGAGTCCGACTGGCCGACGTGGAAGCAGTGGCTGTACACGGCGCTCGGGCGCCATGCGTATGCACCGGGCACGCTCGGCCCGATCGAGGCGTGGATCCGCGCGCAGTGAACACGTGTGCAACACGGCGCCTCCACGCAAGGCGTCGCGCATGAAACGGGCATTACGGGCCGCGCCGGTCGGCGTGGCCGCATCAAGGAGAGGTTTCAATGTTTTCGTGGTTTGAACGGCGCCTGCCGACTTTCCCGCTCGAAGATCCCGCCACGCCGCCGCGGGGGTTCTTCTCGTTCGTCTGGGCGTGCACGAAAGGCGCGCGCAGCTGGGTCCTGCTGATCGCGCTGACGTCGGCCGCGCTGGCCGCGTACGAAGCCGCGCTGTTCGCGATGATGGGCCGCGTGGTCGACTGGCTCGCGTCCGCGACGCCAGCCAATTTCGGCGGCCGGCACTTCGGCACGCTCGCCGGTTTCGCGGCGATTCTCGCCGGCAGTACGCTGCTGATCGCGCTGCATACGATGGTCAAGCACCAGGTGCTCGCGATCAACTTCCCGATGCGGCTGCGCTGGCTGTTTCACCGGCTGATGCTCGACCAGAGCCTGTCGTTCTACGCGAACGAATTTGCGGGCCGCGTGACGACCAAGATCATGCAGACCGCGCTCGCGGTGCGCGACGCGCTGTTCATGTCGGTCGACGTCGTGATCGGCGTCGCCGCGTACCTGATCGGCATCCTCGCGCTCGCGGCCAGCTTCGACTGGCGGCTGATGATTCCGCTCGTGTTGTGGGCGCTCGGCTACGGCGCCGCGTGTGCATACTTCGTGCCGCGCCTGGGTGCGGTCGGCAGCCGGCAGGCCGATGCGCGCGCGCTGATGACGGGCCGCATCACCGACGCGTATTCGAACATCACGACCGTGAAGCTGTTCTCGCACACGCGGCGCGAAGCCGACCACGCGCGCCGCGCGATGGAAGCGTTCAAGGCGACCGGCGACGCGCAGATGCGGCTCGTCAGCGCGTTCGAGGTCGTCAACCACCTGCTGTCGACGCTGCTGCTGGTCGGCTCGACCGGCCTCGCACTGGTTCTGTGGATGCACGGCGAAGTGAGCGCGGGCGTCGTCGCGGCGGTGATCGCGATGGCGCTGCGCCTGTCGAGCTATTCGCACTGGATCATGTGGGAGATGACCGAGCTGTTCGAGAACGTCGGCACGATCCAGGACGGCATCAACACGCTGACGAAGGTACGGAGCGTGGTCGACGCGCCCGACGCGAAGCCGCTCGCGGTGCAGCGCGGCGGGATCGTGTTCGACAACGTGCAGTTCGCGCACGAGGACAACGACCGCGCGGTGTTCGACGGGCTGAACCTGACGATCCGGCCCGGCGAGCGGATCGGCCTGATCGGCCGCTCGGGCGCCGGCAAGTCGACGCTCGTGAACCTGCTGCTGCGCTTCTACGACGTGGGCGGCGGCACGATCCGGATCGACGGGCAGGACATCGCGCACGTGACGCAGGACAGCCTGCGCAGCGCGATCGGGATGGTCACGCAGGATACGTCGCTGCTGCACCGGACGATGCGCGAGAACCTGCTGTACGGGCGCCCCGACGCGACCGAGCGCGAGATGCACGACGCGGCCGTGCGCGCGGAAGCGTCCGAGTTCATCGACCGGCTGCGCGACCGCCACGGCCGCAGCGGCTACGACGTCGAGGTCGGCGAGCGCGGCGTGAAGCTGTCGGGCGGCCAGCGGCAGCGCGTCGCGATCGCGCGCGTGATGCTCAAGGACGCGCCGATCCTCGTGCTCGACGAAGCGACCAGCGCGCTCGACTCCGAGGTCGAAGTCGCGATCCAGCGCAGCCTCGACGATCTGATGAGCGGCAAGACGGTGATCGCGATCGCGCACCGGCTGTCGACCATCGCGGCGATGGACCGGCTGATCGTGCTCGACGAAGGGCGCATCGTCGAGGAAGGTACGCACCAGCAGCTGCTGCAGGCCGGCGGCATCTATGCAGCGCTGTGGACGCACCAGAGCGGCGGGTTCCTCGGTGAAACGGCGGACGCGGAAGGCGCGGAGCAGTAGGCGGAACCGCTGTGGCAACATGGCGGCGCAGCGATCGGCGGAGAATTCGGCCGCGATCGCTTCCCCGCCGGCCGGACACCATCGCCCGGCTTCCTGTCGCCCGACACCGATCCAGGGAGTTCCTATGACCACGCAATCCAATATCCCCACTGCGCTCGACGCGCCCGATTCGGTGCTTGAGGAAGATGAGCAGCGATTCGTGAACCAGATTCGCCAGCACGGGTGGTTCCGCACGGAAGTGTTTGCGGAAGGGGACGAACCGGGGTTCTCGTTCACGACCGGGTTGTGGGTCAACCACGGCTTTCCGGAAATCATCGTGTTCTCGTTGCCGGCACGTATCGTCCACGACGTGCTGTGGGACGTCTACCGGAAGGTCGCGGCCGGCACGCCGCCTCCGGTCGGTGAAGTCACCGCATCCGTCTACGCGAACGCGAACGCGCTCCTCATGCCGGTCGAGAAAGCGCACTACGAAGCCCACCTCGGCTGGAACCGCTGGTTCTACGGCAACGACGACTTCCCGTGCGTCCAGCTGCTGTGGCCCGACCGCAACGGGATCTTTCCGTGGCAGCCGGAAGCGGACGACGCGCTGAATGCCGCGCAGCCGCGACTGTTCGTACCGGGCGACGATCGGCGGTGATCCGCGCGCGGCACGCCGCAAGCGCGCCGCGCAGCCCCACGCTACAACCGCACGACCGTCGACTTCAGCTCGGTGTACTTGTCGAGCGCATGCAGCGACTTGTCGCGGCCGTTGCCCGACAGCTTGTAGCCGCCGAACGGGAAGTTCATGTCGTCGCTGCCGTCGCCGTAGCAGTTGACCCACACGGTGCCCGCGCGCAGCCGCCGCGCAACGGCATGCGCGGTCGAGAGATCGGCCGACCATACGGCCGCGGCCAGTCCATACTCGGTGTCGTTGGCGATCCGCACGGCCTCGTCGACCTCGTCGAACACGATCACCGACAGCACCGGCCCGAAGATCTCTTCACGCGCGATCTTCGCGTCGGGCTTCACCTCGAACACCGTCGGCTCGACATAGAACCCGCCCGTCTCCTCGCGCACGCGCGCGCCGCCCGTGACGAGTTTGCCCTCGTCGCGCCCGGCGCCGATATACCCCATCACGCGATCGAGCTGCGTGCGATCGACGATCGCCCCCATCGTCACCGACGGATCGAGCGGATGCCCGGGCGCGAAGCGCCGCGACGCGTCGACCAGCTTCGCGACGAATGCGTCCTTGATGTCGCGATGCACGAGCAGGCGCGACCCGGCCGTGCACACTTCGCCCATGTTGAAGAAGATCGCGTCGGCGGCGGCCTGCGCGGCGCGGTCGAGATCGGGGCAATCGCGCAGCACGATGTTCGGCGACTTGCCGCCGAGCTCGAGCCACACGCGCTTCAGGTTCGACTGCGCGGCGCACGCCATGATCTGCTGCCCCGTGCGGGTCGATCCCGTAAACGCGATGCAGTCGACGTCGGGATGCAGCGCGAGCGCCCTGCCCGGCTCTCCACCGCCCGGCACGACGCTGAACACGCCGGGCGGCACGCCCGCATCGCACGCGAGCTGCGCGACGCGAATCGCGGTGAGCGGCGATTTCTCGGACGGCTTGAGCACGACGCTGTTGCCGGCCGCGAGCGCCGGCGCGAATTTCCACGCGGCCATCAGCAGCGGGAAATTCCACGGGACGACGGCCGCAACGACGCCGATCGGCTCGCGCGTGACGAGCCCGACCAGATGATGGTCCACCGGCGCGACTTCGCCGCCGACCTTGTCGATCGCTTCCGCATACCAGTCGACACAATGCGCGGCGGCCGGCACGTCGATCGCCGTGGTATCGGCGATCGGCTTGCCGGTGTCGAGCGTCTCGAGCAGCGCGAGCTCGTCGAGATGCTCGCGCATCAGCGCAGCCCAGCGCTGCAGCACCGCCTTGCGGGCGCGCGGGTTCATGCCGGCCCAACTCCGCGCGTCGAACGCGCGGCGCGCGGCCGCCACCGCGAGGTCGACGTCGTCGGCGCCGCAATCGGCCACGTGCGCGAGCACGCAACCGTCGATCGGGCTCACGCTGGCGAAGGTCGCGCCGGTTTGCGCGTGGCGCGCCTCGCCGTCGATGAATGCGCGCCCGTCGATCCGCAACACGGCCGCGCGGGCCTGCCAGTCTTCGAATGTCGATTGATTCATGCGTTTCCTCGTGAAAAGTCGCGCATCACGATCCGGTGACCGGATCGATCGGCGTAAAGATGCCCGCACGCGCCTCGATCGCTTCGCCTGCGGCGAGACACAGCGCTTCCTGGAAGCGTCCGGCGACGAGCTGCACACCGGTCGGCACGCCGTCGCGGATACCGGTCGGCACCGACAGCCCCGGCAGCCCGAGCAGTGCGGTCGCGAGCAGCGGCCCCTGCCGCTCGACGATCGCGCGCATCGCGTCGTCGCCGTGCTGATCGGCGTCGATCGCGAACGGCTGCGCGCACGACACCGGCATCAGCAGCAGCGGATAGCGCGTGAAGAATTGCTGCCAGTCGCGCAGCAACGCCGTGCGCCGCGCAAGGCCGTTCATGTAACCCTCGAGGTCCAGCGGCTTCGCGAGATGGCGCTGGCTCGCGAACGCGGTACGGATCGCCGCGTCGCCGTGCTGCATGATCACGTCGCCGAGGCCGCCGCGCGCTTCGTTGGTCACCAGGTCCAGCCACAGTTCGCACGCTTCGGCGATCCGCGGCGGCACCGCTTCCTCGACGATGCAGCCTGCTTCTTCGAGCCAGTGCGCGGCCTGCCGGATCGCGTCGACCACCACCGGATCGGACGGCACGCCCGGCAGCGCCGGGCACACGGCCACGCGCGCGGGGAACGCGGCTTCGTGCGCAGTCGGCGCGACCGGCATCCACCATGCGTCGCGCGGGTCGCCTGCCGCCATCGCACCGAGCGCGAGCCGCAGATCGCCGACCGTGCGCGCGAGCGGCCCCTGGACGGAGGCGAGCTGCACCGCAAGCGTGCGGTCCTTCGACTGCGTGGCGTTGTACGCCGGCACGCGCCCGGTGCTGGGACGCAGCCCGGCGACGCCGCACGCATAGGCCGGGTAGCGGATCGAACCGCCCAGGTCGTTGCCGTGCGCGATCGCGCCGATGCCGGCGGCCACGGCCGCGGCGGCGCCACCGCTGGAACCGCCCGGCGTCAACGACGCATCCCACGGATTCGACGTGCGGCCGTGCAGGTCGTTGTCGGTGAACCAGCGATACGAAAATGCCGGCGCATTGCTGCGCCCGATCACGATCGCGCCGGCCTTGCGCAGGTTCGCGGTCACCGGGCTGTCCTCGTGCGCGATCAGGTCCGAAAACGCGCGCACGCCGTTGGTCGTCGCGCATCCGGCCGTGTCGACGTTGATCTTCACGGTCACCGGCACGCCGTGCAGCGGGCCGACCGGCGCGCCGCGCGCGATCGCAGCGTCGGCATCGGACGCGGCCTGCAACGCGCTGTCGGCCATCACGTCGACGATCGCGTTGATGACGGGGTTCACCGCTTCAAGCCGCTGCAGGCAGCTGCGCGTGAGTTCGGTGGCAGACACGTCGCGACGCGCGACGTGCTCGGCCATCTCGGCCGCGCTGAGACGCCACAAATCCTGGGTCATGGGTTGCTCCTCGTTGATCTCGATGGTTGTGCTGAACCGGCCGCGCGTTACGCGTCCGGGTGCCCGGCCTGCGGTGCGTGCGACGCATAGATCTTGCGGCACTTTTCGACGACTTCCCACGTGCCGCGAAAACCCGGCGGAATCACGAAGCGGTCGCCCGCGCGCAACACGCGCTCGCGGCCGTCCGCGTCGCGCACGATCGCGACGCCGCTCAGCATCTCGCAATACTCCGACTCGTCGTACTCGATCGTCCAGCGGCCGGGCGTGCATTCCCAGATCCCGCAGCTGAACTGCCCGCACGGGCTGATGTAGTGATGCGACAGCGTCTGCAGCGGATTGCCGTCGAGCAGCAGCCCGCTCGGCACGCGGCTCTGCGTGAGCTTCGCCGGTGCCCGCATCAGGTCGACGAGATTCGTGATGTTGGTCATGAGTGCCTCCAGGGCATGAGTGATTCGAAACGTTTCGGTGCCGCGCGGACGGACGAGCCGCCCCGCGCGGATCAAAGCAGGTCCATCATCCGGTGCCAGGTCATCGCGAGCGCCAGCATCGGCGTGCGCAGCGCGCGCCCGCCCGGAAAGTCGCGATGGCGAATCCGGCCGAACAGGTCGAAGCGCGCGGCCTGCGCGTCGATCGCTTCCGCGATCAGCCGCCCCGCGAGGCCCGTCACGTTGACGCCGTGCCCGGAAAAGCCCTGTGCGAAATACACGGTCGGCTCGAGCCGGCCGAAATGCGGCGCGCGATTCATCGTCGCGTCGATCAGGCCGCCCCACGCGTAGTCGATCCGCACGTCGGCCAGCTGCGGGAACGTCTTCAGCATGTCGCGCCGCATCGCGGCCGCGAGGTCGCGCGGCGCGTTCGTCGAGCTGCTGGCCTTGCCGCCCCACAGCAGCCGGCGGTCGCGCGTCAGCCGGAAATAGTCGAGCGCCGAATTGGTATCGCAGATCGCCGCATCGGCCGGCATCGTCTCGGCCGCGCGCGCGTCGCCGAGCGGCTCCGTCGCGATCAGGTACGTCGCGACCGGAATGATCTTGCGCGCGAGCGCCGGCGCCAGCTGCCCCAGGTACGCGTTGCAGGCCAGCACGACATGACGGGCATCCACGTGCCCGCGCGCGCACCTGACGCGGTGATGCGGCGCGGCACGATCGAGCGCGAGCGCGGGCGTGTCCTCGTGGATCGTCACGCCGGCTTCGCGCGCCGCCCGCGCGAGGCCGAGCGTGTAGTTCAGCGGATGCAGGTGGCCGCTGCCTTCGTAACGGAGGCCGCCGACGTAACGGTCCGATGCGACGAAGCGCTGCATGTCGGCACGCTCGACGACCTCGTAGCCGCGATAGCCGAAGCGACTCGCGGCGGTATCGCGCCACGCGCGCAGCGCATCGAGATGGCGTGGCTTGTTCGCGGCGGTCAGGAAGCCGGAGGTCAGGTCGCAATCGATGCCGTACCGCTCGACCCGCTGCCGGACGATCTCGACCGATTCCAGCCCCATCGCCCATACGCGCCGCACGTCGTCTTCCGGCAGGTAAGCCGAGAACGTGTCGATGTCGCACGCGTACCCGGCGATCAGCTGGCCGCCGTTGCGTCCGCTCGCGCCCCAGCCGATCTTCGACGCCTCCACGAGCACGACCGAATGGCCGCGCTCGGCGAGATCGAGCGCCGCGGACAGGCCCGTGAGCCCGCCGCCGATCACGCAGACGTCGGCCGTCACGGCCCCGTCGAGCGACGGATGGCGCGTGCGGTTGTTGGCCGTTGCTGCATAGTAGGACTGAACATGTTGCTGGTTTTCGAACTTGAGCATGTGCAAGACTCGCGAACGGCGTCGCGTCAGAACGCGTAGATGAGTTGGGTGGCGAGCAGGTCGTTCGACTTCCCGTACGACCCGTCGTGACGCAGGAACACCTTGTTGCTTGCCCAGTCGTGCCGGTATTCGACCTTCACCGTCACTTGCTGGGTCGGATAGAACAGCAGGTCGAACGCGGTGGCCTGCCGCGTCGCGCCCTTGCACTCGAAGCCGACGCCGCCGTTCGCCTTCGACATGGCGAGACAGTCCGCATCGATGCCGAAGCCGTTGTACGGATCCATCCCGTTGCCGTTCAGGCCGATCGACGACCCGCCGCCGCCGTTCTTCCGGTTCACCAGCAGGTCGTAGCGCAGCGTCGCGCCCATGCGGCCGACCACCGGCGCATTGAACTTGCGGTGTGCGAGCAGCGACAGCCCGAACCACTGCGCGAGCCCGCCGTTGAACGCGCCGTGCTGCTGCTGGCCGTAGTCGAACTCGGCGTTGTACTGCGCATCGGCGAGCGTGTAGGTCGCATCGGCTTCGCCGAAGAAGAACGCGCCGTACGCGCTCGGTGCGTTGCCGCCGACGCCGTAGCGCACGTTGCCGGTCGCCGGATCGACCGCGCTCGGCAGCGTCTGGCGGCCGATGCTGATCGAGCCGCCAACGTCGAGCGCGCTGCCGTGCAGGTAATCGACCCGCGCGGTGAAGGTCGGCACCTTGTTGCTGGTCGTGATCGGGTCGCCGAGCGCGTTCACGCCGGTCTGCGTGGCCGCGCCCGCGCTGCGGAACTGCTCGTTGCCGACGAAGAACTTCCACGCCCAGTGGCCGTCCGGGCTCTGGTAGTTGAGACCCGCGCCGATCGACGAGCCCGGATCGGAGAAGTCGTACAGCAGGTTGTGCGTGAGCGTCAGCATCATGTTCGACTGCTGGTACTCGTAACCGCCGAAGCCCGTCACGAGGCCGCCGGTGAGCGCCGTCGTGCCCGACAGCGGCACGGTCAGGACGGCCGTGTTGATGATGTTCAGCCCGCTCGAGCCGCTGCCCGTCATCATCGACAGGCCCGCGCCGCGGTTCGGCATCAGCGTGATTTCCGCGGACGGCGCGGTCGGGCCGACCCCGAAGGTCTTCTTGATGTCGAGGAACACGTCGCCGAACGTGCTGTTGTAGTAGGTGTACGCATTCTCGTGGTTCGCGAACTGGAACGACGACGTGCCGGCACCCCGGTTGTACAGGTAGGTCGGATCGAGATAACCCGTCACCGACAGCCCCGCGATCGGGCCCGTGCGCGCGGCATCGGTCAACGAATCGACCTTCAACTGCTGGTTCGCGACCTGCTGGCGGATTTCAGACACGTCGTCGTTGGTCAGCACGGCCGCTGCCTGCCCGTAGCCGGGTGCGGACGGGTCAGCCGCCGCGCCGGTCGCCGCGTTCGACGCGCTCGCCGCGGCCGGTACGGCCGAAGGCTTCGCGCCGAGTTGCGATTGCAGCGCGCTCATCTGCCGCTGCAGCACCGCGATCTGCTGCTGCAGCGTCCGGATCTGGTCGGCGCTCGAGTTCGCCGCGGCCAGCCCCGGCAACGCTCCGGCGATCAGCGCGCAGAGCATCTTCTTTTTCATGGAATGTCTCCTTGTCGTTCGTCACTTCGTGGGATGCGGGATACGGTCGTGCAGCGGCGGCGCGACCGGCGGGCGCGCGGGCGGCATGGTGGAAGGCGACGCGGGCGTGCCGGATACCTCGGACGCGGATGCCGCGTGCCACATCCGCGTGTCGCGCGCCTGCCGCCGCTCGCGGGCCAGCATCGCGCGGTTCACGACGACGACGCCGATCGTCACGACGGTGATGAACACCGTGGCGAGCGCATTCATCTCCGGGTTGAGCCCCATCCGCACGCGCGAGAACACGACGAGCGGCAGCGTCGTCGACCCGGGGCCGGACAGGAACGCGGACAGGATCACGTCGTCGATCGACACCGTGAACGCGAGCAGCCAGCCGGACACCAGCGCCTGCGCGATGAGCGGCAGCGTGATCACGAAGAACACCCTCCACGGCCGCGCGCCGAGATCGAGCGCGGCTTCCTCGATCGAACGATCGAGCTCCTTCACGCGCGACTGCACGATCACCGCGACGAACGACAGGCACAGCATCACGTGACCGATCCAGATCGTCAGCCAGCCGCGCCCGGCCGGCCAGCCGAAGGTCTGCTGCATCGCGACGAACAGCAGCAGCAGCGAGATGCCCTGGATCACTTCCGGAATCACCAGCGGCGCGTTGATCATCGCGGCGTACAGCGTGAAGCCGCGGAAGCGGCCCATGCGGGCGAGCACGAAGCCGGCCCAGGTGCCGATCGCGACCGACGCGGTCGCCGTCAGCAGCGCGATCTTCAGCGACAGCCACGCAGCCGTGAGCAGTTCGTCGTCGTGCAGCAGCGCGCCGTACCACTTCAGCGAGAAGCCCGACCACACCGTCACCAGCTTCGATGCGTTGAACGAATACACGACCAGGCTGACGATCGGGATGTACAGGAACAGGAAGCCCGCGCCCAGCACGCACGCGGACAGGATGCGATTTGCGCGGTTCATGGCTTGGCCTCCGCTTCGGTCTGGCTGTAATGGAGCAGCGCCATCGGCACGAGCAGCAGCAGCACCATCGTCACCGTCACCGCGGACGCCATCGGCCAGTCCATGTTGTTGAAGAACTCATCCCACATCACGCGGCCGAGCATCAGCGTGTTCGCGCCGCCGAGCAGCTCGGGGATCACGTATTCGCCGACCGCCGGGATGAACACGAGCAGGCTGCCCGCGAGGATGCCGTTGCGCGACAACGGCAGCGTAATGCGCCAGAACGCGGACCACGGCGTCGCGCCGAGATCGTTCGCGGCCTCGAGCAGCGTGAGGTCCATCTTCACGAGGTGCGCGTACAGCGGCATCACCATGAACGGCAGGTACGAATAGACCATCCCGATGTAGACGCCCGCGTCGGTGTGATACAGGCGCAGCGGTGTCGCGATCACGCCGAGCCCAGCCAGCACGTGGTTCAGCAGCCCGTCGTCCTTCATGATCCCGACCCATGCATAGACGCGGATCAGGAACGACGTCCAGAACGGCAGCATCACGGCCATCATCAGCAGGTTGCGGCGGGCCGGCGCCGAGCGCGCAATGAAGTACGCGATCGGGTAGCCGGCCAGCAGGCACATCAGCGTCGACGCCGCGGCCATCTTCAGCGAGCTGACATAGGTGTTCAGGTACAGGTCGTCCTGCAGCAGCAGCGCGTAATGCTTCAGCGACAGCACGACCTGCACCGTGCCGGCCTCCAGCCGCGCAAGTGCGGTGTACGGCGGGATGCCGAGCATCTGGTCGGCGAAGCTGATCTTCAGCACCAGCACGAACGGCAGCGCGAAGAAGATCGCGAGCCACAGGAACGGCACGCCGATCGCGACGCTGCGGCCCGACGGCAGGAAGCGCGACAGCATCGCGAAACGGCCCGGGCGCGCGCGACCTGTGCCGGCGCTCGCGGCGCCGGTCGACACCGGCGCGGACGGCGTGGAAGCGGAGGTTCTCATCGTGGCGTCCTCATTGCGTCAGCACGACGCCGCTCGCCGGCGACCACGACACGAACACGTCGTCGTTCCACGCCGGTGCGTTGTCGTTCATCAGGTGCGAGCTCGACAGGTTCGACACCACCGTCTTGCCGCTCGGCAAGCGCACGTGGTACAGCGAGTAGCTGCCCATGTACGCGATGTCGGTCACGACGCCGCGCGCCCAGTTGTGCTTCGAGCCCGGCTTCTCGCGCGACACGTGAATGCGTTCCGGGCGCACCGAGATGCCGACCGGCATCCCGAGCGGGCCCGTCACGCCATGGTTCACATGCATCCGTGCTTCGAGATCGTCGCTTTCGACGAAGATGTGATCGGGCTCGTCCTCGACCACGCGCCCCTCGAAGAGGTTGGTCGAGCCGATGAATTCGGCCGAGAAGCGGCTGTTCGGATATTCGTAGACTTCGCCGGGCGAGCCGATCTGCACGATCCTGCCTTCGCTCATCACCGCGAGGCGGCTGGCCATCGTCATCGCCTCTTCCTGGTCGTGCGTGACCATCACGCAGGTCACGTCGACCTTCTCGATGATGTTCACGAGTTCGAGCTGGGTCTTCTGGCGAATCTTCTTGTCGAGCGCGGACATCGGCTCGTCGAGCAGCAGGAGCTTCGGGCGCTTGACCAGCGAGCGGGCCAACGCGACGCGCTGCTGCTGGCCGCCTGAAAGTTGATGCGGCTTGCGCTGCGCGTACTTGCTCATCTGCACCAGCGCGAGCGCATCGGCCACGCGTTCCTTGATCTCGTGCTTCGGCGTGCCTTCCTGCTTCAGGCCGAATGCGACGTTCGATTCGACCGTCATGTGCGGGAACAGCGCGTACGACTGGAACATCATGTTCACCGGACGGCGGTACGGCGGCAGCGACGCAAGATCTTCACCGTCGACGAAGATCTTGCCGGAGGTGGCCGTCTCGAGCCCGGCGAGCATGCGCAGCAACGTCGACTTGCCGCAGCCCGAGCTGCCGAGCAGCGCGAACAGCTCGTTCTTCGCGATGGTCAGGTTCACGTTGTCGACGGCCGTGCTGTCGCCGAATTTCTTCACGACGTTTTCGATGCGCACGAACGCGTCGTTCGTCGCGCGGGTGGCGCCGGCCGCGGCCGGCGCATCGGGCAGGGTGTGGGTCATGGCCGCCTCCTCAACCGCCCGACTTCAACTGCAGCCACAGACGGTTCTGCATCCGCGCGATCTCGGCGCTGCGCGGCATCGCAAGCGACGTCTTCGCGATCGTCGCATCGGACAGGTAGATGCCCGGGTCCTGCACGATCGCCGGTGTCACGAACGGGCGCGCGGCCTTGTTGGCGCTCGGGTAGAAGATCTCGTTCGTGATCGCCGCGTTGGTCTTCGGATCCTCGATGTAGTTGATCCATTTCAGCGCGGCTTCCGGATGCGGCGCATCCTTCGGGATCGCCATCACGTCGAACCACAGCAGGCCGCCTTCCTTCGGATTCACGTAGCGGATTTCGTACGCGCGCTTCGCGTCCAGCGTGCGCCGCCGCGCGATGCCGACGTCGCCCGACCAGCCGAGCACGACGCACACGTCGTTGTTCGCCAGGTCGTCCGCATAGCCGGCCGAGCTGAACTGCGTGACGTACGGGCGGATCTTCTTCAGCACGTCGTAGGCCGCCTGGTAATCGGCCGGGTTCTTGCTCTCCGGGTCCTTGCCCATGTACTGCAGCGCCGCCGCGAACGCGGCGTCCGGCGCGTCGAGCAGCGAGATGCCGCAGCCTTTCAGCTTCGCCGCGTTCGCCGGATCGAACAGCAGCGCCCAGCTGTCGGTCGGCGCGTTGTCGCCGAGCCGCTTCCTGACGGCCTCGACGTTGTAGCCGATACCCGTCGTGCCCCACGCCCACGGTACGCCGTACTGGTTGCCCGGGTCGGCCTTCGCGACCATCTTCATCAGCACCGGGTCGAGGTTCGCGAGATTCGGCAGCTTCGACTTGTCGAGCTTCTGGTACACGCCAGCCTGGATCTGCTGCGCGAGATAGTTCGACGTCGGCACGACGATGTCGTAGCCCGAGCTGCCGGCCAGCAGCTTGGTCTGCAGCGTGTCGTCGCTGTCGTAGCTGTCGTAGCGGACCTTGATGCCCGCCTGTTTCTCGAACACCGGCACCGTGTCCTTCGCGATGTATTCGGACCAGTTGTAGACGTTCAGGTTGGCATCGCCGGCACGCACCGGCAGGCTTGCCGCGGCGGCAAGGCCCGCCGACATGACGAACATGGCACGGACGGCCGGACGACAGCGAAATCGGACACGCATGGGGATCTCCAGAGAGTAGTCATCGGCCGTTGCGCCACGCCCGGGTGGGCTCGCGGTAACGCCGTCAGACGGTTTCGGCACAGGGGTCAATGTAGAGATCGCGATTCGCACCGTCAGTCCCGAAAACCGGGACAAGCGATGTCGCGTGCCGGGGCCGTTTGAGTGGATTCCCATCTAGGCAATCGAAAATCGTCGTGATACGAGTAGCGCCACCTGAAATTTCCTGATACCCGAGGCCATGGACGCTGCGCTCCCCTCCCCCGATCTGCCGCTGAGTCACGTCGCATTCGTGACGGAAACGCTGGGCGATATCGCGCAGGCCGTCGGCACGCCGCAGTTCATGCGCGCCGTCTACGACACGCTCGTGCGCTACGCCGACTTCGACGCGGTACACCTCGACTACGAACGGGTCGCGTCGTCGGGCCGGCGCAGCGTCGGCTGGATCGGCAGCTTCGGCCGCGAGCCGGAACTCATCACGCAGGTGATGCGCCACTACTACCGGAGCTATGCGAGCGACGATGCGACCTACGCGGCCATCGACAGCGAAAGCGACATGCAGCTCGTACAGGTGTCCGCGCAACGCGTCGCGAGCGAGATCCGCCATCAGTTCTTCGACAGCGGCGACATCCACGACGAATGCGTGATCGCCGGCGTCACGCTCGGCACGCGCTATTCGATCTCGATCGCGCGCTCGCGGCGGCTGCCGCCGTTTTCATTGAAGGAGTTGAGCCTGCTGAAGCAACTGTCGCAGGTGGTGCTGCCGCTGGCGTCCGCGCACAAGCGCCTGCTCGGCGCGGTGTCGGCCGACGGCGGCGAGTGCGACGAACTCGATCTCGACCACGTCGCGCAATGGCTGCCGGAATGGCAGGAACGACTGACCGCGCGCGAGCTGCACGTGTGCGCGTCGTTCATCCAGGGCATGACCTCGGCTGCGATTGCGCAGTCGATGGGGCTCAAGACGTCCACTGTCGACACGTACGCGAAGCGCGCATTCGCGAAGCTCGGCGTCGATTCACGCCGGCAGTTGATGACGCTCGTCCTGAGAAACGCGTCGCGACGGCACGACGCATGAGTTTCCCGCGCACCGGCCGCCGGCCGGTTGCGCACGCATCCATCCCCGCGCCGCCTCATAACGATCCGACAATTAATTGGTTCCCTTGACGATGCGCTGTCCGTATCGTTCACCGACTCGTCAGACCATTCGACCAACGGGGGAATCCAACAATGAAACAGATCCGTTCACTCGCACTGCTCACGCTGCCGGCCGCGCTCTATGCCGTCGGCGCTCACGCACAAAGCAGCGTCACGCTGTACGGCATCGTCGATGCCGGCATCGCATACGTGCACAACGCGCAGAACGCGAACGGCAGCAACGCGTCGAGCCTCGTCAAGTTCAGCAGCGGCAACCTGTCGGGCAGCCGCTGGGGGCTGCGCGGCACCGAGGATCTCGGCGGCGGCCTGGCCGCGCTGTTCCAGCTCGAGAACGGCTTCAACATCGGCACCGGCGCGCTCGGCCAGGGCCAGCGCGAATTCGGCCGCATGGCCGTCGTCGGCCTCTCGAGCAGCACGTACGGCACCGTGACGCTCGGCCGCCAGTACGATCCGGTCGTCGATCTCGTGCAGGGTCTCACGCAGGACAACTACTTCGGTGGCGTGTTCGCGACGCCGGGCGATCTCGACAACTACGACAACAGCCTGCGCGTCAGCAACTCGGTGAAATACACGAGCCCGCTGATCTCGGGCTTCCAGTTCGAGGGCCTGTACGGCTTCGGCGGTGTCGCGGGCGCCACCGGCAGCGGTCGCACGTACAGCTTCGGCGCGAGTTACGCGAACGGGCCGCTGTCGCTCGGTGCCGGCTTCTTCTACGCGAACGGCGGCTCCACCGTCGCAAACGGCGTGCGCAACTGGACGAGCAGCTCGGACACGCTGTTCAACACCGTGATCAACCAGGGCTTCTCGAGCGCGAAGTCGATCCAGATCGTGCGCGTGGCCGGCCAGTACGTGGCCGGGCCGGCCACCTTCGGCCTCGCGTATTCGAATACGCAGTACGGCGCGGACACGCTGTCGGCCTTCAGCCAGAACGCGAAGTTCAACAACGGCTCGGCGTTCTTCAACTGGCAGTTCTCGCCGGCGCTGCGCGCGGGCGTCGGCTACAACTACACGTCGCTGACGGGCCCGGCGTCCGCGCACTACAACCAGGTCAACCTCGGCGCGGACTACGCGCTATCGAAGCGCACCGACCTGTATGCGCTGTTCGGCTACCAGAAGGCGAGCGGCAACACGCTCAACGCGAACGGCGCGGTCGTGAAGGCCGCCGCGTCGGTCGGCTCGTATGGCGTGAACTCCGGCACCGATACGCAGGAACTCGCGATCGTCGGGATTCGCCACAAGTTCTGATCGCGTCGCCGCACGGCGACATCGACCACGACGACAGCCGGCAGGCGCGCACCTCGGTGCGCGCCTGCGGCGTTTACACTGTCCGCGATTCCGTTCCGCACGACACAAGGAGGCTGGCATGCTGACCGTATGGGGGCGCCGCAATGCATTCAACGTCCAGAAGGTGATGTGGCTCGTCGACGAGCTCGCGCTCGCGCATCGGCACGTGCCGGCCGGCGGGCAGTTCGGCGTGCTCGACACGCCCGCTTTTCTCGCGATGAACCCGCACGGGCGCGTGCCCGTGATCGACGACAGCGGCACGGTCGTCTGGGAATCGCACAGCATCCTGCGCTACCTCGCCGCGCGTTACGGCCGCCCCGGCTTCTGGCGTGACGATCCCGCCGAACAGTCGCGCGCCGACCGCTGGATGGACTGGTCGCAAACCACGCTGCAGCCGACGTTCCTGAACGGCGTGTTCCGGGGCTTCTTCCGGACGCCGCCCGAGCAGCGCGACACGGCGCGCGTCGAGCAAAGCATCGCGCAGTGCGCGCAGCACTTCCGGACGCTCGATGCGGTGCTGGCCGGGCAGCCGTTTCTCGCGGGCGACGCGCTCTCGCTCGCCGACATCGCGGCAGGCACGCACCTGTATCGCTATTTCGAGCTCGACATCGCGCGGCCGGACATCCCGCACGTGCAAGCGTGGTACGAGCGGCTGAAAGCGCGGCCCGCGTATCGCACGCACGTGATGATTCCGTTCGACGACTTGCGCGGGCGGCTCGATTAGCGGATGTCCTGGCGCGGCAGATCCGCCCGCAAACTCCGCCTAATGTCGCCGCATTCCACCGAATCCGCTCGCGCCGCCGAACTGATGCATGCCGCCGAATCCGTGACTGGCGGTGCCGGCCGGAAACGCACCATGGTGAAAACCGGCGCCGATCGGCACGCCGAAGCGGTGATGCTCTATCCCGTTGAAGTGGACGACGTGATCGAAGTGGTGGAAATGATGAAAGTGGTGGAAGCGATCGACGAAGACGAAGCCCACGCCCGCGCCGATGAAAAGCGGCGGCCCCCAGTACCACAGGTCGGCATACGGATAGTCCACCGCCGGATACCATAGAACGCTACCGTCGGGGCTCTGCACGAACTGCCATGTGCCATCGTCTTGCAGGCACGCGCGCCCCACGATTTGCTGCTCCGTGCCGTCGATGTTCGCCTGCGCGACGACCGCACGACAGTTCGTACCGGCGTCCGCCTGATCGTCGTACGTTTGCGCAAAGACCGCCGCGGAACAGCCGAGACAGACGATACCTATCCCGGATCGAAACCAGTTGCACATGATCGGCTCCTGCCTGATTGCCCCCGACCACTCGATCGCGTGGCGCCGCTGGCGGCGCCCGGCAGATCGGATTGCTTGCACACGATTCATCACGCGGCGCTCGCATGCCGCCGCTTCATACAGGGTCTCCTGCCGGCTAAACGATGCAGCGCGCCTGCTTATTCCAGGGGTCTGGTGCGAATGAATCGTTGTCGCGTTTGACGTCCGGCCTAGGGCCTGTTCACGCTAATAACGGGCTTGCGCTGGCCACCAGAAGGGCCGAGCGCAAGGATTGCGACGAAGCGAATACTCGACGTATTCACGAGGAGCATGACGCGGCGATCGGCCCTTCTGGTGGCCAGCCCCACGAATGAATTTTCCCGAACAGGGGAACGTGCCTTTCCGCCCGCCTTGCGGCGTCGTTCGTCGCTTGTTTGGCACGGCCAAACGGCGCTCCTCACTTCTTGCACTGCGAGCGGAAAGGCACGTTCGCAAGTCCGTTATTAGCGTGAACAGGCCCTAGCGTCTCGCGAAGCGATAGGCAGCCGCTGCGGTGATCCCGAATACCAGATGGGCCACCAGCGTGATCGCGCCGCGAACCGGGATGAACCACGGGAAGATCGTGGTAAAGGCGTACAGGTTGACGCCGTACAGGGCGAGGCCGAACGCGCCGCCTGCGAGCAGCGCGACCGCGAGCGACAGGGTGCGAATCACCTTCGCCAGCACGGCCGCGTAGGCCAGCGACAGCACCAGGTGCACGAGGGTCGCCACCACCATGACCAGCGGATCGAAGCCGCCGGGCGCGCCGAGCGCGCGGCGCCCCATCACGATGGCCGCCGTGAGGCGCGCGTCTCGCAACAGGTTCCCGATGGCGTCGTCGCCGACGATCGGCCAGAGCAGCAGCTCGACGACGGTCGAGCCGACCGCCGCACCGAATGCGGCCCAGAGCACCGGGACGAGACTGGCTCGCTTCAATGGGCGCTCCCTTCGCAACCGGCCGATGCATCGAAGCGGCGTGCGCCCCACCCGCTTCGGCTCCGGTCGGCCGACGTGTGCCCGCGATACCGAACCGGGCGGCCACGCAAAATTACGACGCCCCTTCGCAATCCGTCCAGTACGCGAAAGGATCGCGATGTTTCGGATAATTCTCGTCGAGCCATTTCAGCAACGTCGCCCGCGCATTGTCCATGTCGGCTTTCAGCGACGAGGTCGTCAGTTCGTGCACTTCGACGGACTTTTCGCGATCGACCACGAAGCAGTTCCAGTCGGGGCCGTCCAGATCCGGATCGTCGGACGCCTTCGACGACTTGCCCCAGCCGAACCCCTTGCGTGCGTCGATGTAGTACCGCGGATGCACCTTCAGGTACGACATCTCGCCGCCTTGCAAGCTGCTCTCCGCGCGCAGCACATCGTGTCCGTCGACGATCTGCGTGACTTCCGGCAGCCGGCGCGCGCGCCATCCGGCGGGCAGCGTCGCGATGGCCTTCACGCTGTCGTACATCCCCCACTCCAGCCCCCACGCTTCGGCCATGCGCTTCATGAATGCGTTCGCATTCGGATAGCCGCGCAACTGGATCCGGGTCGACAGCGTGACTTCGACACCGCCGCGCCCGCCGGAACCCGCGGACGCTTCATCGCCCGCCGCTTCAAACGGATTGAACGGATTGCCCGGACGCGACGCGCGCGTCTCATCTGCGGGCGCCATACCCGAAAACAGCTGGTCGAGCGCCGCACGCGCTTTCGACGACTTGTCTGGCCTGTTCATCGCTGACCTCCTTTCCATCGGCACGGCTGTACACATTTTCGATTTTCGTTCATCTCTCCACCTCATCGTTTTTCGCGGTCGCATTGTCGTCGATCCGGCGGCCCGAGCCTAGTGCCGCGAATCGCGTACCGCTTCCTTCTGCGCCATCGGCCCGCCGTGGCGGGTCGTCAAGGCGGGCCGGCTAGCGGCCTTCGCCCACCGCCGCCCGCATCCGCTCCATCAACGCGAGCACCTCCGGCCGATTCTCCCCCTTCGCGTGCACGAAGTAATACCTGAGCACCGAATCGACCTCGTGCGGGCTCACGCGCACGAGGTCGCTGCGCTTCAGATAGGCGTCGGCGAGCGGCACGCGCGCCAGCGCCACGCCGAGCCCGGCCTCGGCCGCGGCCAGCACCAGGTTGTAATCCTCGAAACGGCGATCCTGCGCGCGCGGCTTGAACGGCACGCCCAATGCATCGAACCACGTGCGCCAGCCTGTCACGTCGGAATCGTGCAGCAACGGCAGGTCGAGCAGCGCGGCATCGCCGCGCCGGCGGCGCTCCGTGGCCAGTTGCGCGGCGAGCCGCGGATGCGCGACCGGATAAAGCCGCTCCGGCATGAACGCACGGATTTCGAGCTGACGCCAGTTGCCGCGCCCGTAGCGAATCGACAGATCCGCTTCGCCGCCGGCGATATCCACATTGCGAAGCTCGATGCCGAGCTCGATCCGCAACGCCGGCGCCTCACTCTCGAGCGCATGCTGGCGCTCGAGCAGCCAGAGCTGCGCGAAGGCCGGCACCACGCTCATCCTGACCAGCCGCGGCGTACGCGGCGAGCGCCACTGATCGGCCGCACTGTCGATGATCGCGAACGCCTGCTCGATCCGGCCGACGAAGCGCTGCCCGTCCGGCGTCAGGCGCACGCCGCGCGCGTGACGTTCGAACAACCTCAGGCCGAGCCAGTTTTCAACGGCGGCCACCCGCCGGCTGATCGCGCCGTGCGTCACGCCGGAGACGTCGGCCGCAGCCAGGAACGAACCCTCGCGCGCGACCGTGCACACCGTCTCCAGGCTCGCGAGCGGCGGCCGCGAACCCGGCGCCGGCGCGGCGGCGGGCGACGCCGCTGGCGCGCGCTTCGCACGGGTTGAAGCACCGGCCGCCCGCCGGCCCGAGCTGTGAATCATGGTCATATCTGCGTGCTGATCTGTGCGCTAGCTTAGCATCTTGCCACACCGCATCATTGCCGCATGAACACGCTCTCCACCCCGTCGTCGCGCCCTGCGCGGCAGCCGCTGATCGCGGCCGGCGCGGTCGCTTTCACGATCGTTTCGTGGGCGTCCGCTTTCCCCTTCATCCGGATCGGCCTGCATGGCCTGACCCCGCTGCAGCTCGCGGCGGCGCGCTTCGCCACCGCGGCCGTGCTGATCGTCGCGTGGCTGATCGCGCGACGGCCGCGCGTGCCGACACGGGGCGACGCGCTGCGCTTCCTGCTGTGCGGCTTTCTCGGCATCGCGCTCTATAACGCGCTGCTCAATACCGGCGAGCAGACGGTATCGGCCGGCGCGGCAAGCTTCATCGTGAACACCCTGCCGATCTTCACCGCGCTGCTGGCCGCAGTGTTTCTTGGCGAGCGCTTCAATCGCTGGGGCTGGCTCGGCTCGCTGGTCAGCCTCGCCGGCATCGCGGTGATCGCGCGCGGACAGCCGGGCGGCCTCGTCCTCGGCGCGGGCAGCACATTGATCCTCGGCGCGGCCCTGTGTTCGGCCAGCTATTTCGTGCTGCAGCGGCGGCTGATTCCCGTGTACGGCGCGCTGGCCTGCACCGCGTACACGCTGCTGGCCGGCGCGCTGCTGCTCTCGCCTTGGCTGCCGGGTGCGCTCGTGGCGCTGGGCAGCGGGTCGCGCGACACGACGCTGGCCGTCCTGATGCTCGGCATCTTCCCCGCCGCGCTGGGTTACGCGACCTGGACGTTCGCACTCGGCTACTTCGGCGCGGCACGCGCCGCCAACTTCCTCTATCTGACGCCGGCGGTCGCGACGATCCTGTCGATGGCGCTGACGGGCGAGCGGCCCGGTATCGAGACGGTGTGCGGCGGCCTGCTGGCGATTGCCGGCGTGATCTTCGTGGCGTTGCGCGGACGCTCCTAGGATCGCAGCGTCATCGGGCCGGCACGATCGCCCCGGCGATCCGCAAGCGAGCCGGTCGGGACGCCCCCGGCATCTGCGAAACCGAATGCGTGGCGCGGGCTGTCGCCGTCGCGCCAGTTCGCCGAGGTTGCCGGACTTGACCGTTAGTTGCGTTAGATGAGGGCATCGATCCCGATGAAGCATGGTCATGCAACCGGATGCGCAATCGAAACCGTCCAAACTGTGCAGACAAATCGACCGAACAGTTCCGAATTGACCGCGCATCAGTGTCCATGGCTTCGTCCCGGCCGCCGGCCGAATAATGGATGCGGCCGTAAGGCCGTCGACAGCGAATCGCAGCCTGCGGCCTGCTGCGGCGCACGATTTCCGGCATCCGGCACCTTCGAAATCCGGGCCCCGGCCGTGCCGCGTCCGCCCCGCCATGCGATTCGCCGCAGCGCGCAAAATCGGCTTCATATATATTCGTACGAATTGCACCGTATCAGGCCCCGATTCGACCGCTCATCCGGGCGGCACGTCGCAGGTCAGGACGCGATGCAAGTGAAGCCCATGATGGGTATGGAGACTCGTCCGATCGCCCCGACCTCGCCGTCGGCCGGTCGAGACGTCAATAGAAAGATCATTCAATTCGGAGATGGCAGATGGAACGAAGCACTGTCGGCATGCGCTGCAAACCCCTGATCACCGTTGCACTGGCTGCCGCCGCGTTTGCGGCCGCCTCGACCGCCATGGCCGACCAGGTCGTCAAGATCGGTAGCGTCGAGCCGACGACGGGCGGCATCTCGCACCTCGGCAAGGACAACGAGAACGGCGCGCGCCTCGCGGTCGAGGAAATCAATGCGAAGGGGCTCACGATCGGCGGCAAGAAGATCACGCTGCAACTCGACGCGCAGGATGACGCGGCCGACCCGCGCCAGGCCACGCAGGTCGCGCAGAAGCTCGTCGACGACAAGGTTGTCGCCGTCATCGGCCACCTGAACTCGGGCACGTCGATCCCGGCCTCGAAGATCTACAGCGACGCGGGCATCGTGCAGATCTCGCCGTCGGCCACCAACCCGACCTACACGCAGCAAGGCTTCAAGACGACGTACCGCGTCGTCGCGACCGACGCGCAGCAGGGCCCGGCACTCGCGAGCTATGCGCAGTCGAAGGGCGTGAAGAGCGTCGCGGTGATCGACGATTCGACCGCGTACGGCCAGGGCCTCGCGAACGAGTTCGAGAAGAAGGCGAAGGCGCTCGGCCTGAAGGTGCTGTCGCACGACGCGACCAACGATAAGGCCGTCGACTTCCGCGCGATTCTGACGAAGGTCAAGGGCGAGAACCCGGACGCGATCATGTACGGCGGCATGGACGCCACCGGCGGCCCGCTTGCGAAGCAGGCGAAGCAGCTCGGCCTGCGCGCGAAGATCCTGTCCGGCGACGGCGTGTGCACCGACTCGCTGGCCGATCTGGCCGGCCCGGCGGCCGACAACGTGACGTGCTCGCAGGCCGGCGCGGCGCTCGAGAAGATGCCGGGCGGCGCGGACTTCCTCGCGAAGTACCAGAAGCGCTTCAACCAGGGCATCAAGTTCGATGCGCCGTTCGCGTATGACGCGGTCTACATCGCGGTCGACGCGATGAAGCGCGCGAACTCGACCGATCCGGCGAAGATCCTCGCCGCGATGCCGGCGACGAAGTACGACGGCGTGATCGGCACGACGACGTTCGATTCGAAGGGCGACCTGACGCACGGGATCATCTCGATCTACGGCTACAAGAGCGGCAAGAAGACCTTCGTCGACCAGGTGAAGATGTAACCCGACGCGGCGCCGGCACGACGGGAACGCCACCCGTCGGCGCCGGCGCCGCGCGGGCCGATTTCTGATTCACGGAGACGAAAGCATCATGTGTGCAATGGCGTATGCGGAATTCCAACAGGAGTTGAAGAAAGCGCAGTTGACGGCGCGCGAGTTCGCCCGCCTGATCCGGATGAATGAAAGTTCGATCACGAACTATTCGAGCAAGGGCACGGTTCCGTCCCACCTCGCGGTGATCGCGAAACTGATCGGCACGATGGCCGCGCACGAGATCGATTTCCGGCGCGTGATCCGGCAGATGCGGATCGAACCGAAACGGCCACGCGGCGGCGGCACGTTTCCTGCGGCGGACAAACCACGCGTGCGGAAAACGGCGAAAGCGGACGCCTGAGCCCGGGCATGCGTCGACAGCGGCACGGTGCTTGCCGCTCGACGCCGAAATGAAGTCATCTCACGGGCAACGCGACACGCGACGCCCGATCGTCACCCCGCCGCCCGCACATGATCGAGCAGCGCCTGCAACGGATGCCGCACCTGCTTCGACGACATCCGCTTCACCTGGCTGCGGCACGAATACCCGGTCGCCAGCGCCTCGCCTTCGTCCTCCGGCCCGTCCACGTGCGCCGCCCACGACTGCGAGTAGATCGTCTTCGACGTCGCGAGATTGCGCGCCTCGTGCCCGTAGGTGCCGGACATCCCGCAGCATCCGGTCGATGCAACCTTCAACCGCAGCCCGCGTCGCGCGAACACCTGCGCCCATTGCTTGCCGCTGTCGGGTGCATTGGTCTTCTCGGTACAGTGCGGCAACAACCGGTACGAGCCGGTCACACCGCTCGTGCCCGCTTCCGGCAGCACCTGCAGCAGCCACTCCTGCGGCAACGCGACCTTCGGCACATCCGAGAGCCCCGTCACCTTCAGGTACTCCTGCCGATACGTGAGCGTCATCGCCGGATCGAGGCCGACCAGCGCGACGCCCGAGCGCGCCAGCGCGGCCAGCTGCGTCGCATTGCGGATCGCCGCCTGCTCGAATGCCCGCAGAAAGCCCTGCACGTGCAGCGCCTTGCCGTTTGGCGCCAGCGGCGCGAGCCACACCTGAAAGCCCGTGCGCGCCGCCAGCTCGATCAGCGTCGCCAGTTGCTCGGTATCGAAATAGCGCGTGAAGGTGTCCTGCACGATGACGACGCTGCGTGCGCGCTGCGCATCACTCAACGCGGCAAGCGCCTGCGGGTCGGCCGGTTTCACCTGCCATTGACGGATCACGGCCGCGAGATCGAAGCGGCTCAGCAGCGGGCTGTCGACCATGCCGACGTGCCGCTCCAGCACCGTGCGCACCCATCCCGCCCGCATCAGCCCGTTGTACAGCGCGGGCACCCGCGCCATCCACGGCATCGTGAATTCGAGCGAGCCGATCAGGTAGTCGCGCAGCGGCCGCAGGTAGCGCTGGTGATACAGCTCGAGGAAACGCGAGCGAAACTCCGGCACGTTCACCTTCACCGGGCACTGCCCCGCGCACGACTTGCAGGCCAGACACCCGGCCATCGCGTCGTACACCTCGTGCGAGAAGTCGGCTTCGCCGTTGCGCGCCGCGCGACTGTTGCGCCAGCGCGTCGCAAGGCCGCCCAGGAACGGCTGCCGCGCGCGCGCCGCCGCGACGACATCGACGCCGGCCTGCCCTTGCAGGCGCAACCATTCGCGCATCAGCGACGCACGCCCCTTCGGCGATTGCACGCGTTCGCGCGTCGCCTTCCACGACGGGCACATCGCGTCGTCCGGATCGAAGTTGTAGCACGCGCCGTTGCCGTTGCAGTGCATCGCGGTGCCGTAGCTCTGCCACACGCGCTCGTCGATCTGCCGGTCGTGGTCGCCGCGCGTCGGCACTTCGTCGATCTTCAGCAGCCGCATCGTGTGGTCCGGCGGCGTCGCGATCTTGCCCGGGTTGAACTGGTTGTGCGGGTCGAACGCGGCCTTCAGTTGCTGCAGCGACGGATACAGCTCGCCGAAAAACGCCGGCGCATATTCGGAGCGCACGCCCTTGCCGTGCTCGCCCCACAACAGGCCACCGTGGCGCTGCGTGAGCTCGGCCACCGCATCCGACACGGGCCGCACCAGCGCCGCCTGCTTCGGATCCTTCATGTCGAGCGCCGGCCGCACGTGCAGCACGCCGGCATCGACGTGGCCGAACATCCCGTATTGCAGCCCGTGACCGTCGAGCAGCGCGCGAAATTCGGCGATGTACGCAGCGAGGTTCTCGGGCGGCACCGCGGTGTCCTCGACGAACGGCTGCGGGCGCGCCTCGCCCTGCACGTTGCCGAGCAGGCCGACCGCGCGCTTGCGCATCGCATACACACGCTTCACCGCGTCGTCGCCGGCCGCGAGCGTGTGACCCAGGCGCTCCACGCTCGTATCGGTGCGCAGATGGTCGACGAACGCGCGCACGCGCGCGTCGACGTCATCCGCGTCATCGCCGCTGAATTCGATCAGGTTGATGCCGAGCGTCGGCCGAGCGTCGTCCTGCGGGAAATACTCGGCCACGCTGCTCCACACGAAATCCTTCATCGCCAGCATCAGCACCTTCGAGTCGACCGTCTCGATCGACAGCGGCTGGAGCGCGAGCAGCGCGCGCGCGTCGCGCAGCGCGTCCATGAAGCCCGCATAGCGCACGTTGACCAGCACCGAAACCTTCGGGATCGGCAGCACGTTGAGCTTCGCCTCGACGACGAAGCCGAGCGAGCCTTCGGCGCCGCACAGCACGCTGTTCAGGTTGAAGCGGCCGTCGGGTTCGCGCAGATGCGCGAGGTCATAGCCGGTCAGGCAGCGGTTGAGCTTCGGAAACTTCGCGTCGATCAGCGCCGCCTTGTCGTCGCTGATGCGTCGCGCGGTACGGTACACCTTGCCGATGCGGTCCTGCCGCGCGCAGCGGCGCTCCAGTTCGTCGTCCGCGAGCGCGTCGCTGTGCAGGTGTTCGCCGCCCATCAGCACGAAATCGAGCTCGAGCACGTGGTCACGCGTCTTGCCGTACGTGCAACTGCCCTGCCCGCTCGCGTCGGTGTTGATCATCCCGCCGACGGTCGCGCGGTTCGACGTCGACAGTTCCGGCGCGAAAAACAGCCCGTGCGGCTTCAGCGCCGCATTGAGCTGATCCTTGACGACGCCCGCCTGCACGCGCACCCAGCGCTGCTCGACGTCGATTTCGAGGATCCGGTTCATGTTGCGCGACAGGTCGACGACCACGCCGTCGGTCAGCGACTGCCCGTTGGTACCCGTGCCGCCGCCGCGCGCGGCCACCGCGACGTCGCGATGCGCGGGCTCGGCGAGCAGCCGCGCCAGCAGCCGGACATCGTCCGCATGCGCGGGACAGATCACCGCTTGCGGCAGACGCTGGTAGATCGAGTTGTCGGTGGCCTGCACCGTCCGGTTCGCATGGTCGGCGCGGATTTCCCCGGCGAAGCCGGCAGCCTGCAACGCGGCGAGAAGGTCACGGGTCGCATGCGCGGGCGGGCTGGCGGGACGGGGCAACGAGGCGATCGACATGGGGTAATAGCGCTTGTGGGTGGAACCGGTCGGTTCGCGTGGCCGAAACATGATTTTTTAGCAAGTTTCCACGCGACCGGGAATTCCAGTATCTTTGGAAATTCCACGAGAAACAAACGAATTCTCATCCAGCGAATATTGCATAAAACTCATGAATTACCGTCGCCTCACCCCGTCGATGTCGCTGCTGCTCGTATTCGAGGCCGCCGCGCGGCACGAAAGTTACACGCGCGCAGCCGAAGAGCTTTCGTTGAGCCAGAGCGCGATCAGCCGGCAAGTCCAGACGCTGGAAGACCAGCTCGGCGTGCCGCTGTTCCGGCGCGAGGGCCGCTCGGTCAAGCTGACCGAGGTCGGGCGGCGCTACTTCACCGAGCTGAGCGGCGCGCTGGGGCGCATCCGCGGCGCGACGCTGCAGGCGATGTCCCACCAGGCGGGCGCCGGCACGCTGCGGCTCGCGACGCTGCCGACGTTCGGCTCGAAATGGCTGCTGCCGCACCTGCACGACTTCTACGCCGCGCATCCGGGCGTGACCGTGCACCTTCATTCGCGGATCGGCGGCGTCGATTTCCTCAACGACGACCTCGATGCGGCGATTACCGTCGGCGCGGGCGACTGGCCGGGCCTGCACGCACACCGGCTGTACAACGAGTTCCTGATCGCGATCGCGCCGCCCGACACGGGCAGCGGAAGCCGCCGCAAGGCCGACCCGCGCACGCCGGCGTGGGCCGCGAAGCAGACGCTGCTCGGCGTGACGAGCAACCAGCAGGCGTGGGCGGAATGGTTTTCGCACTATCGGCTCGACCATCGCCAGATGCGCATCGGCCCGAGCTTCGAGCTGACGTCGCACCTGATCCAGGCCGTGCGGGCCGGAATGGGGATCGGGCTGGTGCCGAAAGTGCTGGTGGAAGACGAGCTGAGCCGCAACGAGCTCGTGTCGATCGGCGACGCGATCACCAGCCAGCGCAGCTACTACCTCGTCTACCCGCCGGGGAACGAGACGCTGCCGTCGCTCGTCGCGTTCCGCGAATGGCTGCTGAAGTCGTGCTGAAGCGCGGCCGGCGGCGGGCCGCTCAGGTGCGCCATTCGCCGAGAATCTGCTCGGCCAGGTAGTCGCACGGCGGGCGCGCGGACTGCGCGCTGCGCGCGAGCACGACCTCCATTTCGCCGAGCGGCGGCAGCCCGTGGCTTTCCGACAGCTGCACGAGATGATCCGGAACGCAGCAGCGCGCCAGCGGCGCGACCGCGAGCCCGGCCTCCACCATGCTGAGCAGGCCGAGGTGGCTCGGGCTTTCGTACGACATCCGGTACGGGATCTTCCGCCGGTTCAGCGCCTTGACCGCGTGATCGCGCGCCGCGCTGCCGCCGTGTGTGAAAAAAGCCACCGGCAGCGGCCGCTCTTCCCAGACGTTGCGCTTCGGCGACCCGGCCCAGACGAGCGGTTCGAGCCGGATCAGCTCGCCGGTCACGCCCTTGATTCGCGTGAGGCATGCGAGGTCGACCGTGTTGTCCTTCAGCATCGGCACGAGCGCGCTGCTTGGCTGGCCAATCACGCGCAGTTCCACGCGCGGATGCATCGCGGCGAACTTGCCGAGCACCTGCGGCAGCAGCGACGAAATGTAATCGTCGGGCACGCCGATCGTCACGCGGCCGCGGATCTCCGGGCGCACGACCGACGCCCATGCCTCGTCGCGCATCGCCAGCATCCGGCGGCCGTATTCGGCGAGCATCGTGCCGTCGTCGGTCGGCGTCACGTTGCGCGTATCGCGGATGAACAGCGGCTTGCCGAGCGCATCTTCCAGCGCCTTGATCTGCATGCTCACCGCCGACGGCGACCGGTGCACGGCCTGCGCGCCCTGCGCGAACGATCCGGATTCGGCAACGGCCACCACCATCGCGAGCACATCGAGGTCGAGTTTTTTCATCGTATTCAGAAAAACTGATCAATCGATTCAGTTTATCCCGTTTTACTGTTCGCCTCCACGGCCGGACAATGAATCCCGTCAACCCTCACTCGTTGCAGGAATCATCAGATATGCACACGTCCGGATCGCTCTACGGATTTCTCGTCATCGGCGGCATGCTCGCGGTCACGCCCGGGCCGAACATGGTCTACGTGATGTCGCGCTCGATTGCACAAGGACGCACGGCGGGGCTCATTTCACTCGGTGGCGTGATGATCGGCTACCTGTTCTACATGTTCGGCGCGGCGTTCGGCATCACGACGCTGTTCATGAGCGTGCCCTATGCGGGCAGCGGGCTGGCCGTGGTCGGTGCGGCGTACCTGTTGTATCTGGCGTGGCAGGCCGTCAGGCCCGGCGGCCGTTCGCCGTTCGAAGTGCAGGCGTTGCCGAGCGAGCGGCCGCTTCGGCTGCTGGCGATGGGTGCGACGACCAGCGTGCTGAATCCGAAGCTCGCGATGCTGTTCATTTCGTTGCTGCCGCAGTTCATCGACTACGGGAGCGGCAGCGTGCTCGGGCAATCGCTGTTTCTCGGTTCGCTGCTGATCGCCGCGTTCGCTTCCGCGAACGGGCTGGTGGCGATCTGTTCGAGCAGCATCGCGAAGTTCCTGCATGGGCGCCCGACGCTGCTGCTCGCGCAGCGCTGGGCGATGGGGCTCGTGCTGGGTGGGCTTGGCGTGCAGATGGTGGTCGATGCGTCGAAGATGGCGGGGGTGGCGTAACGGTCGCGAGCGCGCCCCTGAACTGAAACGGAAGCGGCCGGCCGGCTACGTCGCCCACCGGCCGTCATGCAGGAAACACGCCGTCGGTGCGACTCGATCACTTCGTCAGCAATTCGGCCTCCAGCTCGCGCAACCGCTCCGGAAACCGGACGCGCAGCACCAGGAACCACCCGAGCCCGATGGCCAGCAGCGCGACGAACACATAAGGCAGCCACGCATAGACGCCCGCCGGCACCGGATACACGCTGCCGGCCAGCGGAATCGCGAGCAGCACGACCGCGACGACGCTGATCGCCACATGCCGCGCGCGCAGCCGGCGCTGCCGGCGCAGATAGAGCGGCGCACCGATCGCCACCAGCACGTACGCCAGCAGCCAGCCATACGTCGCGATCGAGCTGAGATAGCCATACGAATCGAGCAGCGCGGTGCCGCGTGCGGTGAACACCAGCGCAGTGGCCAGCGCCAGCACCGTAATCAGCGCCACCGCGACGTGCGGCGTCGCATTCCGCTCGTGCGCCTGGCCCGTCGACGCATGCAGCACGCCCTGCCGCCCGAACGTATAGACGATCCGCGCCGCCGCATTGATCGACGAGAAGAACGCCGCGAAGAAACTCAATGCCACGCCCGCGTCGATCAGCACGCCGACCCAGCCGGCCCCGAGCCGATGCGCGAGCACCGCGAGCGGGCCGTCGACCTGATCGAGCGGCGGCTTCTGCCCGTGGAACGCGCTCACCATCCCGTACGCGCCGATCACGAACAGGATGGCCGGCCCGACGACGCTGATCAGCACCGCGCGCGGAATCGCGCGGAACGGGTCGCGCGCCTCCGCGCCGAGCACGGTCGCGCTCTCGAACCCCGTGAAGCTGAAGAACGCGAGCACCATGCCGAGCTGCAGTTGCGTCGGCTTCACGCCCTCGAGCGTCAGTTGTTCGCGGTCGACCGGATGCCCGCCGAACGCGATCGTCCCGATCACGACGACGGCAATCAGCAGCAGCGTCGCGAGCTCGACGAACAGCGTGAAGCGCGTGGACAGCCGGATGTCGCGAAACGCGATGTACCACGCGGCGAACGCGGTGACGACCGTCAGCCCGAGCACCGCACCGAGCGGCGTCGCACTGCCGAGCAGCCCGGTCTCGCGGCCCAGCACCAGAAACGTGTTGATCGTCCCCTGCAGGATGCCCGCGGCGGCCACCGCATAGGCAATCAGCAGCGACCAGCCGCAGATCGCGCCCCAGACCGGCCCGATACCGGCCGACACGTACGCATACAGCGCGCCCGGCGACGCCGAGTCGCGCGCGAACACCGAGATGCTCCAGGACGCAAACAGCAGCGCGACGATCGCGAACAGGTAAGCAAGCCAGGTGCCATTGCCGGCCGTCGCGAATACGGCCGGGATCAGCACGCCGATCCCGCCCGACACGCCGACGAGGCCGATCGACTGCGCGATCAGTTCGGGCAGGCTCAGGTAGTTGCGCCGCAGGCCGCCCGCCTGCGGCACGGTATTGTGCGCAGGCAGTGCCTGCGCGGAGCTTGCTGGATGACTCATCGATTGACCTCGTCAGGAATGAAACGGTGCCGCGCGGGCCACCTGGCTTCCTTGCTCATGTTTCGTTGCGGGAAATACGCCGTCACGACCCGGTCAGTTCCAGGAGTGGCGCGCGGGTTTCACGCCGTTGAGGTAGTAGTTGCCGATCGCGTGATACTTCCAGCGCACCGGGTCGTGCAGCGTATGCACGCGTGCGTTGCGCCAGTGGCGGTCGAAGTTGTATTTCGCGAGCGTCGACTTGCTGCCGCCGAGCTCGAACAGCTTGCTCGCCGCGAGCAGCGACACCTCGGTCGTCGCGATCTTCGCCTCGCCGACCGCGATCGCGGCCTGAGCGACCGTTTCCTCGCTCGGTTCGCGCTTCGCCGCGTCGACGAAGCGCCCCGAGCGCGCGAGCAGCGCTTCGGCCGCGTGCACGCGGTACGCGATGTCGCCGATCTGTGCGACCGTCAGCGGATCCTCGCTCGCGCGTTCGACACCGCTGTCGATCCACGGGCGCGCATGCTGCTGCACGAATGCGATCGTGTCCTGCAGCGCGGCGCGCGCGATCCCGAGATCGATCGCGGCGGTCGTGATCTGCGCGAACGGGCCCGCGAAGGTCGGGCGGTCGTACGAACGCTGCGTGTGGAAGATTTCGAACGGACTCACGCGCACGTTCTCGACGATCACCGTGCCGCTCGCGGTCGTGCGCTGCCCGAAGCCGCTCCAGTCATCCACGACGGTCAGCCCCGGCGCACCCTGCCGCACGAATGCGAGCACGGCCTGGTCCGACTCGTCGAGTGCGAGCACCGGAATCCAGTGCGCGAACAGCGTGCCGGTCGAATAGAACTTGCGGCCGTTCAGCACGAACGCGTCGCCGTCGCGGCGCACACGCGTCTGAATGTCGAGCACGTTCTTGCCGCCCGCTTCGGAGAACGCGTTCCCATAGCGCGTGCCCTTCAGGACGAGATCGAAGAAGAAGCGCTTCTGCGCATCGCTGCCTTCGAGGCGGATATCCTCGATCAAGCAGTAGTGGTTCTGCGGGATCTGGCCGAGCGACGGGTCCGCCTGCGCAACGATCGCGATCACTTCCGCGAGCGTCACGCTCGACACTTCCGCGCCGCCGTATTCGCGCGGCACCGTGATGCCCCACAGGCCGCTCGACGAGAACAGCTCGATCTCGTCGAACGGCAGCTTCCGCTCGCGGTCGCGTAACGCGGCGTGCTCGGCCAGTCGGGCCGCGACCTGGTGCGCGACGTCGAGTGCCTCGGCATCCGAGCCGATCACGGGAACGGGCGTGGCGCCCGTTTGCGGTTGCACGTTTTCTTCGATGATTTCCGTAGACATGTATTTTCCGGCAAAGCTCATGAACCGGCCGGCGGTGCCCGGAAGCATCCGCCGACCTCCTGTTTCGATATCCGAAGTTTCAAACCCGGATGGCCCGCAAGGGCGATCGGCGTCACCCGTTCGATCGGCCCGCGCGCGGCACGCATGATTGCCCGCCGCGCGCCGGCCGCCGCATCACGCGGCAACCGCCTGCCGCTGCGCCTCGAGTTCGCGCACGAGCGGCAGCACACGCTTGCCGAAATACTCGACTTCCTCGATGAAATGCAGGAACCCCGTGAGCACGAGATCGACGCCGATCGCCTTCAGCGCGACGATGCGTTCGGCGATCTGCTGCGGCGTGCCGATCAGGTTCGTGCGGAAGCCGTCGTTGTACTGCACGAGATCCTCGAACGTCGACTTCGCCCAGTTGCCCTCGCCTTCGGGCGATGCCTTGCCGGCCTGCTTCACCGCGTCGCCGAACGCATGCACGGCCTCGACGTGCGCGTGCCGGATGATGTCGTCGAGCACGGCCTGCGCCTCTTCCTCGGTATCGCGCGCGATCACGAACGCGTTGACGCCGATGCGCACGCGATGGTCGTTCGCCGCCGCCTTCGCACGGATGTCGTCGATCTGCGCCTTCAGGTTCTCCGGCGTATTGCCGTTCGTGAAGTACCAGTCCGACACGCTCGCCGCGTTGTCGCGCGCCGCCCGCGAGCTGCCGCCCTGGAAGATTTCCGGATGCGGCTTCTGCACCGGCTTCGGGCTCAGCGTGTAGTCGTTGAAGCGGTAGAAGTCGCCCTTGAACGTGAAGTTGTCCTGCGTCCAGATGCCCTTCAGCGCCTGGATGAATTCCTTCGAGCGCCGATAGCGTTCGTCGTGCTCGAGCCACGGCTCGCCAATCGCGGTGAATTCGCCCTTGAACCAGCCGCTCACCACGTTGATCGCGATGCGCCCGTTCGAGATGTGGTCGATCGTCGCGAGCTGCTTCGCGACCACCGCCGGATGCCACGGCCCCGGCAGGATCGCGGCGAGCACCTTGAGCTTCGTCGTCGCGTGCAGCAGCGCCTGGCTGAACGACACCGACTCGTGCTGGTATTCGGCGCCGTAGCCGGCCGTGAAGCGGATCTGGCTCAGCGCGTACTCGAAGCCGGCCGCTTCGGCCGTGCGCGCGAGCTGCTGGTTGTATTCGAGGCTCCAGTCGGTGCGCTGCTCGATCGTGCTGACGACGAGGCCGCCGCTGACGTTCGGCACCCAGTAGGCGAACTTGACGCCGTCGGCGGAAGGATCGGTATGGCTCATGAGTGTGTCCTGGTCGAGAGAGAAAACGCAGGCGGCCTACGCGGCCGCGACGGAAAGCGCATGCGGGCGCAGTTGCGGCACCGCGCGATCGACGGCGAGCGCGATACGCGCGCGCAATGCCGGGTTCGCGATCTGGTACTGGTCGAAATCGCTTTCGGATGCGTACACGCCGATCGGCAGCGTGCGGGCCTGGAAGAAGCTGAACAGCGGACGGAGCTGATGGTCGATCACGAGCGCATGACGCTCGCTGCCACCGGTGGCTGCCAGCAGCACGGGCACGTCGATCAGCGCTTCGTGATGCACGAGGTCGAACAGGTGCTTGAAGAGGCCCGTGTACGACGCGCGATACACGGGGCTTGCGACGACGAGCGCATCGGCCGTCTCGATCGCGCGGATCTGCGCGTCGAGGTCGGCCGGTACCTGCTTGCGCGTCAGCGCGCCGGCCAGTCGGCCGCCGATCTCGCCGAGTTCGATCAGCCTCGTGTCGATCGGCAGCGCCGCGCCGAGTGCCGCGACGATCGCGTCGGTCAGCACCCGCGTGCGCGACGGCCGTTGCAGGCCGCCCGATATCGCGACCACGTTGATTGCATTGCTCATCGGTTGCATTCCCATTGTCGAGTCGGGTGCCGACGCCCCCGTCATGTCATGGGTCAGCAAGGAGCGTGCCATTTCGACGATCGCGACAAAAAACGATCGTCTGCATGACGAAATGCATTGCGATCGACGGCCTGTCGCAGCGCACCCGCCGATTGCGGCATGTTGATAAGCCTGCCAGCCACGGCATCACATCCATATTCCGCAGCGCGATGAACTGGGGGAAACAGCGCTGCTGATGCGCTGCTGCGTGATCAGCAGCGCAGTGCGCGCCAAGCACGTTTTTCCGTTTCGACACGGATTCCGGCAGGCACGCGGCGTCCGTCAGGTTGCATCGGCGTCCGCTTGCCGCGTTCATGCGCCCGCGCGACGCATCGTGTCCCTGCGGTAGCGTCGGCATGGCCGCTGCATCGTCACTTTGCATGCCGCCGATCGCTGCGCCGCACGACCTCGCCGCGCGCGGCTGCGTCCAGCGCAGCAATCCGGCATTGGTTATCAGAAATCGATGTTTCCCGCGTGGCGCAAAACGTTGAACACTCTGCTGATCACGCAGCACCCGGTCAGCAACGCCCATCGCGACCTGACCGTTTTCGTGCAGCGACCCGACGCATTCATCGCCATGACCTCCATTTCCGTATCGCCCCGCGCGGAAAGCCTGCGCGTCGTCACGCCGCCCCGCGACGAACCGGCGCCCCCTGACGCCCTGCAAATCGCCGAGCGCCTGGCGACCGGCTTTACCCGCACCGCGGCCGAGCGCGACGAGCAGGGCGGCACGCCGAAGGCCGAGCGCGACCAGTTGCGCGACAGCGGCCTGCTCGCGCTGAGCATCCCGGCCGCCTACGGCGGCTTCGGCGCGGGCTGGCGCACGACGCTCGACGTCGTTCGCGTACTCGCGGCCGCCGACAGTTCGCTCGCGCACGTGTTCGGCTTCCATCACCTGATGCTCGCAACCGTGCGGCTGTTCGGCGCGCCCGCGCAGTGGGAATCGTGGTTCGAGCGCACCGCGCGCCAGCAGTGGTTCTGGGGTAACGCGCTGAATCCGCTCGACGCGCGCACGGTCAGCCGCTCGCGCGGCGCATGGCGCGAATTCAGCGGCCAGAAGAGCTTCTGTTCGGGGGCGCTCGATTCGCAGATGCTGATCGCGTCCGCGCACGACGCCGAGACGCGCACGTTCCTGATCGCCGCCGTGCCGACGCAGCGCAGCGGCATCTCGATCGCCGACGACTGGAACAACATCGGCCAGCGCCAGACCGACAGCGGCACGGTCACGTTCGAGCAAGTGCGCGTCGAGGATCACGAACTGTTGACGGATCCCGGCCCGCTGTCGACGCCGTTCGCGTGCCTGCGCCCGCTCGTCGCGCAGCTCGTGCTGACGAACGTGTATCTCGGCATCGCCGAAGCCGCGTTCAACGACGCGCGGCACTACACGCTGCACGAGGCACGGCCGTGGCCCGGCGCGCAGGTCGCGAGCACCGGCGACGATCCGTACATCCTCGGCCAGTACGGCGAATTCTGGGTCGGGCTCGAAGCCGCACGCGTACTCGCCGATCGCGCGGCGGACCGCCTCGATGCCGCGTGGGCACGCGATGCGGCGCTCACGCATGCGGAGCGTGGCCAGGTTGCGCTCGCCACGGCAGCCGCGAAGGTGTCGGCCGCGCGCACCGGGCTCGATCTCTGCACCCGCATGTTCGACGTCGCCGGTGCACGCGCGACGCACGGCGCGCTGCGGCTCGACCGACACTGGCGCAACCTGCGCACTCATACGCTCCACGACCCGCTCGCCTACAAAGTTCGCGAGATCGGCGAATGGGCGCTCAAGCGAACCTATCCGACGCCGGGCTTCTACTCGTGAACCACTCCCCTTCCGACGCGTGGCCCGACGGCGCGCCCGTCCTCACGCTGCCCGACCGGCCCGCGCTCGCGACGTCCATTCGTGCCCGCGCGCAGGTGTTCGTCGATCCGCGCTCGGTCGCGCTGCTCGAACGGATTCGCCTGGTCGCGCCGAGCGACGCGAACGTGCTGATCGTCGGCGAGACCGGCACCGGCAAGGAACTGATCGCGCGACACGTGCACGGCCTCAGCCGCCGCAGCAACGGGCCGTTCGTCGCGGTGAATTGCGGCGCGTTCTCCGAAACGCTCGTCGAGAGCGAACTGTTCGGCCACGAGAAAGGCGCGTTTACCGGCGCGTTCAGCGCGAAGCCCGGCTGGTTCGAAGCCGCGAACGGCGGCACGCTGTTTCTCGACGAGATCGGCGACCTGCCGCTGTCGATGCAGGTCAAGCTGCTGCGCGTGCTGCAGGAGCGCGAGGTCGTGCGGCTCGGGTCGCGCACGGGCGTGCCGATCGACGTGCGCGTGGTCGCTGCGACCAACGTCGATCTGCAGCAAGCCGTCGCGAACGGACAGTTTCGCGGCGACCTGTTCTACCGGCTCAACGTCGTGCAGCTCGCGGTGCCGACGCTGCGCGAACGCCCGGGCGACATCCTGCCGCTCGCGCGCCACTTCTTCGACGACTACCGGAGCCGCCTCGGCTACGGGCCGCGCAGCATCGACCCGCGCGCCGAGCGCCGGCTCGAGGCACATGGCTGGCCCGGCAATATCCGCGAACTCGAAAACGTGATCCACCACGCGCTGCTCGTGAGCCGCCACGACGCGCTGCAGGAGGCCGACCTGCACATCGCGCCGCCGGGCGTGCCGGCGGTCGCCACGCCCCCACCGGAACCGGCCGCCGGCGCGCAGGCCGCGCTCGAACGTGCGCTGCGCGACCTGTTCGACGAGGATCACGGCAACCTGTTCGAACGCATCGAGGACACCGTGATGCGCGTCGCGTTCGAATTCAGCCACCGCAACCAGATCCAGGCCGCACGGTTGCTCGGCATCAGCCGCAACGTGCTGCGCGCACGGCTGATTCGCGCGAAGGAAATTGCGGCGATGAAGTAGCCGCGTATGGGGGCGCGCCGCCGCCCCGCTCCGGCGCGATCGCGCCGCGATCCGTGCAGCAACGTCCGAACCTGATGTATCGTGGCGCGAAGCGTGCGCCGCGTCTCGCCCCCGCATACGGTCATCCCATACATGGCCGCCTGCCCCCGGCGACAGCGCGCCCGCACGATCCTCCGCAACACGAAAGGCCGTCCGGCGCCCGTGTAGGCCCGGCCGAGCCTCGTTCACCCGTCCGGAATCCGTCGCCATGAAAAAGCTTGTCAACCGCCCGTCCGATGTCGTGCGAGAAATGCTGGAAGGCATTGCACGGCAGTCGCCGCATGTCGCGATCCTCGGCGACGAGCACGTGCTCGTCCGCCAGCCGCTGCCCGAGCCGGCACAGCGCGCCGTCGCCGTCCTCTCCGGCGGCGGCAGCGGCCACGAGCCCGCGCACGGCGGCTACGTCGGCGAAGGGATGCTGAGCGCAGCCGTCTGCGGCGAAGTGTTCACGTCGCCGTCCACCGACGCGGTGCTCGCCGCGATCCGCGCCAGCGCCGGCCCGAATGGCGCGCTGCTGATCGTGAAGAACTACACGGGCGACCGGCTCAATTTCGGGCTCGCCGCCGAGCTCGCGCGGGCCGAAGGTATTCCGGTCGAAACGGTCATCGTCGCCGACGACGTCTCGCTGCGCGGCCGTGTCGAGCGTGGCCAGCGGCGCGGGATCGCCGGCACCGTGCTGATCCACAAGCTCGCCGGCGCGGCCGCCGCGCGCGGTCTGCCGCTCGCCCGCGTCGCGGCGATCGCGCGCGACGCGGCGGCCGAGCTCGGCACGATGGGTGTCGCGCTAGACGGCTGCACGATCCCGGGCGCCGACAAGTCGGGCTTCAGCCTCGCCGATCACGAGATCGAACTCGGCCTCGGCATCCACGGCGAGAAAGGCGTCGAACGCCGCGCGCCGCTGCCGGCCGATGCGCTGGTCGACACGCTGCTGTCGAGCATCGTCGCCGATCTCGTGCTCGACCGCGGCGAGCGGGTCGCGCTGTTCGTCAACGGCCTCGGCGCGACGCCCGACATGGAACTCGCGATCGTGCTGCGCGCCGCGTACGACAACCTGCACCGGCGCGGCATCGTCGTTGCGCGCGCGTGGGCCGGCACGTTCCTGTCGGCACTGAACATGCCCGGCTGCTCGATCTCGGTGCTGCGGCTGAACGACGAACGCGCGGTGCTGCTCGACGCGCCGACGCAGGCGCGCGCATGGCCGGGCGGCGGTGCCGTGAATACGCAGATCCGCGTGGCCGCGGCCGCTGCGCAGGAAGCACCGCTGCCGCCGCTCGATGCGGCCGGCCACGCGTGGGCGGCGCGCCTGCAACCGGCGCTGCACGCGGTCGCGCAGACGCTGATCGATCACGAGCAGACGCTGACGGATCTCGATGCGGCGGCCGGCGACGGCGATCTCGGCGCAAGCATGCTGCGCGCCGCCCAGGCAATCCTCGCACTGCCGGAAGCCGCATGCGGCACGCCGGCCGGCGCACTTGCGGCGCTCGGCGCCGCGTTGCGCCGCGCGATCGCCGGCAGTTCGGGGCCGTTCTATGCAACCGCACTGCTGCGCGCGTCGCGCCGGCTGGCCGATATCGCCGAGCCGTCGGCACGCGACTGGGCCGCGGCGTTCCGCGGCGCGGTGGATTCGATCAGCGAACTGGGCGGCGCACACGCCGGCGACCGGACGATGCTCGATGCGCTGGTACCGGCCGTCGCGGCATTCGAGCGCGCACTCGACAACGATCGCGATCCCGCCAGCGCATGGGCGGCCGCGGTCGAAGCCGCCGAGCACGGTGCGCAGGAAACGGCACGCATGACGCCGCGCGCGGGGCGCGCGAGCTATCTCGGCGAACGCGCGATCGGCACGCCGGACGGCGGCGCGGTGGCGGTGTCGTACTGGGTGCGTGCGTTGCAGACGCACGTCGGGTGAAGCGTGAAGGTTGAAGGCGCGGAGCGCGCCTTCAATGCATCGGCACGCATGACGTCACGTCTCGTCACGTGCCGATGCCGCGAATCGCTGCGATGCGGGCGGCGTCACCTCCGCCGACTCCGCCTCGAACCGTCCGCACTCCATCAGCGCGTTTTCGTCCGCCCGGGCAACAACGCCGCGCCGACCGACGCCGCACCGAAACTCGCGAGCCAGCACCAGTAGCCGATCGCATCGAGATGCACGGGTTCGACGTCCCCCGCTTCGTTGACGGCGATCCGGTGCTGCGTCAGGAAGCTCATCCCGAACAGCAACGCCAGTCCGGCCAGCACGACCGCCTGGGCGCGGTAGCGCTTCGCCGTCAGCAGCCAGGCCGCGAACACGAGCGGATTCGCAAGCCAGGCATAGATGCCGCCGAGCACGCCCATCCAGCCCGTCAGCAGCACTTGCCAGCCGTCGGCCCACGGATGCGGGACGGGCGCGCCGGTGCGGAACGGCGCGGTGAACATGGCGACCAGATAGAACAGCACGCTGATCGCGAGCAGCACGGTCGTGGCGCGACCCATCGGCGGGCGAACGGGTGCGGTGGTGGGGATCGATGTGTTCATGGGCGGGGCGGGTGCCCGGCGTCGCAACGCGCCGCCGGAAACGCTCGATGCGGGTCGTTCAGACGCCTTCGACCAGCACGGCGCGATAGCGCGCGCCCTTCAACCGGTGCTGGGCGACGGTCTGGTATTCGGGGCCGTGATACCACGCGTGCGCGGCTTCCTTCGACGGGAACTCGACGATCACGACGCCTTCCGGGCCTTCGCCCTCGAGCGTTTCCTGCGCCCCGTAAGCCGCGAGCACCTTCACCGGATGCCCGGCGAGCGTCGCGCCGACCTTGCTCTGGTAGAGGTCGAATTCCTGCGGGTCCTGCATGCTTTCCCGTGTAAACACAATGTAGGTGGCCAAGATACGTGCTCCTGATGCGATGCGTGGAAGGTAGACGGGCCGGCCGTGCGCCGCACCGTTCGGCAGGATGGCACGCGACCTGCTCGCAGCTTACAGGGGTTTGCCGACGAACGTCAGGGCCCGCCCGGGTGCACGCCCGGGCGGCGACAGCGTGCGGCAACGGCCATCCGCGGACGGATTTTGCCGCGTCGCGGATGAACGAACAGGCGCCCGTTACGCCAGGGTTGCGGTGGCCTGCATCGTCAGCCAGCCGTCGCGATCCTTCGCCCACAGCTCGATCGAATTGCCGTCGTCCGACGGCTTGCCGCACAGCGTGAACGGCTCCCCGTCGAAGGTCGGACGCACCGCGCGGAACGCGAAGCTCGCGAGCGTCGCACCGGGCCGTTCGCGATGCACGAGATCGACGAGCAGCGTCGCGATCAGCGGGCCGTGCACGACGAGCCCCGGGTAGCCTTCCTCCTGCGTCACGTAACTGCGGTCATAGTGGATGCGGTGACCGTTGAAGGTCAGCGCCGAATAGCGGAACAGCAGCACGGCGTCGGCCGTGATCGTGCGCGACCACGTCTCGCCTGCCGGCGCCGCGATCGGCTTCGGCGCGGGCGCACCCGGCCGCGGCGCATCGCGATAGACGATGTCGTGCTCCTCCTCGACGCACAGCGCGCCGTCGCATTCGATCCGGTGCTGCACCGTCACGAATACGAGCCGGCCGCTGCGGCCCGTCTTGTCCTCGAGGTTCGCGATCGTCGATTCGCGCGTCGCGCGCCGCCCGGTGCGCAGCGGTGCATGGAACGTCAGGCGGCCGCCGGCCCACATGCGGCGCGGCAACGGCACGGGCGGCAGGAAGCCGCCGCGCTTCGGGTGGCCATCGGGGCCGACTTCGGCCAGCGGCGCGACCGGCAGGAAATAGAGCCAGTGCCACATCGGCGGCACGACGTCGCCGGGCGACGGACGGTCGAGCGTGGCGGCCAGCGCGTTCAGCGGGAACGCGGTGATGTCGTCGCCGAGCGTTTCGGTCTTGCCAAGCCAAGCGTCGAGCGACGCCGGGGCGGGGGGCTGCGAGGATGAGGTCGACACGTGCGGATTCTCCGGAATGCTTGCAACGGTCCCAATATGCACGCCACGCGCCGTTTCGCGAAGCCGGATTTCCCGAACCCCGGCTTCCGATCCGCCTGACCTGCCGGACGACTTTCGTCTGACCATTCGATCGCGGCCGCCGCCCGCGCCCCCGGCGCCGACAACCTTACAGCTTGACCATCCCCGGCACGCCGCCTAAATTGCTTCAAACGGGCCGGCCGCGCCGTGAGCGACGTGTCATACGGGTGACAAAAACGATAGTTTGCTATCGAATTATTTTGCCCCTATCATCTCGCCCATGACCAATCTGCACGACCTCCGCCTCGCCGTCAGCAGCCTGCTCGTGTTGTCCGCGCGCAAGTGGCGCCGCACCAGTGACGGCGTGCTGAACGCGTACAACGTGTCCGAAGCCTGCGCGACGCCGCTGCTGATCGCCGGCCGCCTCGGCGAAGGCGTGCGGCAAGGCACGCTCGCCGAACACGTCGGCATCGAAGGGCCGTCGCTCGTGCGCCTGCTCGACCAGCTGTGCGCGGCCGGCCTCGCGCGCCGCGACGAGGATCCGCACGACCGCCGCGCGAAGACGATCTCGCTGACGGCCGCCGGCCGCGCGGTCACCGCGAAGATGGAAGAAGACCTGCGCGCGCTGCGCGCCCAGGTGCTCAAGGGTGTCACGCGCGCCGATCTCGAAGCGACGCTGCGCGTGCTCGACGCCTTCAATGCATCCGAGTCGCACACGCCCGCCGCGCGTGCGTCCCACACCGGCAACGCCACGTCATGACCTATCCGAGCCTGCGCGACTGGCTGTTCTCGGGCAAGACGTTCGCCGCGTCGATGCTGGCGCTGTACCTCGGCCTGTATTTCCAGTTGCCGCGCCCGTACTGGGCGATGGCGAGCGTCTACATCGTGTCGAACCCGTTCGTCGGCGCGACGCGCTCGAAGGCGCTGTATCGCGCGCTCGGCACCGCGCTCGGCGCAGCCGCCGCGATCTTCTTCGTGCCACCGTTCGTCGAGACGCCGCTGCTGTTCGCGATCATCGTCGCCACCTGGTGCGGCACGCTGCTCTACCTCGCGATCTCCGACCGCACCGCGCGCAGCTACGTGTTCATGCTCGCCGGCTACACGATGCCGCTGGTCGCATTGCCGACCGTGACCGATCCGTCCACCGTGTTCGACGTCGCGATCGCGCGCACCGAGGAGATCGTGCTCGGCATCGTGTGCGCGAGCGTGGTCGGCAGCGCGATCTTCCCGAACCGGCTCGCGCCGACGCTGATCGAGCGCACCGACGCGTGGTTCAAGGACGCCGCGTTCTATGGCCGCGAAACGCTGTCCGGGCACATTGCCGGCAAGGCGCTGTCCGCGTGCCGGCAACGCCTCGCTGCCACCATCACGGGTCTCGAATTCCTGCTGAGTCAGCTGAGCTACGACCATGCGCATCCGCGCATCCTCGCGCGCGCACAGGCGCTCGCGGGCCGCATGCAGCTGTTCCTGCCGCTGATGTCGTCGCTCGCCGATCCGTTGATCGCGCTGATGCGCGACCTGCACATCCGGCCGGCCGGGCTCGACGAGCTGCTCGCCGATGCTGCGAAATGGTTCGACGCGCCGCTGCCTGCCGTCAGGGCCGGCAGCGACGGCGACCTGACCGACGACCCGGTCGCGGAACGCCTGCGCGAACGCATCGCCGCGCTGCAGCCCGGCGACGATGCACTGACGAGCTGGGACGGCGCCCTGCTGTCGAATGCGCTGTGGCGGCTGCGCCAGGTCATCGACATCTGGCAGGACTGCCGCTCGCTGCGCGCGCTGATCGGCAACGAAGCGGGCGTCTGGCAGCCGCGCTACCGGCACTGGCGGCTCGGCGGCACCGAGCGCTTCTTCGATCGCGGGATGATGCTGTTCTCGACGCTGACCGTCGTCGCCGCGATCGTGTTCGCGAGCTGGCTGTGGATCGCGTCCGGGTGGCACGACGGCGCCGCGGCCGTCACGCTCGTGGCCGTGTCGTGCAGCTTCTTCGCCGCGCTCGACGAGCCGGCGCCGCTGGTGTTCAAGTTCTTCCTCGCGACGACCGCGAGCGTCGTGTTCGCGGGCCTGTACCTGTTCGTCGTGCTGCCGCACGTGCACGATTTCCCGATGCTCGTGGTGATGTTCGCGGGTCCGTTCATCCTGATCGGCACCCTGCTGCCGCGCCCGCAGTTCAACATGGTGACGATGCTCGTCGCCGTGAACACGGCCACCTTCATCAGCATCCAGGGTGCGTACGACGCCGATTTCTTCGTGTTCCTGAACAGCAACCTCGCGGGTGTCGCCGGGCTGCTGTTCGCCTATGTGTGGACGCGTGCGACACGGCCGTTCGGCGCGGAACTCGCAGTGCGGCGCCTGCTGCGCTCGGGCTGGGAAGATGTCGCGCGCTCCGCGTCGACGCAACCGCTCGACGACCAGCGCAACCACGCGTCGCGGATGCTCGACCGCGTCACGCATCTGCTGCCGCGCCTCGGCGCGTCCGACGACCATCGCCATCCGTCGATCGAGAGCTTCCGCGACCTGCGCATCGCACTGAACGCGCTCGACCTGCGCCGCGCGCGCCGCAAGCTGTCGGGCGACATGCCCGATGCGATCGACCGCGTGCTGGCCGGCGTCACCGACCACTACACGCGCTGCGCCGCCGCGAACGCTCGCCAGCCGGCGCCGCCCGCGCTGCTTGCGACGATCGACGATGCGCTGCAACGCGTCGCCGGCCGCAACCTGCCGGGCGCCGCGCAGGCGGAAGACGGCGCG
>NZ_CABVQC010000002.1 GCF_902499175.1 Burkholderia aenigmatica
GTCGCGCGGGGCCGGCGCCGGCGGCGGCTTCGTCGCCCGCGCGGCGTGCCCAGTCGGCGATGGCCGGGTGTGCGTCGACGAGCGTGCGCGTCAGCCCGAACACGTCCGCGAGGTTCATCGCCTCGTCGAGCAGCGCGCGGCCGGCGCCTCCCGACTGTTCGAGCGCGAACGCACTGAGCGCCATGATCTCGATGCGCGCTTGCCCCATGCTCATTTCGCGGGCCAGCACGGCGGCTTCGTCGAGCGCCGCGCTCGCATCGTCCCAGCGGCGCGCGGCCAGCGCGGCGCCCGCGTGCGCGGTCGCCTGCAGCAGCACGACAGGGCGCCGCCACAACGGCCCGTGCGACGGAAACTCGGCCGCGGCGATCGCATCGATCCGCTCGACGAGCGCATGGCAGGTCGCTTCGCGATAGCGCGCCGCGTGGATGCGCACCTGTTCGGCGAGACTCGCGACCGACAGGCGCGGCAGGCGGCGCGCGACGCCCATCGCATCGAGCGCTTCGAGCAGGTCGATCGCACGGTGCTCGACGCCGCGCAGCAGCGCGATGCGCGCGGCGGTGCGATAGCCGAGCAGCACGGTATCGGGCGTGCCCGTATGCTCGAGCACGTCGAGCCGGTTCGCGAGCAGCGCGGCGGCCTGGTCGACGCGATCGGCCTCGTAGGCGAGCGCCGCGCACATCGCCGCGAGCATGCAGGTCAGCGGATGGCGGCGCCCGAGATCGGCTTCCGCGCGCGCCAGCGCCGGCGACAGTGCGTCGTCGGCCAGCCGGACCTGGCCCTCGCGCAGGTAGCTCAGCCCCGTGATCAGTTCGCCCCAGCGCGCGACATAGCCGAACCCGGCCGCCGTCTCGCCACGCGGCGCCGCGTGCTGGAAGCGGCGCGCCTGCGCCGGTTCGCCGACGATGATCGCGCGTGCCGACAGCCGGTTCGCTTGCATTTGCGCGAGCCAGGTCGCCGCCGGTGGCGTGAAATCGGCCCACGGTTCGAACAGCTCGACGAAGCGGTCGATTTCGTCGGCGTAATACGCGGCCGCGCTGAGGATCAGCGCGCATTCGTAGCGCATTGCCGCGGGCGTGCCGGGATCCGCGAGGATGCCCGCGATCTGGCGCCGCGCCTCGACATGGCGCTCGCCGAGCGCCAGCGCCCATGCCACCGCGACGCGCAGCGTCGGACGCTTGTCGAGCTCCGCATCGGGCAGCAGCGCGAGCCAGTCGAGCACGTCGTTGATACGGCCCTGCTTGATCGCATCTTCGAGGCAACGCTGCGCGAGTGCGTACGCCACCTCGAACTGGCCCGCCGCATACGCGTGACGTGCCGCTTCCTCGGTCATCCCGTGCGCGTCGAGCCATGCGGCCGCACGCGCATGCAGCGCGCTGCGCTCGGTATCCGGGCCCGCGGCCAGGCGGTCGCGCAGCGTGTCGCGCACGAGCGGATGCAGCCGGCACCAGTCCGAATCGTCCGACGCAATGAACAGCGGCGTGTCGCGTGCGAGCCGCGCGAGACGGTCGGGCGCGTCCGCGTCGTCGAGCAGCGCGGCGCACAGCGACGGATGCAGGCGATCGGCGACGCTCGTGCGGGTCAGGAACGCGGTGTCGTCGGCCGACAGGTTCGTGAGCAGCAGCTCGACCAGCCGGTCGCGCGTGCCGTCCACGCGGGCGGCGAGCGCGTCGACCGCCTGACGCGGATCGGCCGAGTGCGCCATCGCAGCCATCGCGAGCTGCAGGCCGAGCGGCCAGCCGTCGACGCGTTCGAACAGCCGCGCGCAGGCGTCGGCATCGACCCGCTGCGCAAAGCGCGCGCCGACCAGCGCGATCGTCTCGTCGAGCGTGAAGCGCAGCCAGTCGGGGCCCGCGAGCGTGCATTGCCCGCCGGCGAGCAGATCGCCGGCCACGTGATCGAGCCCGCGCCGCGCGGCGACGACGACATGCAGGTTTTGCGGCGCGTTGTGCAGCACGTAGGTCAGCGCATCGAGGCCGGCTGGCGGCAGACGCTCCGCATCGTCGACGATCAGGAGCGCATCGATCGACAGTTGCGCGACTTCGGCCAGCCACGCGGTCACGCCCTCCAGCGCGCGCGCCGCGTCGGCCGCGCCGACCGGAATCAGGCGCCCGAAGCCGGGCCGCGCGCAGCCGGTCCGTACCGCCTGCACGAGCCCCTGCAGCAACCGGGCCGCATCGTCGCGCTCGTCGGCCGACAGCCACACGACCGCGCGGCCGAGCGCGAGGGTTTCGCGGCGCCATTGCGCGAGCAGCGAGGTCTTGCCGTAACCGGCCGGCGCCTGCACGAGCGTGACCGGTCGGCCGTCGAAGGCGGGCGCGGCGAGGCTCAGCCGCGCGCGGGCCAGCAACTGCGCCGGCACGCGCGGCGCGGTCGTCTTCAGGACCAGTTCGGTGGGAGGCGCGTCGGCGCGATCGGGTGGGTAGGCCATCGGGGCAGCAGTCGGAATCCGGCGGTGCCGTGCGGGCCAGCGTCCGGGGTGGGTGTGGGGGGAAGGATCGGTCGAACCGCGTTCGCCCGTCAATCCCCCCCGCGACGAGTGGGGCCGCACCGGCACCGCATCGATAGCATGGGTTCCGATGCATGACGAACACCACGAGGAGCCCACCCATGAACATCGTATCGACCGGCACGCGGCGCAGCGCGCCGCTCGCCGGATAAGCGGAGCGGCACGATGTACCGCCATCTGCTCGTGACGGTCGACGGCACGCCCGGCGGCATCGACGCGATCGGCCATGCGCTCGAACTGGCGCGCGCGGTCGGCGCCCGGGTCACGTTCATGCTGACCGGCGCCGCACCGGACTCGCGTTTATCCGGAGCGCGGCTGCCGGAGCACGGTGCGAAAGTGGAAGCCGCCGCGCGGGCGCAAGGGTTGTCCCATGCGATCGCGGGGGCCGGCCAACCGGGGGCCGGCGACGCAGCGCCCGGCGTGCTGGCGGCCGAACTCGGCTGCGACCTGATCGGCGTCGCGGCGCTGCCGCACGATGCCGATGCAGCGGCCTGCGCGCAACGGCAGCATCTGCTCACGACGAGCGGCGTGCCGGTGCTCGTGTGCCCGTCGCGGCGATCGCCTGCCGAGGCGCGCGTGATGGCGCGTTGCCTCGATGCGCATCGCGCAGTCGGCGGGTTGCTGCATGCGCTGACAGCGTCCGGCGCGGACGTAGACGTGGACGTGAACGCGCAGCAGCAACGGGCCGACACGCAGGATGCGCTGGCATCGCTCGCCGCCCTGCAGCGCGCCCGGGTCGGCACGGCCGCCGAAGCGCGCCTCTTCGCGGCATTGCGCGTCCGCGCGGAGTGCGTCGCGGCCGAACTGGATGAACTCGACCGCCAGCGGCGGCGCGACGCCCAAGCGCTCGATGCGCTCCTGCGGATCGCCGCCGACGGGCTGCCGTCGATCGCGTTCGACGCGGCGCTCGCCCGCTATGCGCACGGCGCGTTCGAGCAGATGGGACGGATGGAAGGCGTGATTTTCCCGGCCGCGCGGCGCTACCTGGGCGACGCGGACTGGACCGGACTGGATGAATCGCTGGCGGACGGCGCAGCCGCGCAGCCGCCACGCGCAAACGAACCGAACGAACCCGACGATGCGCGACGCGCATCCGACTGACACCATACGGAGAACAAAGATGGCACATGCAGTGCGATTCCACGAAACCGGCGGCCCCGAGGTCCTGCGCTGGGAGGAAGTCGAGGTCGGCGACCCGGGCCCCGGCCAGGTACGCCTGCGGCACGACGCGGTCGGCCTGAATTTCGCCGACACGTATTTCCGCAGCGGCCTGTATCCGGTGCCGCTGCCGGCCGGCCTCGGCGTCGAGGCAGCCGGCGTGGTCGAGGCCGTCGGCCCCGGCGTGACGAATGTCGCCGTCGGCGACCGCGTGACCTACACGGGCTTCCTGAACACGCTCGGCGCGTACAGCACCGAACGGCTGATCCCCGCCGCGCCGCTCGTGCGGCTGCCGGCCGGCATCACGTGCGAAACGGCCGCGGCGATGACGATGCGCGGCCTGACGTCGGCCTACCTGATGCGCCGCATCCACGCGTTCGCACCGGGCGACACGATCCTGCTGCACGCGGCCGCCGGCGGCGTCGGGCTGATCGTGTCGCAATGGGCGAAGCTGCTCGGGCTCACGGTGATCGGCACCGTCTCCAGCGAGCACAAGGCCGGGATCGCCCGTGCGCACGGTTGCGACCATACGATCGACTACAGCCGCGAGGACGTCGCGAAGCGCGTGCGCGAACTGACGGACGGCACGGGCGTCGACGTCGTGTTCGACAGCGTCGGCAAGGACACTTTCGAAGGCTCGCTCGATTCGCTGAAGCGGCGCGGGCTGATGGTGTGCGTCGGCACCGCGTCGGGCCCGATCCCGCCGTTCGATCCGCAGCGCCTCGCGATGAAGGGCTCGCTGTACCTGACGCGCCCGGCGCTGGCCGACTACATCGCCGATCCCGCCGAGAAGAACGACCTGGCCGGCGAACTGTTCGCGCACGTCGCGGCCGGCCGGATCCGGATCGAGATCAACCAGCGCTACGCGCTACAGGACGCGGCGCAGGCACACCGCGATCTCGAATCGCGCAAGACGACCGGTTCGTCGGTGTTCATCGTCTGAGGAGACGCGCATGCGAGTCGAACCCCTGACCTGCGCGATCGGCGCGGAACTGCTGGATGTGAGCCTCGCCGACGCCGTGCACGACGACGGCCTGTTCGCCGAGATCCGCGCGCAACTGCTCCGGCATCGCGTGCTGTTCCTGCGCGACCAGGACATCACGCGCGCCGAACATGTCGCGTTCGCGCGGCGCTTCGGCGAGCTCGAGGATCATCCGGTGGCCGGCAGCGATCCCGAGCACCCGGGGCTCGTGCGGATCTACAAGTCGCCCGACCAGCCGAACGACCGCTACGAGAATGCGTGGCACAGCGATGCGAGCTGGCGCGTGGCGCCGCCGTTCGGCTGCGTGCTGCGCTGCGTCGACGGTCCGCCGGTTGGCGGCGACACGATGTGGGCGAACATGGTGCTCGCATACGAGCGCCTGCCGGAGCACGTGAAGCAGCAGATCGACGACTTGCGCGCGCGCCACAGCATCGAGGCGAGCTTCGGCGCGGCGATGCCGATCGACAAGCGCCTCGCGCTGAAGGCGCAATACCCGGACGCCGAGCATCCGGTCGTGCGCACGCATCCCGAAACAGGCGAGAAGGTGCTGTACGTGAACGCGTTCACCACGCATTTCACCAACTTCCATACACCGGAGCGCGTGCGCTTCGGGCAGGACGCGAACCCGGGCGCCGGGCAACTGCTGCAATACCTGATCAGCCAGGCCTACATCCCCGAATACCAGGTGCGCTGGCGCTGGAAGAAGAACAGCGTCGCGATCTGGGACAACCGCAGCACCCAGCACTACGCGGTGATGGACTACCCACCGTGCGTGCGCCGGATGGAGCGCGCGGGCATCGTCGGCGACGTGCCGTTCTGAGCGCGTCCGCACCGTAACCGATTCGCAACCCTGAACCACGCGCCGGGCCTGCCGCCCGGCGCGGCGGGATACGCACGCCCGTACGCCCGACATACAACGATTTCCACTGGAGGACGACATGCAATTTCTCGACGATTCGCTGCACCCGGAAAACCAGGACAAGGTAGTCATCACGGTCGCCCCGTACGGCCCCGAATGGATGCCCGCCGATTTTCCGGAAGACATTCCGGTGACGATGGACGAGCACGTGCAGAAGGCCGTCGACTGCTACAACGCCGGCGCGACGGTGCTGCACATGCATGTGCGCGAGCTCGACGGCAAGGGCAGCAAGCGGCTGTCGAAGTTCAACGAGCTGCTCGGCCGGCTGCGCGAGGCGGTGCCCGACATGATCCTGCAGGTGGGCGGCTCGATCTCGTTCGCGCCGGAAGGCGAGGGCGCCGATGCGAAATGGCTGTCCGACGACACGCGCCACATGCTCGCCGAGCTGACGCCGAAGCCCGACCAGGTGACGGTCGCGATCAACACCGTGCAGATGAACATCACCGAGCTGATGAACCGCAAGGACATCGCCGGCACGTCGCTGAACGATGCCGCGTACTGGGACGCGTACCGCGAGATGACCGTGCCGGCCGGCCCCGGCTGGGTCGACGAACACCTGCGCCGCCTGCAGGCGGCAGGCATCCAGCCGCATTTCCAGCTCACCGGCATGCACGCGCTGGAAACGCTCGAACGGATCATCCGCCGCGGCGTCTATCGCGGCCCGCTGAACGTGACGTGGGTCGGCATCGGCGGCGGCTTCGACGGCCCGAATCCGTACAACTTCATGGAATTCGTGCGGCGTTGTCCGGATGGCGCGTGCATCACGCTCGAATCGCTGATGAAGAACGTGCTGCCGATCAACACGGTCGCGATGGCGCTGGGCCTGCATCCGCGCTGCGGGATCGAGGACACGATCATCGACCAGAAAGGCAACCGGATGACGTCGGTGCAGCAGGTCGAGCAGTGCGCACGGATCGCGCGCGAACTCGGCCGCGACATCGCCACCGGCAAGGAGGCGAAGGCGATCTACCGGATCGGCGTGCAGTACGACGGCATCGACGAGACGCTGGCGCACCTCGGGATGGCGCCGAACCGCCGGCCGGGCCAGGCGAACGTGCCGCTGCGGGCGGCCTGACGCACCGCGCATCCGCGCATCCGGGTAGGCGGCCGTGACGGCCGCCGCCCGCCGATCGTTGTGGCGTGGCACCCACCCCTGCGCAGCGCGCGGGAGCGGACTCCGGTCAACGGAGCGGGGCCACGCAAGCCGCGCCGGAGCACGACCGCTCCGGTGCCGGAGGAGACACGCATGCTGATCCATCATGTCGAGCCGTCGATGCAGGACGTCGCCGCCGCCGGCCGGCGCGCGCCCGCGTATGCGTGGCTCGTGTTCGGGCTGACCGTCGGCCTGCTGCTGTCGGACTACATGTCGCGGCAGGTGCTCAACGCCGTGTTCCCGCTGCTCAAGCACGCGTGGGCGCTGTCGGACACGCAGCTCGGTTCGCTGTCCGGTGTCGTCGCGCTGCTGGTCGGGCTTTTGACGTTTCCGCTGTCGGTGCTCGCCGACCGCTTCGGCCGCGTGCGCAGCATCGTGCTGATGGCCGCGCTGTGGAGCGTCGCGACGCTCGGCTGCGCGCTGTCGACCAACTACGCCGAGATGCTGGTCGCGCGCGGCCTCGTCGGGCTCGGCGAAGCCGCATACGGCAGTGTCGGCGTCGCGCTGATCCTCAGCATCTTTCCGGCACGCCTGCGCGCGACGCTGACCGGCGCGTTCATGGCCGGCGGCGCGTTCGGCTCCGTGTTCGGGATGGCGCTCGGCGGGCTGGTCGGCGCGCATCTCGGCTGGCGCTGGTCGTTCGGCGTGATGGCCGCGCTCGGCATCGTGCTGCTCGTCGCCTATCGCTGCGTCGTGACCGAACGGCGGCTCGCCGCTTATCGGATCGAGCCGTGCCGGCGCGACGCCAGCGCGCCGCGTGACTTGCGCGGCAGCGCGCGTGCGCTGATGTCGGGGCTGTTCGCGTCGCGCTCGGTGATCTGCGCGTATCTCGGCAGCGGGCTGCACCTGTTCGTGCCGGGCGCGCTGTTCGCGTGGCTGCCCAGCTACCTGAACCGCTACTACGCGATGGCGCCCGACCGTGCGGCCGTGCTCGCGGCCGGCTTCGTGCTGCTCGCAGGCGTCGGGATGGTCGGCTGCGGGATCGTCACCGACCGCGTCGGCAAGACCGACGGCAAGCGCAAGTGGCTGACCGCGATCGCGTATTGCGTGCTCACGGGCGTGTGCCTCGCGATTGCGTTCCGGCTGCCGCCCGGGCCGCTGCAGCTCGCGCTGATCTGCGTGGGGATGCTGGTCGGCGCGGGTGCGTCCGGTGCGTCGGGCGCGATGGTCGCGAACCTGACGCCGGCCGCGATCCACGCATCGGCGTTCGCGACGCTCACGCTCGCCAACAACCTGCTCGGCATGGCGCCGGGCCCGCTGCTGACGGGGTGGGTCGCCGATCGCGCCGGGCTCGTCGGCGCGCTGCAATGGATTCCTGTCGTGCCGCTCATGGCCGCCGTGCTGTTCGCGATCGGACGCGCGAGCTACGTGGCCGATCTCGCGCGCGTCGAACGCGAACGGCGCGCGTCCCACCTTTCCTGAACGCTTCGGAGACTGCATGACCCTGACGACCACCCCCACCATCCTGATCGTGCCCGGCTTGCGCGATCACGTCGAAGACCACTGGCAAACGCACCTCGAACGGCGCCTGCCGAACGCGCGCTCGGTCGCGCCGCTCGAAGCCGACAAGCTGAGCCGCGCCGCACGCGTCGCGGCGCTCGATGCGGCGCTGGCCGAGATCGACGGCCCCGTGATCCTGGTCGCGCACAGCGCGGGGGTGATGATTACGGTGCACTGGGCGCGGCAGGCCACGCGCAAGATCCACGGCGCGCTGCTCGCGGCGCCCGCCGATCTCGAGTCGCCGATGCCCGCCGGTTATCCGGCGTCCGATGCGATCGAAGCCAACGGCTGGACGCCGATACCGACCGAACGGCTGCCGTTTCCGAGCGTCGTCGCCGCGAGCCGCAACGATCCGCTCGCGCGTTTTGAGCGCGTCGAGGCGCTGGCGGCCGGGTGGGGTAGCCAGCTCGTCGATCTGGGGGCGGTCGGGCACCTGAACCCGGCGTCGGGGTATGGCGAGTGGCAGGATGCGGAGCGGCTGATCGGGGAGGTGGCCGCACTCGGCGCGGCCTGACTGGCTGAATATCCCTGTGTTCCGCGCGCCGCGCCCGACCGGGCAGCCGGCGCGCAACCTGTCGCTGTCGGGCCGCGATACGGCCCCGAACCGATTCCATTTCGCCGCCCGCCGAGATACGACGTCTTAACACGCCGCACAATCGACGTCGCACGGCGCCACAGCAGCGGTCGACACACAAATCCTCAACAAACGGAAGGTGTTTGTCAGGGAAAATCCCGCCCTGTGCACGGTGGTTTTTTGTTGACCGACATCGTATAACGCCGTCATGATTTCCTGAAAAGAAAGGTCCCATCCACCGACCGAAGTGAGGAGACATGAACGCCACCACGATCGCTCGCCGTGTCCGCCGGATCGCACTCGCCCTGGGTTTCACGCTGTCGGCCGCGGCAGCCGTTGCCGCTCCCGTCTCGCTGAACATCGTCGATGTCGCGGGCAACCTGCAGCTCACGCAGAAGGCCATCGAGGCCTTCCGCGACAAGAACCCGAATCTTGTCTCGAACGTCACGTTCACGAACGCGCCGGCGCCGCAATTGCCGGGCAAGATCAAGGCGATGCAGGCGGCGGGGCGCTCGGACATCGATCTCGTCCTGACGGGCACCGACGCGCTGGCCGCCGGCATCGAGCAGAACCTGTGGCTGAAGCTGCTGCCCGACGACGCGGCCGCGTTCCCCGGTGTGCTCGACAAATACGCGCCCGGCCCGCGCAAGATGCAGGATCTCGCGCAGGGCTTCGGTCTCGAAGTCGCCTACATGCCGGCCGGCCCGCTGCTCGAATACAACCCGGCGAAGGTCAGCAACCCGCCGAAGACGCCCGATCAGCTGCTCGCATGGTGCAAGGCACACCCGAACAAGCTGATCTATGCGCGCCCGGCGAACTCGGGCCCCGGCCGCACGTTCCTGATGGGGCTGCCGTACGTGCTCGGCGACAAGAATCCGCAGGATCCGATCAACGGCTGGGACAAGACCTGGGCGTTCCTCAAGGCGCTGAACGACTGCGTGCCGTACTACCCGGGCGGCACGTCGGCCGTGATGAAGGAGCTCGGCGAGGGCACGCGCGACATGACCGTGACCGTCACCGGCTGGGATCTCAACCCGCGCGCACTCGGCATCGTGCCGGCCGAGTTCCGGATCCAGGCCTTCGACAACATGACGTGGGTCAACGACGCGCACTACATGGTGATCCCGAAGGGCGTGTCGAAAGAGAAGCTCGACGTGCTGTTCAAGCTGATGAACTTCCTGCTCGAACCGGCGCAACAGGCGATGACCTATGACGACGGCTATTTCTATCCGGGCCCGGCGGTGAAAGGCGTGACGCTCGAGATGGCGCCCGCGCACAGCCAGGAGGTGGTCCGCAAGTTCGGCCGCCCCGAGTACGCGAAGCTGCTCGCGGATCGCCCGCACGTGCAGCCGCTCAGCGCGCAGGCGATGGTCGCCGCGTTCCAGAAGTGGGATCGTGAAATCGGCGCGCAGAAGTCGAAGTGACGCATGAACCCGCAGGCGCCGAGGCGCCCGTGTCAACGGAGTGGGCCGGATGAAACACAGTTTCGAACGGCTGCGGCTCGATGGCGTGTGCCGCAGCTTCACCAATGCGGAAGGCGCGCAGGTCGCCGCGCTGAACGGGCTCGATCTCGAGATCCGGCGCGGCGAGTTCATCGCGCTGCTCGGCCCGTCGGGTTGCGGCAAGTCGACCGCGCTCAACTGCATCGCGGGGCTGCAGCCGCTCACGCGCGGCGGCATCTGGCTCGACGACACGCGCATCGACGTGCTGCCGCCCGAGCGCCGCGGCTTCGGGATGGTGTTCCAGAACTACGCGCTGTTTCCGCACATGTCGGTGCTCGACAACGTCGGCTTCGGCCTCAAGATGCGCGGCGTGCCAAAGCAGGAAACGCGGCGGCGCGCACAGCAGGCGCTCGAACTCGTGCAGCTCGTCGGGCACGAGGGCAAGCTGCCCGGGCAGCTGTCGGGCGGGCAGCAGCAGCGCGTCGCGATCGCACGCGCGATCGTGATCGAGCCGCCGCTCGTGCTGATGGACGAACCGCTGTCGAACCTCGACACGAAGCTGCGCATCGAGATGCGCGCCGAGATCCGCCGGATCCACACGCAGCTCGAACGCGCGACGATCTACGTGACGCACGATCAGGACGAAGCGCTGTCGATGGCCGACCGCATCGTCGTGATGAAGGAGGGCGTCGTGCAGCAGGTTGCGACGCCGAAGGACGTCTATACGCGTCCGCACAACCTGCATGTCGCGCGCTTCATGGGCTATCGCAACGTGCTGCCGTTCATGCTCGAAGGGATGGCCGGCGATTACGTGAAGGTCGCAGGGGGCGGCGCGCAACTCACCGGTGTGCCGATGGATGGCTTCGATGCAAAGGACGTGACAGTCGCGCTGCGGCCCGACGACATCGAGCGGGCAGACGATGCGGGCGACAACACGAACACGTTCGATGCGACCGTCGAAACGGTCGAATACGGCGGCCGCGATTCGCTGATCCGCGCGGTCACGCCGTTCGGCGCGATCTGGGCGCGCGTGGCCGGCGAATTCGCGGAAGGCGAGCGGTTGCGGCTGCGCGTTGCGCCGTCACGCACGCTCGTCTACCCGGGAGCGCCGAAATGAGCGGCGTGGCCGCAGCCCGGTTACACCGGGAGACCGCATGAGCACGCTCTCGGCCGGCACCCCGCGCGACTCAAAAGCCTGGCTCGTCACGCCCGCGCTCGCGTTCATCGTCGCGCTGTTCATCTATCCGTTCGCGTACGGCCTCGTGCTGTCGTTTCAGCCGATGAACGGCGGCGGCGCGCTCGCGAACTACGTGCAGTTCTTCACCGACACGGCCATGTGGCCGACCGTGCTCGTCACGCTGAAGCTCGCGGTGCCGGCGACGCTGCTCAACGTCGGCATCGCGGTGCCCGTCGCGTTCGCGCTGCGCCGCAACTCGCCGTACCAGAAGTTCGTCACGACGCTGCTCGTGATTCCCGTGACGCTCGGCACGGTGCTGGTCGCCGACGGGATGCTCACGTACTTCGGGCCGAACGGCTGGTTCCCGCAGGCGCTGCAGGGGCTGCACCTGTACACCGACGAAGTGCGCCTCACGCACAACTACTGGGGTGTGCTGCTGTCGCTGATCGTGTCGGGCTTTCCGTTCGCGTTCCTGCTGATGCTGTCGTACATCAGCGGCATCGACCCGACGCTCGCGCGCGCGGCCGCGACGCTCGGCGCGAACCCGTGGCAGCAGTTCCGGCAGATCTACCTGCCGCTGCTCGTGCCGGGGCTCACGATGGCCGCGTGCCTGTCGTTCGTGCAGGCGTTCTCGGTGTTCCCGTCGGCCGTGCTGCTCGGCGCGCCGGCCGGGCCCACGCGCGTGATCTCGATCGCGGCGGCGGAAGCCGCGTTCGAGAGCTACGACTATTCGCTCGCGTCGGCGATCGCGATCGTGATGGGTTTCGTGCAGTTGCTGGTGGTCGCCTCGATGCTCGGCGCGCGCCGCTTCTTCTATACCGGCGCGGTGACGGGAGGCAAGGGCTGATGGCGACCGACAATCATGCCGCGCGCACCTGGCCGCCGAAACACGATGCGTCCGATGCGCGGGCCGTCGATGCGAGGAAACCGCGCAAGATGAAAAGCAACCTGGCCGGCCGTGCGTGGAAGGCGCTCGTCTGGGGGCTGATGGCGTTCTTCCTGCTGAACGTGATGCTGCTGATCGCGACCGTCGCGGTGAACTCGATCGCGACCCGCTGGTTCGGCACGCCGCTGCCGCAGGGCTTCACGCTGCACTGGTATGCGAAGGCGTGGGAGGACTTCCAGCTCGCGAGCGTGCTGTGGGTGACCGTCGAGGTCGTCGGCGCGGTCGTGCTGCTGTCGATCGCGCTCGGCGTGCCAGCCGCGTATGCGCTCGCGCGCGTGCAGTTTCGCGGCAAGCGCTTCGCGCTGCTGGTGTTCCTGCTGCCGCTGATGGTGCCGCCCGTCACGTACGGGATCCCGATGGCCACCGTGATGTACAAGGTCGGGCTCGCGGGCACCTTGCCCGGCGTGATCCTCGCGAACCTCGTGCCGGCGCTGCCGTTCGTGATCCTCGTGATGACGCCGTTCATCGAGCAGATCGACCCGAATCTCGAAGCCGCCGCGCGCATCTTCGGTGCGAACACGTGGCGCTATTTCCGCTACGTGCTGCTGCCGCTGCTCGTGCCCGGCATGCTCGCGGCGGGGCTGCTCGTGCTGGTACGCACGATCGGGATGTTCGAGCTGACCTTCTTCACCGCCGGGCCGAGCACGCAGACGCTAGTCGTCGCGCTGTATTACGCGGTGTTCTCGACCGGCGTGCGCGCGCCGCAGTCGATCGACGCGATGGCGATGATCTACATGGCCATCACGCTCGTGTGGGTCGTGATCGCGCTGCAGTTCGTGAGCCCGACGCAGCTCGTCAGCCGCGTGAAGCAGGAGCGGCAGTAGGCGAGGGCGACGCACGGGCGTGCGATGCCGCTTGCGTATCCGTGCAATTGGTTACAAATGGATACCGCGCCCGACACGCGGACGTTGCAGACTACGCGGCGTTCACCCGATAACGGATATCCATGAAGTTCCACACGCTGCTGACACTCGCCGGGGCATCGACGCTGCTGGCCGCCTGCAACCTGCTCCACGACGGCCCCGGTTCGAGCGACGTCGACGCTGCCGTGCGCCGCGCGCTCGAGGCGGAAAACCACGGCGGCCTGAACGCGTTGTTCGGCCAGCCGCTGCCCGTCTCGGCCGATGTCGTGTCGGCGAAACCCGACGGCGACTGCAAGAAGCTCGGCGATCGCACCTACTCGTGCGACGTCGTGGTCACGTGGCGCAATGCCGACTACAAGCCGTCGCGCGCGAACCTGACCTTCGTGGAGGCCGCCGACGGCGCGTGGCAGACGTCCGGCGTCGACGCGGCGATCGTGACGGGCACCGCAAAATCGCTGGTCGACGAGATCGGCAAGGCGTGGCCCGGCAATGCGGCGAGCGGCGCGTCGGCGCCGCAGTGACGCAAGCGGGCGGCGGGCTGGTCGCTTCCGTCCCGCGATGCGCGGTCTGCCGCGCCTGAAGGCCGCACGGTTCCTTCTGCTCGGCAGACGGCACGCCATCGACCGGTTGCCGCGCGCACGTCGCGGCCTGCACCGGGGCGGGGGTGGGGGCGGGTCAGCGCCCGCGACTCGGCTGGCCGGATACGGTTGCCGGCAGCGCCGGGCGGCCGGACGCGGCCGACCCACCGGCTTCCGCGCCGATCCCCGACGACTGCGCGATGCGTGCTTCGGCCGCCTGGATATCTTCCGGGTACTGGCCTTTCAGCGGCTTGTAGCCGGCTTGTTCAACCTGGCGCAACTGCGCGACGACTTCGGCGCGCGTGACAGGGCCATTGGCCGTCTGCGCAAACGACACGGCGGGCGCCGCGATCGCGGCTGCGAGGACGAGCAGGGAAAGGGCTGGTTTCATCTTCAGGATCTCCGAACAGGACAGGGTGGCCGGCGCGGCGCGGACACCGCAACCGGTCCACCCATCTTGTTCGACCGGTGCTTAAGCGCGGATTAACGGAGAAAAAGGGCGCGAGCACCGTGTACGCGCGCGATTGAACGCATCCTCGGTATGCGGGCTGCCTTATAGGGAAAACCCTTATTTCGAGATATAATCACGGCCTAAGAGATAGGTCGAACCATGCCTGAACGTTTCCAAACCCTTGAAAAATTTGTGTTTTCCCTCGTCGTGATGTCCGCCGTCGTGTGCTCGGCATTCCTCGCGTACGAGCGTCACCCCGAGATCAAGATCGCGCTGCACGAAGGCGAAGCGCTGATGCGCGAGAGCGCCAAGTATTCGGTCATCTGCTCGCCGTCCAAGGTCGATCCTTGCGTCGAGATGTCCGCTTACTGACATGCGCACCGATAGCGGTGCGCCGCTGTCGAAACGGCGTTTCCAGGATTCGCCCGATTCAGTTTCAGACGCGCGCTACAGCGTTGGCGGCCCGGATTCCTTGAAGTAGAGCCCATCGGGAATTCGCAACCGGCCGCAAGACCGGGCGGATGCACGAGCCCGCCACGTGCCGAGTCGCTGACGTAAGCAGCCCCCCGAATTCAGCCGGCCCCGCTTCGAGCAATCGAGCGGGGCCGCTCTGTTTGCGCGGTTCAAATGACCGCCCGCCACGCCGTGCTCAACACCCGTCACACCACATGCCGTGGCGTGCCGCCCACGAACGCGGCGACGTTGTCTACGAGCTGATCGGCGAGCGCCTGCATCGCTTCGTCGCTTGCCCACGCAACGTGCGGCGTCAGGATGAACGCCGGATGCGACAGGATTGCGTGGAACGGATGCGCGGCCGGCAGCGGCTCCTGCGTGACCACGTCGAACCCCGCGCCCGCGATCTGCCCCGACTGCAAGGCGTCGACGAGCGCGCTTTCGTCCACGAGCCCGCCGCGCGCGGTATTGATCAGCAGCGGCCGGCGCGCCATCCGCGCGAACGCGGCCGCGTCGATCAGGTGCCGTGTCGCCGGCGTGAGCGGGCAGTGCAGCGTGATCACGTCGCTGTCGCGCAGCAGCGTGTCGAGCGGTACGTAGTCGTCGCCCGACGCCTCGCCGTGCGCCGCGAACCGCACGCGCATGCCAAGCGCGCGGGCGATGCCGGCCACCGCGCGCCCGAGCACGCCGTCGCCGACGATCCCGAGCATCGAGCCGGCCAGGTCGCGAATCGGATGATCGAAAAAGCAAAACTGCCTGCTGTCGAGCCAGCGCCCCGCGCGCACCGCGTCGCGGTACGCGACGAGGCTGCGGCGCAGCGCGAAGATCAGCGCGAACGTGTGCTCGGGCACCGTGCGGACCGCATACCCGCGAATGTTGCTCACGACGATGCCGCGCGCCGCGCACGCGTCGAGATCGACGATGTCGGTGCCCGTCGCGGCGATCGCGATCATCCGCACGCGCCGCGCATCGGCAAGCGTGGCGGCATCGAGCCGTACCTTGTTGGTCACGACGATGTCTGCGTCGCCGATGCGCGCGGCAATCTCGTGCGCGGCCGTCCGGTCGAACGTGCGCACCACGTGCGGAAACGGAAACGGCTTCAGTACGGTGTGCGGCGACAGCGTCGCGCGGTCGAGAAACACGATCGTCGCGGGAGAGGAAACAGAAAACATGGCGGGGCTCGCTGACAGGCGCCCGGCGGGCGCGGAACGGGTTCGATTCTGCCGGCGGCGCGCATGCCGTCGTTTGACCGTTGCGCAAGTGCGCTTTCCCGGATGGAAAGGCTGATGCACCGCAGATGGGAAGGTGCGCGGCACACGCCTTTCCGTTTCGGAAAGGCTGGTTGAGCATCGATCGATGTTCGCCGGGCGCGAACGCCGTCATGATCGCCGTCATCGACACCACGATTTCATCGGAGACAGCCATGACACGCCCCCTGGACGGCATCCGCGTGCTGGAACTCGGCCAACTGATCGCCGGGCCGTTCGCGGGCCGGATGCTCGCCGAATTCGGCGCGGACGTGCTCAAGATCGAGCCGCCCGGGCTCGGCGATCCGCTGCGCAAATGGCGGCTGCTGCACGACGGCACGTCGGTGTGGTGGGCCGCGCAGTCGCGCAACAAGACCTCGCTCACACTCGACCTGCGTACGCCCGAAGGGCAGGACGTCGTGCGCCGCCTCGTCGCCGAGACCGACGTGCTGATCGAGAACTTCCGGCCCGGCACGCTCGAAGGCTGGGGGCTCGGCTGGGATGCGCTGTCCGCGATCAACCCGGGGCTCGTGATGCTGCGCGTGTCGGGCTTCGGGCAGACGGGCCCGTACCGCGACCGTCCCGGCTTCGGCGTGATCGCCGAAGCGATGGGCGGCCTGCGGCACCTGACCGGCGAGCCCGGCCGCACACCGGTGCGCGTCGGCATCTCGCTCGGCGATTCGCTGTCGGCGCTGCACGGCGTGATCGGCGTGCTGCTCGCGCTGCGGCATCGCGAGCAGCAGGGCGGCAAGGGGCAAGTCGTCGACGTCGCGCTGTACGAATCGGTGTTCAACCTGATGGAAAGCCTGCTGCCCGAATACTCGGCGTTCGGCGCCGTGCGCGAGGCGGCCGGCAGCAGCCTGCCCGGCATCGCGCCGACCAATGCGTACCGCTGCCGCGACGGCAAGTACGCGCTGATCGCCGGCAACGGCGACAGCATCTTCCGGCGCCTGATGGAGCTGATCGGCCGGTCCGATCTCGGCAACGATCCCGCGCTCGCGCACAACGACGGGCGGGTCGCGCAGGTCGAACGCATCGACGCGGCGATCGGCGCGTGGAGCGCGCAGCACGATCTCGACGCCGTGCTGGCCGCGCTGAACGAAGCGCGCATCCCGTCCGGGCGCATCTACGACGTGGCCGACATCGCGGCCGATCCGCATTACCGCGCGCGCGACATGCTCGTCGATGCCGCGCTGCCCGACGGCACGCCCGTGCTCGTGCCCGGCATCGTGCCGAAGCTCGGCGCGACACCCGGGCGTATCGAGCACGCGGCGCCCGCGCTTGGCGCGGATACCGACGCGGTACTCGACTCGCTCGGCATCGATGCGGCGACGCGCGACGACTGGCGCACGCGCGGCGTGATCTGAGAAGCGGAAACAGGAGCAGACAACATGAACGGGCAACGCAAACGGCTCTACCTTCACGAAGTCGCGACACGCGACGGTTTCCAGAACGAAGCGGCATTCGTCGACACCGACGACAAAATCGCGCTAGTCGATGCGCTGAGCGCGTGCGGCTACGCGAAGATCGAGGTCACGTCGTTCACGTCGCCGAAAGCGATCCCCGCGTTGCGCGACGCGGAGGCCGTGATGCACGGTATCGCGCGCGTACCGGGTGTGGTCTATACGGTGCTCGTGCCGAACGTGCGCGGCGCCGAGCGCGCGCTGTCGTGCGGCGTCGACGAAGTGAACCTCGTGATGTCGATGAGCGAAAGCCACAACCGCGCGAACCTGCGGATGACGCGCGAGCAATCGTTCGCGCAGTTGCGCGACGTGATCGACGCGGTACGCGGCACGGGGGTCGCGATCAACGTGTCGCTGTCGACCGCGATGGGCTGTCCGATGGAAGGCGACGTGCCGGTCGAAGGCGTGCTCGCGTGGATGCAGCGCTTCGCGGATCTCGGCGTGCACGGCTTCACGCTGTGCGATACGACGGGCATGGCGTTTCCGTCGCAGGTGCGCGACCTGTCGGCCCGTGCACGCGAACGCTTCGGTGCGCTACAGCTCACGCTGCACTTCCACAACACGCGGGGAATGGCGCTCGCGAACACGCTCGCGGCACTCGATGCCGGGATCGACCGCTTCGACGCATCGCTCGGTGGCCTCGGCGGCTGTCCGTATGCGCCGGGCGCGACCGGCAACGCGTGCACCGAAGAACTCGTGCACATGCTCGAACTCGACGGCTACGATACGGGCGTGGATCTCGCGGCCGTGCTGGCCGCGTCGGCACGGCTGCCGGCGCTGATCGGTCATGACGTGCCGAGCCAGCTCCTGAAGGCCGGGCGCCGCTCGGACCTTCATCCGCCGCCGCGCGCGGACGCCGGCGACATGCCCGCGCAACGCGCTTTCTCATGAACAACGAACCGGAGCGAATTTCATGGCGCTGATTGACCACCTCGACCATCTCGTGCTGACCTGCGTCGATCCCGACAGGACCAGGCATTTCTACACCGAGGTGCTGCAGATGCAGCTCGAAACCTTCGGCGCCGGCCGGCTCGCGTTCCGCTTCGGCAACCAGAAGATCAACCTGCACGTGCGCGGCGCGGAATTCGAACCGAAAGCGCATGTGCCGGTGCCCGGCGCGCTCGACCTGTGCTTCATCGCGGCGGTGCCGCTCGACGACGTGATCGCGCATCTGAAGCGCGTCGAATGGCCGATCGTCGAAGGGCCCGTCGAACGCACGGGCGCAACGCAGAAGATCCGGTCGGTCTACGTGCGCGATCCCGACCTGAACCTGATCGAGATCTCCGAGTTGATCTGACCGTCGGCGCAGCGCCGGCCGTATCGCGTGCCGCAGGAGCGCGTCGGTGCGGTCGCATGCCGCGCCGATCTCCCGCCGAAAACGGACAGCCGGATTCCGCGCTCGCCGATTCCGGATAGCCGGCCCGTGGCACGCTGCGGATAATGCGTCCATCGGCGACCGAGAGGCCGCCTTCGCACCGGACGCGACGCTTGCGTCCGCGCTTTCCGCAACCCGACCAGGCGATTCCCGATGACGATCCTCTATCGCGGCATGGACCGCGCGGCGCTCGACGCCGCCTATCTGAACACGAAGGTGGTGCCCGATTTCCCGGCGTTGCTGGTGTCGATGCAGGCGCGTAGCACGGCGCTTTACGCAGCGGCATCCGGCCGACGCGACCTGCGTTACGGTGCACGACCCGCGCAGCGGTTCGACTGGCTGTCGTGCGGTCAGCCCGATGCGCCGCTGTTCGTGTTCATTCACGGCGGCTACTGGCAGCATTGTGCGAAAGAGGATTTCGCGTATGCGGCGAGCGGGCCGCTCGCGTGCGGTTTCGACGTGATACTCGCCGAATACACGCTTGCGCCGGTCGCGATGATGACCGACATCGTCGGCGAGATCGGTGCGCTGCTCGATTACCTCGCGAACGATCCCGACGGCCTCGGCACCGCGCAACGGCCGATCCACCTGAGCGGCCATTCGGCGGGCGGCCACCTGACGGCCGTGCACCGCGCGCATCCGGCCGTCGTGTCGGCGCTTGCGATCAGCCCGCTCGTCGATCTCGAACCGATCTCGCTGTGTTGCCTGAACGACAAGCTGCAGCTCACCGCGCACGAGGTCGACGCGTACAGCCCGTTGCGCCATATCGGGCCCGGCGCGCCGACGGTCGTTGCGGTCGGCGACGCCGAGCTGCCCGAACTGGTCCGGCAGGCACGCGACTACGCGACGGCCTGCGAAGCGGCGGGCGAGCGGAGCGTCCACGTCGGGCTGCCCGGCATGCGGCACTTCGACGTGCTCGACGATCTCGCGAAGCCGGACGGCGCGATGCTTGCCGCATTGCGGTCGTTCGCGCCGCGCCAGGCGCACCATTTCGCGCTCACACGGCCGGGCGTATGATCGGCGCTAGGCCGCCGCGCTGACGGCATGCGCCGGCGCTGCCTTCCCAGGACCCACGACATGGTGAACCCGCTTCATTTCGATCTGCAGTCGCTGCGCGTGTTCGCGCTCGTTGCCGAGCACGGCAGCCTGACGAAAGCGGCCGAACACGGCCAGCTCACGCTGTCCGCGGTCAGCAAGCGCATCGCCGAACTCGAAAGCGTGACGGGTAGTGCGCTGTTCGTCCGGCATGCGCGCGGCGTCGAGCTGACGCCCGCGGGCCGTGCGCTGCTCGACCATGCGGCGAAGGTGATCGAGCAAGTCAACCGGATGGCGCACGAGATGAGCGACTACGTCGCCGGCGTGCGCGGCCATATCCACGTGTGGACCAACACGTCCGCGATCGTCCAGTTCCTGCCGGCCGATCTCGCCGCGTTCCTCACCGACAATCCGGGCATCAAGGTCAGCCTCGAGGAGCGGCTGAGCCACGAGATCGTCGACGCGCTCGCGTCCGGCAAGGCCGATCTCGGCGTGTTCGCCGACAACGTCCCGGCCCCCGGCATCGAACGGCGGCTGTACCGGCGCGACGAGCTCGTGCTGCTCGTGCCGCGCACGCACCGGTTCGCCGCGCGCGACGGCATCCGCTTCGCCGATACGCTCGACGAGGACTACGTCGGGCTCAGCGACGGCAGTTCGCTGCTCGCGCGCATGACCGACGCCGCGTTCGCGGTCGAGCGCTCGCTGAAGCTGCGGATCCAGGTATCGAATTTCGACGGCGTGAGCCGGATGATCGAAGCGGGGCTTGGCATCGGCATCCTGCCGCGCGATGCGGTGACCGGCGAGCGCGCGGCGCGGCTCGGGGTCGTGAAGCTCGACGATGCGTGGGCCACACGAACGCTGTGGGTTGGCGTGAAGGCGGGCAGCGTACTGACGACCGATATCGCGAAGCTGTTCGATTTCATGTCGGCACGGTGAATCGGTCGGCAAGAGCCGGGGCATGGCCTCCAGGGCGCGTGATCACCCGTGCTCGTTCCAAGGTTCATGCTTGAATCGTCGCGGAAGCCGACTCAAGCAGCACCGAGGCGCGCAAGCGTGGCGTGTTCCTTCGGTGCGCTCAGCGCGCCGACCAGCAATGGCGACGCGGTCTCGGGGCCGGCTTCCCGCGCCCAGTCGAGCGTGTCCTGAATAGTTCGCGCGAGAGGCGAAAACGCGAGACCACTCCGTAGCGCGCGGCTGTTGTCGGCGAGGAATATGCCGCCCGCCTCAGCATCGCTTTCCGCGATCCAGAGCGGAAGCTCCGTCCATCCTTCGATACCCGCGTCGAGAACCTGTTGATCCGTGAGCCATACCAGCTGTGCGGGGCTCGAGGCAACCTCGATGCACCGGCTGAGAAACTGCTCCATCGTCAACGTCGATGCGGGACCCACTGCGTTCAATGCGGCGTTCGCGTTGCTTTCCGCCATCTGCACGCACCATTGCGCAACGTCCCGCGCATCGATGAACTGGATCGGGCGATCGGGCCGCCCGGGTGCAAGGATGCGGCCCCCTGTCGCGACGCGGCGAATCCAGTACGTGAACCGGCCGGTGGGATCGTAGGGGCCAACGATCAACCCCGGCCTGAGAATCGCGACGCGCCCCGGCATGGCCGACTGAATGGCCGCTTCCGTTCTGGCCTTCAGCGCACCATAACCTTCGTGGCCCGGAAGGGTGTCCGCGTTCTCGTCATAGCACGTACCGGGCGGGAAGCTGCGATAGACGGAAATACTGGAAATGAACGTGTAGTGCTTCGGCGGGGCCTTCAGCGCAGAAAGCACAAGGTCGACGTGTTCAGGGCGATACGCGGAAGGGTCGATCACGGCGTCGAATTGCCGACCCGCCAAGGCGGAGAGATCCGAGTCCCTATCGCCAACGAGACGCTCGATCTCGGGAAATAATGACGGGTTTTGTTGCCCCCGGTTGAATATCGTTACATCGTGCCCGCGCTGCAGGGCCGCTTCGACAATGTGCCGACCGAGAAACAGTGTCCCGCCCATTACGAGTATGCGCATAAAGGTTACACGTTCGTCCCGAGAATTCGACGATATTAATCTGCTGCCATTTCGGGTGCAATCGCCCCGCGAGGCTTGCATTACCTGGGCGCTCGCTTCTCAGCGATTTCAAAATTTCAAAACGATTGGCGGTAATCGGGCGTTTCTCGTGACGCCTTTGGCGTCGACTACGATCGGCCACGACGGGGCGTTCGACATACCGGCGCGGATCGCTGACAATCGGACGTCGACGATATGGAGTCGAGCTAAACCGAACCCACTCTTATGAACGAAAATACCTTGCAAGCCGGGGTTCGCGTGAGCCCGCGATCGAGCGACCGAATGCGCGACGTAATCCTGCTGGCACTCGGATTGCTCATGTTCAGCCTCGCCGGTTCGGCACGGGCATACACGGACACTATCTGTCGGGAATACTGGTATCCGCAGGCGCGTGCTGGCAAAAGCATGGGCGCGCTGACCGCCGAACGCGAGGGGCCGTGCCAGCATCCGTCAGTCAAGATGCTGAGCGACCAGTATGGCGTGATCAATGGCCGGGGGTATTTCATCTCGGAATTGCATGAATTACATGATGCGTGTTCGCACGGCGGGCCGGTACCCGATCTGGCCTGTCTTTTGCCGTCGCATATGCGCCGTCATGAAGACGACGAGGCACGACATTATTATCTGCTCACGCAACGAGGTTCGGCGCTGCGCATTCTGGATCGACTCCACGCCACTGACGGCCAGCAGGTATTCGACGGCGCCGACGTGATTCCGGGCGCCGATCCCGCGACCTTCAAGACCTTTGTGCCCAAGGGCGCAAAAGCGGATGACGGGTGGGCGTACGACCGCAACCACGTGTATCTGGAAGAGCGAATGGACCCGAAGATGGTGCCTGGTCCGGTCGAAGTTATCGGTAATACCTTCGCAGTCAATGCTGGACGCGTATTTTCAGTCGACGCCCTCGAGGGCCCCGTTTATCGGCCTGAAATCAAGGCGCCGCTGAAGCTGCTGAGCCCGCCGGCCTCACTCCAACCCGCCATCATCAGCGACGGCGAGCGTGTCTACCTGGGCCGGAAGCCGCTTGACGGCGTGCGGGCGGCCACGTTCCAGATGCTGGTTCCGGTGTGCCCGGTGCCCGGCGCACCCGATTTGAAATGCGTCCACAATGTCCAGCCGGACGAGTTCCGGGTAGCCCGCAGTGGCCTGGATGTGCTGTATTTCCACGAGTTCGACGATATCAAGCGCATCGCCAATGTGCCCGACTTCGTTTATTTTCTGATATCGGGCTCGTCGTATCTCGGTATCGGTGGAAAGCAGATCTTCGATCTTGACCCGTTGCATCAAAGCTACGGCGCAGGCGTCATGAAAAGTAGCGTGCAAATCGCAGGTCATTTGAGTGGCCCGGTAGCAGGCTACCTGGCCGACGACCTCGGGTTCATCAACCTGCGGAGTGCATTGTCGAGGGACGATGGGCCGCTGTGCGGCGCGCTCGCGAAGCTCGCCGCGCCGACGCCGGCGCACCGGTTTGGTCCGCTCCGGCCCATCGCGCCACAGAAATTGCCGGCCGGCTATTCGATCGGCTATGAAAACACGCACTACCGGTATCTTTTCAAGACTGCTGACGATACGACACTCGAGGACACCGTGGTCGATCTCGGCAACGGCAAGCGGATGCGGGCGACGTGGTGCGGGGACGATATCCAGCTGCAAGGGTCAACCACCACGAGCAACAATTAGGCAGGAAAGGACCGGCTCGCAGATCTTGCTGAATGCGCAGCGTCGACCGGTCGCAGTCAGTCGGCGCCGGCCTCAAGATCGCCGAGAGTCGATACGAGCGCAGGTGTTTATCGCGCCTGGTTTGCGTTTCGTCCATTGGGAGGACTTGTGCGAGTTGAAGTTCAAATCGTCAATGCGTTGACAGACGGACATGCCGGGGGCAATCCTGCCGGCGTGGTGATTGATGCGGATGCGCTTTCGGCAAACCAGAAGTTGTATGTTGCCCAGCAGGCCGCATTGTCGGAAACCGCATTCGTGTCGAAATCGGATATTGCGACGGTCAAGGTGGAATTTTTCACGCCGACGCGGCAGATCGCTCATTGCGGCCATGCCACCATCGCCACGTTTTCTCTGTTGAGAGCAATCGGCAGGGTGGATGACGGCCAGTCGTCGAAAGAGACGATCGACGGATGCCGAGACATCATGATCGATGGCAATACCGTTCTGATGGAGCAGCGTTCCCCGATTTATCGCTCGATCGAAGCCGACTCCCCGTTCTCCGCAAGAATCGCTCAATCGCTGGGCGTATCGACTGCACAAATTTATAGCGTCGAAAGCCCAACCGTCGTCAACACCGGCAACAGCTTCCTGATGATTGCGTTGCCCGACGAGCCGTCCGTGGCTGCGATTCGTCCGGACCAGCGAGCGATTGAATCGATCAGCGACGATCTGGATTTGATCGGTTACTACGTCTTCTCGACGACGACGAAAATACCCGGGCGCCACGCGGGCGCCCGCATGTTCGCGCCGCGTTTCGGCATTGCGGAAGAGTCGGCGACCGGAACGGCAGCCGGGCCGCTGGCGTGCTTGCTATTCGAGCGGATGGGGGTAGGCGACACGAAAATCATCATTGAACAAGGGCATTTGATGCCGCAGCCTTCGCCGAGCGTCATCAAAGTCATGCTCGATGTCGAAGGCGGCAGGATCTCGCGATTGATGGCCGGAGGCACCGGGGTGGTCACGCGGTCGATCACTGTCGAGATCTGATGTTGCTTCGAACGTCCGCTTCCCGAATGTCCGAATGGCTTCAATAGGGCGGTTAATCACGTTGCCGATTGCGTCGGCTACGTCGACCGCCTTTTGATATCGAAGCTCATCCGGATAGCATCCCTTGCGTGCTAACTCGCCATGAACTCATCTCCCGAGCTTTTTGATGACGTTCCGTTCTCGGGCCGCATCACCTCGGGCAGATGAATTTCATCAGGCATCCTCACATCCCGAGCGCCTCGATGACCTTCTTGCCGAATCCCGCATACCGGTTCACCGGCTCGTTCGCGAAGACGAAACGGATATAGGCGCCTCCGTGTTGCCGACCCCAGCCCGTCATCGCCGTCGCGCATACGTCCAGTTCGAGCAGCCGCTCCGACATCTGTTCACCCGTGAGACCGAAATCCGACACGCGCAGCAGCATCGACCAGCCGCCCGCAGGCATGCCGAACGGCAGGCCATGAAGCTCGGCGGCAATCGCGTCGCGTCGACGCTGCAGTTCCGCGACGTAATCGGGCAGGTCGATCGTCGAGCGCTCGAGCGCGATGGCGGCGGCGGCCTGCGCGATGCCGACCGGCACGACCACGTTCGCGAGCGACACCGCAACCAGATCGGGGATGAGCGCATCCGGCGCCACGATCCAGCCCACCCGCCAGCCGATCATCCGCAACTCCTTCGACGCCGAGCCCACCGTGATCGTGCGCTCGGCCATGCCGGGCAGCCGAGCCGGATGAACGACCTTGCGCCCGTCGAACAACAACCGCGCCATCGCGCTGTCGACGATCAGCAACAGGTCGTGCTGCACGCACAAACCGGCGACGAAGACCCAGTCCTCCTCGTCAAGCACCGCGCCGGAAGGCATCGACGGGGACATCAGCAGCATGGCGCGCGTCTTCGGGCCACACGCGGCGGACATCGCCGCGCGATCGAGTTTCCATTCCGCGCCCGGGTGAAAGCTGAACGGGATCTGCACGGGTGAGCCGCCGGCCAGCCGCACGCGGTTGAGCAGCCCCGCATAGGTCGGGTCGGTCAGAATGACCTCGTCGCCGACTTCCAGCACCGCCAGCAGGACGTTCAGGATGCCGGACAGGCCGCCCGCCGATACGATGACGTTGTCGGCCCGGTAGTTCACGCCCGTCTGCACGGTGACGTGCGCTGCAACGCTGGCGCGCAGCCGGTCCTGGCCGACGAACGGCAGATACGAATTCGCGGCATCCTCGCTCGCCGCCGCGCGCGTTCGCGCGAGCGCATCGGCGTGCGGCGGGATATCCGTATCGAGATTCTCCAGCCGGAGCACGTCGCGCCCAGAGTGGTCCGCGATAGATCCCATGCGGTCGACGCCGATACCGGCGATCTCCTGCAGTCGGGCGGGGCGGCGGTGGCGCATATCTGTCTCCCGATCTGTTACTATAGATAATAGATAATAGATAATCTATTCTGATGGTGGTTGAGATGAATGGCGATGTCAAGGACGATCGCTCGGTCGCGGCGCATATCGCACAATCGATTGCCGCCCGGATCGTTTCGGGTGAACTTGCGCCGGACGAGCGACTCAAGCAGGACGAGTGGGCCGACGCGTTCAGTACGAGCCATGTGCCGGTCCGCGAAGCGTTTCGTCGGCTCGAGGCACAAGGGCTGGTCATCGCGGAGCCTCGGCGTGGGGTGCGCGTGGCGCCGCTCGATGTGGAGGCGGTCATTGAGGTCTCCCGCATGCGGGCTGCGCTCGAACCGCTCGCGCTCCGGTACGCGATTCCCCGCTACACCGAAGATGACCTGGCACGCGCTGCGTCCTTTCTCGAGGCCGACGCACCATCGGGAGACATCGCCGCGCTCGAACGCATCAATCGAGGCTTTCATCAGGCGATCACCACGCCGTGTGGCATGCCGCGGGTCGTCTCCGTGATCGCGGATCTGCACCAGGCCAGCGCGCGCCATCTGTTTGCCGCGTGGAAATGGCTCGACTGGCGTGCGCGCTCCGACAACGAGCATGTCGAGATATTCGATGCGGCACGCGCCGGCCGGGTCGACGAAGCCTGCGAGCGCCTGGCCGCACACATCACCGACGCCGGTCAGGCACTGACTGATGCGCTACGACAAAAAGCGATCCCGGCGGAGCCGGATGCCTGATACTTGGCCAGTTGCACAACGACGGAGATGCACATGGTGTTCTTTGCCTGCTCCAGGGTCGGCGTCAACGCATTCGAAAGTCTATGGCGCGACAACAAGGCTCACCGCCTGTGGGTGGATGCTGGCGTACTGACTGAAGAAGAGATGGCTGCACTTCGCTCTACGGGCATGCTCGTCACGAACTTCACAGGCCATGCGCGCGCAGGAGACGTCCAGGAAATGGTGCACGCAGTTGCCGTCATTCAAGAGCATCATCCTGCAGAGCCGATCTGGATCGAGGCTGCGTGAAACGCGAAGTCTTTCTCGCACGAGACGTTCGCTGAGCGTTGTCACTCAGCCGCGGTCGGTTGCCGCCGCCTCGGTCCGGCAGCAGTCGGAGGCCATGCACGCTTGGTCGTGACCTTTTGACCGTCGTCGCCGGCCCGTTTCTTTCACTCTCTTTACATGGCGCCAAGTTGCGTCAGCGATGACCTCCGGGCCGGACAACACGCGTGTTCCCCGGGCTTGGCGCCGCACACGCTATCCCCCCGTAAAGCCTGCGCGCTCGCGCAGTAAATTTTCACACTCGACACAATATTCGCGCGGCTGAAACGTCTTCAGGCACATGGACCGCCACTCACTTCACGCACGATGACCGACCCAGACCGCGACATCACCGCGATCGTGATGCGTGAACGAACGAGGCTCGTGAGCTTTATCCGGCGTCGGATACGCGACCCGGACGATGCCGAGGACGTTCTGCAGGATGTGTTTCACGAGTTCGTTCAGGCTTACCGGCTTCCCGCGCCAATCGAACAGGCGAGCGCGTGGCTTTTCCGTGCCGCGCGCAACCGTATCGTCGACCGCTTTCGCAAGAAGAAGGAGCAGCCGCTGGCGGATCTGTTCGACGCCGAGGATGACGCGAACGACGAGTATCGCCTGGACCTCGCGCTACCCGCGCACGATGCCGGCCCCGAGGCGCTCTACGCGCGCACGCTCTTGCTCAAGGCCCTGCAGGATGCGCTCGACGAGTTGCCGGCGAATCAGCGCGAGGTATTCATCGCGCACGAACTGGAGGGCCGCTCCTTCAAGGAGATGGCCACGCAACGCGGTATCGCGCTCAATACGCTGCTCGCTCGCAAACGCTATGCGGTCTTGCATCTGCGTGCCCGGCTGCAGCCTGTTTATGACGAATTGGACAATACCTAGAGGAGTCGACAGATGAATTTTCGAATCAGATGTGCCGGCAAGGCGCTGCTCGTGGTGATCGCCATCGCGGTGCTCGGATGGGTCGTCATGATGTTGTGGAACTGGGTGATGCCGGCGCTATTCATCGGCGCCCGCACGATCGACTTCGCCCATGCGCTGGGCCTGCTCGTGTTGAGCCGCATCCTGTTCGGCGGCTTCCGCGGACACCGCGGCTGGCGCGGTCGGCGCCACTGGCGCAAGTGGGAATCCATGACGCCCGAAGAGCGCGAGCATTTCCGGACCGCGTGGCGATCCGGCAGCAACCGGCCCGACGGGGAGTGAACGTGCGCGAAAAATCAACGGGCGACTGCAAACAGAAACCGGGCGTGATCGTGCCGATCGTCGACCTGAAACGTTGCGAAGGCAAAGGGGATTGCGTCGCGGTTTGCCCCGAGAACGTGTTCGAGGTCCGGCGCATCGACCAGGCTGATTACGTCGGCCTCAATCTGATGCATCGCCTGAAGCAGCGCGTGCATGGAATGAAAGTCGCCTACGCGCCGAACGCGCATTCGTGCCGGTCATGCGGACTGTGCGTGACGGCGTGCCCCGAACACGCGATCACGCTCGCCCGAACGGCATAGCAACATCCGTGTATCGCCGCTATCGAGTGACGGCGCAGCAACCCTGACGGGTAGGCGGTCGCTGGATACATCGTCGAAATGATCAATTTCGTCAAGGAACGCACATGGCTTCACCCACCACCGTTCTTCTGCGGCGGCTCCACGAAGAGAGCCGGACCGAAATCGTCGCCCGCGCCCGCGCACAGTTCCAGGGATCGAACGAGGATTTTCTGTCGTTAGCCGAAGACTACGAAGCGATCGCACCGCGTCTGCGGGGGCGGTTTCTCGAAACGTTCGGGCTGTCCAGCGACGACTTCGCGTCCCCGGAAGGCAGTCCGCTGTCGTTGGCCGTGTCGCCGGAAACGGGCGGATTTCTACGCAACCTGGTGCTTTCGCAACGACCGGCGAGAATCCTCGAACTCGGCAGTTCATGCGGCGTGTCCACGCTGTATTTTGCCGAGGCGCTGCGCACGTTGGGCAGCGGCGTGGTCGTCGCGACCGAACGCGATGCGCTCAAGTGCACGCGTTTGCGCGATCACGTCAGAACGGCGGGCCTCGACGCCTATGTCGACGTGCGAGAGGGCGATGTCTTCGAGATCGTCGCCGAGCTGGACGGTACGTTCGACATGGTATTCATCGACGTATGGGCCGACGTCTATCTGAAGGTGTTCAAGGAGATCGAGCACCTGCTACGCCCGGGATCGATCGTCCTGGCCGACAACATGTACACGGCCGAGGAGGCCGTTCGACCGTACAAGCACTACCTCGACGACGATCCGCGGTTCTCGACCACGACGCTGGATTTTGAATCGGGGATCGAATTTACGGTCGTCGTTTCTCGAGCGGGAATGTCGTCGTAGCGTCCTTGTCGCGAAGCACCAGACATGATGCGGGGAGCGCGTTCCCGCGCCCCCGCATCGAAACACGCTCACACCGGATTGATCTCGTCCTGGCTGCGCCGCGTCGTCAGCGGCCCGAGCACGCGCAGCGTGACGGCGACGATACCGAGCGCAATCGAGATCACCCCGAACATCGCACCCGCGCCATAACTGCCGAGCACCGGCAGCAACACGAACGGCAGCGCACCGCTGACGATCCGCGACAACGCATAGGTACTGCCGATCGCCGTCGAACGCACGCGCGCCGGGAAAATCTCCGCCTGGTACACGTGATACGCGTTGCTGAACACGTTCGACGCACAGGTCGTCAGGAACCCGAAGCCGACGATCAACATCGTATGGCCCGAGTATGCGAAGCACAGCCCGAACACGGCGATCGACAGGATCGACTCGATCACGAGCGTGCGGCGTTCGATCCAGTTGAGCAGCGGAATCGACAGCAGCGAGCCGATCGGATAACCGATGAACGACAGCGCAATGAACAGCGTACTGTCCGTCACATCGAAACCGCGGCTCTTCACGACCGTACCGGCCAGCGTACCGAAGCCGTAATAACCGAAGCCCTGGAACAGGTGAAAGATCGCGAGCATCAGGTAGCGCGCGCCATACGGCTCGCGACGCAGCAGTGCGATACGCTCGCCGAGCCCGAGCGGCCGTTGCGGTTCGACCGGTTCCGCGAACTGCTCGGGCACGCGCACGCCGGTACCTTCCGCGAAGCGCCGCAATGCCGCGTGCGCATCCGCGGTGCGCCCCTGCGCGAGCAGCCAGCGCGGGCTCTCCGGCAACCGGTGCTGGACGAGCAGCACATACACCGCGCCGAGGCTGCCGATCGCGAGGATGATGCGCCAGCCGGCCACGCCCCCCACATGCAGCGGGTTCAGCCACAGCGCGAGGAAGCCGACGAGCGGCACCGCGACATAGGAAGTCGTATAGGCCCACGCAGCGAGCCGCCCGCGCTTTTCTTTCGGGAGGATTTCGGACAGGAAGCTGTCGGCGACCGGGTAGATCGCACCGACGCCGATCCCCGTCAGGAACCGGCACGCGACGAGCATGTCGGCATTCACCGAAAACGCGCCGACCAGCGAGAACGCGCTGTACCACGTGAGCGTCAGCAGGAACGCCTTGCGCCGGCCGATGCGGTCGGCGAGGCTGCCGAGGCACATCGCACCGACGAACATGCCGATGAATGCCGATGCCAGCAGCAGCTTGAAATCGGTGCTCTGCCGGCTCAGCCCGTATTCGTTCTGCAACGCGGAACCGATCGTGCTGACGAGGAAGATCTCGTACATGTCGAAGAACAACCCGATGCCGATCACCCAGACGACGAACCGGTGCAATGCGCCGACCGGCAGGTCGTCCATGAAAGCGCCGAGCGTGACACGGCGGGCGGGGCCGGCCGACGCATCGGCGCCGGCGGCAGCGGCCGGCGGGCGTGCGGACGCGGGTCCGCCCGCGTTGCCGCCGAGATCGAGGGAATGGCTGTTCATCGTGTCTCCTGATTATCGATACGCCGTGGCGCGTGGCCCGGCCGTTCGCGACCGGCGCACTGCACCCGGCCGCACGACGTGGCGGCAGGCACCGCAAGGCCCATGAAAGGGCCGGACAGGCGGGCTGTACCGATCGTCCGGCACATGGTGGGCAAATCCGCGGCACGTGATAATTGCGGATGTTTCAAGCATCCTTTCCTGTGCAGAAAGGGTGCGGAACACGCGGCGGCCGGCATGGCCGCGGCAGGCCCGTGCAGCCTGCGTGGCGTGCGTTGACGCCCCGGATCCGGTTGCGCTTGCGCGCCACCGGCAGGCCGGGAAAACCATGAGCGCCGTTGCGTGACCGCCGGCGCAACAGCCGCCGGCGGCCAGGCCCGCGTGGTCAGTCAGCCGGCACGAACGCCGCCCCGTAAAACACGCGCACGGGGTTGCCGCGCTCCAGCGCAAAGTGCTGCATGCGCCGCTGCCGGCGTGCATCGGACGCGTGACGGTCGGCTTCCTGCTGCAACCGCACCTGCAGCAACTGCAGCGCCAGACGCTTGTTCGCGTGCTGGCTGCGCTCGCTTTCCACACGCACCGACAGGCCGGTCGCGACATGGGTCGCACGAATCGCGGAGCTCGTCTTGTTGACGTGCTGGCCGCCGGGCCCGCGTGCGCGCATCGCCTCGAACCGCACATCGCCATCCGGCAGCGGCTGTGCGTCGGCACAGCGCGTGACGCCGATGAACCAGTTCTTGCGTGGATGGCGCAACCGGTACGGGCTCGCGCAAATCCATTGCAGCGTGCCCGTCCAGCGGTCGGCAAGCGCGTGTGCGCCAGCGCCGTCGAGATCGAGCAGCGCCGAGCGCAGCGTGCCGGGCCGTTCGCCCTGCTGCGCATCGAGCACCGTGACGACAACGCGCTGCGCATCGGCTTCCGCCTGCAGGCGCTGCAATGCGTTGGCCGCCGCGAGCTGGCACTCGAGCGGGCCGTGCGCCGAAGAAATCTGCATCAGCATCGGTCAGCCTCCGCGGACGTCTTGTAGGTCAGCACCGGCGCGAGCCGCGCGAGCTTGCGCAGCAGGCCGGCCGCCTCGAGCGCGTCGACGACGCTGTCGATCGGCTTGTAGGCCTGCGGCGCTTCCTCGTACAGCAGTTCGCGGTCTTCGCAGATCACGTGGCTGCCGAGCGGCGTGCGCGTGAGCTGCGACGGCGTGAAGCGCCGTTCGAGGCGCTCCTTGCAATCGCCGCGTGCCCACTTGCGGCCCGCACCGTGCGCAAGCGACGCAAGGCTGGCCGCATCGTCCGGCCGTACCGGGGCGACGAGGTAGCTGTAGTCACCGCGCGACCCGGGAATGACGACCGGCCCCGCATCGGCCGGCGTCGCACCTTTGCGATGCAGCCAGCCCGGCTCGCCGTCGACGCTCGCGCGGCTCACCAGGTTGTGGTTCACATCGAGCACGCACTGGCCGTCGGTACGCCAGCGCGCCAGCATGCGCCGCGCGATCAGGTCGCGATTCGCGACCGCATAGCGCAACGCCGCATCGTGACGCGCGAGGTACGCGGTGCAGGCGGCATCGGTATCGTCGAGGCCGTTGTAGCCGTGCTCGCGCATGTGCTGCTCGAGGATCGACTGGCCGAAGCCGCGCGACCCGCTGTGCACGAGCAGCAGCAGACGGTCGCGGTCGAGACCGAGCGCCTGGACGGCATCCGCGTCGTACACCGCGTCGATCCGCTGCGCCTCCGCGAAATGATTGCCGCTGCCGATCGTACCGAGCGACGCCGCGAACGCGTGATCCGCGAAGCCGGCGGCCGCAATGCACGGCTGCCAGCTGGCATCGGGCGTGGCGTCGATCGAGCCGAGCCGGCTCGCGAGCTTCGACGCGCTGACGCGCCGCGCGTCGAGCGCGGTTTGCCACAGCGCCATCCCGCAGCCGATATCGCCGCCGATCAGCGCCGGATACAGCCGGCCCGTCGAGAAGAACGCAGCGCCGACCGGGTAGCCGCGTCCAGGATGAAGATCGGGCATGCCGGCGACGCGCCGCATGCCGGGGAGGGTGGCAGCGTGTTCGAGCTGCCGGATCGCCTCACCTTCGATCCAGGTGGTGGCACAAGCGCACAGCGTGATGTGCTTGGCCAGGTATTGCATGGAATTGCCCATGGAGGTTTCCGTTCGATGAAAAGGAAGAACGGCGGGCCATGGCGCAGGCAGCGCACAGATGCGCTGCCCGACATCGGAAGTCGGGAAGAGGGCGGCACGAACGGATCGGAACGACCCGGCTCATCGCCGTGATGGCGATGCGTGGTGCTGCTTGGCGTGAACGATGAAACGAACGGACGCGAAAAACCCGAACTACGACCCGCGACGGGAGGAGTGTTGGCGTGACGTCATGATTTTTTCTCCTTGCGAGTGAGGGGTTGATCGGAATGGCGGCGACTCTAGCATGCTCGCGACGGTCGCAGCAAGCGGGCAGCGCAGCGCTGTCCATCGAATCGCCGCTCGATGTTGCGAAAAACACACACATAGGAATCCGGATCATTCCCTCGTCGATGTCGCGCACGACGCGCCGTAGCAGGCATACCGCGTACGCAGACAGCCGCCACGGATGTGCCCAACCACGCTTGACAGCGCAAAAGCCGTTTCGTAGCATCCGCCTGCTTCATCCCTGAACCCTCATCGAATCGGTGATCCAAGTGCCCGCAAACATTCGTCCCTTCGCCTGATACGCCGACGACTGCCGTCCCGGCCGCGTGTCGTCCTGCCCCGTTTCCGCCTGCCTCGCAGCGCCGGAACGTCGATCGCAGGAACGCGCCCGGACCCGCACTGACACCGCAACGCACACCCCATCGTTCGTTCACGTCGTCGGCTTTTTCCCCTGTTTCCGGAGAAAGACCATGACGCTGGATTTTCGCGCCTACGCGCAATCGCTCGACCTCGCCCGCTACCCGCGCACGCCGCATCTCGAAGGCTCGCGCCTGCAGGACGGCGACGAAGGTCACGACCACGTTCCCTATCGCACCCTCGCGGGCGCCCATCTCGTCGTCGAGGAAAAGCTCGACGGCGCGAACACGGGCATCAGCTTCAGCCCCGCGGGCGAACTGCTGCTGCAGTCGCGCGGCCACTACCTGGCCGGCGGCGGCCGCGAGCGGCAGTTCGGGTTCGTGAAGACCTGGGCGGCCGCCCATGCCGGCTGGCTGCTCGATCGCCTCGGCGATCGCTACGTGATGTACGGCGAGACGATGAGCAAGAAGCACGCGGTGTTCTACGACGCGCTGCCGCATCACTTCTTCGAATTCGACGTGTTCGACCGCGCGACGGGCCGCTTCCTGTCGACGCCCGCGCGTCGCGCGCTGCTCGCCGACGGGCCCGTGCTGTCGGTGCCCGTGCTGTACGAAGGCATCGCGCCGGCGCGGCTCGCGGACCTGAAGGCATTGCTCGGCCCGTCGCTCGCGAAGACGCCGGACTGGCGTCGCGCGTTCGAGGAAACGGTGCGGCGGCAGGGGCTCGACCTCGCGCGGGCATGGCAGCAGTGCGACAAGTCGGAGCGCTCCGAAGGGCTCTACGTGAAGGTCGAGACGGACGACACGACGACCGCGCGCCTGAAGTGGGTGCGCCACGATTTCGTGCAGGCCATTCTCGAATCGGCGCGCCATCACTCGGAGCAGCCGTTCATCCCGAACCAGCTCGCGCCGGATGTCGACCTGTATGCGCCGCGCCCGACGGTCACGTGGGCATCGAACCCCGCTGCGCAGCCGAACCAATGAATGCGGAACGGCCGAGCGCCGTTTCGAGAGGAGTCTTGATCATGAAGTACGAACAACTGCAGGCGCTCGTGCCTGCGCCCGGCCGGCAGCCGGACTATCGCGCGTGCCTCGCGGCGTTTCCCGCGCTCGAACACGCGAAGACGACCCCGCAGGAGCCTGCGCATCACGCGGATGCCCCCTTCCGAGGCAACTAATAACAACAAATCAAGGCGCTACAGACAGTTGGGTAACTATTTTTCCAACTATTCGCCTTGGTCTCCCAATTTCGAGGTGGACCATGAATTGGAATGATATAAGGATGCTCGTGCCGGTCAACGGGGCCGCGCCGGACTTCGATGCATGTCTGGAGGCGTTCCCCGCCCTGGAGTTTGCCAAAAAGACGTTGCAAGGCCGCTTCCACCTGGAGGGGAGCGTGTGGGTGCACACCCAGCTTGTAGTGAACGAACTCCTTGCGCTGGCTGACTACCAGGCTGCCACACGAGCGGACCAGGAAATCCTGTTCCTTGCTGCGCTGCTGCATGACATCGCGAAATACAGCACGACGGTTATCGACCCGGTGACAGGTAACATCAGCCAGCCGGGCCACTCGCGCAAGGGTGCCATCGACGCGCGCATCGCCTTGTGGGACGCCGGCACGCCGTTCGACGTGCGCGAAGCCATCTGCCGTCTCGTTTCCGTGCACCAGGTGCCGTTCCACGCGTTCGAGCAGCGCGCCAGTCGCGGCCCGGATGACCAGCACAAGACGAAGACGCCGGAGTTCCGCGTGCGCCAGTTGTCGTGGCAGGTCGACCTGCGACTGCTCGCGACGCTCGCGGAGGCCGACATGCGCGGCCGGATATGCGATGACAAGCAGAAGGTGCTCGACAACATTGAGCTGTTTCGCGAACTCGCGCGCGAGGAACGCTGCTATGGCCAGCCACGCTCGTTTGCGGACGCTCACACTCGCGTGAGCTACTTCCGGGGAGCTGACGTGCACCCGGACTATCCGTTGTTCCAGGAAGCGGGGTCGAAGGTCGTCGTCATGTCCGGGTTGCCTGCCTCCGGCAAGAACACGTGGGTCTCGAAGCATCATCCCGGACTGCCGGTCGTGTCATTCGACGACTCCCGCGAAGAACTTGGCCTGCGTCATGGCAAGAACGAGGGGATGGTCGCGCACCATGCGGTCAACAAGGCGAAGGACCTGCTTCGAGCGAGCACGCCGTTCGTCTGGAATGCGACGAACACTGGTTCGCAGCTGAGGGAGAAGGCACTGAGCCTGCTCTATGCCTATCACGCCGAGGTCGAAGTGGTGTATCTCGAGCGGCCACGGGCGGAGCTTTTCTCGCGCAACACGCGGCGCGACACGTCGCTCACAAACAAGGGCATCGAGTCGATGCTGCTGAAGTGGGAGCCGCCGCTGCCGACTGAAGCCCATGCCATCACTTATCTCGCGTGAAACGCCTCCCGCCGTCATGAAGATAGGCGAGAGGCGTGCGAGAGCTTGAGCCCCCGCCCTTGCGACGGTTGCAGGCCTTGGACATCAGCCGGCAGTTTGACAAGATTGTCGGTGGGCGGCGGCGTCCTAACTCACGAGCCTTGCAGCAACTTCTCGAGCGCTTCGACCTCGGCCTTCTCAAGGAGAACGGTCTTCGTGGTTGCCTGCCGCAGTCGCCCCTTGGCCAGCTCAAGACCGCATGCGCGAAGCCGCTCTTCGTCGAAAAGAACTGCGATGACCTTGACCAGTTCAGGGGACACGGCCTGTACACCGACGGGCGCAGCATCGGCTCGCGGCGCAGACAGTGTGCCTCGAATCAGGTCGTCCACGGATATGCCGGGGATTTTTCGCAGACCGGCCTGAATTCTGGTTCGGTCGGCGACCGCCTGGTCGCGCTCTTCCTTCAGAAGTTGAACATACGCACGCAGCGACTCGTCAGCAATCTCGGGCTCAGAGGATTGCTTGGGGCGTTCGCGAAACTGCTGACCCGATTGCCGGACCAGTAGGTAGCGCATCAGAACGTCTTTCGAGTTTCGAATCGACTGCGCTTTCGGCCCATCCCAATCCCGGTCAAGGCAATAGCGTTCGACGGTCGTGGGCGAAATCTTCATCTTGTGCGCGTCAAGGTAGTCGCACGCCGCTTTGATGCGTTCCAGGGTAATGCGTTGGCGGGGATTCGTCGCCTGCTCCAGCAAGGCTTCGTAGGTGCCTTCCAGGGTCTCTTCAAGGTCAAGGGTGCTCATGCGAAGGTCTCTTCGTTGTTATGGGTGAGGGTCTGCTCGTTCTCGCCGAGCGACAGCAGCTCGGACTGAAGGGCGAGAAGCTCCCCGGTGTCGGTGGCCGTCTCAAGCGCTTTCAGCTTCTCGGTCAGTTGAGGGTACGCACTCAGCTTGGTACGGCCGGACAGAACGTCGTCGAGGTCGCGATGCTTGACCTGCTGCAACAGAAGAGCCGACAAGAGGTTTCCGGCTTCGTGGGCGTGCTCATCCGAAAGCGTCAGCAGGAACGGCTTAACCCCGTTTGCGGCCAACATCCTGGAAAGGATGGTGTTTTTTTCCAGCTCAGCTTCACGATTGCGAAAACCCGTGACGAAATCGGCCATTTGCGTGATTTGGTCGAGCAGTGCGAATTCATGCGCTTCCTCGAGGGTCACCTTCAGCTCGGATGCCGTCCCGGCCGTCAGCAACGGAACAGGCAGGTTGTCGCCGTCCACCTTGGCTTTGGCTTCCAGGTAAGCATTAAGCTGCGAGACCGACTGCTCCGCGTAGCGGTACCGGGCCGTCCACTCTTCGATGTCGATAGCCAACTCGCGATTGAGAACATCAACGCGGTCGCGAATCTGCCGCGCGTTCTTTTGATTCCCCACGTCCTCGGCATCGAGCCGCTCATCATTCAACTGGGCCACCTCGAGCCCCTTCTTCCGGATGGTGTAAGCGAGGTTGTTGACGGCTGCGACCTGGCCGAGCAAATGCGCAGGGCCGGTAATCCAATACCGGCAGAGCCCGCAGCGCTGGCCTCCCGGGACCGGGCCGTGCTGGACGCGCGTCGAGTCGAGCGGGCCGCCGGTGCTGCACGAAGTACCCGGGCAGATGCCCTCCGACGTGATGGTGATGATGCCGGTCTTCTCTCGCAACGCGCCGAGCCCGGGGCCCTGGCCAGCACCTTCTTGCCCAAGGAGGTAGGGAGCAAAGGCGTCGAGGTTCTGCATGAACGACTCGGAACCCACGAAGTCGACGTTTTCCGACGCTTTCTCGTGGGCCTCTTTCAGCATTTTCTGCAGCTTCAGCGGGGAGTAGCGGAGGTAGTGCAGGGTCATGACCAGCGTCGTGTGCCCGGCGACGAACTGGGACACGACCTCGAGCGGCACGCCGCTCTCAATCATGGCGGTGATGCCACTGACTCGTAGTGTGTGCAGGTCGACGGCCCATTTCAGCTCGCCGTTTTCATCTTCCGACACCAGTTGGATGTCGTGACCATGCTTGCGTTTGATGCGCTCCTGCACTTCGGCCAAGGCATTGGTGTAGAAGGTTGCGAGGCGGTCATAGGTGATGGGCGCGTCGTGGCGGTTCTTCGCCGGGTCCCGGAAAATCGGGGTGACCTGAGGCCCCTTTGCCTGGATTCGCTCGCGCTCTTCAGCACTGTGCTTTTCGCCGTAGTATGGAATGGGGGCAGCCATTGGCGTGTTGTACCGTTGTTGCCACGCGCGCATCATCTTGAGATAGGACACGAGCTGGTCGGAAACATACGGGATGCTGTAGCCGGGCTCGACTTCGTCATATTTCGCCGTCTTGTTCGTGTTCACCCAGAGCCCGAACCAGTCGGTCTTGCGCAGGGCATCATGCTGGAGGCGCAGGACAGCCTCGCGGCGACCGGCGATGGCATGCACAGAGGCGTTTTTAACCAGCCGGTTTGTGCTGGCCTCGTACACGAGCTCGTCCAGCTCGCCTGAGTCCATCCAACGAGCCTGGTGCGAACGGATGGGCGCTTCCAGCATCAGGTACAGGCAGACCGTTGCAGCAGGAAACCAGACGCGCACAGGTTTCCCGGTCGTGTTGTCCAGCACCCGAACGTAGTGCGAGCCATGGGATTTTCCGAACGCGAAGTCATCGTCGATGAGCAGGGACTTCATCTCCTCGATAACATAGCTGGGCAGCGCGTTTCGTGCCGTCTGTCCGCGACTGTTGCGGCCGCCTTTGCCGAGGGTATCGGTCGTGAGGATAGGATTCTTGAAGGTGGCGGCTTCCTCAGCTCCTGTTGCCAGCAGGTAGTCGGCGTACCAATCGAGAAACCTTCGCAGTAGCGACAGCGCGGCGCTCGCAGCGCTCTTTTCCAGGCGTTTGCGGAGATATTCGCTGTAAGTAGCGTCGTTGGTTAGCGTTGCGTCGTAAATGTGTCGCGGCCGGTCCAGCTCCAACGGACTCCCGGGGGGATTTTCGAGCGAAAGCAAGAAGTCGGCGAAATGGTTCAGTCGGGAAACCTGCCCGGCGATACGCGCGGTAGTCAGTTGCCCCACGTACCGGCGCATCAGGTCTCCCCAACCTGACAGCTCGGGCGAAGCGACACCCAGCCAAAGAAACTCGCCGCTCGTTTTAACCAGTTCTGCGGGCTTTGCGGCTTTCGATGAACGTGTCTGCGTCCTCGCGACGGCCAGGGCTGGATGGGCTTGATTGAACAATAGCCGGAAGACCTGCGCAGTACGTGTGACGAAGCTCTTTGCGCTATGTAGCGCGTTACCCTCCAACTGCTCAGTCTCCGCCATCAACGCGGCTTCGTAAGCGTCAATCAACTCCAGCGACAGTTCGCCGGCAAGCGTCAGGCTGCTCGCAGTGAGCAGGCCATAGGTGCGGCTCTGGAATTCGGAAGTGTCCGTTCCACGAAGGGCCTCTGTAACGAGCTTGACGAGAGGCGCCTTGTCGCCCGTATAACGGTCGTTTCGCAGGACCTCCCATTTTTGCCGTACCGTCCAGGCCCGAAACCCGGCGGGGAACAGGATGTAGTTGCGGGCCCACAGCATGTACATCAGCTCGAGATAACGGGGCGCGTGATAGGGCGGATTTCTCAGGCCCCGGAGCGCTTTGGCCAGATGGTGCACAAACGACTGCGGAGTCCCGGCTTCGGCCAGCATCTCGCGAAAGTCAGGCGCGAATGCCGGAGGACTGTAGACAAGAACGCCGGCCAGCTCCGAACGCGACGCCGGCAGCACAGCCATCACCCGTTCGCGCTGTTCCGCCAAGGGCAACCGTCGAAGGTACGAATTTAGCTCTGCCCCCTTGAGCGGCCGTCCCGCGACACGTTGCAGCGCGTTGCTTTGCAGATATGCGGGTGCCGGGTGGCCCTTCGGGTCCCTTCTAGTCTTGAACGCTACAATCCAGCTTCCGCGTTCATCTTCTGCTAACAGCGAGTGCTCCCAGAACTCACGGGTCCGGATGCGCTCGTGCTCCGCTATGACGTCGAGCAGTCGTTGCTCGGTCAGCTCAGGCGCAACGTGAACCAAGTCCGGCGACAGGTTCAGGAGAACCTCGGCCTGAGCGCCTGGGCACGGGAAGGTGAAAAGTGAATTGAGCATTGGTGGTATTCGAGGCGCTCAAGCAAGAAGCGATAGCGCGGTTGGGGCTGCGAGGAGGTCTGGAGCCTCGAGGGCTTGTCGCTCCTGAGCGGCAAGCAGTTCTTTGCGCACGGCCTCGGCAGACAAGGCGTAGTAGATTTCCGTGGACATCACGCTCGCGTGATGCATCAGGCGCTGTGTCGTCTCGATGGGCAGCCGAAGCACGGAGGCACAGTAGAAGCCGTAGAAGTGCCGGGCACCGTGGGGATTGACGCCCGCCATGCTGGGAGACAGGGAAACACGCTCGGCTGCCCGGTTGAACGCCTTCGACATGTTCGACAGCTTTAGAGGTTGACCGTAGCTGTCGCCCTCCTTTTCGTTGACGAAGTAGTACGGATGGGTGTCGGGCAGCTTGCTGCGCACCGTCCGGATGTACTCGGCGTGCAGACGTGCGAACAGCCTGCCAGCATCTTCCCGCAGCCAGTGGACGACGGACTCGGACCGCTTCTTGTCATCGGCCATCATGCCTTTCCAGCCGGCGTGCAACGGATGCTTCTCAGCCAGCAGATTGCGCGGCGTGAGGCCGTACTTCTCCTGCAGGAAGGTGGCGCGGTTGCCGACCTTCTTCTTTCGGTCCCGGCCAATCCACTGGTAGCTCCCGTCCTGGGGGTGCCCGAGCACCACGCGCGCTGTCCCATCCGGCTGGATGCTGATGTCGGACGCAAACAGGTGCATCGGCTCAGAGATACGTACACCGCCGAAGAAGAGCAACAGCAGGTAAAGCTTGTCCCGCAACGACGGAGTCTTCAGGACGGCCTCCCATACCGTGTCCGGCGGGAAGTGCTTGTTGTCTGTGAAGGCTTTGTTCCGGTTGCCGCGCGCTGGGTCGAAAGCCCGACGCGTCACGATACCCTGAGCTTCATCTGACGCAGGTTCCAAGTGATGGAGCATGTCCCACTCTCTCCGCGAAGTACGCTTCATCTCGATAGTCTTCTGCTCCCGGAGATTGAGCTGCTCCACCAGCACGCGTTCTTTCGGATTGACAGGCGTGTGACCGAAATTGTTGGTGCACCACTCGGTAAAGTCGCTCACGGCGCGGACGTCCGCAGCAGCCGTCGCCACCTTGACCGCGTCCCATCCGAGAGATGCTCTTCCGAAACGGCGAGCCTCATAGAACTCTGCCAAAACCAGTCGCAACTGGTCCGCAGCGAGCGGGGCTCCGTTCCTCTCGAGCTGGTAGTAGTCGTAAAAGCGCCCGATGGCGGATACCGCCTTTGCGAGCGTCGAGGTCCCGCTGCCTTCTATGAGCATCTTGTTTCGTACCCACGCCAAGGCGAGGTAACTCAGTTCCCCGTCTTGCAGGAACAGGAAAGGGAGACTCATTCCAGGAACGCCCTCCTGAATGGGTATGTCGAGAATCGAGTGAACGGTGCGAATAGGCATCAAATAAGTATAAGAGTTAGGGGTGTATTTCAGAAAAGCTACCATGACCGAAAAGCAGTTGAACGGCGTCAATGGTCCTTGACGAAATGCTGTTCTTTTCTATGCCCAGGCACTGTGACACCCTTTGAACTCTCCGCTTTCCGTTGGCTTTGTCCTCAATGAGGACTGAGCCGTGATAAACCATAGAACCTTGAACCCTGGACTAATAGTTGATTAAGGTGCGGGTGGAGAACCACGGCGAAGGCGACGTGTGGACGCATACGATGATGGTGATCGATGCGCTGCTCGCGCTGCCCGAGTACCAGGCCGCGTCGCGCGCGGATCAGGAGATCGTGTTCCTCGCCGCGCTGCTGCACGACATCGCCAAGTACAGCACGACGGTCGTCGATCCCGATACCGGGGCGATCGGCCATCCCGGCCACTCGCGCAAGGGCGCAATCGATGCACGGATCGCGCTGTGGGATGCCGGCATGCCGTTTGCTGTGCGCGAGGCGATCTGCCGGATGATCGCCGTGCATCAGGTGCCGTTCTTCGCGATGAGCGGGTCGCGTCGCGGCACGCCCGAGTTCATCGCGCGCGAGCTGTCGTGGCAGGTCAGCCTGCCGCTGCTGTGCCTGCTCGCCGAGGCCGACATTCGCGGGCGCATCTGCGACGACACGCAGCGCGTGCTCGACAACATCGAACTGTTGCGCGAGCTGGCGCGGGAAGAGGGCTGTTACGGCCAGCCACGCGCGTTTGCCGATGCGCACACGGCGCTCAGCTATTTTCGCGGCGCGGACGTGCATCCCGACTATCCGCTGTACCGCACGCCGGGCTCGCGGGTCGTCGTGATGTCGGGCCTGCCCGCGGCGGGCAAGAACACGTGGGTTGCGCGGCATCATCCGGATCTGCCGGTCGTGTCGTTCGACGATGCACGCGATGCATTGGGGCTACGCCACGGCCAGAACGAGGGCGCGGTCGCGCACCATGCGGTCGACGCCGCGAAGGCGTTGTTGCGCGAACAGCAACCATTCGTGTGGAACGCGACGAACCTGTCGCCGCTGATGCGCAAGAAGACGCTCGACCTGCTGTTTGCGTACGGCGCCGACGTGACGCTCGTCTACCTCGAACAGCCACGCGCGGCGCTGCTGCGTCGCAACGCGCGGCGCGACACGTCACTGACGAATCACGCGCTCGAGGCGATGCTGCTGCGCTGGGATCTGCCGCTGCCCACCGAAGCGCACGCGGTGCGCTACGAAGTCTGATGCGACGCTGTCACCACACGAGCCGGTACGCCGCACGTCATCGCGGCGTACCGGCTCGTTTCATTTCAGCGCCGGATTCTGCTGCGTCGCGCAGGCGCGCAGCGCGGTGACGAGATCGGCCTTGCCCAGCTTGTCGAACAGGTCGGCCATCTCCATCTGCGCGACCGGGTCGCCTTCACGGGCCGCGCGCCAGCGCAGCGACGCGATCATCCCGCTCATGCCCTCGCCGGGCGTTTCGCCGTCGTAGCCCGACATCGCCTGCAAGACATCCGCGAGCTTGTTGTAGCCGGCCGGCACGTGATGAACGAGCAGCCACGCGATCGCAGGCTGCGCACCTTCCCAATCCTCGTCGTCGAGCGAACTGCTCGCCAGGCGGGCGGCCGCGCGCCATGAACCGAGCGATGCCGCCTTCGCATACGCGATGTCGGCTTCGCGGCCGCGCGGCGACGGCGCCGCGTCGAACGCGGCCTGGGCTTCGGCCGACGGCGGCGGCAACGCAAGCTTCGTGCAGCGGAACGCGCCCGCATCGGGCGCGTTGCCGGGCAGGTCGGCCCAGCGCACCTGATCCTTCAGCGCGCGATCGAGCGTGGGCCGCACGTCGCTTTCCTTCATCGACGCGAACACCCAGTCGGTCCGGACATGGCGCGCTGCGTCCCAGTCGCCTTCGGCGCAGGCGTGCTGCGCGAAGGCCAGGCAGGTGGCCACGCAGCCGATCCGGAACATCTTTCGGGCAGGGGATTTCATCGTGGATTCCGGTCTCAACTTGCCATGATGATGAAGGTGGTGAGCGCGATCGGGAACAGGGCGAGGCCAAGCAGGCCCAGCGCGCCATCGGCCGCCATCGCGATCGGCGACAACGCCAGCTTGGCGCCGTGGCCGACGGCCGTCAGCTTGTCCGTCACCGTGACATGGTAAGGACGATTGAACGCCTGCGGAACCGACGAAGGCGTGACATCGTTCGGCAGATAGCGCTTGCCGCTGATCGTGCCTTCCGACGTCAGGTAGCCATGGTCCTTCTTGAAACCGTCCGCGAGCGCACGCTCGCGGACGTCGGAGCCGGTCGGCGCATCCGGGTAGTCCAGCCTCATTGTGTAGCGACCGGTGATCGCGTCGCCGTGCGTCTCGAAATCGTTGAACGCCGTGTGGATCTTGGGACGATAGGGCGCGGTGAGCACCGTCGCGAGGCCCGGCGGCATCTCGAAGATGTAGTGATACTTCTGGCCGAGCACGACGAGTTGCTTGCCGTCCGCGGTAATCAGGAAGGTCGACAAGGTTTCGTCGTATTCCGAATCCTTCATCCACGCTTTCGTGGCGGGACCGAAATCGGCGCAGCCGGCGAGCATGCCGGACGCTGCCACGGCGGGCAGCGCGAGAAATGTTCTTCTTTTCATGAGTGCTGTTTTGGATGTTGTTCGTTTTTCAGCGGAACCGCTTGAATGTCGGACGCAGCGTTCGAGGAACGCGGCATCCTGACGGCCGGTCATGCGGTTACTTCGCCTGCGCATTGTAGGGCCAAAACCGCAAGTGCAGTATCCCCCGGGCCAAGCACCGCGCCGGCGTGCGGTAGACTGCTCGCTCGCTTGCCTGCCGCCCCTCACACGACCGTTTGCGCCCAGCCCGCCCAGACCATGGATCGAATCGATGCGATGAAGGTGTTCGTCGCCACGCTGGACGAGGGCAGCCTCGCGGGCGCGGGCCGGAAGCTCGGCCGGTCGCCGGCGGCGGTCAGCCGCGCGATTGCATTCCTTGAAGAACATACGGGCACCGCGCTGCTCTACCGCACGACCCGGACGATCCGGCTGAGCGAGGCTGGCGAACGCTATGCGGCCGCGTGCCGCCGCATCCTGTCCGATCTCGAGGAAGCCGACATGCTGGTCGCCGACGAACGCTCGGCGCCGCGCGGCCTGTTGACGGTCACCGCGCCCGTCGCCGCGGGCGAAGACGTGCTGCGTGCGCTGCTCGACGAATTCATCGAACGCCATCCGGCCGTGTCGATCCGCCTGCAGTTGCTCGACCGTCCCGTCAGCCTGATCGACGAAGGGATGGACGTCGCGCTGCGAATCGCGCACCTGACCGATTCGACACTGGTCGCGATTCCGGTCGGCGCGGTGCGCCGGGTCGTCGTGGCTTCGCCCGATTACCTGGCGCAGCATCCGGCGATCGAGACGCCGGCCGATCTCGCGCAGCACCGGATCATCTCGATGACGCATTTCGGCCTCGATTCGTGGAGCTTTCCGCCGTCCACGCCAGCGGCACTGCCACAGGTCGTCCCGTTCACGCCGCGCTTCATCATCAACACGATCCGCGGCGCGGTTGCGTCGGCCGTCGCCGGGCACGGCGTCACACGGCTCTTTTCGTATCACGTCGCCGAACCGGTACGGGACGGCACGCTGCGGATCGTGCTGCGCGACAGCGAGCACGCGCCGTTGCCGATCCATCTCGTCACGCCTTACGGACGCCTTTCGGTGCCGAAGGTGCGCGCATTCGTCGATTTCGCGGCGCCGCGCCTGCGCGAGCACTTCGCGCGGCTGGCGGCCATCACCGACGGCGATTGAACCGGGACGCGGAAGAATGGCTTTCGCGTGACGAGGATTCTCCCGGGATTCGACTCAATCTAGACTTCCTTCAACCGATGGACGCGCATGGCGTCCGTTCAGCGAATGGAGGTCAACATGCATCAAGCGCTTCCCGACCCGCGTCGCGCCCGTGCGGCCGGACTGACGCACCGCGTGGTGTCCGCTATCGGCATTGCCCGGTTCGCATGCGTGCCGCTGCCGGCGAGCTTCGCCGCGCAGGGCTTTCCCGCACCGATGACCGTGACGGCGAGGCTGCCATGAGCACGATCTCGCATGCGCCCGCCGCGGCCCGGGCCGAACGGCCCGCCGCCAGCTATGCCGAGCGCAACGCGCGCTACTGGCGGCGCAATCTCGCCGTCTGCGTGTTCGGCTCGTTCACGACGCTCGTCAGCCTGAGCATGCTGCTGCCGTTCCTGCCGCTGTACGTGCGGCAACTCGGCGTCGATGCGCAGTCGGCCGTGATCCAGTGGTCGGGCATCGCGTTCGGCGCGACGTTTCTCGGCACGGCCGTCACCGCGCCGCTGTGGGGCCGCCTCGCGGATCGCTTCGGCCGCAAGCCGATGCTCGTGCGCGCGGCGATCGGCATGGCGATCGTGATGTCGCTGATCGGCGTCGCGCACAACGTGGCCGAACTCGTCGCGCTGCGGCTGCTCGCGGGGCTGGTCGGCGGCTACGCGTCGGCGTCGACCGTGATGGTCGGCACCCAGGCGCCGCGCGAGCGCGCCGGCTGGGCGCTCGGCATCCTGTCGACCGGGGCGCTCGCGGGCAACCTCGTCGGGCCGCTCGTCGGCGGACTGCTGCCGGGCTGGCTCGGCATTCGCGGCACGTACTTCGCCGGTGGCGCGATGATCGCCGTCGCCGCGCTGCTGACGATCTTCGTCGTGAAGGAAGACTTCCACGCGGGCACCGATGCAAGAACGCGCACCACGAGCGCCGCGGCCGGCACGCCGCACCGCACGAATCGCGCGGCGGTCGCCGCGCTGCTGGTGACGGCGATGATGGTGCTGCTCGCGAACATGTCGATCGAGCCGATCATCACCGTGTATATCGGCGGCCTCGGGGTCGGTGGCAATCACCTCGCGCGCATCGCCGGCGTCGTGATGGCGTGTTCGGCGCTCGGCAGCATGCTGACCGCCGCACGCCTCGGCGCGCTGGCCGACCGGATCGGCAGCTGGAACGTGATCATCGGCTGCCTGCTGCTGACCGCGCTCGCGATGGTGCCGCAGGCGTTCGTCACGCACTGGTGGCAGCTTGGCGCGCTGCGCGTGCTGATGGGCATGACGCTCGCGGGCTTGCTGCCGTCGATCGGCAAGCTCGTGCGGCAATCGGTCGACGAGCGTGCGACCGGGCAGATGCTCGGCTACCTGCAGTCCGCGCAGTTCAGCGGACAGGTGATCGGCCCGGTGATCGGCGGGCAGATCGGCGTCGCGCTGGGGCTGCATTCGGTGTTCTTCGTGACGGGCGCGCTGCTGGCAGTCTGCGCGGGGCTCGCACATTGGGCGCGCAGCCGATAGCGGCTGGCCGGCGGATCGCGGGCTGGCGTAGGATGGGCGCAGTTGCGGAGGCGCGCGCCGGGAAGCGGCGACGACGTACGCGTTCACCGCGCATCGCGGACGCCGCAGTCGCAGACACTGCATCGCACGACGGCGCATCGTTTTCGACATCGCTTTCACGTGACCGGTTGCGCACCAAGCACGACGAACGCGCACCGATCCGAACCCGACCCACGCGTTTCGGCCCGCATCCGGCCGAAGCATTTCGATGACGGATCTTGCAGGAGGCAAGCAACATGAATCAATCGACCGACAACCGGACGCTGTTGCGCGCGCTTGGCATCCGCGCACCGATCGTCCAGGCGCCGATGGCCGGCGTCAGCACGCCGGCGCTGGCGGCCGCCGTGTCGAATGCTGGCGGGCTCGGCTCGCTCGGCGTGGGTGCGACGAACGCCGACGGCGCCCGCAAGATGATCCGCGACACGCGCGCGCTCGCCGACCGGCCGTTCAACATCAACGTGTTCTGCCACCAGCCGGCGCACGCCGACGCGGCCGTCGAACGCGCGTGGCTCGCGTGGCTCGCGCCGGCGTTCCGCGAGTACGGCGCGACGCCGCCCGCATCGCTGTCGGAGATCTATACGAGTTTCGTCGTGGACGAAGCGATGCAGGCGATGCTCGTCGAAGAGAAGCCGGCCGTCGTCAGCTTCCATTTCGGCCTGCCGTCCGAGGACGTGATCGCCGCGCTCAAGCGCGCGGGCATCACGCTGTTCGCGGCCGCGACCAATCTCGACGAGGCGCAGCAGATCGCCGCCGCCGGCATCGACGCGATCGTCGCGCAGGGGATCGAAGCGGGCGGACACCGCGGCGTGTTCGATTCGACCGCGCACGACGATCGGCTCGGCACGTTCGCGCTCACGCGCCTGATCGTGCGCGAATGCGCGCTGCCGGTGATCGCCGCCGGCGGCATCATGGACGGCGAGGGCATCGCAGCCGCGCTCGCGCTCGGCGCGCAGGCCGCCCAGCTCGGCACCGCGTTCGTCGCGTGCCCGGAGACGTCGATCGACGACGGTTATCGTCGCGCGCTGCTCGGCGACGCGGCGCGCCGCACGACGTTCACGGCCGCGATCTCAGGCCGGATCGCGCGCGGCATCGCCAACCGGCTGACCGCACTCGGCGACGACCCGCACGCGCCGGCCACGCCCGCGTATCCGATCGCGTACGACGCCGGCAAGGCGCTGCATGCGGCCGCGAAGGCGAAGGGTGAATTCGGCTACGGCGCGCAATGGGCCGGGCAGGCGGCGCCGCTCGTGCGGTCGCTGCCGGCGGCCGAGCTGTTCGCCGCACTCGAACGCGAAACGCGGGCGGCGATCGAGCGGATGCAGCACGTGCTGGATTGATCGCGCGATTCGCAGACAACGGGCCGCAGCCACATGCCGGCGATCGGCGAACGCACACCGATCGCCGCCGATTTGCAATGTTCTGTATCGGCACGAACCGTGGATACATCGCGATACAACGCACGTTCGGGCGTCCGCTATAAAGCAGGCATGACCTCTTCTGGAGTGCATCATGTCTGCAACCTGGTTCAAAGGATCCTGCCATTGCGGGGCCGTCAAATTCGAAGTCCGAACCGCCGTTACACCGGCAGCGCGCTGCAACTGCAGCCTGTGCCGCCGGCGCGGCGCGTTGATGAGCCCGATGTTCGCCACCAGCGAACTGAAGATCCTCGAAGGCGAGGGCGCGCTGACGTGCTACCGCTTCAACACGCGCACGGCCCGCCACTATTTCTGCGGCCATTGCGGCGTCTACCCGTTCCATCAGACGCGCAGGGATCCCGCCTGCTGGCGCGTCAATCTCGGCTGTCTCGACGGCATCGACCCGTATGCGCTCGACGCGACGGTCGCCGACGGCGCGAGCCTCTCGGTCGTGGAGGGCGCATGAAACGCTGGCTGATGATCCTGCTGTTCGCAGCAGGCGGGCTCGCGACCGAAATCGCGCATCCGGTGCAATGCACGCTGCTGTCCGTTAACCGCACACAGACCGGCAAGCGCCGCAGGGCGGACTGACGGCGCGCCGGCAGCGTCGCGCCACTCCGCCGGTTCATCGAGGCCGATTATCATGCTTCCGATAAGATCGCACGCGATATATAATGCGTCCATCTGCGACCGTTCGGGTCGCTGGAGGACGTTCATGAAACCGACCGAAGCCCCATCCGCCGCCGCGCCGAAGCTGTCTGAGTTCCTGTGCTTTGCGATCTACTCGGCGAACCTCGCGTTCGGCAAGGCCTACAAACCGATCCTCGAAGAGCTCGGCCTCACGTATACGCAATACATCGCGATCATTGCGCTGTGGGAGCAGGACAACCAGACGGTCGGCCAGCTCGGCGAGAAGCTGTTCCTCGAATCCAATACGCTGACGCCGATCCTGAAGAAGCTCGAGGCAATGGGCTACCTGGAGCGGCACCGCGATCCGTCGGACGAACGTCAGGTGCTCGTCAGCCTGACGAAGAGCGGCCGCCGCTTGCGCGAGAAGGGGCTCGACATGAATCTGGTCGAGGCCACCGGGTTGAAGCCGGACGAATTCGCGAAGATGCAAAAGGCGATCGTCACGCTGCGCGGCAACCTGATCCAGTCAACCGAAGAATAACCGCCCGGACAAGCGGCGGCCGGCACGTGTATCGTGCCGGCCGCGTCGTCATGCGTGCGCGTCGCCCAGCACCAGCAGGTGCATCTCGCGGCGGATGGCGAAACCAAGGGCGAGATAGCGCTCGATCGCGACCTGGTTCGACGTGAGGACGTGCAGGAAAGGCGTATCCGCGCGCGCATCGATCTCCGCAATCAACGCCCGCATCAGACGTGCCGCGAGCCCTTGCCGCCGGAACGCGGCATCCACGCACACGGCGCTGATCTCGGTATACCCGTCGATCTGCATCCGCTCGCCGGCCATCGCGGCCAGCCGGCCTTCGCTGCGGATGCCGATGTAGTGGCCGAGCTCGAACGTGCGCGGGCCGAACGGGCCGGGCTGCGCAGCCGTGGTCAGCGCGAGCATGTCCGGCCCGTCGGCTTCGGCGAGCGTGACATGTCCGGATTCGGGCGCCGGGTCGAGCGCCCCTTGCCAGACCATTTGCAGCAGGTTCGCGCGCCGGATCGCCGACAATCCCGCCGGCAGCTCGACCTCGTCCGGCGTGACCAGCGCCGCCGGCCCGTGTGCGGCAATCAGGGCGCGCAACGCGTCGAACGAGGCCGCGCTCGTGTCCTCGATCGCCGCAAACGGCGCGATGGCCGCCGGAAACCGCCATGCCCGGTCGTTGCCGAGCGCCAAGCGGCGCTGCCGGCCCGTCAGCGCATTCCACACCACTTGGTCGAGCGGGTGCGCACGGCCTGTCGCGTTTCCGGTCGTTGCATCGGACATCGGCTGCTCCTCGATTGAAGGTGTCGGTGGCACAGCATAGACCGTGATCGGCCGGGCCGGGCGCGGCGTAACGTTATCGACCGCGTCGCCGGCACGGCACGCCGCACTAGCGCTGCCAACGTTCCGGATCCAGCCAGATCGGGAACGACAGGATCACCGCCAGCCCGTTCCCGCCGATACCGGCCGTCACCTCGACCGACCCGCCGTGCGACTCGGCGATGCGCGCGACGAGCGACAGGCCGATACCGCTGCCCGGCTGCACCGTACCCGGTACGCGGTAAAAGCGTTCGAAGATCCGCGTGCGCTCGCCGACCGGCACGCCGGGCCCGTCGTCCGCGATACGCAGCTTGACCCGCGCGCCATCCGCATCGGCAGGGATGGCGCACGTGATCTCGACCCGCCCGCCGTCACGGCCGTAACGCAGCGCGTTGTCGAGCAGGTTGCGCACCGCAATCGCGATCTCGTCCAGATCGCCCCAGACGCGCACCGGGTCGACCGCGATCCGCACCGTCTGTCCGCGCGCATGCGCGGCCGCGTCGAAGTCGCTCGCGATCAGCGCAACGAGCCGCGACAGTTCCACCGGCCCATGCTGTTCGGCGCGCGAACCGGCATCCAGCCGCGCCAGTTCCAGCAGTTGCCCGGATAGCCGCGCGCTGCGCTCGACGCCTGTTGCCAGCCGACGCAGTGCTTCGTTCTTGTCCGCCAGACTGTTCGCCTGCAACGCCACTTCCGCTTGGGCCGACAACGCCGCGAGCGGCGTGCGCAACTCGTGCGCCGCATCGCCGATGAAACGGCGCTCGGTATCGACGGCCTGACTCAGCCGCGCGAGCAGGCGATTGAACGACTCGACGAGCGGCCGCAGTTCGCGCGGCAGCGTCACCAGCGGCAACGGCGAGAAATCGAACGCGGCCTTCCGCTGGATCGCCTGCTGGACCTCGCGCACCGGCCCGAACGACCAGCGAATCACCCACCAGATCACGACGCCCAGCATCCCGAGCATCACCGCCGTATTGAACAGGCCGAGTTGCAGCGCGTTGTTCGCCTTCTCCTGCCAGGTCGTGGCCGGGCCGCCTGTCTGAACGTGAATCCGGCCCGCCGGATCCGACAGCGAGTAGACCCGCCAGGTCTCGTCGTGCGCGGCGCCACGCCCGGTGCTCACCCCGTATCCGTCCCGCAGGTCGGCCTTGAGTGCCGGCCCCGGCGCATCCGCGCTGTGCATCACGTTGCGACCGTCGACCCAGACCTGGAACGCGACGTCGTATTTGCCATACGCGGTGTTCGGTACGACCGCCTGGGCGTTCGCCGCAGGCAGGCGATCGATCGCATCCGGCAACGACAGAAGCAATAGTTGCGCGGCGCTCTCGAGCATGCTGTCGCGCCAGCCGCGCTGTTCACGCCACAGGCCGATGCCGAGAAACGCCCCCCAGCTTGCCCAGAACACGACGACCGCCGCCATCACGGTCGCGAGCAGGCGCACGCGTAGCGACTTCATGCGGGGCTCTCCCCGACGCGATAGCCGAAGCCGTGCACCGTCACGATCAGTTCGTCGCCGAGCTTGCGCCGAAGTTGATGGATGTACACCGCGATCGTGTTGCTTTCGATCTCGCTGTCGTTGCCGTACACGCGCTCTTCGAGCTGCGCTCGCGTGACGACGCGGCCTTGCCGCTCCATCAGCGCGAGCAGCGTGCGGTATTCGTGAATGCTGAGCGCAACGGGTTCGCCGGCCCGCGTGACTGCCTGGCGCGCCGGATCGACGTGCACGTCGCGGTAGACCAGACGCTCCGACACGCGGCCCTGGCTGCGGCGCGTCAGCGCGCGCAGGCGCGCATAGAGCTCGTCGAGCTGGAACGGCTTCACGAGATAGTCGTCGGCACCGGCGTCGAGGCCGCGGATCCGATCGCTCAACTGATCGCGCGCGGTCACGATCAATACCGGCGTCGGGTCGTAGTTCGCGCGCATCGCAGCAAGCAGCGTGAATCCGGACGCGCCCGGCAGCTGCAGGTCGAGCAGCACCGCGTCGTAGTCATGGCCGACGAGCGCGAGCCGCGCGGCCGGCACGTCGGCCGACCAGTCCGCGCGCCAGCCGTTCTGCCGAAGGCCCGCGCAAACGGCGTCGGCCAGCATGACATCGTCTTCCACCAGCAGGATATGCATCGGTTTTGCTCCTCGAATGTCGAGGTCGCCAGCCTGACCGACCGCGATTAAAAACTTCTTAAAGCCTGGGGGCCACGATGCGTGCCATTCGCCGCATTGCCGGTGCAATGCATCTGGCGTTTTTTCGAGAGGCTCGCGATGACCGTGTCACGCCCTTCAATTTCGTTGCTGCAATGCAATGCGGCCCGAAGCACCAGCTTCGCACCGCTCCGGTGCGGGCCATTCTGGCATGGAAGGTCGCGCACGTTGTGCGCGTTGTGCGCCCGCCGCGCGGGAGCCGTGCGATGAACCAGCTCGCCACGCTCGTCCCGTTCGGCCTCGCACTCAGCCTGGCCAGCGCCAACGGCATCGCCTGCCTCGTCGGCCTGTCGCTGATCGAACGGCTGATCCCCGTGCTGCCGTCCCACATGCTCCTGACGATGATCGGCGTCGCCAGCGCGCAAGGCGCATGGACCCTGCCGGAAGCGATCGTCGTCACGGCGCTCGGCAGCTTCGCGGGCTGCCTGTTGCATTACGCGCTCGGCAACCTGTGGCCGGAAGACAGCGTGCTGACGCTGCTGCGCCGCGTCGCGCCGCTGGGCAGGCTGCAGCCCGCAAGAATGGACGCGCTGATCGACGGAATCCGCACGCGGCCCACGCGGCTCGCACTCTGGTCGCAACTGGTGCCGTTCGTCCGGCTCGTCGCCCCGGCGCTCGCCGGCTTGCTGGAAACGAGCTTCGCGCGATTCGCGTCGGGCGCCGCAGCCGGCATCGCGCTATGGAACACGCTGTTCATCACGGCGGGCTACCTGGCCGCGCAAGCGGCCGCCTAGCCGGACATGTCGTTGCCCGATCGAACCCGCCTGGAGCCTGTCGATGCGAATCCCTGAATGGATGCTGTTCCTGCGTACCTGGTTGCGCAATCCGCGCCGGGTCGGTGCGCTCGCGCCGTCCGGCCCGGCGCTCGCCGCGCTGATCACCGCCGATATCCCGCGCGACGGCGCCACCGTAATCGAACTCGGTGCGGGCACCGGCGTGTTCACGCGCGCGCTGCTCGCACGTGGTGTCGCGAGCGACAGGCTGGTGCTGGTGGAAGCCGATCCCGCTTTCGCGAACGCGCTGCGACAGCAGTTTCCAGCGTTGCGGATCATGCAGATGGATGCCGCGCAACTCGGCATGACGGGCGACTTTTTCGGCGGGGCGCGCGCGGATGCGATCGTGAGCGGGTTGCCGCTCGTCGCGATGCCGGTCGAACAGGCCGTGGCGATCGTTCACTGCGCGTTCGCGCGTCACCTGGCCGCCGATGGCGCGTTCTACCAGTTCACGTATGTGCCGCGCTGCCCGATCCCGGCGCGCTACCTGGAGGCCATGCGCATTCGCGCCGTCAGGATCGGCGTCGCGTGGATGAACTTTCCGCCCGCCATCGTGTATCGCTTCGAACGCCGGATCGACAAGATCCGGCATCCGTGGCCAGGTGCTCGGCCGCAGCTGGATGCGGTTGCGCAAGCAACCACTTTGCACGGCCTCGACATCGCCCAATTTCCCCATGCGCCATCACTCGACTCGAGCGGCGCCGGGCCATCGACGGAGGGACCTCCATCATCGTGAACGCGCTCGGGCAGGGGGGCTGTTCGGCCTGCCACCGCTGCGGTCGCTTCTTCCACACTGGCTGGTTGCTGGAGTCGGCAACCACATCGGCGCCGCGCGCCATCGAATCCCGAGCCGACGCACGCGCGGGGCGCAGGTCGACCTGCAACGCTGTTTCTTGCGGAAGACCGACGAGGCGCGCGTCGTGCTCGCGCGCCCCGTTTCTCGCGCGTCGTACCGAGCTGCCCGGATGGGCTCGACGATTCCGCCACGCCATGCTCAATGGCCGAAGTAGATCGAGCGCTCGACCGTGCGAACCGCGCTGCGACTGCCGGACTGCGTCGCATCGCCAGCGTCGCTGCCGTAACCGGACGCCTGCGACTCGACCGCGACTGCCTCGTTGTCGTGGACCCGGCGCAGCGCGGCCTGGAGATTGTCCGGATAGTTCGGGTCGTTGGGCCGGTTCGGCAGGTAGCCGGCCTTCTGCAGCGCGGCCAGTTCCGCACGCACCTGCGCGCGCGTCACGGTGCTTTCGCCCGCAAACGCCGGTGCGGCAACAGCAGCCGACACGGCAACGAGAAGGGCGGCGATCAGTGGGGTCTTCATCATTCACCTCGACAAGAAAAGGGGGATTCAGCGGTTGCGCAACGTGCGCGGTTTCGTTCAATGACCGAAGTAGATCGAGCGCTCGGCGATCCGCGTTGCGGGCCGGCTGCCCGACTGCGTCGCGGCGACGGCATCGCTGCCATAGCTGGACGTCGCTGCATCGGCCACTGCGGTGTCGTTCGTATGAATGCGCGTCAGGGCGGCCTGCAGGTCGTCCGGATAGTGCGGATCGTTCGCACGACCCGGCCGATAGCCGGCCTGTTCGAGCTGGACGAGCTCGGCACGCACCTGCGCGCGGGATACGACGGCTACGTCGGCGAACGCCGGTGCGGCAGCGGATGCGGAAACGGCCACGAAAAGGGCGGCGATCAGTCGGGTATTCATCATTCACCTCGAAAAGAAAGAAAGGAAATCGGGCATTCGGCAGGCGGCGCTCGGCCGCCCGATGCATCGTTCAAGCGATACGGATGTCGACGTCGATGTTGCCGCGCGTCGCCTTCGAATACGGGCAGGTCTGGTGCGCGGCATCGACGATGTGCTGCGCGACGTCGCGATCGAGCCCCGGCACGCTCACGTTCAGCCGGGCCTGCAGGAAGTACGCGTTGCCGGCGGTGCCGAGATCCACTTCCGCGTCGACCGCGAGATCGGCCGGCAGCGTCACCTTCGCGGCACGCGCCGCAAGCTGCATCGCGCCGATGAAGCAGGCCGACCAGCCGGCCGCGAACAGTTGCTCCGGATTGGTGCCGGTGCCGGCGCTGCCCGGCGACGACAACTGGATGTCGAGGCGGCCGTCGGAACTGCGCGCCGCGCCGTCGCGGCCGCCCGAAGTCGTATGCGTCTTGCCCGTGTACAGCACTGTTTCGATCTTGCTCATCATTTGCTCCGTCAGTTGGCTGGTTTGTTTCATATGCGATTAGATCGCATGCGATGGAGTTTCACCGAGACGACCATTCACGTCAAGCGCATTCGATTAAGTCGCATGCGATATTTTGTATTTCAATGTATCTGGAACGTGTAGCGCGTTGATGAGCAAGGCTTTCCGGTGATCTATCCCTGATAATCGGGGAACCGTGAACGATGCCGGAACGGAAGCGGGAAGCGGGTAGTCGCCGACCTGACTTTCCATAAAGCGAACAGGTTCCTTGTCATTATTTCGCTTTCTACAACGCAACGTCTCTTCTAACCTAGCCGCACCCGATTGCAAGCGGCCCACCACGGCCGGCACTTGCACGGACCACAAGCACAATCGAAACGGAGACATTACGTGTCGCGCGTCAGCCCTCTTGCAACGGCCACGGATTCCCGGCCGACCGGAACCCTCGCGAACCTCAAATCCATCTTCAGCGGATCGGTAGGCAACCTCATCGAGTATTACGACTGGTACGTGTATTCCGCGTTTTCGCTGTACTTCGCGAAGGCGTTCTTTCCCAACGGCAACCTGACCGTGCAGTTGCTGAACACCGCGGCCATCTTTGCCGTCGGCTTCATCATGCGGCCGATCGGCGGCTGGCTCGTCGGCCTGTACGCGGATCGCCACGGGCGCAAGGCCGCGCTGCTCGTCTCGGTGCTGGCGATGTGCGTCGGCTCGCTGATCATCGGCCTGACCCCCGGCTACGACACGATCGGCATTGCCGCGCCCGTGCTCCTGGTGTTCGCGCGACTGCTGCAAGGGCTGAGCCTCGGCGGCGAATACGCGAGCTCGGCGACGTACCTGAGCGAGATGGCCGACAAATCCCGTCGCGGCTTCTATTCGAGCTTCCTGTTCGCGACCCTGTCGCTCGGCCAGTTGCTCGCGATGGGCGTGCTGGTCGTGCTGCAGCAGTTTTTCCTGACCACCGCGCAGCTCGAAAGCTGGGGCTGGCGCATCCCGTTCCTGCTCGGATCGCTGCTGGCCTGCAGCGCGATCTTCCTGCGCAGCAACATGCAGGAAACGGCATCGTTCGAGCAGCACCGTCGCAGCAAGCGCCGCCACGCGTCGATCGCCGACCTGTTTCACCACAAGCGCGAATGCCTGATCGTGGCCGGCCTGACGCTCGGCGGCACGGTCGCGTTTTATGCGTATACGACGTACATGCAGAAATTCCTCGTCAACAGCGCGGGGATGAGCAAGGCCGACGCCTCGATGGTCTCCGTGATCAGCCTGCTGGCATTCGTCGCAATGCAGCCGATCTTCGGCAGCCTGTCCGATCGCGTCGGCCGTCGCCCGCTGCTGATCGCGTTCGGCGTGCTCGGCACGCTCTGCACCGTGCCGATCTTCCAGGCGCTGCGCGGGGTGCAGACAACCGGCGGAGCGCTGGCGCTGATCGTCGTCGCGCTGCTGATCGTCAGCCTGTATTCATCGGTCAGCGCGGTGGCCAAGGCCGAACTGTTTCCGGTCGGCGTGCGCGCACTGGGCGTCGGGTTGCCGTATGCGATCACGGTGTCGCTGTTCGGCGGAACGGCCGAATACGTCGCGCTGTGGATGAAGAGCATCGGGCACGAAGCATGGTTCTTCTACTACGTGTCCGCATGCGTGTGCGTGTCGCTGCTGTGCTACCTGTGGATGCCCGATCCCAGGCAGGTCTCGCGCATCGACGAAGCGTGACGACGGCACGCATCGTCGGAACCGCCCGCGCCTGACGCCGGGCGGCAAGCCACGGTTCAGCGGAAATCCGCATACTGCCGCACCAGCGACAGCATCGACGGAATCAGCCCGCGCACGTCGCCGCGGCGCCACTGGAACGCATATTGAAGCGGCGCCAGCGGCGGCTCGCTCGTCAGCGGCACGAGATTGCCGCCCGGCCGCGCACGCGCCCAGTCGACGGGCAGGAAGCCGATGCCGACGCCTTCGCCCAGCATGCCGGCCACCGCACTCCAGTTGTTGCACGCGATCCTGCGCGCGTGATTGATGCCGCACGCGAGCAGCCAGTCGTCGAGAATGCGCGTCACGCCCGAACCGGACGGCAGCAGCACCAGCGCATGACGGGCGAGCAGTGCCGGCGTCAGTACGCGTTCGCGGCCGACCAGCACCTCGGCCGCCATCCACGCGAACCGCGCTTCCGCCACCGGCTGCGACAGCACGCTGCCGCGCGACGAGCGGCCGGCGATCACCGCGAAATCCAGTTCACCGGCGTCGACTTTCTCCTCCAGTGCCGCACCCACGTCGACATACGGCTCCAGCGCCAGCTTCGGGTGCAGCTTCTGGACCGCCGCCACGAAGCGCGGCAGCCACGTCAGCGCCGACAGTTCGCCGACGCCGAAGCGCAGCCGGCCGCTCAGCCCTTCGTCCCTGGCAACCGATTCCTGCAGCGCGGCAACGGACTCGAGCACCCGCACCACGGCCGGCAGCAGCGCCTCGCCGTCGTCGGTCAGCACGGCCCGATGGCCGCTCCGGTCGAACAGCGTGCGCTCGACGACCTGCTCCAGTTCGTTGATGCGCTTGGACAGCGACGACACCGACAGATGAAGCCGTTGCGCCGCGGTCGAGAAGTTTGCGCAGGTCGCCGCCCAGTAGAACGCGTCGAGCTGCTTGAGAGTCGGAGTGGCCATTGTCTTTCGCTTTTATCGAACAAATTCATTGGAAGATTATCGCTTTTTAAGCACGGCGCACGTACCTAAAATTCCAGCATCGATTCAAGAACAGGCCGCAGACATGACTCCTTCCGCCTCATCCGCTCCCGGAACAAGCCGCCCCCAGACCGCTACGCCCACGCCGCACCTGCCGCGCGTGCTGCGAAAGATGCTGTGCCTTCACGATTTCGAAGCCGCGGCGCGCCGCGCACTGCCGCGCCCGATCTTCGGCTACGTCAGCGGCGCGGCGGAAGACAACCGCACGCGCGACGACAACCGTGCCGTGTTCGACGAGTACGGGTTTGCCACGCGCGTGCTGCGCAACGTTTCGCAGCGGCAGCAGGGTGTCGAGCTGTTCGGACGACGCTACGCGTCGCCGTTCGGCATCGCGCCGATGGGGATCCATGCGCTGTCGGCCTATCGCGGCGACATCCTGCTGGCGCGGGCCGCGCAGCGCGCGGGCATCGCGTCGGTCATGAGCGGCTCGTCGCTCATTCCGCTGGAGGAGGTCGCCGCTGCCGCGCCAGGCACGTGGTTCCAGGCCTACCTGCCAGGCGATGCAAGCCGCATCAGCGCGCTGCTCGAACGCGTGGCGCGCGCCGGCTACCGGACGCTCGTGATCACGGTCGACATCCCCGTGTCCGCCAATCGCGAAAACAACGTGCGTACCGGCTTCACCACACCGCTGCGCCCCGGACCGCGCCTGTTCTGGGACGGCATCGTGCGCCCGCGCTGGCTCGCGGGCACCTTCGCCCGGACGCTGCTCGCGCACGGCATGCCGCATTTCGAGAATTCCTTTGCCACCCGCGGCGCGCCGATCCTGTCGTCCACGGTGCAGCGGGATTTCTCGGCCCGCGATCATCTCGACTGGGGGCACCTGAAGCGGATCCGGCAGGAATGGAAGGGTGAACTGGTGATCAAGGGCATCCTCAGTGTCGACGATGCCGTCATCGCGCGCGACGCGGGTGCCGACGGCATCATCCTGTCGAACCACGGCGGCCGCCAGCTTGACGGCGCGGTCTCGCCGATGCGGATCCTGCCCGACGTGGTTCGGGCACTGGGCGCGGACTATCCGGTGATGATCGACAGCGGTTTTCGTCGCGGCTCGGACGTGCTGAAAGCGGTCGCGCTGGGCGCGCGCATGGTGTTCGTCGGGCGGCCGTTCAACTACGCGGCGGCCGTGGCCGGCGAAGCCGGCGTCATGCACGCGATCGGCCTGCTACGCGACGAAGTGGACCGGAACATGGCGATGCTGGGCGTCGAGCAGTGCAGCAGCTTGACGCCCGGCGTGCTGATCCGCAAGGGCGGCGCGCCGGCGTCGCCGACGGCCGTGTAGCGCGGGAGCGGCCGGTTGCCGCCCCGCGGCGCGGCAACCGCATCACGCCGGATCGATTTCGGCGATCACGACGAGAGCCACAGCCGCATCGGCCGGCAACTGACGCTGGGAGAACGCCGAGCGCGCATGGCCCGCCTTGCCGCCCAGCACGGCGGCGAACAGGTCCGACGCGCCGTCGATCACGGCCGGCTGCCCGAAAAAACCGTCGGCCGAACTCACGTGCCCCTCGACGCGCACGATCTTGCGCAGGCGTTCGAACCCGCCCAGGTGCCGGCGGATCTGTGCGAGCACGTTCAGCGCCGCGAGCCGGGCGGCATGCTTGCCTTCGTCGACGCTCAACCGCTCGCCGACGCGGCCGGTACACGCGACCTTGCCGTCGACGAGCGGCAGTTGTCCGGAAACGAACAACAGGTTGCCGGCTTCGCTGACGGCCGTATAACTGCCGAGCGGGTTCGGCGGTTCGGGTAACGCGAGACCGAGGTCGGCCAGCTTCTGTTCGACGGTCATGTCGTGCTCCTTGCGGGAAAAGGGTTCAGGCAATCGGTGCTGCCTGTGAATCACAGTAGTCATGCGGCCGAAGCCGGTAAATGTCGGCGGCGCAATTGATTCACGACGTGGTGTAACGAATCACGCCATGCGCGTGTGCTGGTTTCCCGCGCGGGATTCATGCACACTCGGCGTCATCGCGCGCCACGCGCCGGAGACGGCAGGAATCGCCCCATGCAACGACAATTCGACGATCTGCTGCTCGGCAGCATCGAGCTGTTCTGTCTCGCCGCCGAACTCGGCAGCTTCACGCTGGCGGCCAACGCGGCGAGCGTCACGCCGGCCGCGGTCAGCCGGTCGGTCGCGCGGCTCGAGGAGCGTCTCGGCGTGCGGCTGTTCGTGCGTACGACACGCCAGATCCGCCTGACCGATTCCGGCCGCCGCTATTTCGAGCAATGCCGCGACGCGCTGTCGCAACTCGTCGACGCGGAACGCGAGGCGACCGGCCAGCAGGCCACGCCCGCCGGCTTGCTGCGGATCAGCATGCCGACGCCGTACGGACACTATCGCGTGCTGCCGCTGCTGCCGGCGTTTCGCGAGCGGTACCCGGACGTGCGCGTCGAAACCCACCTGAGCAACCGCAACATCGACTTCGCCGAGGAAGGCTACGATCTCGCGATCCGCGGCAGCGCGCCCGCCGATTCGAACCTGGTCGCACGCAAGCTGGAGGATGCCGAACTCGTGGTCGTCGCGACGCCCGGCTACCTGAAGCGCGCAGGCATGCCGACCGCCATCGACGACCTGCATGCGCACGAATGCATCCAGTTCGAGCTGCCGAGCAGCGGGCGGCCGATTCCGTGGCTGTTCAACGATGGATCGGAGGGAATCGATGTCGCCACGACCGGCAGCTACAGTACGTCGGGGGACTACATTGCCGGTGTGACGCTCGCGCGCAGCGGTGCGGGCTTGTTCCAGACCTATCGCTTCATCGTCGAGCAGGATCTGCGCGCCGGCACGCTTGTGGAAGTGCTGCCCGGCCTAGGCGGCCGGTCGCGGCCGTTCATGCTGCTGTATCCGCATGCGCGCTTTCTGTCGTCGCGCGTGCGTGTATTCGTCGATTTTCTCGTCGAGCATCTGGCGCACGCGCCCGCCAGGCCGGTGGCCGCGACACGCGCCAAACGGGCCGGCGCATCGCGATAGGCGCGCCGGCTCGCGGTTTCAACGCTGCGCGTCAATGCCCGGCGCTCTGGCCGCCGTCGACATGCAGGATCTCGCCCGTGACGAACGGTGCCGAGTCCAGGTACAGGATCGCGTCGACGATGTCGCTCATCTCGCCCATGCGGCCGACCGGATGCAGCGACGCGAGCGTCGCATGGGATTCGGGCGCATGCATCGGCGACTTGATGATGCCGGGCGACACCGCATTCACGCGAATGCCGGCCTTCGCATACTCGATCGCGAGCGACTTCGTCGCCGCATTCAATCCACCTTTTGTCAGCGACGCGAGCACCGACGGCACGTTGCTGTTCGCGTGATCGATCAGGCTCGTCGTGATGCTGACCACGTGGCCGCTGCCGTGCTTCTGCATCGCGGCGATCGCATGCTGCGTGACGTGGAAGAAACCGCTCAGGTTGACGCTCGTGATCTGCGCATAGTCTGCCGCGGTGTATTGCGTGAACGGCTTCGCGATGAACACGCCGGCGTTGTTGACGAGCGTGTCGACGCGGCCGAAACGTTCGATGGCGGCGTCGACCACGCGCCGTGCGACGGCCGGATCGCCGATGTCGCCCGCGACGGTGACGAGATCGGGATCGTTCGACGGCCCGATCGAACGTGACGTTGCGACGACGCGATGGCCGCGGGCCCGGAATGCGTTGACCGTTTCCGCGCCGATGCCTTGCGATGCGCCGGTGACGATGATGACTTTGGATGCGCTCATGATATGCCTCGATAGGTGAATGGTTCTCGGCTTCGGTGCCGACCGGATCGTTGAATCCGATGGGCCAACTGTAGGCGCGCCGGTCACGATCTCGAACACCCACCGTGGAGCAACAGTCTTGCGTCGGGGGAACAAATGGGGAGGAGGGAGGCTGCCGTCGCGCGGCACATGCGTGAACCGCGTCACCGGCCGGGAGCGCGGGCAGTAAGGGTGTCCGACGGAAATAGCGTGGTGATCGGGGTGCAGCGCGAACGGCGATAGATTCGCGAGCCGGCTGTCGTCGCCTGCCCCGGGTTGGAGGCGGGCTTCAGCCGGCCGGGTCGCTGCCGAGACCGCGATAGGTGCGCGGCGAGCAACCCACGATGCGCTTGAACGCGTGTCCGAACGCGCTATCCGAGTCGTAACCGAGCTGCTGCGCAATCGCCGACACGGACACGTTCGAGCGGCGCAGTTCGCGCATCGCGAGCTGCACCCGCCAGCGCAGCACGTACTCGAGCGGCCCGAATCCCATCCGCCGCTTGAAATGCAGCGCGAACGTCGAACGCGATACATGACAGCACGCGGCAAGATCCTCGACGGTCCAGCGTCGTGCCGGGGTCGCGTGAATCGCGCTGAGCGCCGCCGTGACCCGCGCATCCCCGAATGCGGCGAGCCATCCGGTGTTGTCGGGCGCGCCCTCGGTCACGTAGAGCCGAAGGATATGCACCAGCATCATGTGCCCGAGCTGCCTGACCATGAGCGACGCCCCCGGCGACGACGCGCCGAATTCGTGTGCGAGCTGCTGCAACGCCCAGCGCATCACCGCCGCCTGCTCCGACTCTCCGTTCACGACAACCACCGGAGGCAGACCGCCGAGCAACAGCTGCGCACCGTCCTCGTACGAGAAGCGGCCGCCGATCAGGAAACAATTCGTCGGCTCGCCGTAGTGCGCGATGCCGCTCTCGGTATTCACGTACACCTCAGCCGCGGCGACCGGCGCGACGGCCGGATCGCTCGCCAGCCAAAACGCGCGAGGCGCGGTGAGCAGAAAGCAATCGCCCGCGCGCAGCCGGACGGGCGGACCGGCACCATCGACCGTCAGCCAGCACGAACCTTCGACGATCGCATTGAACTTGATCCCGTCGGGCGGGGGAAGGGCGATCGCCCAGTCTCCACCGGCGCGCAGGCCCGTGAAATAGGAGTCGCGCGTTTCCAGCAGCGACAGCACCTCCGATAGCGGATCCATGCATCCCTCGGACGATCTCGACGAAAAACCGGATTTTATTGCATTCACAGTCCAGGAACGTCACCCGACAATGAATGCCATGCATCGACGCGGCCGACACACGGCCGCGAGCGTCATGCATCACTTCAGGAGTCTTCCATGACGAGTCATCAGATACCCGTGCATTCCGGTTTCAGTTCCGCATCGACTGCCAGCGACGTGCTGGCCGGCCTCGATCTGGGCGGCAAGACCGTGATCGTGACGGGCGGCCATTCGGGCCTGGGCCTCGAAACGTCGCGCGCACTCGCACTGGCGGGTGCGAACGTCGTCGTCGGCGCACGGGATCCCGAGGCCGCGCGCGCCGCGACACACGGCCTGAGCGGCGTCGAGATTACCGCGCTCGACCTCGCCGATCTGGGCAGCGTAGCCGCATTCGCCGCGCGCTTCGTCGACGCACGACGCGACGTGCACATCGTGATCAACAGCGCAGGCATCATGGCGTGCCCCGAGACGCGCGTCGGCGATGGCTGGGAAGCGCAGTTCGCGGTCAACCACCTCGGCCATTACGCGCTCGTCAACCGACTGTGGCCCGTGCTCGCGCATGGCCACGGCGCACGCATCGTCGCGGTGTCGTCGCTGGGGCATCGGCTGTCGCCGATCCGCTGGGACGACGTCCAGTTTGCGCACGGCTACGACAAATGGCTGGCATACGGACAGTCCAAGACCGCAAACGCGCTGTTTGCGGTGCAGCTCGATGCGCTCGGCGCGCGCAGCGGCGTCAGGGCCTATTCGCTGCATCCGGGCAAGATCGCCACGCCGCTGCAGCGGCATCTGACCCACGCGGAAATGATGGCGCAAGGCTGGGTGGACGAGCGCGGGGCGCCCATCGATCCGACCTTCAAGACAACCGCACAAGGTGCCGCGACCCAGGTGTGGGCGGCGACGTCGTCACGCCTGGCGCATCTCGGCGGGGTCTACTGCGAGGATTGCGACATCGCAACCGTGACCACGAGCGACGAGGAAGCTGGGGTGCGACCGCACGCGATCGATCCCGGAGAGGCCGAACGCCTTTGGGCGCTGTCCGCCGAACTGACCGGCATCGACGTCTTCGCCACGCGGCGCTGACATTCACCCGGGTTGCGACCACGCGCGCCATGCCGCGGCCATTTCACGCTTTTTCCGGTCCGGTGAAGTTGCCGGACCGGCGTTTTCGAATGGTCTGGTTTCGATCATGGCGACACCATTTGGATAACTTTTCTTATCACAATAGACTTATTTAATTACAAAACTGGCCGATTCCAAAACGTGTCTGAGCGAAGGCTGGGGAGGGGAATCGACCGCATCGCGCGGCCGGATTGCGATTGATGCCGCGGCGCTTGCGCCGTGGCCAACGATGAGGCCCACGATCGGCCTCGCTGTCGGGACGCCGGCAACGCACCGGCCCGAGCGCCGATCGTCGCGCGCCCGGCATGGCTGTCTGTCCGGAGGGGCAAGGGCAGGGCAGTTGCCGGCGCGCACCGCTATCGAGCCGGTTCGCTGTCGCGCCAGCGCGCCATCAGCGTGTTCGACGGCAGCGTTTCATCGAGCAGCTTGCGCGCGGCCCCGACGCCCGAGACCGGCAGCCCTTGCGGATCGAGCAGCCCGAGCTGCACCAGCACGCTCGCCTGATCCCAGTAAATATGCTCGTTGTAGAGCTTCGGCCCGCGAAACGCGACGACGACGATCATCGGAATCTCCACGCGCTTGCCGGTAGGCGCCACGCCCGGCAATAGCCAGTCGATTTCGCGGTCGTGCGTGAACGTCAGGATGAACTCGTCCACCATGCGATCGACGCCGACCACGCGCGAAATCGGCACCATCGCCATGTCGGCGGGGTTGTTGTGGATGAAGTGGTGCGTGTAGAAGCGCTTGAGCTCCGTGTAGCCCGTGCCGCCCGTCATCGTCGGCACGTGATTCACGTAGGGTTCGGGCACCATCGTCTGCATCGTTTCTTCCGGGTCGCGCGCGGCGAATTCCAGATAAAAATGATGATCGGCGAGCGCGCCGAGATCGTAATCGGGACCCAGCATCTTTCGGAACACCGCGAGGCTGCGCGTATGCGCGGACATCGCTGCCGTCTTCACGAAGGTCGGGCCGCTGCGGCTGAACGCATGGCCGGCGCCCGCGTATTCGTACAGCTTGATGTTCGGCCTGCCGTCGAGCGCCGTGCGTATCGCGGCCACGGTTTCGGGCGGATTGAGTGGATCGTCCACGCCGAAATGCAGCGCCATCGGGCACGCGATACGTGCCGCGAGATCGAGCGACTGCTCGATGCCCACGCCGTAATAACCGACCGCACAATCGACGCCGCACTGCGCCGCGGCGAGATACGCGAGCTTGCCGCCGAGGCAGAAGCCGAGCACGCCGACCTTGCCGGTCGATTCGGGCAGCGCGCGAGCGTAATCGACGGTCGCGCGGATATCGGCAACGGCACGCGCCACATCGAAGCGCTGGTAGTAGTCGAACGCTTTCGCATGATCCTCCTCGCCGTAACCCAGCTCGATGTTCGGCGCGAACGGGTGGAACAGGTCCGGCGCGATCACGACGTACCCCTCCGCCGCATACAGGTCGGCGACTTCACGCATCTCGGCATTCACGCCGAAAATTTCCTGCAGCAGCACGATGGCCGGTCCGTTGCCGCTTTCCGGCAACGCGAGATAGGCGTCGAACGCCGTGTCGCCGCTGCCGATTCTGATTTGCTTCGTCATGGATGGATTCCCGATGGAGTAGGGTGGAGACACTGCGGATTTGCACTGCGCGTCACTGCGGAGGCTGCCGACCGAACCACTCGCGCGGCGACACGCCCTGATCCGGGCCGAGCATCGAGAAGCCGCCGTCGACGGGCACGTCGACACCGGTGATCCACGATGCGTCGTCCGAACAGAGAAACGCGACGACACGGCCGATCTCGTCGCCACGGCCGACGCGGCCGAGCGGATGCAGCGGCCGGCCGACGCGGTCCGCCAGCTCGACCGAGCCGCCGGCGAGGCGTTCGAGCGACGGCGACCACGTCCAGGCCGGCGACACGCTGACCGCCCGCAGCCCGCGCGGCGCGAGATCGACCGCGAGATTGCGCGTCAGCTGCAGCAGCGCCGCCTTCGACGCCGGATACAGCGCGCGACCGGCCGCGCCGAACTTGCCGCCGACACTGCCGAGATTGACGATAACGCCGCCGCGCCGCAGGTGCGGCGCCGCCTTCTGCGCGAGGATCGCCGCCGACACGAGATTCACGTCGAGCAGGCGCGCCCATTGTTCGCGGGTCGACGCAAGGCCGGCGTCGTCGTAGCTGCACGCGTTGTTCACGATGAGATCGAGGCCGCCGAATGCGTCGATGGCCATCGCGATCGCGCGGTCGAGCTGCACGTCGTCGGTGACGTCGGTCGGCGCGAAGCGCGCCGATGCGCCGATCGAAGCGGCCAGCGCGTGCCCCGCGTCGGCGTCGAGCCCCGCGATCAGCACGCGAGCGCCTTCTTCCGCGAGGCTGCGCGCGATGTCGGCGCCGAGCCCCTGCGTCGCGCCGGTGACGATCGCGACCTTGCCTTCGAGGCGCGCGGCCGCGTTGCGCGACCGATCGCGCAACCGGGCTTCCGGGGTAGGTGTCGTGCTCATTCGCCCTCCGTTTGCGAGCCCGCGCCGAACAGCCCGGCGACGGTGGAAATGGTCGCGATCAATCGCATCGATTCGAGCGACGCGTCGTGCTGCCGGCGATCCGCGCATGCGCACGCATCGGCCGCGACGGTCACGCGGTAGCCGAGATCGGCTGCGTGACGCGCAGTCATTTCCACGGTCGAATGCGTCGCGACGCCGGCAACGATCACGTGACGCACATCGTGTGCCGTGAGCATCTGTTCGAGCGGCGTGCCGATGAAGCCGCTCGTGCACCGGTGATGCACGACGTAATCGAGTGCGCGCGCCGGATCGGGCTCGAGCGTCGGATGGAAGCGGGCGCCCCAACTGCCGTCGCGCACCGCGCCGAGCTCGGCCGTGCGCACGAAGATCGGCGCGTTGCGCGGCAGGTCCGCATAGTCGTCGCGGAACGCGATGCGGACATGGACGATCGGCAAACCGTACCCGCGCGCGCCGGCCAGCAGCGCGCGAGCCGCATCGAGCACGGCCGCACGCTCGGGCTGATCCGTGTCGAAGCCCACGCGGATCTTGCCGCGCGGATCGAGCACGTCGTTCTGGTAATGCAGCGCGATCACGGCCGTGCGCGCCAGCGATCCCGACAGCGCCGTGGCGTTCACACGAACACCTCCAGGTTGGCGAGCGCGTCGGTCGAATTGACGAGATCGACGCGCTTCAGATAGATCTTCCAATCGTCGCCACGCGTGTCGAGCTTGTGCGTGACGAGCCCCGCCAGCGTGCGCTGCCCGAGCCGCCATTCGTGGACGATCAGCGTCGAGTGGACGATCAGCCGCCCGGCTGCGTCGCGGCCGTCGACGATCACGTTGCCGACGAGGCGCGCGGTGCGGGTCGTCGGCTGCTGCGACCAGTTACGCAGGTTCGTCACGCGGCCCGCACGCACCTCGCGCAGCGTCGCATCCTCCCAGAACAGCGAGATATGGTCGCGCGGGCTGGCCTGGCCCGGCTCGTGCGGCAGCCAGTACATGCCGTCGGGCGTCCACAGGTCGAGCCATGGGTCGAACGCGCGCGTATCGAGCAGCCGCGCCTCGCGAAACAGGAATTGCGCCGCGTCCGCCTGCAACGTGGCATCACGGGCGGCTGCGTCGACCGCCACGGTCGACAGATCGAAAGACGGGTCGTGCAGCATCAGGCAACTCCTTCGACAGCGTTGGCGGGGACGGTGGTTTCATCGACCATGAAGCGCTTCCATGCGACGAACTGGTTGCGCATCGGCAGCTCGCTGGTGCCGTTGATCGACACGAAGCCGTCTTCCGTCACGCGATCGGTGCCCGCATAGCGATGCATGCTCACCCATTCGCCGCCGCGCGTCTGGTTGCCTTCCTGGCAGCGCGCGTAGACCTCGACGTCGTCAGGCATCACGTTCGACGACGGCGAATTGATCACGTTCGCGTAGGTCAGCGCGCGCTCGAACACCGCGTCGGGCGCGCCCTTCAGCCGGAACAGCTGGATTTCGACGAGCGTCTTGTCGACCGCGATCGGCCGGATCACACGAAACTGCTGGAACACCGTATGCGGCGAACCGCTGCCGTAGATCACGGTGTTGTGGCGGTTCATGCCGAGAATCCGGCGCGCGCGTTCGTCGCCGTAGGCGTCGGCGAGCACCGCGAAATGCGCGCTCGACACGGGGTCGCGCTCGGCGGCCGCCGGATCGAAAATCCCTTCCATATAGCCGTGGCCGTACGCGTAGGCGCGCAGTTCGAGCTTTTCCCAGAACGCGTAGGGCTCGCCGTTGCCGTCCATGATGAGCAGCTCGAACGGCATCGCGCCCATCTGCGCGGCCTGCTCCCGGGCCGATACCACCGACGATTCGTGCGTGACGGGCGCATGCATCGTGTCGTGCAGGTTCTCGTAGAACACTTTCCAGTTCGAGCGCTGCAGCACGCGGAACACACCGCCCGTGACCTCGACTTCGCCCACCGGCGAGCGGTCGCACAGATTGTCGATCGACGAGACGACGCCGTTCAGGAACGTCCGGAGATCAGGCCCTTCGGCGCTCTGGCTGGCAAACACGAAGCCGCGATAGCTGTCCACGCGCGCGACGCGGCGCATCGAGAAATCCGGATGCTTCGGATCGAAACAGGTGTTCTGCAGGCCGTTGCGCAGCGGCGCCGACAAGTGCGTGCCGTCGTGCCTGAACGTCCATGCATGGTACGGACACCGGAAGAATTTTCCGACGCAGCCGTCGCCGTCCGGCACGATCTTCGCCCCCTTGTGCGGACACCGGTTGTAGACGACGTGGACCGCGCCGTCCGTGCCGCGCACCATCACGACGTCCTGGTCGCCGATGCGCGTCGTGTGATAGTCACCGGCGGCCTTGACCTGGCTTTCGTGGCCGACGTAGATCCACGCCTGGCCGTAGATCCGTTCCATTTCCAGCTCGAAGATCGCGGGATCGGTATAGAGACGCTTGTGCACACTGTCGGGGCGGACCAGGCCCGCGAGGGTTTCGTTGGTCAGGCTCATGCGTTTTCCTTGCTCGGAGAGAGACGATTGGGACGGGTTCACAGATCGAGGACGAGGCGCGCGCTTTTCGCGCGCGACACGCACGGGCAGAACGAACCGCTGGCGTGCTCGTCGTCGGTGAGGCAGATGTCGCGATGATCGGGCTCGCCGTCGAGCAGCCGGACCGCGCAGACGCCGCAGTCGCCGCGCCGGCAGTCATAGAGCGGGTCGAGCCCCGCTTCGATCAGCGCATCGAGGATCGACGTGCCGGCCGGCACGTCCAGCACGCGCTCCGACGCCGCGAGCCGGACTTCGAGCGGCGCGTCGTCGCCTGCCGGAACGGCCGCCGCAAAGCGCTCGCTGTGCAGCGTATCGTCGCGCCAGCCGAGACGCCGGGCCACGGCGAGCGTCGCTTCGATGAGCCCCATCGGGCCGCACACGTACAGATGCGTGCCGGGCTCCGGTGCGCCTATCGTGTCTGCCAGCGGCATGCCGCGCGCCGGGTCGCCGTTGTCGAACCAGCAGGTCGCGCCGGGCAGCGCGGCCACTTCGTCCCGATAGGCCATCGAAGCGGCATCGCGCGCGGCGTAATGCAGCGTGAACGTGTGCCCGGCGTGCGCCAGTTCGCGCGCCATCGACAGGATCGGCGTGATGCCGATACCGCCCGCGATCAGCAGATGCCGCTGTGCTTTCGGGGCAAGCGGGAAATCGTTTCGGGGCGGATCGATATCGAACGCGTCGCCAGGTACGCACGCGTGCATCCATTGCGAGCTGCCGCTTCCGGCGGCTTCGCGCAGCACGGCGATTTCATAATGGTCGACGGAAGCGGCGCCCGCGTCGGCGTTCACGAGCGAATACGCGCGCCGTTGCGGGCGAGGGGAGAGCGGCACGTGTACGCCGATATGCGCGCCGGCGTCGAAGCCGGGTAGCGGCGCGCCGTTCGCGGCGACAAGGTGCAATCGGCGGATTGCAGGCGTCAGCGCCTCGATGCGCGCGACGCGGATTCTGAGCAGGGACATCCAGCGGCTCCGTCGAATTCGGACGGATCGACTGTATGCGGACGAATTTTCCGCGAATATCCACCGAGCGCAGCGCCTGTCCGGCGTGCGCAGAATTTCGTGCTCAGCCGGCCGAACGGCGCGCGCGGCGCAGCGTATCCGACGGCGATTCCCCGAACGTTTCGCGGTACAGGATCGCGAAGCGGCCGAGATTCGCGAAGCCGCAACCGAGTGCGACGTCCGCGACGCGCTCGGTGCCGCGCGCCTGCAGCAACTGGTCGCGCGCACGTTCGAGACGCCGTTCGCGTACGAGCTGCATCGGGCTGCCGTGCGAGAAGCGCTGGAAGCCGTCGAGCAGCGTGCGCACCGGCACGCCGGCCGCCAGCGCGATATCAGCCAGCGTGATGGGCTCGCATGCGTGCTCGGCGATATAGGCCTCCGCGCGCTTGACCGTGCGCGGCACGAGCGCCGTCCCGCCGGGCCGTGTCTGACAGTGATGCGGCTGGCCGGCGAGCAGCAGCGAAATGACGAGCCGTTCGAATTCGAGCGCGATGCGCCGGTCGCGCTGCGCGAGCGCGACGGTCTCCGGCGAGGACGCCATCACGCGCAGTTGTGCGAGCCACGGCTGCAGCTCCGGCCGCGCCAGGTCGAGCGCAGGGTCGATCTGCAGATGGTCGTAGCCCGTATGCGTGAGGATCGCCTGCTTGTCGATGCGCACGAAGAACTGTTCGCAGTCGCGCGAGAACGTGCCGCCGAACCGGGTGGCCGGCCCGACGATCACGCCATGGGTCGGCCCGACGATCGTGCGTCGGCCGCCGACGTTCAGGTCCGCATAGCCGCCGAGGCTGAGGATGGCCAGATAGTAGTCCTCGATCTCGCCGGCATCGACGCTCATGGTGCCGGCATAGCCGATCGTGCCGAATCCGACGCTGTCGATCCGGACGTGATCCATGTACGCGGAATAGCCGCCGCGCGAACTGCCCGGCGTGAGCCGATGCGGCTGCAGCACCGCGGCAATGCGTTCGCGCGTGTCGTCGAGGTCGTCGGATTCGAAATAGCGATAGCGCCGAAGCAGGGTCGGCTCAATCGGCAAGGAAGCAGTCAGCATGGCGGATCTTCTTTGCGTTTGCGGGGAGCCCGGGCGCGCGAGAAAACGATCGATGCGGCATCTTCCGGGGATGCGCCCACTGTACACGTTTGCCGTCCGGGTCAATAAACCGGGCAGTTTCGTCTCCCGGTGAACGCCAGAAAACTGCCGGAACCGGACAGGCAACGGCGCCATCCTGCGGAAAACGGCCAGCGTGATCGTGATCCGTTCCGTTGCAGCCATCGCAGCCTCCGGCGCAGGATTGCCAGCGGTCGGTCAGCTTACGACGGGTCGAAAAACGGACATTTCAACTTTGCCCAGATGCGACATTAGGATATGGCTGCCACAAACAAAAATGTCGATAATGATGAAGACGTCAAATCGCTAATTAAAGCTGGTACTACACCTGCGGGACCCAAGCCCCGCAAGCATTAGCGCGAAGTACCAGCGTGCGAAAACCCGCTGAAAATTTTTCCAAAGCACGCGTCCAAACGGCGCGTCGCGCCTCGTCCGTGCTGCGTTCGATTTTGACGTTCGCCAGCACCTCAAACGGATCGACGCCGAGGATTTCGGCGACCTGCAGGCATACCTCATCCTCAAACGTCTGACGCCCATTGCGCCATGCGCTCACGCGCTGGCGCGTCACGCCTAGAACCTTTGCTGCTGCGTAGTCGGAAGGAAGGTCCAGACGCGCTTTCACCGCGTCCAGCCATTCGATGGTGGTTTTCATGACAGACCCCTTACAAATTTGCTGACCCGGCGTCAAGAGTAGACCAACGGTCGGCCTATCACAACGGATTGTGTAACCACACGTGTTGTTACTCTTTACATGTCGTGTCTCACAAGACTATGATCCCGTCCAAGCCCGGGGCTGGTGTCCTGACCCCACCGGCGCGCCCTGACGGGGGCGCATCCCGGGCGATTCCCACACGGGACGGGTCAGGTAGGGGCAGAGCATGCGTAAAGAGCCGTTACAAATTCACCAGGCCGCGCTCGGTGGCTACACCATCGACGGGCCGTACAGAGTTCAGGCGAGAGCGGGCGAGCGGGGCGGGCTAGTAGCGAAGCCGCCCCGCTTTTTTGCGTTCCGCCGCCTGGTCGCGCGGCTCTTCCGCTCGGGGGTGTGACATGGACGATCTGGAACTGCCGGACGACGAGTCACAGGCCTACTGCGACGGCTGGAACGCCTACGGCGAGCAAGCCGATTTCACGATGGGCAACCCCTTCCCGTTCCTGTCGCTCGACTATCACGACTGGCAACGCGGCTGGACCGACGCCCAGGCCGACGCATGGGAGGAGTTCTGACATGCAGATGCTCTTCGACGAATCCCTGACCCTCCCCCCGTTTCCCTGCATCAGCGGCGAATGTGTCGTCGACGACTTCGGAAACCTGGTCGACCCGTATCCATCTGACCGTTGGTTGCTCAGCACCGAACGCTGGTATTTCGCGATGGTGGCCTTCGGCCTGCTTGACGCGCAGCTCGGCAACGCGGAGGTGCTTTGACATGCGCCTGATCCGCTGCCGCCACTGCGGCTCGATGCGCCGCCCGGGCACCGCCTGCACGCGGTGCCTTCGCCTTTTCGTGTGGGGTGTCTGATGGGCGGACGCATGCTCCCTGACGAAAACCCGCGCTCAACCGGCCTGACGGCCGATGCGCGCGGCTACGACGGCTTCTACAACGGCCTCGTTCTCGACGACAACCCCCACGAATGGCTCTCCGACGACTGGCACGCATGGCGTGCCGGCTGGTGCCGCGCCGAAGCGAATTTCAGCGAAGGGGAGGCGTTCTGACGATGACAGGCCCCTCATCCGCTTTCCTCGACCTGGGCTATACCGAGCCCAGCGAGCCCCGCCCCTCGCGCGCCCGCCGCGCTTCTGCCGTCCCCGTTCCCGTCCATCACGAAACCGCCCCGGGCGACCGCTCGCCCGCTGCGGCCGCGCTGCGCGCCATGCGCACCGCGATCGATGCGAAGAGGGGCTTCCTGCCGTCCGACCAGGGCGTGCGTGCTGGTGACGATCCGTTCGCCCGCGCGCAGCTCGCAGTCGCGTACGAGCGGCTTCGCGCGGCCCTGGCGCTCTACAACACCTTCGCGGCCGACCTGGACGTGCCAGGCGCGCGCGCCTTCATTGGCGACGTGGAAGTGCGGGAGGGCGGCCAGTGACTTCGATCGGTGGGAAATGCCGGCGCTGCGGCGGCCGGTGGCTCAACGCAACCCGGTGCCCGCGCTGCGGCCGCGTCACGCGCGTGGGCGCGCTCGGCCGCGCCTTCCGGATGGGGAGGCGCGCACCATGACCACCCCCGAAAAATTGCCGTCTGGTTTTCTTGGTATAAACGCGAAATCGATACACGCTCCCCGCACGCCCAATACCGACGCGGTTTCCCGGGCGAAGGCGAAGGGCCGCCTGCACGATCTGCTGCGCGTCTCCCAGTCGGTCATCTACGACCCGGCCGCGGCGAAGGAAACGCAGCACCGCACGTGCTGGTGCCAGCGCGCGCTTACGTCCCCGGGCGAAACGCTCGGCGTGCGGCGCAACGTCGACGGTTCGGGCGCGAGCCTGGCCGGCGTGTCGACGTGCGGTTCGGTCTGGGCCTGCCCGGTCTGCTCGCTGAAGGTCTGCATGCAGCGCCAGGCCGAAGTGGCTGACGGCATGAAGGCGCACGTCGGCAACGGCGGTTACGTCTGGCTCATGACGAACACCTTCCCGCACGAAGCGGGCGAGCGGCCGCTGGCCGACATGCTCGCGCTGCAGGCCAAGGCCATGCAGAAATTCCAGAACTGCCGCACGTACAAGCGGATCCTCGGCAAGGGCGTGCGCGCCGGCTCAATCAAGGCGCTCGAAATCACGCTCGGCTCGCACGGCTGGCACCCACACACGCACTCCCTGGTCTTCGCCACGCCCGACGCATTCGGCGACGTGAAGGAAGGCGACACGGGCCGCATGGCGTCGCGCCTCATCGACGAGCTCAAGCGCGCCTGGTACGAGGCGCTGCTCAAGGTCGGCCTCTGCGAGCCGTCGCAACTGTCCGACGTGCTGGATCACGGCCTGGACGTGCGCGGCGGCCAGTACGCGGCGGAGTACGTCGCGAAGTTCGGCCGCGACACGAAGTGGGGCCTGTCGCGCGAGCTGACGATGAACGCGGCGAAGACCGGCGGCGGCCAGAAGGGCGCGCACCCGTTCCAGTTGCTCGAGTGGGCGGCGGCCGGCGACGGGCAAGCGGCCGCGCAATTCCGCGAGTACGTCACCGCCTTCACCGGCCGCCGCATGCTGACCTGGACGCCTGGCCTGAAAGCCGCGCTCGGCCTCGACGAGCTGGAGCAATCCGACGAAGAAGCGGCGGCCGCGCAGTTGCCCGAAGAGGAGGTAGTCGGCGCGATCTCGGCCGCAGACCTGTCGGTGCTCACCGCGCGCAGCATGCTCGGCCGCTTCCTCGCGTTCGTGTCGGAGTACTGCTACGACCCGGCGACGGCCCAGGCCGACATCGACGACTTCATGGCGTTCGCGCGCGAGCACGAACGCAGGGCGAGCGGCGCGATCAGCGCGCCGTACTGGAGCGCCCGCACCCGCAAGTTCTATGACCCTGAGGCGGAAGCCAAATGAACGAAGAATTCGAATCGAAAACCGGCGTGTACTACGGCGACATGGTCAATCAGGACACCGTCGACGCAGTGCAGGAAGCCAAGGCTGCAGCCCGCGACGTGCGCGCGATGCACAACAAGCTGTCGCGGGTCGAGCGCGGCATGGCGGCGAAAGAGATCGCCGTCATCCAGCGCCTCGTCGAAGCCGTCGAAAAGCTGTAACGGCACGCGGCCGGCCGACTCCGGCCGCACACCACCGAGAGGAAGACCATGTCCGAACTTCAATCCCTAATCGCGGCCGTGAAAGAGAAGGCCGAAGAGGTCGTCGTGCTGATCGCCGGCAACCTGCCGCATAACCAGACGCTCGGCGAGCTGGCCGGCGCGCTGCATGACGCCCTGGCCAATATCGACGGTCGCGTCGTCGCGATCGAAAACGCCGCGAAGGCCGACCTGTCGGCAATCGAGGAGGCGCTCACGGCCAAGCTGACCGACCTGGTCAACAGCAAGATCGACACGTTCGCCCAGGGCGTCACGGCGACGCTGCAAAGCCACATGTCCCAGGTACAGCAGGCCGTCACGTTGGCCGACAGCGCAATGGCCGCCGTCAACGCGATGCCGGTTGCACAGGCGGCCGGCGGCAACCAGGCGTAAGGGGAGGGCGCACCCATGTCCGCACCCGGCAAATTCATCGGCACGGTGCCCTGCAAAACGAAGGGCTGCACGCACACCGTTGCGGTCAAGCTGAACAGGGGCGGACGCGCCTACGGAAAGTGCGATCGTTGCACGTGCCGATTTGAGTACGACGGCGTTGCGGCCTCCCAGCGCTTCGTGCGCGAGGAAGTGACGCTCCAGGCCGACCCGTACGACGAGCACCCCGGGAATCCCGGGGAAACCAAGCCTCCCGGCGGCCCGGAACCGGTCGTCGATCCCCAGAAAACCCAGGAGAAACCGAAGCGGCGCGGGCTGCTCGACGGCACTCCATTCGCAGGGCTCTGACCATGATGGACACGCAAGCGCTCGATGCAATCGGGCAGGAAGAGGTGGCCGAGCGCGCGGCGCTCGCCGACGAGCAAGTGCAGGCCGACCAGGTCGCGGCAGAGAAAGAGGCCGCATCCATGTCCGATCAGTATTTTTTCGGGCTGAACAAGGCACGCGGCATCGTGCTCAAGATGCTGCCGGAGTGCTCGGACGACTGGACCGACGACGTGACGCGCGAGCTGGCGGATGCGCTGGCCGACTGCGATGCGTACTACGGCTGGGGCGGCGTGATGAACGTCATGAAGCATCCGCTGCTGAAGCTGGTGGCGGCGGCCGTGCCGCTCGCATGGAGCCTGGGCTTCGCAATGCGCAACCGGCGCATCCGCGCGCAGATGGACGCGGCGGCCGCCGGCCCGCGTCATCACGTCGTCGAGGCGCAGCCGGCACCGGCCCAGCCCGGGCAGAACGTCGAGCCGGCACCGGCCACGGCGGCACCGCCGCCCCCGCCTGGCCCGGCCGCCTTCGGTACCGATCCCGGTGCGCTGATGGCCGACACGATGGCGGCAGCATGACGCGGCGTACCGGTACGCGGCACGGTGGCATCATCGGCGTGATTGGCCGCTCGCGCTCGGGCAAGGGTGTGTGGATCAAGCGCTACTTTCTCCCGAAGGTGCGCGGCCCGATCCTGGTCTGGTCGCCGCTCGAAATCTCCCGGCCGGACGACTACGCGGGCGAGATCGGCGGCGAACGCGTCTACACGATCCAGGAGCTCGTGAAGGCGCTGGCCGCCGGAAAGACGCGCCTGGTGTTCGTGCCATCCCAGGACGATGCCGAGCGCGAAGCGCAGTTCGATCGCTTCTGCAGAATCCTGGAGAATCCCGGGTTCAAGCGCTGGACCGTGATCGTCGAAGAGCTGATGCTGGTCACGAAGCCGCACAAGGCCCCGACCGCCTGGAAGAGCATGACGACGGCCGGCGCGCACTCGCGCGAGATGACCCTGATCGGCGTATCGCAGCGGCCCGCCCAGGTCGACAAAGACTTCCTCGGAAACTGCACTGAGATTCACTGTTACGCGGTGTCCAACGTGGCCGATGCGAAGGTGATGGCCGACGTGCTGTTCGTCGACAAGGCCGAAATCCTCGGCCTGCAGAAGTTCCACTTCATCCATCGCGACGCTGAGAAAGGGGAGGTCACGACGGGCGTCGTGTCGTACGAGTAGCGTCGAAACAACGTTTTTTGCAGGCCCGGAAAGCCGGGAATCCCTGATCTGACAAGGGATTCCCGGCTTTTGTCATTTCCGGCGCCCGTCCGCACGATGAGGGCTCTTTCACCCCATAGAGCGCTACGTGTCCCTCTCCGCCTACCTGCCATCGAAACACCGGCTCGCCCAGGAAGTCATCGCGACGACAGTCGGCGTCCTGGTCGCGGCCTGGATCATTTCCAAGTGGCCGGCCGCGAAGAAGCTGGTCGACGGCAACACGATCTGGTCCACGTCGCAATCTGACTTTCCCACTTCCTGAGGTCCTTATGAAAGCTCACGTCAAGACTGCTCTCGTCGTGCTCGGCACGGTTGCTGTTTGCGCCTTCATCCAGAAGTCGGTGTTCCAGATCCCCGTGGTCGGCCCGTACCTCCCGGGCGGCGCTAACGCCTAACCCGCACGGCACCGGTCCAACTTCACGAATAGGAGTGCGCGATGCGCAAAGAGCAACTCGTCAACCTGCAGAACGTCAACCCGGGGCAGACCGCGCTTCTGGCGGTCCCGTGCGGCCCGACGTTCGAGCGGATCAAGCTGTACCTCGCCAACGGCCTGCTGATCTCGCATCTCGACCTGATCACGATCAAGCAAAACGGCAAGCCCATTTGGGCCGTGAACGGCAACGACCTGCTCGCACAGAACCTGTACGAGGGCAAGCCGAACCCGACCACCGTCGCGCTGCTCGACTTCACCCGCCGTGGCGCGAAGAGCTCGGCGACGAAGAACAGCTCGGGCGTCGTGATCCAGTCGACGCAGGTTCAGGAAGAGCTGTTCACGTGCTTGGCGACCGCCGGCCTGCAGCAGTGCACGATGGAAATCAAGATCAACGCGAGCGCGCCGGCTGGCATCGGTATGACGGCCTGGGCGCAAGAAAGCGACCCGTCGAAGAACCCGTGGGTGTTCAAGGAACAGTCGGCGACCTATGCGCTGATGACGGTCGGCCAGAACGATATCGCGCTGCCCGTGCAGCAAGCCGGTTCGGTCATCACCAAGATCTACCTGCACCAGTCGAACTACGGCCAGGCCGGCGCGGGCTCGATCCAGTCGATCCAGATCCGCAACAACCAGGTGATCATTTCCGAAGGCACGCCGCAGGTGTACCAGGACGATCAGACCGACTACCAGAAGGTGCCGCAGCCTGGTCTGTTCGTCGTCGACTTCGATCTCCAGGGCATGCGCGAGAAGTGGCTCAACACGACGCTGTCGAAGAACGTGTTCATCCGCGTCGTGACGCAGACCGGGCCGGTGTTCCTGACGGGCTACGCCAAGATCGTCGACCCGATCAACCGCTAACCGGACGGGAGGCGGCATGGCGCTGTATGACTTCTCCCTCGACGGAACCGGCATCGATTCCGGTTCGGTTGACCCGAGTGGGGCGGATGCGTCGACGCTGTACGGGATCTATGGTCCCGACTCGACGAATTCGAACTACACGTACACGACCGCACCGGACACGTCGAACAACACGAGCGTGCCGTCCACGCTGGGCCAGATGCAGACGAACGGCAGCACCGATTCGAGCGGTTCGAACGGCGCGCTGTGGCTGTCGGGCTTCCAGTCGCTGCTCGGCGCGGCCGTGGCCGGCGATGCGATCGCGAACGGCCTGACGGCCCAGGGCACCGTGCCGGTCTACCGCGCGCCGAACGGGACGACGTATCCGGTCGGCACCGGGCCGAGCCTGACGCGCGGCAACGGCATGGGCATGCTGCTGTTGATCGGCCTGTTCGTGCTGCTGCTCGATCACGAAGGGGGCCACTGATGACCTCTCCGATCACTGCCGGCGCACCGTCGTGGGCAGGTATGCCGAACCTGTCTCTTGGCCTCGGCGGCGGCCCGTCCGGCGCGTATTCGACGACGAGCAGCACGTTCAACGACGGTTCGTTCGTCGTCTCGAACGGCGGCGGCTCGCTCGATACCGCGCTGGCCGGCACCGCGGCGGTCGGCAGCGGCATCCTGCAGCAATACCTTCCATACCTCTTGCTCGGGGCGGTCGCATGGTACGTGCTCAAGCATCGCAGGGCGTGACCATGCGGCCGGCGACGCGCGACGAGATCGCGCGCATGTTCGCGCCCGTCGACCGCTGGATGACAACGGAAGAGGGCGCGGCCGCGTGCGCGGCAAAGGGTGATTGCTTCGTGCTCGAGCAAGACGGCGTGCCCGTGCTTGCCTGGTCGCTGAAGGTCGACGGCGACGAGCTGTTCATCCAGGCGGCGGCCGGCCGCGCTGGTTTCGACCTGACCGAGTTCGGGCTCGCGCTCGTCGAACGCCAGGCGGACGGCTTCCGGTCGATCGCCTTCCGCACGCGCCGGCGCGGCCTCATGAAAAAAGCTATCGACAACGGCTACTACCCTGCCTGGCGCAAGGGCGACGTCGTGCTGATGCGAAAGGATCTGCGATGATTTTTCGTCCACAACAACTCCACCTGGTACGCCTCGGCCTGCCGGCTACGCCGTGCAACGGCGGTAGTTCGAGCAGCTCGGACAAGACCAGCAACCAGAACGTCGACCAGCGGCTTGATGTCGGTGGCGGCGGTGTCGGCGCGACCGCATCGAGCGGCGGCTCGGTCAACATCAACGTCACGCCGACCGACCAGGGCTCTGTGGCCGCGTCGTTCGGTCTCGCGCACGACGCGCTGAATGACGTGACGGCGATCGGCACGTCGTCCGTGAGCGCGAGCGCGCACACGGCCGAGCTCGCAATCAACGGCGCGCTCGACAGCGTGCAGGGCGCACAGGACGCGTTCAACAAGGCGACGACGGCCGTCGCGAACGCCTACCAGAATGCCGGCCAGCAAGCGGCCGACGCGCAGCAAAGCGCCACGTCGGCCATCACGGCCGCGTACCAGGACGCGAAGACCGGCAACCAACGCGTCATCGTCATCGGCGCGCTCGTCGTCGTCGGCCTGGTCGTGCTCGCTCCGGTGTTCAAGGAAGCCGCGTAATGCAGACCCTCACCACGAAGCTGTATGCCGGCCAGCGGATGCCGTTCAAGATCGCGGGCTCGGTGCTGTTCATCCAGTCCGCCGACCAGGGACAGAACCTGGTCGTTCGCTTCTTCACGGGCAACGCGCAAAGCGGCGAGGTCGACCAGGTCGGTGCATCGTTCAAGGCGAAGCCGCCGACGCCGTTCGACGGTATCGACATGCTCGCGCCGGTCGACACGAACGTGACGTTCATCATCGCGGACGGCGACATTGATTTTCAGTTGCCAGGCATCGGCGTGATCGTGACCAACTCGGGCACGAATCCAGTGCCCGTGGAGATCGTCAGCGAACCAGGTGCGCCGTTCCCGGTCACGATCACCGGCCCCGTCACGGTAACGGGCGCAACGCTGACGGCGACGAACGTCGGCATCAACAACACGACGGCGAACCCCGTGCCGGTGTTGCCCATGCAGGCATCCACCATCACGGACGCGGCACCGCAAGCGGTGGCCGCTTTCACTTCCGGCACGCCGAACCAGGTGCATATCCGTGCGGCCGGCGCGTGCCGGTCGCTGCGCATCAGCAACCCGGCTGCATCGGCCGGCAAGCTCTTCATTGGCGGGGCGGGTGTCACGCCGACGAACGCCGTGATCGTGCTGCTGCCGGGTGACGTATGGAATGAAACGGACGCGCCGCAGGTCGACTGGTACGCGACGAGCGACACGGGCGCAACCGCAAACATGCAGGTGATTGCATGAGCGGGCGGATCTCGATTTTTCCGTGGGCCAAGCTCAAGACCGTGGTGGATTCCGTCGCGGCATTGCGCACGCTGTCGAAGACGATCTACAACAATGCCTTCACGACCGGCTACTACGCGGCGAACGATGGAGCGGCCGGTGCGTTCCGGCTCGATCCGACCGACACGACCAGCGCCGACAACGGCGGCACGATCATCGTCGCGGCGGACGGCGGCCGATGGAAAAAGCTTATCGTCGGCAAGATGGTGTGCGCGTCGGAGTTCGGCGTGGTCATGGATGGCCGCGACAACACGGCAGCGAGTAAGGCGGCCATCGCAGCGGCGTCCGCGTCGAACGAATTCAAGACCATCTATTACGGGCCCGGAACCACCCAGGTATCGGATACGCTGACCATCCAGAGCGAAGGTGTCCGGCTGATCGGTGCCGGCGGAGGTGGCGTGCATGACAACGCACCGGTGATCAACGCGCTCACGCGGTTCATCTGGACGGGTGCGAGCGGCGGCACGTGCGTGAAGATCCAGCCCGACCCGGCCACGTCGAATCAGTGGGTAGCCGACAACGGTATCGAGGGCATCTTCTTCGACGGTAACAACGCGCTCGGCGGCATCGCCGTGAACCTCGTAGCTTGCCGCTACGGCGATTACGACATTCGCGCGGGCCACTGGAAAACCACGTTCGTCCAGATGGACGTGAACGCGACGACCGCCGAGAACGGCGACTGCTCGGGCAACCGGTTCAGGGCGATTGCGGGATACCAGTCGAATGCGGCCGATGGCTCGTTCCTCATCTGCAACAGCAACGCGAGCTATAACTGCTGCTGGAACCAATACGAGCTGATCGAGGGCAATTGGCTTGCGTCGCCGATGGTGATCCTCAACGGCAACGACAACGAGAAATTCTTCACGGTCAACGGATACAACCCGACTCCGAATGTCGCGGTGTACGGGATCGTGTGCAATGGCGGGCCGGCGTTCCTGCAGACCACTCGACACCTGACCTTCTATCACGTCTCAACGACGGCGAACGGCGGTGGCGGTGTGTACGCCCAGGGTACGGATCACGCGACGGATGCAGCCTACGCGATCAACATCCTCTATTACGACATCGACAACAACCAAGCGCCGCCGGTGACGGGGCCCGGTGCGTCGATCTGGTGGGGGACCAACAATGCACCGTCCGGAAAGCAGGGCTTCTTCTTCACGTCGCCACCCGGCTACGAGGAAATCGACTCGGCCGGAAAGATCGCGCTCGCGGGCACGATGAAAATCGCCTCGGGGCAGACGGCGGGCACGCTCACGTTCCCGACGTTCCCCGGCAAGTCGAGTGCAGGCTTCCCAACCGAAATTTCGAACGTGCAGGTCACGCCGTCCACCGCGCCCATCATCGTCTCGGCGTACGCGTCGCAAACGACGCTCACGGTCACGGCATCGGCCCCTGTTCCGCAGGATATCTACATTTATTACAAGGTCGAGGGCCGGTGATGAGTGCGGCACCTTTCCTTGTGCTCGTCGCTGGTGCGGCCGCGCTGCTCTACATGCAGCCGAGTAGCGCGAACGTCGCACCGACTGATTCGGGCGACTCGGGCGGAACAACGGACCCGGGATTTTCTGACCTGCTCGGAAGCGCATCCAGCGCGTGGAGCGATTTAAACGGAACGGTGAATACTATGCTTGGCACGGCTGACAATCCGAACTACAACGGCTACGACGCGAACCTGTCCGCGTTCCTGTACATGCTGCGCATGGCTGAGTCGAACAACCGATACAACGTGATCAATGGCGGCCGCACGTTCAACGACTACAGCCGCCATCCGGATATCGGCGTTCCGATCCCGTGGCGACCGGGCAAGGTCAGCACGGCGGCCGGCGCGTATCAGTTCATCTTCAGCACCTGGAACCAGGTCGCGGCGGAGGCGGGGCTCTCGGACTTCTCCCCGCAAAGCCAGGATGCCGGCGCGGTGCAATACCTCTCCGACCTGGGCGCACTACCGTACATCGAAGCGGGAGATCTGAACGGCGCGTATGCGCAGATCAACTCGACCGGCGTCATCTTCGAGAGCCTGCCGAACGCACAGGGGCATAACCGTAGCCCCTCGCAACTGCAGGCGTGGTATCAGGCGGCTGGGGGTGCGCTCGCATGAAAGACACGGCCAACAACCTCGCGCTCGGGCTCGGCGTCGCGGTGCTCGGCTTCGCGCTTTACCGCTATTTCAAGGGGCAGGCCGGCGCGACACCGACGTCGACGGTCACGAACGCGCCGGCAAGCGGTGGCGGTGCGACCTGGTCGCTGCTGAACTTCGGTGGCTCGACTGACGGCCCGACGCCGCTCGCCGTCGACAACCCGTACGCCTCGACGGCATGGAACCCGGACGCGTTGAGCGGGAACATGTCGGCAGACCTGAGCGCCGCACTCGCCAAAGCCGGCGAGGCCGGCATCAACAACTGGGGCTTCACGCTGCCATGAGTCTCAAAGCGAACGCTGCGGGGCTCGCAATCGGTGCGGGCGTGATCCTGGTCGGCCTTGCCTACGTGAAGCGTGGCGCAATCGTCGCGTCGGCCGGCCAGGTCGTAAGCAACGTCGACGGCGCGCTGACCGGCGCGGTGCTGCAGATCCCGGGCGCATCCGCGCTGACCGATCCGGCGACGGGCGACTTCAACCCGGCGGCCGCCGGCTACGCGAGCGGCCAGGCCACGCGTGATTGGCTCGGCCAACAGTGGACCGGTGTGAAGAACTGGTTCACGACTGCCGGCACGTCGCCCGACCCGACATTCGACACCGGCAACAGTGCAGGGTGGGGCGGCGGCACCAATGAGGTATCACCGGGAAACGGTGCGGCGCCGACCGATTTCGGCAACTTCCTTTCGTTGTGACACCAGGAGAAAACCATGTCCATTCTCGATCGGCTCGGCGAACCGAGCACGCACGCCGGCATCGGCGTACTCGCAACGGCGGCGTCGACGGCCGCCATCCAGCTCGGTGCGAACCCGACGAAGGTCGGCGCAATCGCTGCCATCCTGCAGGCGCTGTTCGGCCTGTTCGCGGTGTTCGTGCCCGACAGCGCGTCGACGCCGCCGGCCGGCCCGACCGGCCAATAACGAGCGGGCCGCTCACGGCCGCACGGGGGAAGCACACGTGACCAACGAAACCCTGTTGCCGATGCTCGTCTCGGCGGTCTTGAATGCGGCCGTTACGTGGGGGGTGGTCAAAACGCAGCTCGCATGGCTGCGCCGCGACGTCGATTCGCTGCTGAAAATCCGAGACGCGCTTCTCGCGCAAGTCCTCAAACTGCAAGGAGAATGACCTATGTCGAAGCACCACAAGCGCCGTACGCCGGCGCGCGACAGCAAAGGCCGCTTCCGCCGCCGGAAGTGAAACGCCAGGCATGGAAGTGAAAAAGCCCCGGGAAACCGGGGCTTTTTGTTAGAACGCACCTCCCTGAGAGATGCACGATATGTCGACGAACTCATGGCCTCGACGCCGTATTCCTGATGGCGCTGACTGCGCGCGGCTTCCCTGGACTAGGGAATTGCCGGTCGCCTGCGTGCCTTCGATCGTCACGCCGTACATTCTGGGCGGAGGTGTGCCGGGAACACGCGGGAACAGCGTCGAGTTGTGCTCGAAGCCAAACACAGCGACGACGGGCAAGCCATTGAACGTGATCCCACGGCGCGGCGGATAGTAGGCGAGATCGGAGACCAGCGGGCGTCGATTCGCGGCCGCTTCCGCGCGCACGAACGAGATAGCCCCGTCGAAAACGTTGCAACTGAGTATCGGGTACGACAAATCCTCGGCGTGCGCGGAAAGGCACATGACGGCGAGCATGGCGGCAACTGCGGTTTTCAAGGTGGTCTCCTGTTGATCGCGCGCCATTATGCAACGATCCGTAGGTGCGGCCGCTCGCGCATTGGAGTCTCGAGACTTGACGGCTTCCAGGCATTGAAGGCGAAGCGCAGCCGGGTCGCGTCGCGCTCGACCGCACGTAATCGGAGAATCTCCGGTGCCCACCAGGGTACGCGTTGCCGGCCGGAAAGCCAGTCGTCGACGCTGCGCTCGCTGCGGCGCAGCTCGCGCGCGACGTCGGCGACCGTCCGGCCGTTCATGTAGTAGCGGAATTCGTCAGGCTTCCCGTATCGCAGGTTTGGGTATCGCATCGTTCTTTTTGTCCGAAAAAAAAGCCGGGGAATCCCGGCTTCGGCATGGTGTGACTGGGTCGTTACAGCTTCTTTAATCGGATAATTGGATCACTTTTGGGGTCTGATTCAGTTCCGCGATTTAAACGTCGATAATGATGATTATGTCAAATCATGTTTTTGGCGTCGCAGACGGCCCACTGACCCGTCCTCCAAGCAATTTCGCTCCCATTTCCAAAGTCATGTTCGTCCAATCACGATACCAAACCAGTACCGACCTCCTGGCCATCAGCGGATGTCGTCGATCGCTTTGCGAGCATCCGGGAAATGTTCCTTGGCCTGCTCAAGCGTAAGAAAATACGGCGCTCGCGCTTCCGCGACAATCTCCAGAAACTGCCCACAATGCTTGCACTGGTACAACTCCGCGTGCCTGGAAATATTGATACCCAGATATTCATAGTTGGAGCGCGTTCCACCAAAGCTGCGACACTTTTCGCACGTCATCGAAATCTCCTGAATGGACCGCATGCGGTCGATGCCTCACCATCGCCCGCCCTTAGCGCATCAGCATCGCAAAGAAGATTGCCGCGATGTACAGCGCAATGCCGTAGTACAGGTGCGCGATAACGCCCTGGCGACGTGCCGCCCAGGGATCCGGCGTGCGCGAGCACAGGACACCCATACCGAACGCAGGCACGACGATGAAGAACGGTACCGCGAGCGTGAGAAGACCTGCTGCGATCGCCGCTGCCCACGTCGGACGGGCAATCCAGTCCGTCCCGCCGCCGAGCAGGATCGGCAAGAAACCGAACGCAGCGCCCAATGCGTAATGGGCGATCCAGCCGATCGCCTTTTCGCCCGGAATCGGCGGCGACGCGAAAATCGGCTTGTGGAAGAATTGTCCGCGTGCCATGTGCCCGATCCAGCGTCCCACGACATCGAAGCCGTAATTCGGCACCTTGAATGCCTTTTCGAGAAACACGGCCCACACATCCGACAGCGCCGTGGCAATCAGACCGATAAAAACGCCTGCGATGATGATGTCACTCATGGTTTTTCTCTCTGCTTTCCAGATGCGAAGCGCGTCGACGCCACCCGCATCGAGTCGGGTTTTCCGCGTATCGGGACGAAGCGACCACCGAAAGATCCAGCGATGGCGGCACATGTTGCTCCGCCATCGCTGAAACGCCCTGCTCGCTGAAACCTACTGCGCGTTCAGAATCATGTTCAGCACGCGCCGCAGCGGTTCAGCCGCCCCCCCATAGCAATTGATCGCCCGTGGTCAACACGCTGTACAAATGGATAATCATCGGTATCGACGGCAAGCCAAAGCGGCGCTTGCGGCAAAAAGCCGCATACCATTTCGTCAATCGCGCGGCGGTCTTCCAGTGACAAAAAATCATGCGTCGCATCAACCGCACCTCGCCAGATTTCAACTGCGCGCGCACCGTCCTCGGGTCGAGAGGCCCTAATCTTAATCATTTGCATATTTTCAGGTATTGAATCATTCAAAACCCCACACTAAAGGAGGTTTCTAATCTCAGTTAATCCACACCCCAAACCGAAATCCAGTTCGAGTGGCAATCAATTGCATTGAAATCAGCGTCAGGTGCGGAAGTGTGAGCCACCCTGACCTGCCACCCGTGGCGGTGCCTTCCACCTGCCCGGACACGCCGACCGCAACGATGGACCGAGACCGGACGGTTCGAGACACGGCACCGCTCACCGCGACGAGCCGGCCGTCACCTGGGCCGATGAACGTCACCGCAGCCATTTGCCGTCACGTGACAGCATTCAAGCCCGCCCGCGCACGAGTTGCATCGCAACCTCCGCCACGCGTTGACCCAGATGGCGCGCCGTGGCCAGATCCGATTCCGGCGGCACGACATCGGCCGTCTGATCGACATTGGATTGCGCCCCGGCACCGAGCCAGAATCCCAGGCGATTCAAGTCCCGATCCGAGCCCGTGGTGGAGTTGTTCGCCGGCGGCAGCGCAAGGTTGACCCAGTGCATGCCGTGCTGGGCGGCAAACAGCGCGATCTGGATCAAGGTGGCAAGCTTGTCGCCGGCGTGAGCGCCTGAGTTCGTAAACCCCGCAGCGACCTTGTCTTGCCATGCGCCCTTGGCCAGGACGGCGTTCGAGGTCGCCTCTTGAAAGGTCTTGAATCCTGCGGACACGCTGGCCATATAGGTGGGCGAGCCGAAGATGATGCCGTCCGCCAATGCCAGGTCGTCCCAGCGCGACGGCGCCTCCTCGGTGGTCAGGAGCAGCGCTTCTGCGCCTTGAATACGTTCCACGCCGGCGCGCACCGCATCCGCCTGCCTGGCGGTGTGACCATACATGCTGTGATAGATGATTGCGATTCGGACAGTCGACATACCTGCTATTCCTTGAACGTGTGGCCGAAGCCGATGGCTTGCGCCAGGCAAGCATGACCCCTGGGGCCGGCCGTCCAGCAGGCCCCATCGGGAAGAAGAAAGCGTTGAGGTTCAGTCGCCGGAACTAGCCGATGAGCTGATCCAGTTTGTCCAGAAAGCGAGGCCAGGCCGCGCCGAGGCGCACGTAGCTGAGCGCGGTCGGAGACGGGAAGCCCGACTGCTCCATGTGCAGCACGGTGCCGCCCTCATGCGGCGTCAAGGTCCACGTGACGATCGTCTTCAGCCCGCTTGCGGATTCCGTTCCATCGCCCCAGCGATAGCTGAGCAGCCGTTCCGGCTCCACCGCGATGACCTGGCAATTCGTGATGCCCGACCACCCGGGCAACGGCGCCGCGCGCAGCGTAAAGCGGTGGCCGACCTCAGGCACGAAGTCGTTGGCCATCAGCCACTCCTCGATCAGCCACGATTGCGTGAGTGCGCGCCACACTTTTTCGGGCGGATGCCGAAGGTTTCGCTCCACGACCAGGCTGTGCGATTCTCGCGATGCAGTCATGTGTCCATCCTGTCCAGCAGGTCGGACAACGCATCGATTCGATCCCGCCAGAACACGCCATAGACGCCGAGCCAGTCGATCAAGGGTGCAAGCCCCTCCGAACGGGCTCGGTAATAGGTTTCCCGTCCTTCCGGGCGCCCTTCCACCAGCCCGGCCTGTCGCAAGACAGCCAGATGCTTGGACACGGCCGGCTGCGAGACGCCCGCATGTGCGGTCAGTCGTCCGACCGTCTGCTCGCCTTCATGGGAAAGCCGCTGAAAAATGGCCCTGCGGGTCGGTTCGCCCAACGCGGCAAACAGGTCGTTGGCAGTAGGTTTCAATTCATAGCTCAAAAGTTATGAATCTGAATAATAACCGTAGAGTTATGGATTTTCAACCCGGCAGCGTGTCATTTGCCCCGCGCGTCGATGCAGCGGGTTTCGACGCATCGACGTGCGCTTCGACGAACCGGATGCGATGGGCATTGCCGTGACTCATCCACGCCCGGCCATCCGCTGGCGGCGGTGCGTCACTCCCCTACTGTCTCTGTCTGTCGATCGTCGCGCCTCGTCACCGCCACCCGCCGGCCGCGCCGGCCAGCCGATGCCACGACCCGAAACGCCACCGGCGCAAACACGAGCCCGAACACCGTCGCCGCCAGCACGCCTCCGAACGCGCCAGTGCCGATCGAGCGCCGGCTTTCCGCGCCCGCGCCCGTCGCCAGCACGAGCGGCACGACCCCGAGCAGGAACGCCATCGACGTCATCACGATCGGCCGGAATCGCGCGGCGGCCGCGTCGACCACCGCCTGCCGCAACGGCACGCCGCGACCGGCCAGGTCGCGCGCGTACTGCACGATCAGGATCGCGTTCTTCGCCGCCAGCCCGACCACGGTGATCATCCCGACCTTGAAGTACACGTCGTTCGGCATGCCGCGCGCGAGCGCCGCCGCGATCGCGCCGATCATGCCGAGCGGCACGATCGTCAGCACCGACAGCGGAATCGTCCAGCTTTCGTACAGCGCGGCCAGCGCCATGAAGACCGCGAGCACCGACAGCCCGACGAGCAGCGGCGTCTGCCGCGCGGCGACCTGCTCCTCGCGCGCCGCATCGACCCAGTCGAAGCCGATCCCGGCCGGCAGCACAGCAGCAAGCCGCTCCATCTCCGCCATCGCCGCGCCCGAACTCGTGCCGGTCGCTGCTCGGCCGCTGATGTCGAGCGACGGATAGCCGTTGTACCGGTTCAGCATCACCGGTCCGATCGTCCAGTGCGGCGCGGCAATGGCAGACAGCGGCACCATGTCGCCGGTGCGGTTCGGTACGGTGAGCGCCATCAGTTGCGTATCGGTCGCGCGGGCGACCGGATCGGCCTCGATGATCACCCGCCGCATCCGGCCCGACGCCGGAAAGTCGTTGATGTAGTTCGAGCCGAACGTGCCGCCCAGCAGCCCCGCGATCCGCTCGAACGGTACGCCCAGCGCATAGGCCTTCGCGCGATCGACATCGAGCTCGATACGCGGCGCATCCGGCAGGTCTTCGAAATGCACGGCAGACAGCAACGGATCCGCCTTCGCGCGTTCGGCAAGCTGCTCGCGAGCCGCCTTCAACGCATCGAGCCCGACTCCGCCACGATCCTCGAGCCGGAACGTGAATCCGTCGGAATGCCCGATGCCGCGCACCGACGGCGGCAGCGCGGCCTCGACGTCGCCGTCGAGGATCGCGCCGAAGCGCGCGTTGAGCCGGTCGCGCAACGCCATCGCGTCGACGTCGCGCTGTGCCCAGTCCTTCAGCTCCACGAACGCCATCCCGACGTTCTGCCCGCTGCCCACGAAACTCCAGCCGATCACGCTCGTCACGTTCGCAATCGCCGGCTCCCCGTGCAGGATGGCCTCCACACGCTCGACGACAGCGAGCGTGCGCGCCTGCGTGGCGCCTGCCGGCAACTGGATCATCACTTGCAATTGCCCCTGGTCCTCGGTGGGCAGAAAGCCGCCCGGCATCATCCAGTACAGCAGCCCGCATCCGATCACGAGCACCGCATAGACCGCCACGACCATGCCGGTGCGGCGCACGGCAAACACGGCGACGCGGCGATAGCCGGATTCGGCGCGCGCGAAGGCCGCGCCGAACCGGTCGGCCAGACGCGCGCCGATGCCGCGTCGCCGCGCATGGCCGGTGCCGGTGCCGCCGTCGTGTCGCGCGACCGGCTTCAGCAGGTTCGCGCACAGCGCGGGCGTGAGCGACAGCGCCATGAACGACGACACCAGCATCGACGCGATCATCGCCACCGCGAATTGCCGGTAGATGCCGCCGACGCTGCCCGGGAAAAACGCCATCGGCACGAATACGGCGGTCAGCACCGCGGTCACGCCGACGATCGCCCCGCCGATCCGCTTCATGGCCCGGCGCGTGGCGTCGCGCGGCGACACGCCCTCCTCCATCACGCGGTGCACGCTCTCGACGACGACGATCGCATCGTCGACCAGGATGCCGATCGCCAGCACGAGGCCGAACATCGTGAACACGTTGATCGACAGCCCGAACGCCCACATCGCGACGAACGCGCCCATCAGCGTGACCGGAATCACGACGGTCGGCACCAGCGTGTAGCGCAGGTCGCGCAGGAACAGCCACATCACGCCGAACACCAGCACGACGGCCTCGACGAGCGTCAGCACGACTTCGTGGATCGCGATCTTGACGAAGTGCGCGCCGTCGAACGGAATCTCGACCGCGACGCCTGGCGGCAGCGTCCGCGACAGCTCGGCGAGCCGCGCGCGGATCGCATTCGACGTTTCGAGCGCGTTGCCGCGCGGGCCGAGCTGGATGCCGACGGTCGCCGCCGGCCGGCCGTTCAGCCGCGAATAGAACGAATAGTCGTCGCGGCCGATTTCGACGCGCGCGACGTCAGCGACGCGCACCGCCGAGCCGTCCTGCTTCGACTTCAGCACGATCCGGCCGAACTCCTCCGGCGACGCGAGCTGCCCCTTGACGACGATCGTCGCGGTGAGCTGCTGGCCGCGCACGAACGGCGCATCGCCAATCGCGCCGGCCGTGACCGTCGCGTTCTGCTCGCTGATCGCCGCGATCACGTCGTCGGCGCCGAGATCGTATTCGCGCAACTTGACCGGATCGAGCCAGACCCGCAGCGCCTCGTCGGCATCCCACAGCTCGGCCGCGCCGACACCCGGCGCGCGCTTCAGCTCGCGCAGCACGTAGCGGTTCAGGTAATCGCCGAGTTGCGCGGAATCGCGCGTGCCGTCGGTCGACGTCAGCGTGACGAGCATCAGGAACGTGTTCGCCGCCTTGAACACGCCGATTCCCTGCTGGACGACCTGCTGCGGCAACCGCGGCTCGACCTGCTTCAACCGGTTGTTGACGTCGACGAGCGCGATGTCCGGATCGGTACCGGGCGAAAACGTCACGTCGATCTCGAGGTTGCCGTGGCCGTCGCTGCTCGTCTCGTAGTACAGCAGCCCGTCCGCGCCGTCGAGGCTTTCCTCGATGATGCTGCCGACGTCGGCATCGACCGTCTCGGTCGACGCGCCCGGATAGGACGCGGTGATCACCACCCGCGGCGGCGCCAGGCGCGGATACTGCGCGATCGGCAGTTGCGGAATGGCCAGCACGCCCGCGACGACGATCGCGAGCGCGACGATCCACGCAAATACCGGGCGGTCGATGAAGAATGACGGCATCGGCAAGTGTCGGCGAACGCGCTACAGCGTGAGCTCGAACGAACGCGCGAGCAGCCCCGGCAGCTGCGCGCCTCCGGTGGCACGCTCGCCGTACGTGTCGTCGTTCGCCAGCAGCGCCGGTGCCGAGCCGAGCTGCTCGAGCTCCGACCCGAACAGCCGGTAGAAACTGTCGTCGAACCGCATCGCTTCGATCGGCGCGACAATGCGACCGCCTTCGACCCAGAACGTCGCGAACCGCGTCATCCCCGTCATCCGGCACGCGATCGGATCCGAGAAGTTCAGGTACCAGAGGTTGCCGACGTAGAGCCCCGTGTCGAGCGCGGCCAGCACGTCGGCATCGGCGAGCGTGCCGCCCGCGATCGTCAGCGACTGCGGCGATTCGCCGTTGTCCGCGCCGTTCGGCGCGCACCCTTGCTCGCGCGCGGTACGTGCACATACGAGCTGCCCGGCGCCCCGCCCTTCGACGACGAGCGGCACGCTGTCGCGCCGGTAGCCGTCCGCGTTGAACGCCGGCGCGATGCCCAGCGAGAAATCCTCGGTGATCGATACGCGCGGATCGAGCGCGACCTCACCGGCGTACAGACGATGCAGCGGGCTGCGGGCGCTCGCCAGCGCGCGCGCCGAGAAGCCGCTCCAGCCAAGCAGGCTCGTCATTTCGTGGACGGCGTCCGGCGCGAAATAGGTGCGGTAGCGCCCGGGCGCCAGCGCCTTCGGCGTGCGGCCGAGCACAGGCAGCCGCGCGGCGGCCGCGTCGACCTTGGCCGCGAACGCCGCATCGCGCCAGTCGTCGCCCGCATAAACGGTCTTGATCGCGCGGCCGCTCGGGTCGTACAGCGACCAGCTGAAGTTGAAATTCTCGACCTCGTACCAGCCACGGCTGCCAGTCGACGACGCGAAGCCGCGCGCCAGCGTGCCGCCCGCGTAAAAGCCGACGAAGTCGAGCCCGCGCGCGCATTCGGCCACGATTCGCGCGAGCCCGTCCGCATCCGGCAGGCGCCCGGTGCGGCGCGTTTCCTGCACCCACGACGACGTATCGAACAGCAGGTGCGGGTCGTCCTGCGCATCGCGCAGGCCGTCGCGCAGCACGGCAACTGCATCCGCCAGTTCGCGCAGGTCGGCCGCCGGATCGCCGCACACGGTCAGCGCCGAGTGCGCCTGCCGCGCCCCGTCGACGAGCCGCACGGACAACCGCCCCTGCGTGACGCGCCCGGTCTGGCGGATCCTGCCGCCATTGAAGCGGACGAAGTCGGAGGTTTCGCTGGAGAAGCCGAGCAGCACGGTTTCGGCCGGCGTCGTCAGCCGTTGTGCGTCGTCGGCGAGCCGGGAGAAATACGCATGCCAGTCGATTCCGGCCTGGCGTGCCATCGGATCGAATCCCGTCATCACGCCCCTCCGAATACGTCGACGCCGGCGAACACGCAGGCCGGTGCGGCGTGGCCGACACGGATGATCTGCGCGGGTTCGCCCTTCCCGCAATAAGGCGTGCCGTAGATGCCGAACGTGCTCGCATCGCCGACCGCGCGCAGGCTGCGCCAGAACTGGGCGGAGATGCCGCGGTAGTTCGGGCGCTTGACGACCTGCGTGAGCCGGCCGTTCTCGATCAGTTGCCCGAATTCGCAGCCGAACTGGAATTTGTTGCGGTGATCGTCGATCGACCAGGACGTGTTGGTGCGCATCAGGATCCCGTGCTCGGTGCCCGCGATCAGCGCATCGAGCGATTGGTCGCCGGGTTCGACGTTCAGGTTCGCCATCCGGTCGATCGGCGCGCGGTTCCAGCCCGACGCGCGCGAGTTGGCCACGCCCGGCAGGCCCGCGCGCTGCTGCGACAGCGCCCCGCCGAGCAGCCGTTCGAGCACGCCATTGCGAATCAGGTACTGCTTGCGCGCCGGCGTGCCGTCGTCGTCGAACGCATAGGACGCGGCTTCGGCCGTTGGCTCCGGATCGAACGTGACGTTCAGCAGCGGCGAGCCATATTGATAGTGGCCGACCATCTCCGGCCGGACGAAACTCGATCCGGCGAAGTTGCGCTCGTCGCCGAGAATCCGGTCGAGTTCGAGCGGATGGCCGATCGACTCGTGGATCTGCAGCATCATCTGGTCCGGCATCAGCAGCAGATCGCGCCGGCCGGTCGGGCAATTCGGCGCGGCGAGCAACTGCAGCGCCTCGTCGGCAACCCGAACGCCCGCGCCGTCGAAGCCGTAGCGTGCCAGCACGTCGATGCCGCCCTGCGCGAGCGTGCCCGACTGACCGAGCGACCGCGTCTGCGTGTCGCCGTCGCCGTGGGCAACGGCTTGCAGCTCGGGCATCAGGAAGCGGAAGCGCTGGTCGATCCGCACGCCGTCGCTCGTCACGTAACACTGCTCGGTGTGCACGATCATCACGCTCGCCGCGCGTTCGACGATGCGCGCGCCGAGGTTCGCCGCCGCGCATTCGTGCGCGAGACGCTCGATCCATTCCGCGCGCGAAGGCAGTGCCGCATCGACATCGGGCGACGCATACGTGCCGCTCGCCTGCGGGCGCGCGGCGTGACGATGATCGACCAGCGCCCACGGCGCACTGGCCCGCGCCCGCGCGGTCGCGATATCGAGCGCCGCCTGCAGCCCGGCCGGGGACAGGTCGGGCGTCGCCGCATAGCCCGCACCCGTGCCGGCCCAGGCCGTCAGCATCGCACCGCGCTCGCGCGTGCGAGAGAACGGTTGCGCGACGTCGTTGCGCACCGCATGTTCGTCGATCGTCTCGTCGACGATGCGCAGCGACCAGAAATCGGCGTCGCTGCGCAACGCCTGCGCCGCCTGCACGGCTCGGGCGCCCGGCGCCCGGTTCTCGTCAATCATCGGTTCTCTCTTGCCTCTCCTGCGGGCCGCGCTCCGGCGCCAGCATGGACGACGCGAGCAGCGCCCGCGTATACGGATGGGATGGCGCATGCAGCACGTCGAGCGTCTCGCCCGCCTCGACCACGCGCCCCGCCTTCATCACGATGACCCGGTGGGCCATCGCGCGCATCACCGCCAGATCGTGCGTGATGAACAGGTAGCTGAGTTTGTACTTCTTTTGCAGATTCGTCAGCAGATTCAGCACCTGCTTCTGGATCGACACGTCGAGCGCGCTCGTCGGCTCGTCGAGCACCAGCAGTTCCGGCTCCACCGCCAGCGCCCGCGCGATCGCGATCCGCTGACGCTGCCCGCCGGAAAATTCGTGCGGATAGCGCAGCATCGCCTCGGGCGGCAGGCCGACCTCCTGCAGCAGCGCGGCGATCCGCGCCCGCCGTGCATCGCCGGTCACCTGCGGCCGGTGCACGCCCAGCCCCTCGCCGACGATCTGCTCGACCGTCATGCGCGGTGACAGCGAGCCGAACGGATCCTGGAACACTACCTGCATGCGCCCGTACAGCGTGCGGCGGCCCTGGGTCGTGCGCAGCGACGCGAGCGGCATGCCGTCGATCTCGATCCCGCCCGACGCCGGCCGCTGCAAGCCGAGCACCGCCGACGCAAGCGTCGATTTCCCCGAACCCGACTCGCCGACGATCCCGAGCGTTTCGCCGCGCTTCAGGCTCAGCTGCACGTCGTGCACGGCGCGGAACGTCGTCTTGCCGAGCACCGAGCGCCAGCCCTTTGCCGCGATGCGATAGTCGACGGCGAGCTGCTGCACGTCGAGGATCGTCTGCCCACCGGCGGCGACCGGCTCGATCGCCCGTTGCGGCGCACTGTCGAGCAGCCGGCGCGTATACGGATGCTGCGGCGCCGCGAACAGCGCAGCCGTCGTGTTGGTCTCCACCAGCACGCCCTTCTCCATCACGGCCACGCGCTGCGCGAAGCGCCGCACGAGGTTCAGGTCGTGCGTGATCAGCAGCACGGCCATCCCGCGCGCGGCGGCCTCCTGCTCCTGCAGCTCGATCAGCAGGTCGACGATCTGCTGGCGCACCGTCACGTCGAGCGCCGTCGTCGGCTCGTCCGCGAGCAGCAGCCGCGGCCGGCACGCCAGCGCCATTGCGATCATCGCGCGTTGCCGCTGCCCGCCCGACAGCTGATGCGGAAAACTGTCGATGCGCCGCTCCGGCTCCGGAATCCCGGTGCGCCGCAGCAGCGCGATCCCGCGCTCGCGCGCGTCGCCCGGGCGCAGCCCCTCGTGCAGCCGCAGGCTCTCGGCGATCTGCTTGCCGATCGTGTACAGCGGATTGAGCGCCGTCATCGGCTCCTGGAACACCATCGCGATGTCGGCGCCGCGGATCCCGCGCATCTGCTGCTCGGTCTTCGCGAGCAGATCCTCGCCGTCGAACAGCATCCGCCCCGACAGCGTCGCCTGCTGCGCGAGCCGCAGGATCGACAGTGCGGTCACGCTCTTGCCCGACCCCGATTCGCCGACGAGCGCCACCCGCTCGCCGCGGCCGATCGCCAGGCTCAGGTCCTGTACGGCCGCATTCGCGCCGAAATGCGCGGAAAACCCGTCGATCTGCAGCAACGGTCTCGTCATCACCGCCCTCCACCGAATGCTGAACCGCGCGTACGCGTGTCGAGCGCGTTGCGCAGCGCATCGCCCATGAAGGTAAGCAGCAGCAGTGTCACCACCAGCGCCGCGAACGCCGCGATCGAGATCCACCACGCATCCAGGTTGTTCTTGCCCTCCTGCAGCAATTCGCCGAGGCTCGGCGTCGGCGGCGGCACGCCGAGGCCCAGGAAATCGAGGCTCGTCAGCGACAGGATCGCCGCGCTCATCCGGAACGGCAGGAACGTGATCACCGGCGTGAGGCTGTTCGGCAGCACGTGGCGCCACATGATCTGTGCGTTCGTCAGCCCCATCGTGCGTGCTGCCTTCACATAGTCGAGCCCGCGGTTGCGCAGGAATTCGGCGCGCACGTAATCGGACAGCACGAGCCAGCCGAACATCGACAGCAGGATGAACAGCAGCCACAGCGACGGCGTGAAGATCGACGCGAAGATGATCAGCAGGTACAGGTCGGGCAGCGCGCTCCAGATCTCGATCAGGCGCTGCCCGACCAGATCGGTGCGGCCGCCGTAGAAGCCTTGCAGCGCGCCAGTCAGCACGCCGACCAGCACGCCCGACACGGTCAGTGCGAACGCCATCAGCACCGACAGCCGGAATCCGTACAGCAGCCGCGCGAGCACGTCGCGGCCGAACTGGTCGGTGCCGAGCCAGTTGCTCGATGACGGCGGCGCCGGATACGGCCGCGACGCGAAATAGTCGATCGTGTCGTAGCGATAGCGGTTCGGCGGATAGATCGCTAAATTGCCATGCGATTCGAGCTTCGTGCGGATATACGGATCGAGATAGTTCGTCATCGCGGGAAAGTCGCCGCCGAACGCCGTCTCCGGATAGTCCTTCACGATCGGAAAGTAATAGTGCCCGTCGTAGCGCACGATCAGCGGCCGGTCGTTCGACAGCAGGTCCGCACCCAGGCTGAGCGCGAACAGCACCGTGAAGATCACGAGGCTCCAGTAGCCGAGCGGCTGCGCGCGAAAGCGCAGCCACGTGCGCCGCCACGGCGACGGCGAGGCCGCGCACGCGGCGCACACCTGGTCAGTGGTCCAGGCGGTTGAACTGGATACGGGGGTCGACGAGGACATAGCAGATATCCGCGATGAGTTTGGTCAGCAGGCCAATCAGCGTGAACAGGAACAGCGAACCGAGCACGACCGGATAGTCGCGGCGGATCACCGAGTCGTACGACAGTTGCCCCATGCCGTCGAGCGAGAACAGCGTCTCGATCAGCAGGTTGCCGTTCAGGAACGCGCCGACGAACGCGGCCGGCAGCCCGGTGAGCAACGGGATCGCCGCGTTGCGCAGCACGTGCTTCCACAGCACGTCGCGCTCCGGCGCGCCCTTCGCGCGTGCGGTCAGCACGTACTGCCGGCCGATTTCCTCGAGGAACGTGTTCTTGGTCAGGATCGTGACGATCGCGAAGTTGCCGATGACCGACGCCGTCACCGGCATCACGATGTGCCACAGATAGTCGAGCGCCTTGCCGATCAGCGTCAGGTCGTCGAAGTTGTCGGACGTGAGCCCGCGCATCGGGAACACCTGCCAGAACGTGCCGCCGCCGAACAGCATCAGCAGCAGCACGCCGAGCACGAAGCCCGGCACCGCGTAGCCGGCCAGCACCAGCACGCTCGTCACGGTGTCGAACCGTGACCCGTTGCGCACCGCCTTCGCGATGCCGAGCGGCACCGACACCAGGTAGGTGAGGATCACCGTCCACATCCCGAGCGTGATCGACACCGGCAGCTTCGAGCGGATCACCGCCCACACGCTGCGGTGCGCGAAATAGGACTGGCCGAGGTCGAACGTCGCGTAGTGCTTCAGCATCAGCACGTAGCGTTCGAGCGGCGGCTTGTCGAAGCCGAACTGCTTGCGGATCTGCTCGATCTGCTGCGGGTCCACGCCCTGGCTGCCGTGGTAGCCGCCGCCTCCGCCGCCCGCCTCCCCGCCGCGTGCGCTGCCGTGGCGCAACTGCGCGAGCACCTGTTCGACCGGGCCGCCCGGCACGAACTGCGTGACCGCGAACGTGATCGTCACCACCCCGATCAGCGTCGGGATCATCAGCAGCAAACGCCTGAGTATGTATGCCAGCATCGTCGTTCTCCCGTCAGGCCGCCGGCGCGGGTGTCGCCGCCGGCTGCTTCACGTACCAGTAGTCGATGATCCAGTCCTCGTACTGATAGGAATCCGGCACGATCGCCGGGTGGCCGAGCGTCGCCTTGTATGCGATCCGCGCATTCGGCAGGTAGTACTGCGGGATCAGCGCGTACAGGTTGATCAGCACGCGGTCGAGCGCGTGCGTCGCCGTCTCGAGATCGTCGAGCGTGTCGGCCGCAAGCGCCGCGCGGATCAGCGCATCGACGGCCTTCGACTTCACGCCCGGATAGTTCTCGGAGCCCGGCTGCGATGCGGCCGCGCTGCCGAAGCGGCGCGTCAGCTCCGCCCCCGGGATCGTCACGGGCAGGTAGATGTACGTCGTCATGTCGTACTCGAAATTATCGAGACGCTTCAGGTAGACCGCGCTGTCGATCTCGCGCAGATACGCGTGGATGCCGAGCATCGCGAGCGCCTGTGTGTACGGCAGGATCAGGCGGTCCATGCCGGGCTGGTCGTCGATGATCTCGATCGTCATCGGCGTGCCGTTCGCGTCGCGCAGCGCGCCGTCGCGGTAATGCCAGCCGGCCTGCGCGAGCAGGTCGCGCGCTTCCTTCAGGTTCGCGCGCAACGAGTTGGGCGGCAGCGTCGACGGCTGCTGGACCATCGGGCCGAACACCTCCGGCGGCAACGTCGAACGGAACGGTTCGAGCAGCGCAAGCTCCTTCTCGCTCGGCATGCCGGATGCCGCGAACGGGCTCGCCTCCCAGAAACTGTTGGTCCGGCGGTATTGCCCGTAGAACATCATCCGGCTCATCCAGTCGAAGTCGAACGCCAGCGCGAACGCATGCCGCACCCGCACGTCCTGGAACATCGGCTTGCGCATGTTGATCAGGAAACCCTGCATCTGCGCGGGGCCGTCGGGAAACTCGCCGCGCTTCAGCATGCCGTTGCGGAAATTCTTGCCGACGTACTTGCGCGCCCACTGCGTCGCGCTGTATTCCATGCGCGCGTCGATGTCGCCGGCCTTGAACGCTTCGAGCGCCGTGTACTGGTCCAGGTACAGCTTGAACGACACGTGCGCGAAGCGGAACATGCCGCGTCGCGACGGCAGGTTCGCCGCCCAGTAGTGCGGGTCGCGCACGTAACTGATCTGCTTGTCGTTCTTGCGCTGGTCGATCAGGTACGGGCCGCTCGCGATCGGCGGCACGTTCGCGATCTGGTCGAACGGCGGACGCGTGCCGTCCGCGCGCTGCCCCCATTTCGGCGAGAACACCGGCAGGTCGCCCGCGATCAGCGCAGCGTCGCGCTCCGCGTGCTTGAACTCGAAGCGCACCGTGTGACCGTCGACGACCACCGCGCGCTTGATGATCGAAAACTGTGCGTTGTACAGCGGCGAGGCCTGCGGGCTCGTCAGCGTATCGAACGAATACCTGACGTCGGTCGCGGTGATCGGGTCGCCGTTCGAGAAGCGTGCGGCCGGGTTGAGGTGGAACGTCGACGACAGCCCGTCCGGCGCGACGTCGACGTCGTCGGCGATCAGCGCGTATTCCGAAGCGAGCTCGTCCCAGCTGCGCTGCATCAGCGTGTCGAACATCAGGTTCTTGATGTCCGGCGCGGGCGCGCCGCGCACGAGGAACGGGTTCAGCGAGTCGTAGCTTTGCGCTTCGTCGTAGTTTTCGAACTGGAGCGTGCCGCTGTCGGGCGCATCGGCATTCGCGTAGTCGAAATGCGTGAAGCCCGGCGGATACTTCGGATGATCGTATTGCGAGATCGCCTGCACCGCGAGCGCAGCCTGCGGCATGACGCCGCCCGACACGAGCCACGCGGCGCACACGAGCAGCGCGGCGCGCATCCACGTAAGCGTGCGCTTCAGGTGCGCGTGGCGCGGTACGCATGCCCGTCGCCATTTCAACTGTCTCATGGTCAGTCTGTCCGGAAGCGTGCGGGCGTGATGCCTGCGCGCGGTCGATGCCTGTGCCGGACGCCGCATGCCGGCTGCGTCCCGCGGATGGTTCGTGTTGGTCACGATCGGATGAGCTGCGCCGCCGCGCGTCCCGCTTGCGGGCCGTCGTGGCGCCAGGCGAAAAAAGGCCGCTCCGAAAAGGGGGTAGTGGACGTGGAGCGGCCGGTCTAAAGCCTGTCAGTGCATCGCGATCGCCATCAGAACTTGTACGTCGCGCCGATCTGCGCAAACCGGCCGATGTACGAATACACCGACGTGTCGTACCCGCTCTGATCCAGCGTGCCGTTCGCGAAGATCGGGTCGTACGGCGGCGTGCGGTTGAAGAGGTTGTTGATGCCGCCGTAGATCGTCCAGTTCTTGAAGCCCGTGTACGACATCATCAGGTTGAACTGGCTGTACGAACCGACCTTCGACGGCGCGGGTGCCGGCAGCAGGTTCTGCGCGTACGGGCCGGTGAACTGCCACGTCAGCGCCGCATCGAACTTCCGGTAGTTCCAGTCCAGCGTCGTGTTGCCGCGCCAGCGCGGGAAGCTGCCGCCGAACGGCTGCGTGATCGTGAAGTTGTTGCCCGCGCCGTTGACCGGCGTACCGCCCGGGAAGCCGATCTTGTAGCTGTTGATGTACGCCCAGTCGCCCGACAGCGTGAGCGTGCCCCAGCCCTTGAGCGGCAGGCCCTGGCGGAACGTGCCTTCGAAGCCGTTCGTGTCGAGATAGCCGAGGTTCTGGTACGGGATCACCTTGTACAGCAGCTGGCCCGTCGTCGGGTCGGTCGCGATCTGCGACGGTGCGCCCTGGCCGATCACGTTGTCGATGCGGATCTTGTACCAGTCGAAGCCGAGATCCGTGTAGCGGCTCGGCGACACCTGGAAACCGATGTTGAAGTTGCGCGTGCGTTCCGGCGCGAGGTTCGGGTTGCCGACGGTGATCGACGTGTAGTTCTGGCCGGTGGCCGGATCGACCTGGATGCCGAGCGTCTGCGACTTGCTGTCCTCGACGAAGGTCGGCGCGCGGAAGCCGCGGTTGTACGACGTATACAGCGTGAGCGCCTTGATCGGCTGGTAGCGCAACGCGAAGCGCGGCGAGAAGGCACCGCCCACGTCCGTGTAGTGGTCGTAGCGGCCCGCCTGGCTGAACGTCAGGTTCTCGAGGATCGGCACGTTGATCTGGTAATAGACGGCTGCGACGTTGCGCTGGCCATCCACCGTCTCGAGATCCGGCGTGATGACGGCCCCGCTCATGTATTCGGCGCCCGGCGTCAGCATTTCGCTCTGGTGCGTGAACTGCGCACCGAAGCCGATGCCGACGTCGCCCGTCGGCAGATGGAACAGGTTCGGCGTCGATACCGTCGCGTCGATCGTGTCGAGCTTCGAGATGCCGAGGTTGTTCGCATCCTGATAGAGCCCGTTGAACGCGTTCGGCGTTGCCGCCGGATTCGCGAAGTTCAACGTCCCGTTCTGGTAGATGTTGTTCAGCGCATTGACGTTCAGCTGGTTCGTGAACACGTTCGACACCGTGCTCTGCGAGTGACTGACCGACGTCGCCCAGTCCCAGTCGCCGTACGGCAGCGTAAACGACCCCTTGATACCCACGGCCGCACGCCAGTAGTTGGCCCAGGTCTTCTGCGCGACCGTGTTCGGAAACGCATAGGTAAGCGGCGTGGCCGCGCCTGTCGTGTTGTACGGGTTGCTGACCGGCACCGTGAAGTTGAACGGCGACAGCAGCTTCGTCTGCGGATTCCAGACGAGCGCCGGGTTCTGCGAATTGCCGATCACGTTGTTCCACAGGCCGTCGTTGGTCGTGGTCGTGTTGTAGCTCTCGAGGAAATCCGCGAACGCGGTCGTCTTGTCGTCGATCTTGAAGTCCCCGTGGAGCTTCGCGTTCAGGCGCTCGGTCATCGGCAGGATCGACGTGCTTTCGGCCGTGTTGTACGCGCAGACCGTGCCCGGCGACCCGGCCGACAACGAATTCGACACGGCCGGACGCACCGAGCCGCCGAACGGGCAGCCTCCGCTCAGCGCCTGCGCGACGCCGCCGGGCATGTTCCAGTACGACGGCGCGAGCAGCGAGAAGCCGCCCGGCTTGCCCGTGAAGTCCTGGTTGCGCGTCGAATCGCGGTCGGCAAGCGTGAAGCCGTTCGACTTGTAGTAGCTGACTGCCGCCGTCACGTTGAAGCGGTCGGCGTTCAGGTCGCCGAAGCCGCCGAGCACGCCGAACTTCACCGTGCCGTCGCCGTTACCGGCGTTGATCGCACTGCCGAGGCTGCCGTCGAGCTGCAGGCCGCGGAAATTGTGTTTCGTGATGATGTTGACGACACCGCCGATCGCGTCCGAACCGTATTGCGACACCGCGCCCGTCTTCACGATTTCGATCCGCTCGATATCGTTGAGCGGAATCGTGTTGAGGTCGAAGAACGAGTCGACGCTGTTCGAAAAGAATGCGTACGGTGCGACGCGCTGGCCGTCGACCATCACGAGCGTGTACTTCTCGGACAGGCCACGTAACGCGATGCCCGCCGCGCCGGCCGCGAAGTTGCCCGATTGCCCTTCGCCCCAGCTGTTCGCCGAGTTGGCCGCCGCGTCGCGCAGGAAGTCGGTGACGGTCACCGCGCCGCTGGCCTGGATTTCCTTCGGCGTGATCGTCTGCACCTGCTGGAAACCGGTCTTGTCGGCCTGCCGGATCAGCGAACCCGTCACTTCGAATCGCTTGATCTGCGCGACCTTGCCCTGCCCGTTCGCACCGGGTGCGGCGGGCGTCGCCTCGGCGGCCGCGCCTGCCGCGCCTGCTGTCGCATCGGGCGCCGCGGTGCCCGTGGCAGCGGCGGCACCCGGCGTACCGCCCGCCTGTGCAACGGTCACGGGCGCGCCGTTCGCGACCGCATCCGCGATCGCGACGGCGCCCGGCGCCGGCTGGCTCTGGGCGAACGCCGGCGGCGCCAGTGCGGCCGTCAGCGCCAGCTCCGCCCAGACTATCCTCTTGATGGCCAACGCCAAAACTCTCTGCTTCATCTCGTTCCCTCTCGCTCGTAGTAAGACCCCACCTGCTGTGCGCCGGAACCTTGTGAATTCCTTGCGCGTCCTGGGTGCCCGTGTACCGGAACCCGCGATTGCCACGCTTTCGCTGCCACGACTCGAACGGATCGGCCTCGGGTCACCCGCACCATCCAGCATCACCGTCGTTTTCTATTTCGATTCGTCATACTAAACACCTACATTGAGCGCATTGCCTGCTTCCTCCCGATTCGACGGACAACAGGTTCCGTACAAGGCGAGCCTGTACGCGCGCCTTGATGCACACCCTCCACTGCCGATCGGGTACTTCTCCTTCGTGGCGGCTTGCCGCTGCGGCCGCCGTCGCTAGAACAACCTGGGCGTGCCGACCAAGACGATCACCGCCTCTTCGTCGGCCGTGTTGCGCCACGCATGCGGCATCGTCGATTCGTAATGCGCGGTGTCGCCCTCGTTCAGCGTGAACGTGCAATCCTCGAGCGTCAGCGCCACCTGCCCGCGCAACACGTAGACGAACTCCTCGCCCGCATGCGTCGTCATCTCGGACGACAACTGCCCCGCCGGCATCCTGACGAGAATCGCGTCGAGCTTGCGGCCGTCCACCAGGTTCGTCAGCCTGGCAAACAGGCTGGCCGAGTTCGTGAACTGGAAATACTGCAGCGCGTTGCCCCGGCATACCGAGCGCGCTTCCGTCGGCGTGTCGATGAAGTACTGCATCGTCACGCCCAGCGCCTTCGCGATCCGGACCAGCGACGTGATCGACGGCGTCGCCCGCCCGCGCTCGACTTGAGACAGGAACGGTTTCGAAATGCCGGCGATCGTCGACGTTTCGTCGAGCGTGAGTTTCAGGCGCTGGCGCAGCGCCCGGATCTTGTTGCCTAGCGACACGGCGACGAGCACCGACTCATCAGGGGGCAAAACCATGGAAAGACGGACCCTCGCAGTCGAAATCGGTTTGATGTCGTCAAGACGCGCCCCATGCCGTGACGCGACCGGCCCGGCGCGATACCCGGCTGCACGCTTCCGTGGCCTGAGAGCCACGCGCGGCGCGGCATGGCACCCGCGTCGCGCGGCCACGCAGCCCTCGCACATTTCGTTCGGTTTACTAATCAACAAGGCTGCCCCTTTCCATCGGCCGACCTGCCCGTCGTGCATCGGTGCTGTCGCGGCGGCACACCGCTTGCCGACCGCGCCCGTGTTGCGCGCCGTCGTACCCTTCCGTTGCGTTACCGGGATGCCACCACCGTCCAGAGGCGCGCCAGGTCACCGGAACCGTCGGTTCCCTTCACCGTGCGCAGTACCTGGACCGCACGCGCCTTCTGGCCGGCGACGTAGTACGCCTCGCCGAGCCGCAGTCGCGCCGCATCGGGATGCTCGATTCCGCCCTTCGCGATCGCCTGCTCCATCATCGGCAGCCCCTGCTGGGGATGGCCCTCGAAGACGAGGTTCATGCCCGCATCGATCGGCGTCGCAGGCGTCGTGGCGTCGCCGCCCGATTGCGCGCGCTTCGCGGCCAATGCCTGCAGCCGCTTCTCGCGGTCGGCCTGTGCATCCTTGCCGAGTACGCCGGACGCGAACCCCTGGTCGATCACCTGCTTGCCTTCGGCGGGCGACCCCGCAACCAGCGCGAGCTGCGTCATCTCCATGTACGCGTTCGCTGACGCGAGCGAGCCCGTTGCCCGCCGCAACCGGTAGATGTCGAGATCGAGCGACGGCAGATAGCCGGGGGTGCCGCGAATGGCCGTGACCATTTCGTCCCAGTACGCGGGGCTCGGGTGGTAGGCCACCAGCAGCCCGAGCGCGCTGCGATACGCGTTGCCGTCCTTCACTTTCTGCGCGCAGGTCGCCAGCATCTGCAACTGCCCTTCATCCGGTGCGTGTCCGCCATTCGCCTGCGCGTCCGTGCTCGCTTTCAACTGACTCACGAGCGGTGCGCAATCGTTTGACAGGTAGTACGACTGCGTGAGCAGCGTGCGCATTTCCGGATCCGATCCACCTGCCTTCAGGTAGCGCTGGGCAATCCGGATCGCGAGCGGATAGTTCTTCTGCTGGAAGTAGATGCCGGCCAGCGCCGCCGTTGTCCGCTGCTCATCCTCGCCCGACAGCCGCCCCGAATTCAGCACGGTTTCGTACGCCTGCGCAGCCGTGCCCGTGTCGCCGGCCGCCATCGCCGCCGCGCCGCGCATCTCTTCGACCATATAGGTTTCGTACGGCGTCCGGTTCGGCACGGCGGCCGCCTGGGCGATCTTGCCCAGCGCGTCGCGATACTTGTGCGCCCGGTACAGCTCCTGTGCGGCCGCCAACGGTTTCGCCACATCAGGCCGCAGCGCGTCCGCCGGCAACGCCGGGCGTCCGAGCATGCCTGCCGCGCCGAGCGCCGTCACCGCCATCATCCGTTTCCATCGTCGCTGGTTCATCGGCTCGTCCGTGTCGTCATTGCATGAACTGTTCGTTACCGATCAGGCCGATCTTGGTCGCGCCCACGCGTTGCGCGGACGCGAGCACGGCGGCCACATCCTTGTACGGCACCAGCTTGTTGGGGCGCAGATGGATCTCCGCCTGTACCGGCTCCGCCGCCACCTGGGTCAGTTTTGCCTCGAGCGCTGTGCGGTCCGGTACTGGCGCACCGTTCCATGTCGTCGTGCCGTCGAAGTCGATGTCGATCTGCACGATTTCCGGCGGCGTGGCCGGCGGCGGCGGATTACCCACCGGCAGGTCCATCTTCACCGAATGCATCTGAATCGGGATCGTGATGATCAGCATGATCAGCAACACCAGCATCACGTCGATCAACGGCGTGGTGTTGATATCGACCATCACTTCCGGTTCGGCGTTGCTTCCGCCCGAAGGCACATTCATTCCCATCGTCGACTCCTGTCGATCCACGTTAGCGCCTTAGCACCTACGCAGCCCCCATACTTCACGGTCGACCCGCGCCAGCGCTTTTTCCCTTACACCGGCCCAGTGCGTCACCGTCGACCAGCGTCAGTGCCTCAAACCTGCCGCCGGCCCCCTGTTTCACCCCCATTCCCGTGCGCGACTATCCCCCGCGCGCAGGCGGCTCCGTAATGAACGACAGTTTCGCAATCCCCGCGCGCTCGCACATCGTGACCACCCGGCCGATGAACTCATAGCGCGTGTTCTGATCGCCGCGCACGTGGACGCTCGGCTGCGGCTGCTGCTGCGACACGCCCTTCAGCTTCGCAAGCAGCGTCTGCGCATCCACCAGTTGCTCGCCCCAGAAGAAATCGCCGTCGCGGTTCACCGCGATCTCGATGCTCTTCGGTGTCGTCTGCAGCGGCTGCACCGTCTCCTTCGGCAGCTGAAGCTGGATCGTGTGCGTCACGACCGGAATCGTGATCAGGAAGATGATCAGCAACACCAGCATCACGTCGACGAGCGGCGTCGTGTTGATGTTGGCGATCACCTCGTCGCTATCGTCCTGCCCGACGTTCATGGCCATCGCGCGTCTCCGTCAGCCGATCAGTTCGCAAGCGACGCGGCTGCCGGCGACGCCGCCGCGCGCCCCGGGCGCCGATTGCCGGCCAGCAGCACCGTGTGCAGTTGCGCGCCGAAGTTGCGGACCCGCTCCATCACCGACTTGTTGCGCCGGACCAGGAAGTTGTAACCGAGCACCGCCGGCACCGCGACGGCGAGGCCGATCGCGGTCATGATGAGCGCCTCGCCCACCGGGCCCGCGACCTTGTCGATCGACGCCTGGCCGGCAATGCCGATGGCCGTCAGTGCGTGATAGATCCCCCAGACCGTGCCGAACAGCCCGACGAACGGCGCGGTGGAGCCCACCGTGGCCAGGAAGGCCAGCCCGTCCTGCATCCGGTTCGACACGTTCGTGATCGAGCGCTCGACCGAGACGTCGATCCACGTATTGCGGTCCACCGCTTCCAGCAGCGCGTCTTCATGGTGCTCGCCGGCCTCGATCGCCGTTTCGGCGATGAACCGGAACGGCGACGCCTCGTCGAGCAGCTTGGCGCCCTCGGCCAGCGACGGCGCGGACCAGAGCTGCGCATCCGCCAGCTTCGCGCGGCGATTCGCGCGCAACTGTTCCACGAACTTCGTGATCATGATGTACCAGCTTCCCATCGACATGATCACCAGCAGGATCAGCACGAAACGAGCGACGAAGTCGCCGTTCTTCCATAGCGCGCCGAGCCCGTACGGATTCTCGACTGCTTCCGTCGTGGCCGGCGCAGGCGGCGGAGCCGGCTCGGCAGCGGCCGGAGCCGGGGCCGGTGCGGCCGACGGCGCCGCGGCCTGCGCCGATGTGCCGGCCGCGCCGCTTGCCTGCGCATGGGCGAGCTGCGGCGCAACGAACCCGTCGATTGCGGCGACGGACATCAGGATGCTTGCCGCCAGCGCGGCCAGTGAACGCTTCGTCATACCCCACTCCAATTATTTCGGTGAACTTAATACGTCAGTTCGAGATGGTTTTCCCCGGCCCGGTTCGCGCCGGGCCGCCCACTGCATCAATTCAGATTGAACGAGAACGGTACCTGGACCCGCACCGACTGGCCCTGCGCGACACACTTGAATCGTTTCACGGTGTTGTAGGCCGCGCGATCGAGGATCGGATCCGCCGACTGCGCCACGCGCTCGTTCGTGATGTTCCCTTCCGCATCCACGACGAACTCGATCGTCACGTCGCCCGTGATGTTGTTTTCCTGCGCTTCCTTCGGATACTGGATCGACGCGCGAAGCGTGTCCGAATTCGGGCAGACCACGCCTACGTCATGGCTGACGGGCTTGGCCGGGGCCGGAGGCGCCACGACCGGCGCCTGCACGGCCGGCGCAGATGGTACCGGGGCCGACTGGTGCGTGATCGTCGCCTGCGGCGGCGCCTGCACCGGCACTTCCGGCGGCGGGACGAACGGCGGCGGCGGCGGCGCGAATTTCGGCGGCGGGAGTTTGACCACGGGCATCGGCGGTGGCGGCGGTGGCTTGACCGGCTCGATGATGCGGGTTTCGATCGGATGCTGGATCACCTGCACGACTTTCGTCGCGAGGCCGTTGAGCAGCGCGTAGATCAGCACTGCATGCAGCACCAGGACGATTCCGATGCCACCGAACCGGCGCACCGGATTCTGTTGCTTCTTGCCGAACTCTCGCGGACGGCCCAGCGTAGCCAGTCCGCTGTTCGACGTAACCAGACGTTCTTCGACTTTCATGCCCACCATCCCATCCCCCAAGCGATTCGCCCAGTTTCGGATTGCTGCCGGCGGCGAAGCCAGGTCGGCATCGCCATCGCATCAACGCGAACATTTCATTTCAAATTCAATTAGCAATCCGAATTGAAAGAATTGCATTCGAATTCCAATTCATTCTTTTTCAAGGAATCGTTCCGGCCGGCGCGGCCCGGCATTGAACCGGAAAACCACGCGCCTGCACGTTCAGGCAATTGTCAGCTGAGCGGGCGGCACCTTGTGTTTCGCATGACGGTTCGCCGTTCGTTACACGGTGATGTCATTTGTGCCGTTCACTTGGGAGCAGAAGATAGCAAGGAAAAAATTTTGACGTCAAACTTTATTTGATACCCGAATACAAAGTTTGGAGGGTTTATTCAAATAATATTCCAGTAAGCACAAATCAAACTTTTATTATTAAAACGGTAATTGAATTGTATGGATATATGAAAAATCGGATATTAAGCCGCTTCAACATAAATAACGGCATATTTCCCGCGCTGCACCAAAATGAGCCGGCTGGGAAGGGAGCGGCAGAGTGTGCGTCCTCGCCTCGTCGACGTCCGCATCGGTCGCCCGATACGCTTGTCGACCGCATCGAGCTGGTCTACACCGCTTCCTAAAAACGTCTGAAGCAGCATCGATATCCAGACAGTTAATCTGCAATGCGATACAAGTTATAGCCTTAACTCATCATCGCCAAGCAATCACGATAATTTCGCACATCGAATTAACTATCTCGCGACACACCCCATCCCCCGACACGCAGCGTTGTCACACTCGCATCGCCCCGTACCAACGCGCCGCGCGCGTCAGGACTGCATGCCCTGCATCTTGTGCGAGAAATGCGCGCGCTCGGCCGTCTCCATCAGCATCAGGAATTCATCCTGCATCATATGGATCAGCGCTTCGTGGTCGCCGGCCTCGAAATAGACTTCCGGCTGCTGCGCGAGACGTTCCTCGAGAAACGTCTTCATTCCGTACGCCATACAAACCGGCGGCAGCGCACCCATGTCGCAATCCTTGAACAGCTCGCGCAGCTCGGCCTCCCGGGCGAGCACGAGATGGCGTCCCGTCTTCACCCAGAGATCCGACAGGCGCACGGCATGTGTGGTCGGCAATACGGCGGCGACGTAGCCTTCGTCGTCTTCAAGGAGCACGGTTTTCGCGAGGCGATCGCCGGGAATATGCGCGGCAGCGGCCGTCTCCATGCTCGTATGGCTATAGGGGTGGTACACCACTTCGTACCGCGATGACTTCTGACGCAGGCAATCCTGCAGGGTGGCTGACACAGGCATGGCACACCTCGTCTGAACGATCGGGCGAACGGAGTTCGCTCCGGATTCGTTCAGCATAGGTCGCATTCGGGCGGATGGAAATCCTCGCCTCTCCCGCGCCGCACACGGGCTCAACGCCAGGGTTCAGTCCCCGGGTCCAGCCCCTTTTCCCGCAGCCATTCCCGATTGAAAAGCCGCGCGCGATAGATGTCGCCACGGTCGCACAGCAAGGTCACGATCGTGTGCCCCGGGCCCATCCGGCCGGCCAGCCAGACCGCCGCCGCGACGTTGATGCCGCTCGATCCGCCGACGTACAGCCCTTCCTCGCGCAGCAGCCGGTAGACCATCGTCACGCACTGCTGATCGTCGATCCGCACGGCGTCGTCGATCGGTGTGCCCGCCAGGTTCTCGGTGACGCGCGTCGACCCGATGCCTTCGGTGATCGAGCTGCCTTCCGCGCCGAGGTCGCCCGTTTTCACGTAACCATAGAGCCCGCTGCCGTGCGGGTCGGCCAGCACGATCCGGACGTCTGGATTCTGCTCTTTCAGATAACGGCTCACGCCGGCCAGCGTGCCGCCCGTCCCGGTCGCGCAGACGAACGCATCGATCGTGCCCGCCGTATCGCGCCAGATTTCGGGCCCGGTCGTCTCGTAGTGCGCCTGACGATTGACGACGTTGTCGAACTGATTGGCCCACACGGCGTTGTCGAGTTCGTCCGCGAGCCGCCCGGCAATCTTCTGATAGTTGTTCGGGTCACGATAGGGTGCCGCCGGTACCGGGCGCACCTCGGCGCCGAGCGTGCGCAGGATCGCCATCTTGTCCGGCGATTGCGTGTCGGGAATCACGATCACGCAGCGATAGCCACGCGCCGCGCAGATGTGCGCGAGACCGATGCCGGTGTTGCCCGCCGTGCCCTCGACGACGGTGCCGCCCGGCTTCAGCACGCCACGCCGCTCGGCGTCGCGGATGATGTACAGTGCCGCGCGGTCCTTCACCGACCCGCCCGGATTCATGAATTCCGCCTTGCCCAGGATCTCGCAGCCCGTCTCGGCGCTGAGCTTCGTCAGGCGAATCAGCGGCGTGCGCCCCACGCAGTCGACGAAGCCTTGTCGCACGTCCATGTCTGCCTCCGTTGCCTTCGCGCAGCGCGCGCCACACACAACGAAGGATAGGCCGCCCGCGCGGCTTTCGTCGCCGGCCGCCGCGTATTAAGCTTGAAGAGCCCATTGCGGCGCACGCGCCGCATCGCGAGACGAGGTCCTCCATGCTGCAACTGCAAACCGTTGCCATCGACAAGCCCGAGACCGTGAATTTCATCCTCGGCCAGTCGCATTTCATCAAGTCCGTCGAGGACATCCACGAGGCGCTGGTCGGCACCGTGCCCGGCATCCGCTTCGGGCTCGCCTTCTGCGAGGCGTCGGGCAAGCGGCTGGTGCGCCACTCCGGCACCGATGCGGCGCTCGTCGAACTGGCATGCCGCAACGCCAGCGCGATCGGCGCCGGTCACGCGTTCATCGTGTTCCTCGGCGACGGGTTCTATCCGGTCAACGTCCTCAATGCGATCAAGGCCGTGCCGGAGGTCTGCCGGATCTATTGCGCGACCGCGAACCCGACCGACGTGATCGTCGCGGAAACCGCGCAAGGACGCGGAATCGTCGGCGTCGTCGACGGCTTTGGGCCGCTCGGTGTCGAAAATGACGACGACGTCCGCTGGCGCAAGGAGCTGCTGCGCACGATCGGCTACAAGGCGTAGGGACAGACCGCCGGCGCCGGCCTGTAGACCTGGCTGCATCGAAGGCGCGTTGCGGCCGGGACTTCAGGACGGATGACGCTCAGACCGTTAGTTGCGTTTATCGGAACGAACGCGCGCCGCCGCTCCTGTCGTGCCGCTCCTGTCGTGCCGCTCCTGTCGTGCCGCTACCGTCCGCCTGCCCTATACTGCCCGCAGCAGACTGACTGACGGTGCGCTGACACACCCACCGGCCGCCGCGATTCCTACCGGAGCCACCATGCATTACCAGTTGATCTACGAACTCGTCGACGATTACCTGTCCCGTCGCGAACCGTTCCGCGCCCAGCACCTCGCGCTGGCTCAGGCCGCGACCGAGCGCGGCGAGCTCGTCCTCGCCGGCGCGCTGTCGGACCCGGCCGACCAGGCCGTGCTCGTGTTCGAAGGGGATTCGCCTGAGGCGGCCGAGTCGTTTGCACGCGCCGATCCGTACGTGCAGAACGGCGTCGTGAAATCGTGGCGCGTGCGTCCGTGGCAAGTCGTGATCGGCAAGCACGCGCCGCGCTAGGCGCGACGCGGGACTACAGCCACCCTGCTCGCTTGAATCGCCACCACAGCGCGAAATCGGCGACGACCATCACGGCGATACAGCCGTAGAAACCGTATTTCAGGTGCAGTTCGGGCATGTTCGCGAAGTTCATCCCGTAGATGCCGGCGATCATCGTCGGGATCGCGAACAGCGCGGCGAACGAGCCGAGCCGCTTCGTCACTTCGCTTTCGGCCAGCGAGATCATCCCGAGGTTGACCTGGATCGCCGTGACCACCATCTCGCGCCGCCCTTCGATCGTCTTCACGATCCGCTGCAAATGGTCGTACACGTCGCGAAAGTACGGCTCCATGCCGCTGCAGACCTGTGGAATGCGCCCGCCGGTGAGCTTCGCGAGCGGCTCGATCAACGGCGCCGTGTGCTGGTACAGCATCACGAGCCGGCGCTTCAGCGAATAGAGATCCTCGATGATCGCGCGCGACGACGCGGGCGTGGCCTTCGCGAAGATGCGGTCCTCGAGTGCCTCGAGTTCGGTGCCGAGCGTTTCGAGGATCGGGAAATAGCGGTCGACGACCTGGTCCATCAGCGCGTAGAACACGAATGCCGAGCCTTCCTGGAGCAGATGCGGCTCGCGCTCGCAACGCTTGCGCACATCGCGAAAATCCTGCTCGGTATGGTTGCGGATCGACAGCACGTAGTTCGGTCCGACGAACACGTTCAGCTCGCCGACATTCAATTCATCGTCGTCGTCCAGTTCGACCATATGCAGCACCGCGAACAGCGAATCGCCGTACTCCTCGATCTTCGGTCGCTGATGCCCCTTGCGGGCATCCTCGAGCGCCAGTTCGTGCAGCCCAAACTCCTCGCCCATCAGGTCGAGTTCGGCAGGCGTCGGATCCTTCAGCGCGACCCACACGAAGCATTCGGGCTTCGACACGTAGTCGCTGATGGCGTCGATATCGATGTCGGCCAGCTTGCGGCCGTCCTGGTATGCAGCACAGTTGATCAGCATGTTGTCCGTGATGTTGCAGTTTGCGCATCAGTTTACCGGTTTGCTGCGCAGGCGGCCCGGCTTGCGCGGCACGGCGATATTGGTCATGATCGGGCTGCATGCACCGCAGCATGCGTATCGGGACACTTCGAACCACACGCCGCACGGCCGTGCGGCCCAACCGTCAAGGAGACAGACCCATGTGGTATTTCTCGTGGATACTCGGCATCGGCGTGGCGCTCGGCTTCGGCATCATCAACGCGATGTGGCTGGAAGCGGAAGTCTTCTCGCGCGGCGACAAGCGCAACGGCGCGTCGAGCCCGCGGTCGGGAGGCAAGGCTTCGTGACGCATCTGGTGTTCTTCTGCGGTCACGCCGGCACCGGCAAGACCACGCTCGCGAAGCGGCTCATCGGGCCGCTGATGCGCGCGACCGGCGAGGCCTTCTGCCTGCTCGACAAGGACACGCTGTACGGCCGCTACAGCTCGGCCGCGATGGGCGCGCTCACCGAGGATCCGAACGACCGCGACAGCCCGCTCTACCTGAAGCACCTGCGCGATCCCGAATACCAGGGCCTGCTCGACACGGCCCGTGAAAATCTCGCGCTCGGCATCGGCGCACTCGTCGTCGGCCCGCTGTCGCGCGAAGTGCGCGATCGCCGCATTCTCGACCGCGCGTGGCTCGGCATCGCGCCCGACGTCACGCTGACGGTCGTCTGGGTTCACACGTCGGAAGACGTCGCGCACCAGCGGATCGTCGCGCGCGGCAACCCGAACGATGCCTACAAGCTCGCGCACTGGGACGAATACCGGCAGCGCCGCTTCGTGCCGACCGGCCACGAATGCGACGGCATCGTGATGTTTGACAACACCGCCCCCTCCGACAAGGACGTCGATGCGCTGCTGTACCGCATCGCGCCTCCGCCTCCGGCGGCAACGATCGTCCCGCCGCTGCCGGCCTGACCGACCCTTCTTTTTCGTTACCCGCAAAAAACAACGCCGGAAGCGCTGCTGCGCTCCCGGCGTCGTAAGGCCCTCGTGCCAGAGGATGGCAGGTGGTCAGGCCACCGCGTGCGCACGCTCCATCGTGCCGCCCTCGTACAGCTTGCCGAAGCGGTTCGACAGGAACGCCTTCAGCGACACCTTTTCCTGCGGGATGAAACCGCTCTGCGGCAGCTTCTTCTCGCGGAACAGATCCAGCACCGCGCACATCGCGCCGGCCGTCGTGATCTGGATCGCGCTCATGTGCATCCCGCACACGTCCTTCGCGAAGATCTTGCGCGTGAACACGTCCTGCACCAGCTGGCCGTCCTTCACGCCCGTCACCGTGATGAACACCAGCACGACGTCCTGCTTCGTCGACGGCACGGCACGGCGCATGATCGACTTCAGCGTGTCGCGGTCGGTCGACAGACGCAGGTCCTCGAGCAGGAACTGCACGAGATCGCGGTGGCCCGGATAGCGCACCGACTTGTAGTCGAGCGTCTCGACCTTGCCCGACAGCGTTTCGCACAGCGTGCCGAGGCCGCCCGACGTGTTGAACGCTTCGTATTCGGTGCCGTCGAGCGAGAAGTGCTCGAGGCCTTCGAGCGGCTGCACCCACTGCTTGCGGCCGTCGCGGATCGCTTCGCACGGCTGGCAGTATTCGTTGATCAGGCCGTCGACGCTCCACGTCAGGTTGTACTTCAGCGCGTTGGTCGGATACTCGGGCAGCGCGCCGACGCGCATCTTCACGTCACGCACTTCGCTGAAGCCGTTCACGAGCTCGTGTGCGGCGAGACCGATGAAGCCCGGTGCGAGGCCGCACTGCGGCATGAACGCACGGTCGGAGCCTTCGGCCAGTTCGCGGATCGCGTGGGTCGCGCGGACGTCTTCGGTCAGGTCGAAGTAGTGGACGCCGGCAGCCTTCGCGGCGGCGGCAACGTTGACCGCGAGGTAGTAAGGCAGCGCGTTGACGAGCGCATCGAAGCCCTTCACTGCTTCGCGAATCGCGTTCGCGTCGGCCGAATCGACCCGTTGCGTCGCGATGCCTTCACGCGACAGCTTCGCAAGCGCATCCGCATCGCGATCGAACGCGACGACTTCGTAGTCGCCCGTTTCACGCAGCATGTGAGCAATGGTGTGGCCGATCAGACCTGCGCCGACGATGGCGATTTTCATGCGCTTATCTCCTGATGATGGGTTGGTGTTGTGAACGGCGTTGAGCCATGAACACAGTTTAGGGACGCTCAAAATCAGTTCCAAGACGAAGAATGATGCGAAACGACCGATAATTTCGACGCTTCGACGACACATTTCGTCGAAACGTCGAAACGACGCTTTTTTCCCGCTGCCTGCCTCGCTATGGCTGGCCTAAGTCTTCCGTTTCAGACTGCATGCCGACCACCCGATCGCCAAGGAGGCATCGCATGCAATCCCTGCCCGTCAACCGCACGTCGCACTGGCTGAACAAGGTGCCCGACGTCGCGCTCTCGTTCTGGATCATCAAGATCATGTCGACCACGGTCGGCGAAACCGGCGCGGACTTTCTCGCGGTCAACGCAGGGCTCGGCCAGACCGTCACGCGCATCGCGATGGCGTCGCTGCTCGCAGTCGCGCTGTGGCTGCAGTTGCGCACGCGCCGCTACGTGCCGTGGATCTACTGGCTCACGGTGGTGCTGGTCAGCATCGTCGGCACGCAGATCACCGACCTGCTCACCGACGGCCTGAACGTCAGCCTCTATGCGAGCACCGCCGCATTTGCCGTCGCGCTCGCCGCGATCTTCTTCGTGTGGCATCGCGTCGAAGGCACGCTGTCGATCGAGACGATCGTCACGCCGCGGCGCGAGCTGTTCTATTGGGCCGCGATCCTCTGCACGTTCGCGCTCGGCACCGCCGCAGGCGATCTCGCGACCGAGGCGCTCGGGCTCGGCTTCACGCTCGGCGCGCTGTGCTTCGGCGCGTTGATCGCGGCCGTGTTCGTGATGTGGCGGCTCGGCGTCAACGCCGTGCTGACGTTCTGGATCGCGTACATCCTGACGCGCCCGTTCGGCGCATCGCTCGGCGACCTGCTCACGCAGGCCCGCACCTATGGCGGGCTCGGCTTCGGCGCCGCATGGACGAGCCTGCTGTTCCTGACCGTGATCGTGTTGCTCGTCGCCGTCGCGCAGTTCGGCAGCGGCCCGCGCACGCGTGCCGGTACCGCCGATTGACGCTCTTTCCGTTCCGTTCTTTCCGTACTTTCCGTTCATCGAATCGAGGACACGCCATGCGCATCCCCCATCCCGTTTCCCGTCTCGCCGTAGCCGCAGCCACGATTGCCCTGTTGGGCGCCGCCGCCGGCTGTTCGAAGCAGCAGGATGCGAACGCATCGAGTTCGCTGCCCGCCTCGGCCGCAGCGTCGCCGGCAGCGGCCCACGCATCGAAGCTCGGCGACCTGTCGCAATTCCGCACGATCGCGGTCGACGTGAACGCGCTCGTCGCCAAGGGCGACCTGCCCGGCGCGAAAACGCGCATCAAGGATCTCGAGATCGCGTGGGACTCGGCCGAAGCCGGTCTCAAGCCGCGCGCCGCCGCCGACTGGCACATGGTCGACCAGGAAATCGACCGCGCGCTTTCCGCGCTGCGCGCCGACCATCCGACCCAGGCCGATTCGGCCGCCGCGATGAAGAGCCTGCTCGCGGCCCTCGACCGGTTCAGCGGCAAATGAGGATTGCCGCGCGGGCGGCACGCGACACGTGACGCCCGCGCGGGAATCGCATACGCTGGCGGCGTTTGCGCGGCACGGAGAACACGCATGCGAATACTGCTCGTCGAAGACGACCCGATGATCGGCGAGGCCGTCCATGCGGCGCTGAAAGATGCGTCGTACGCCACCGACTGGGTCACCGACGGCGCGCGCGCGTTGACCGCGTTCGCCGCGCAGCCCTACGACCTGATCCTGCTCGACCTCGGCCTGCCCGGCCGCGACGGGCTCGACGTGCTGGCCGCCATCCGCGCGAAGGACGCCAGCGCACCGCTGCTGATCGTCACGGCCCGCGACGGGCTCGACGATCGCCTGCGCGGCCTCGACGGCGGCGCCGACGACTACATCGTGAAGCCGTTCGAGATGGCCGAGCTGCTCGCGCGGATCCGCGTCGCGATCCGGCGCCGGGCCGGCTCGGCCGCGCCGCTGCTGAGCAACGGGATCGTGTCGCTCGATCCGTCGACGCGCGAGGCCACCGTCGACGGGCACGCGCCGGTGCCGCTGTCGAATCGGGAATTCTCGCTGCTGCGTGCGCTGCTGGTGCGCCCGGGTGCGATCCTGTCGCGGCGCGAGCTCGAGGATCGCCTGTACGGCTGGGGCGAGGAAGTCGAAAGCAACGCGGTCGAATTCCTGATCCATTCGCTGCGCCGCAAGCTCGGCAGCACCGTGATCAAGAACGTCAGGGGGGCGGGATGGATGGTTTCAAGAAACGCCTGAGCGAGTCGATCGGGTTCCGCCTGTCGGTCGCGCTGTCGGCCGCGATTCTGGTCGTCGCGACGGCCGCGGCCGCGTTCGCGTTTTCATCGGCATTCGACGAAGCGCACGAGCTGCAGGACGACGTGCTGCGCGAGGTCGCGACGCTGCTCGACCGCCAGCGTGCGCCGTCGCTCCATGCCGCCGCCGGCGGGCCCGCGCGCGAAAGCGACGAGTTGTCGCGCGTATTCGTGCAGCCGCTCGGCGGCGCACCGCAACCCGGCGGCGACGGCGCGCCGCGGCTCGCGCTGGCGCCGACGCTCGCCGACGGGCTGCATACGGTCGATGCCGGCGGCAGCACGTATCGCGTGATGGTCCGGACCTTCGCGAACGGCGAGCGCATCGCGGTCGCGCAGGAAGCCGGCATGCGCGACGACGTCGCACGCGAAAGCGCGTGGCGCACCGCGTTGCCGCTGCTGATCCTCGTCCCGATCCTGCTGCTGCTCGTCGCCGATCTCGTGCGCAAGCTGTTCCGCCCGGTGGCCGCGCTGTCCGCCGGCATCGATGCACGCGACGAGCACGACCTGCGCCCGGTGCCGGCCGATCGCGTGCCGGTCGAGGTGCGGCCGTTCGTCGTCGCGATCAACCGGATGCTCGAGCGTGTCGCGCAGTCGGTCGCCGCGCAGCGCCGCTTCGTCGCCGATGCCGCGCACGAACTGCGTTCGCCACTCACGGCGATGTCGCTGCAGGCCGAGCGCCTCGCCGATGCCGACCTGCCGGACGATGCGCGCGCGCGGCTCGCCGCGCTGCGCGGCGGGCTCGACCGCAGCCGCCACCTGATCGGGCAGCTGCTCGCACTCGCACGGGCGCAAAGCGCGCCAGCGGCGCCGCCTGGCGACGTGTCGGTTCATGCGGTCTATCGCCGCGCGCTGGAAGACCTGATGCCGCTCGCCGACGCGAAAACCCTCGACATCGGCATCGAAGACGGCCCGGATACCTCGGTGCCCGTCGACGAACTCGAACTCGTGTCGCTCGTGATGAACCTGGTCGACAACGCGATCCGCTACACGCCGCCGGGCGGACGTGTTGACCTGTCGACACAACGCACGGACACGCACGCGTACGTGACGATCACCGACACCGGGCCGGGCATCGCGCCGCATGAACGCGAGCGCGTGTTCGATCCGTTCTACCGGGTGCCCGGCAACGCGCAGATCGGCTCCGGGCTCGGCCTGTCGATCGTGAAGATCGTCGCGGACCGGATGGGCGCCGACGTCACGCTCGCGTATGCGGACGAAGCGGAATCGCGCGGCTTGCGCATCTCGGTGCGGATTCCGCTTGCGCGTCCGCCTGGGGCGACGCAGCCCGACAGCCGTACCGATACGCCGATGCAACACGCACGGCGCGACGGACACCGCGCTTGACGCGCGTCAGCCGCCGATCGTCCCGCGATCGATCTTGCGCGACAGGATGATCGACGTCGTCGTGCGTTCGACGCCGTCGAGCGTGCCGATCTGGTCGAGCAGGTCGTTGAGCCGTTCAGGGGAATCGGCGCGCAGCCACGCGACGTAGTCGTACTCGCCGCTCACCGCGCACAGCAACTGCACTTCGGGCATCCGGTCGAGCTTGCGCAACACGTCCTTGCCGAACTTCGGCGTGAGGATGATGCCGACATACGCGTAGATGCTCGCGTCGAGCACGTCCTGCCCGAGCCGGACGCTATAGCCGGCGATCACGTTGGTGCGTTCGAGCCGCGCGATGCGTGCGACGACCGTCGTGCGCGCCACGTCGAGCTGGCGCGCGAGATCCGCGACGCTGGCACGCGCATCGGCTTGCAGCAGCGCGACGAGTTGCCGGTCGAGATCGTCGAGTTGGTCGAGGCGGGGTGGACGCATGAGGCTGGGCCGGGGCACGACGCGCCGGCTGAGTGGAAGGTGACGCGATGATAGCGCCGAACGCCGGCGCGCCCAAACGACCTCGCCCGGATCCGATACGAACCTTTCAATTTCGATTCGTATCGGATGTAAGCAAGTGTCGCATTCACTGCTGCGCCGCACGCAACGTGCTACTAATAACGGGCGACGCGAGAAGCGCGCTTGCGGCAGTTGCCGCCGCGCCCGCTCGCAAGACACCACCCCGGAGAGCCAACCATGAAGAAAATCTCGCTCACCCTCGCTACGCTCGTCGTTGCAGCCAGCGCGTTCGCGCAAACCCCGGCGCAGCCGCAAGCGCCGGCCCAGGCCACGACGGCCACGGCTTCGGCGCCGAGCGCCGAGCAGCGCGCGGAACGTCACGAAGCGCGCGTCGAGCAACGCATCAAGTACCTGCACGACCAGTTGAAGATCACGTCGGCGCAGGAACCGCAGTGGAAGACGTTCGCCGACACGATGCGCGACAACGGCGACACGATGGGCCGCCTCTATCGCGAACGGATGGCGAAGCACGACGTTTCCGCGCTCGACGACATGAAGCAGTATGCGGAACTGTCGCAGGCGAACGCCGACGGCGCGAAGAAGCTCGCCGACGCCTTCGCACCGCTGTACGAGAGCTTCCCGGCCGACCAGAAGGCGCTGGCCGACACGACGTTCCGCAGCTGGCTGCACCACGGCGGCGAGCACCGCGGCAAGGGCAAGACGAAGGGCAAGGACGGCAAGGCGGCAGCCGCGCCGGCCGCCAGCGCCCCCGCGCAGCAGTAACACCCGCCCCGCCGGCGCCGTGCCGCCCGTCCGGGCCGAACGGCGCCGCGCCCTAACGGCGACCGGCGCGTCACACGGCGCGCCGGATTCGGGATAAGCTGCCGGCTTTTCCAGCTTTCCCGCACTTCCCCGCCATGCTCGAACTCAAGCACATCGACCTGCGTACCGACCTGCAGGCCCGTCGCGTCGTCAAGGACGAAACCGTCGCTGTTTCCTTCGCGGATGCCGACGGCGAACTGATGAGCCTCGAAGGCCCGAACCGCTATGTGGCGGGCGACGCGCTGATCACCGGCTCGACCGGCGACCGCTGGGTCGTGTCGCGCGCACGCTTCGACGCCAAATACCTGCCCGCCGATCCGGCACTCGCACACGGCGCACCGGGGACTTACCGGAACCGGCCGGCCGTCGTGCTCGCGCGCCGGATGGACGAGCCGTTCACGATCGCCCGCTCGGAAAACGGCGACACGCTGCGCGGCGTCGCCGGCGACTGGGTGATGCAGTACGCGCCCGGCGACTACGGTGTCGTACAGGCTCAGCGCTTCGCGCAGGTCTACCGCGACGCATAATGCAGCGCGCCGGCATCGCGCCGGCGCAAACCATCACGCGAAGTCTTCGTCGAGTTCGAGTTCGGCATCGCGCTCGACGGCCTCGCCGGCCGCGTGCCGCTCCTCGAGCGACCCGAGCATCGCCTCCGTATACGCATGCAGCACCGCATGACTACGTGCCCGCTGCATCGGCTTGAGCGCCAGATAGCGCGCGAGCGCGGCCGGCACGATACGGATGTCGAGCGTCATCCGCTTCGGCGCCGAGCCGAAACGCATCGCGAGCCACTGCACGGACAGGAACCGCCCGCGCGCGTCGCTGCTTTCGGCGAAACGCGTCTGCTCCGGAAAGAGATCGCAGATCACGCGTGCGAGCGCGTCGAATTCCGCGCTCTGGCATTCGATCAGATAGTCGTCCATTCCGTCTCTCCCGTCAGGCTGCCGCTTGCGACGGCCGGCACGTCTTCACCAGCACGGCGACCAGGATCGCGGCCAGCACGAAATACGCGGCCTCGACCCAGCCGGCCGGCAGCACGCGCACCTGGTACAGCAGCGCCGGCGCAGCCGCGAGCGCATGCAGCACGATCGCGAGCGGCAGTACGCCCGCACGGCCGGCGCGCACACCGCGCCAGACCAGCACCGACAGCGCAAGCTGCAGCACGAATGCCGCGCAGCGTTCAAGCAGCAACAGCAGGATCGACTGCGCGGACAACGTCGCGAGCATCACGTGCAGCCGCACGACGGTATCGCCCGGCAGATCGGCGAGCTGCGTCTCGAGCTGGCCGCGGCTCGCGAGCCACGCGAGATACGACCACTGGCCCCACACGAGCACGCCGACGAACCACGCTTCGGCACCACCGTGACCGATCCCGTAGCCGATTCCGCGGCTGTCACCGGCCGACGGGCCGTAGCGGCGGCTCAGGAAACGCATCCCGAGATAGCGGCCGACTTCCTCGAACACGGCGGTCGCGAGCGCGCTGTACGCGACGAACGCGAGCGGCTGCGTGAGCCAGCCATCCGGCGGCGTCTGGCTCAGCACGAGCCCGTGGAACGCGCGCTCGAGGATCATCGCGAACAGCGTGAAGACGGTCACGCCGACGATCGTATCGCGGCGGTTCAGCGCCAGCGGCTTGCGCAGGAGTCGGTAGAGGACGAGCGGCAGGAGCGCGATGATCAGCGTGGCGGCGATCAGCACCGCCAGCGTGACGGGAGCGACAGTCATGTATTTCCTTGTTCGGGGCAGCGCACCTGACGCGCTGCGTGCCCCGAATGATACTCAGCTTGCGGTCGACGCGCGCGCAACCAGCTCGCCCGGCAACAGCGAGACGCGTACATCGCCCGCCGCGCCGTCGATCCGCTCGTGCACGAATTCGACGGCCTTGTAGCCGATATCGTAGGTCGGCTGCCGGATCGTCGTGATGCCGATCAGCTCCGCCCATTCCGGATCGTCGATCGACAGCAGCGCCGCCTTCTGCTGCCATGCGGTGCCGAAACGCGCACGCAGGTGGCGCGCGATCGCGAGCGCGACCGGCGCGTTCGCGGCGAACAGCGCCGCGCGCACGCCGCGCCGTGCCGCGTCGTCGATGCGGACATCGATGTCGGCAAGCGCTGCCGCGGTCGCGTCGGACTCGTTCAGGTCGAGCACGACCGTCGACGGCACCGTCAGCCCGCGCGCCGCCAGCGCCGCGCGGAACGCGGCCTCGCGCAAGCGCCGCGAGCTGACACGCTCGAACGGCTGCACGACGAAATGGATCGCGTCGAAGCCGTGTTCGACCAGGTGCGCGAGCGCGGTCTCGATCGCATCCGCGTTGTCGAGGCCGATCAGGTCGGCCTCGAAACCTTCGACCGTCCGGTCGACGAGCACGGCCGGGATGCCGGCGCCACGCAGCGGGCGCAGCACGTCCTCGTCGGCGCCGAGCGCGTTGACGATCAGCCCTTCGACGCGGTAGGTCGTGAGCAGCTGCAGGAAGCGGCGCTCCATCTCGACTTCGTTTGCCGCGTGACAGATCAGCGGCATGTAGCCGAGCGCGTGGCACGCGGCCTCGACGCCCTGCAGCACTTCGATGGTGTACGGATTGGTCAGGTCGGCGGCGAGCATGCCGAGCAGCCGGTTGCGGCCACGCTTGAGCCCGCGCGCCATCTGGTTCGGCCGGTAGTTGAGCCGCGCGATGGCCGCTTCGATCCTCTGGCGCAGATCGGTGGACAGCACATGCGTCTCGCCATTCAGGTAGCGCGACACGCTGGTTTTGCCGGTGCCGGCCTCGCGCGCGACGTCGCTGATCGTCGCCGGACGCGTCGTGGTTGGTTGCGATTCGGTCACTGTCGTGCCTCGCGACGTACGATCCGCGCCGCTTCGTGAGCAGACGGACCTTTGTTGTTGGAAACGTAAGCCACCCGGTGGAATCTCCTGTCGACCCGCGTTGGCGCTTTAGCGCTTACGCGGGTCCCATGCTTCGCGGTCGACCCGCGTTGGCGCTTCAGCGCTTACACCGCCCCTCATGCTTCGCAGTTAACCAGCGTAGCCCTTCAGCGCTTACGCCGCCCCCCTGCTTCGCGACGATCGGCGCCGGCGCGTCGGCACCCGCCCCGGTCACGTGCAAAAGCAGTCGGCCGCACCGGACCTGGCGCGGATACCCGTCGCGGGACGCGGCCGGCAGCAATGCCGGCCCGTCGATGCGACGCGCGGGCGATCATAACGCAGCCAGCCCTCCGGCACCAAGACCATCGACTCTAACGAAGCCGGCGCCCTGCCGGCCGGGCGTCAGCCCGTGGTTGGCCCATGGCTGGCCCGCTACCCGCCGCCGCTCAGGCGCGCGCGAGCGCATCCGGATTGACGAGATTCGTGCGCAGCGTGCCGGCCAGCGCGCCGACCAGGTTTTCCGCGGCGCAGCGCGCCATCGCGTGGCGCGTCTCGTGCGTCGCCGAGCCGATATGCGGCAATGCGACGACATTGTTCATCTGCAGCAACGGCGAATCCGCCGGCAGCGGCTCCTTCTCGAACACGTCGAGCCCCGCGCCGCGGATCGTGCCTGCGCGCAGCGCATCGACCAGCGCGGCTTCGTCGACCACCGGCCCGCGCGACGCGTTGATCAGGATTGCACCGCGCTTCATCTTCGCGAATTCGGGCGCACCGATCAGGTGACGCGTTTCCGGCGACAGCGGCACTTGCAGGCACACGAAATCCGATTGCGCGAGCAGCTCGTCGAGCGTGACGCGCCGCGCACCGTACTGCGCCTCGGCTTCCGCATGCGCGGACCGGTTCGCGTACAGCACCTGCATCCGGAAACCGAGCGCTGCGCGGCGCGCGACCGCGCCGCCGATCCGCCCGAGCCCGACGATGCCGAGCGTCTTGCCCTGCACGTCGGTGCCGTACAGGTCGGGGCCGATGCTGTGATGCCAGTTGCCGGCCTTCACCCACTCGGCCAGCTCGACCACGCGTCGCGCCGACGCGAGGATCAGCGAGAACACCGTATCGGCGGTCGACTCGGTCAGCACGTCCGGCGTATGCGCGAGCACGATCCCGCGCCGCGTGAGATCCGAGACATCGAAGTTGTCATAGCCGACCGAGATCGTCGACCACGCCTTCAGCCGCGGCGCGCGGTCGAGCATCTGCGGCGTGACCTTCAGGCTCGCGCCGATCGCGCCGTCCACGTCGCCGAGCGCATCGGCGAGGGCTGCGGCGCCGTCGGCCTGCACGACGTCCGCATGCTCGCGCAGGTACGCGAGGACGTCATCGGGCAGCGGCTTGTACGCGACGATACGGGGCTTCATCGGATTCATTTTCCTTGCAGCGGCGTCGCGAGCGGATGCGGATCGCGCGCCTGGGGTTTGACGGACAGCGTGAGGATCACCGCGGCGACGAGCGCGGCGCTCATGAATGCGTACGACGCGACGGGCGAGCCGGTCGCCCCGTTCAGGTAGCCGACGAAGTACGAGCCGACGAACGAGCCGAGCGCGCCCATGCTGTTGATCAGCGCCATTGCGCCACCGGCGACGTTCTTCGGCAGCAGTTCCGGCACGATCGCGAAGAACGGGCCGTACGGCGCGTACATCGCGGCGCCTGCCACGACCAGCAGCGCATACGAGATCCAGAAATGCGACGAACCGAGTGCATACGATGCGGCGAACGCGGCCGCGCCGATCAGCAGGAACGGCCACACGAAACCGCGCCGCGAACCGACCTTGTCAGACGCCCACGACGCGGCGAGCATCGCGATCGTCGCAGCGAGATACGGCAGCGCGGACAGCCAGCCGGTCGCGACCATCCCGAGGTCGGAGCCGTTCTTGACGATCGACGGCAGCCACAGCACGAAGCCGTACACGCCGATGCTCCAGCAGAAATACTGTGCGCACAGCTTGATCACGGCCGGCGAGCGGAACGCTTCGCCATAGTTGCGCATGGGCTTGATCGTGGCCTGCTCGGCCGCGAGCGCGGCGTCGAGGTCGCGCTTTTCCTGCGCGTTGAGCCACGGCGAATCGGCCGGCTTGTCCTGCACGAGGAACCACCAGCACACGGCCCAGAGCACGGCCGGCACGCCTTCGGCGATGAACATGTGGCGCCAGCCGAATTCGTGCACGAGATAGCCCGACACGATCGACATCCACAGCACGGTGACCGGGTTGCCGAGGATCAGGAACGTGTTCGCGCGCGAGCGCTCGTTCTTCGTGAACCAGTTGCTGATGTAGATCAGCATCGCCGGCATCACGGCCGCCTCGACCACACCGAGCACGAAGCGGATCGCCATCAGCGACGGGATGTTGCTGACCACGCCCGTGAGCGCCGCGCAGGCGCCCCACAGGATGAGGCTGACGAACACGAGCTTCTTCACGCTGCGGCGTTCCGCGTAAATCGCGCCGGGAATCTGGAAGAAGAAGTAGCCGAGGAAGAACAGCGCGCCGATCAGCGACGACAGGCCCTTGCTGATCCCAAGGTCCTGGTTGATGCCGGCCGCGGCCGCGAACCCATAGTTCGCGCGGTCGAGGTAGGCGAGGCTGTACGTGATGAAGACGATCGGCATGATCGTCCACCAGCGGCGGGCAGCAAGCGTATTGGCCATCAGAATGTCTCCTATGTCGGAACGCACGCTTCGGCGCGCGTCCCGGTCCCGGATGTTGCCGTGCGCAAGCACGACGAAATGAGTCCGCGGATTGTGCCGTGTCCGGCCTCTCATTACGCGGTGAAGGTTTCCTCTAAGCGATCGGCGCGATTGCTGACGTTTTCGATTCGATCGAGCGCGGCGCGGGTCGGCAGCCCTTCCGAGTCGCCGATCACCTGGATCGCGAGTGCGCCGATCCGGTTGCCGCGCGCCACGGCCTGCTCGATCGTCTTGCCTTCCAGCAGCGCGCTGACCACGCCGACCGCGAAGCCGTCGCCGGCACCGACCGTGTCGACGACGTTCTGCACGCGCTCGCCGGTCACGGTTCCGTCACGGCCGTCGGCCGTCCGGTAGTACGCACCTTCGGCACCGAGCTTGATCACGACGCCGCGTGCGCCCTGCGCCAGATAGAAGCCCGCGATGTCGGCCGGCGTGTCGTGCCCGGTCAGTTGCCGCCCTTCGGCGATGCCCGGCAGCACCCAGTCGGCCAGCGATGCGAGCGCGTTCAGCGTCTTCGCCATCACGTCGGTGGACGGCCACAGCGTCGGGCGCAGGTTCGGGTCGAACGAGATCGACTTGCCGGCCGCGCGCATTTCACGTGCCAGCCTGAACGCGAGCTCGCACGACGTCGCGGAAATCGCCGGGGCAACGCCCGTCAGGTGCAGGTGGCGTGCGCCGAGCACGTAGTCGGCCACATAGTCGTCGCACGACAGGTGGCTCGCGGCCGAGCCCTTGCGGAAATATTCGACGGTCGGGTCGCAGCCGTCGTCGTTGCGCGACTTGAGCTGGAAGCCGGTCGGGTAACGCGGGTCGACGGTCACGCACGACGCGTCGATGCCTTCGCGCGCCAGCATGTCGAGCACGTAGCCGCCGAACGAATCGCGGCCGACGCGGCTCATCCAGCCGACCCGGAAACCGAGCCGCGACAGGCCGATCGCGACGTTCAGGTCGGCGCCCGCGATCCGCTTCGCGAATTGCGTCGCATGCGCGAGATGGCCGGGCTCGTTCGCGACGAACATCGCCATCGCTTCGCCGTAGGTCACGACATCGAGTGCTGCTTTCATGAATGAACTCTCCAGGATCCTGCCGCCGTCACGCGGTGGCGAGCCACGCGACGCGCCGGCACGCATCGCCCGCCAGATCGGCCGCGTCGAACGGAAACTCGATGCCGCGCGGCGCCTGCTGCGGCAGCGCCGCGAGCACGCCGGTCACGAGTGGGTCGTTCGGCGCCGGTGCGGCGGCGAAACGACGCGCGCCCTCACCCTCGACTGCCTTGCAATGAATGTATTCCACATGCGGCGCGAGCACTTGTGCGCAATCGAGCGGCGCTTCACCCGGCCACTGCCAGTTGCCGATGTCGAAGGTCATCCCGAGCGCATCGGGCATGCCGGCCGCGGCCAGCGCGTCGAACAGCCCGCGGAACTGCGCGAGCGCGCCGCCGACCGGAAGCTGGCCGTTCTCGACCACCACGCGGGCCCGCGCGCCGCGCGACAGCGCGACGATGTCGGCCGCGTGCGCGTCGCCGGCGAAACCGCCGAGCTGGAATTTCACGAAGCGCGCGCCGAGCGCGTCGGCTTCCACGAGTGTGCTGCGCAATGCGTCTGCATCGAGCTCGCCCGTTTCCGTATAGAGGTTGGCCGGCGTCGAATAGACCGACCAGAGCCCGTGGCTGGTCAGTTGCGCGCCGAGCGCGGCCAGCGCGCCGGGTGCCGCGTCGTCTTCCGACGCGAACAGTTCGCGCCGCACCTCGAAACCGGTCGCACCGGATGCCGCCGCGGTCGCGACGAATGCGCTGTGGCCCTCCTGACGCACGCGGTCCATCCCGAATGCGCTCGCCACGATCACGATGTCTGTCATGTTGCCCTTTTCACCGGATTGGAACCGGTTCCATTTGCTTGAGACGGATGGTGCGCTTCGCGTCGGACCCACACCATAGAGGAAATCCCTAAGACGGAACCCGACGCGAACGCGCACCCGCTGGCCCGCATCGCGCGTGCGCGGGCCGGGTTCGGCCGCTCAGGCGAGGTCGTGCGCGAGGCTCATCTCGAGGAATTGCGCGGCGACCCGCGACGGCGCGCCGCCGTGCGGCACGAGGATGGAGAAGTGACGTGTGAGCGGCGCGGGCGCGAGCGAGCGCAGCACGAGCGCGGCATCGTCGTGACGCAACGACATCGCGGACACGAACCCGACCCCCATCCCGGCGCGCACGGCTTCCTTCACGGCCTCGACGCCCGCGATCTCGAACGCGACGCGCATCGGCGCCGCGCCATGCGCGAACGCTCGCTCGACGAGCTGCCGCACGGCGGAGCCCGCCTCGCGCAACACCAGCGGATGGGCGGCCAGCGCTTCAAGCGTGACCCCCGACGCGTATTCGGGCGCGGCCAGCGGATGCCCGGTCGGCACGATCGCCACGATCTCGTCCTCGCGCCACGCATGCACCGCGGTGCCCGGCGGCAGCGCCTCGCCGGGCGGCCCTTCGATCATCGCGATATCGAGCGTCGGCAGCGCCGCGACCACGTCGGCCGTATTGCCGCTCATCGTGTGGATCGCCACACGCGGCGCGCGCGGCTGGAACGCGGCGATCAGGTACGGCAGCAGGTAGCTCGCGGGCGTCGTGCTCGCGCCGATGCGCAGCGTGCCGGCCTCGAGGCCGCGCACCGCGTCGCGAAACGCGCGCGCCTGTGCAAACGTGTCGCGCTGCGCCTTCGCGTACTGCGCGAGCTGTTCGCCGACCGGGGTCAGGCGGATACCGCGACCTTCGCGCTGGTACAGCGGCTCGCCGAATTCGTCCTGCAGCAGCCGCAACTGGCCCGACACGGCCGGCTGCGACAGATGCAGCGCCACGGCGGCGTGGCTGATGTTCAGGTGTTCGGCGACGGCGGCGAACGTTATCAGTTGATCCGGGGTCATGGGGATAAATTATCGGCTTTCCGGATAGTTTACGTCACAAATCACAATTTTTCATATCGATATAACGAAATTAGGATTACAGCATCGCAACACGCTCCATCACGGTGCTTCCATGTCCACTGCCCCGACTCCCCATCTCAGCCCCGCCGCGCCGTCGATGCGCGGCCAGTTGAACGGCGTGCTGTTCGTCGCGCTGTTCGCCGCCGCCGTCACGAGCCTGTCCCAGCTTCCCGCGATCGCGGGGCTCGGCCTGTCGCCGCTGATCGTCGGCATCGTCGCCGGTGCGCTGTACGGCAACGCGCTGCGCGACGGCATGCCGGCCAGCTGGGCGGCCGGCGTCAACTTCTCCGCGCGCAAGCTGCTGCGCATCGCGGTCGCGTTCTTCGGGATGCGCGTGAGCCTGCAGGAAATCGCGCAGGTCGGCCTGCCGGGCCTCACGGTGTCGGTGCTGGTCGTCGTCAGCACGCTCGTGATCGGCACCTGGGCCGGCATGAAGATCATGAAGCTCGACCGCGATTCGGCTCTGCTGACCGCCGCCGGTAGCGCGATCTGCGGCGCGGCCGCGGTGCTCGCGTTCGAGTCGACGCTGCAGTCGAAGCCGCATCAGAGCGCGATGGCCGTGGGCAGCGTCGTGCTGTTCGGCACGCTGTCGATGTTCCTGTACCCGATCGCGTATCACGCCGGGCTGTTGAATCTCGATCCGGCCGGCCTTGGCCTGTTCTTCGGCGGCACGATCCACGAGGTCGCGCAGGTGGTCGGCGCGGCGAGCGACATCAGCCCGCAGGTCGCGCACATCGCGACGATCGTCAAGATGACCCGCGTGATGCTGCTGGTTCCGGTGCTGCTGGTGCTCGGTTGGTGGCTCGCCCGCTCGGCACGCGCCACCGCCGGCGGCGCGCAAGGCAAGCGCAAGGTGGCCGTGCCCTGGTTCGCGCTCGGTTTCCTCGGCTTCGTGATCGTCAATTCGCTGAACGTGCTGCCCACCGACGTCACCCACACGCTGAACGTGCTCGACACCTTCGCGCTGACGATGGCGATGACCGCGCTCGGCATCGAAACCCGCGTGGCGCAGATCCGCGCAGCCGGCCCCCGCGCGCTGATGACCGGCCTGATCCTGTACGTGTGGCTGATCGCCGGCGGCTACGGAATCACCTGGGCTGTGCAGCACTGGCTTGGCTGAGTTGCCCGCCCGTGACACTTCGCGCGCCGCGCCCGACGGGATGGTCCCGCGGGCGCGGCGCAGTGCTATGCTTCGCGTCGTTTTCCATCGCCCTCGTTCAGCCGTGCTCTCTTTCCTGCTGAAGCTGCGCACTCGCGCCCAAACGCTGTTCCGCCTGTCGGACGCCCATACGATGCTGATCTGGTCGGCCATCGTCGGCGTCGGCGGCGCCTTTGCCACGATGGCGTTCCGCGAAGGCATCGACCTGATGCAGCACCTGATCTCAGGGCAAAGCGGCAGCTTCGTGCAGATGGCCAAGCGCCTGCCGTGGTACGTGCGGTTCTGGATGCCGGCCGCCGGCGGCTTCCTCGCCGGCTGCGTGCTGCTGCTCGCGACCCGCGGCGACAAGAAAGCCGGCAAGACCGACTACATGGAATCGGTCGCGCTCGGCAACGGCGTCGTGCCGGTCCGCCAGAGTCTGTGGCGCAGCGTCTCGTCGCTGCTGACGATCGGCAGCGGCGGCTCGATCGGCCGAGAAGGCCCGATGGTGCAGCTCGCGGCGCTCGCCGCGTCGCTCGTCGGCCGCTTCGCGCACTTCGACCCGCCGCGCCTGCGCCTGCTGGTCGCGTGCGGGGCGGCGGCCGGCATTACGTCCGCGTACAACGCGCCGATCGCCGGCGCCTTCTTCGTATCGGAGATCGTGCTCGGCGGCATCGCCATGGAAAGTCTCGGGCCGATGATCGTCGCGTCGGTCGTCGCGAACATCGTGATGCGCGAATTTGCCGGCTACCGGCCGCCGTACGAGATGCCGGTATTTCCGGCCGTCACCGGCCCCGAAGTGCTGCTGTTCGTCGTGCTCGGCGCGCTGTGCGGCGTGCTCGCGCCGCAGTTCCTGCACCTGCTCGATGCATCGAAGAACCGGTTCAAGCGGCTGCCCGTGCCGCTGCCCGTGCGGCTCGCGCTCGGCGGCCTCGTCGTCGGCGTGATCTCGGTATGGGTGCCGGACGTGTGGGGCAACGGCTACAGCGTGGTGAACCACATCCTCCATTCGCCGTGGACCTGGCAGGCACTCGTCGCGGTGCTCGTGTTCAAGGTGATCGCGACCTCCGCCACCGTCGGCTCCGGCGCGATCGGCGGGGTGTTCACACCGACGCTGTTCGTCGGCGCGGTGTTCGGCTCGCTGTTCGGGCTCGCGATGCAAGCCGTGTGGCCCGGCCATACGTCGGCGTACTTCGCGTACGCGATCGTCGGGATGGGCGCGTTCCTGACGGGCGCCACGCAGGCGCCGCTGATGGCGATCCTGATGATCTTCGAGATGACGCTCAGCTACCAGGTCGTGCTGCCGCTGCTGGCGTCCTGCGTATTCGCGTACTTCGTCGCGCGCGCGACCGGTACGACGTCGATGTACGAGATCACGCTGCATCACCACCAGGATGCCGAGGAACGCAGCCGGATCCGCACCACGCAGATGCGCGAGCTGATCCAGCCCGCGCAGACGGTCGTGCCGCTCACGGCGAGCGTCGCCGACATGACCCGCGTGTTTCTCGAATATCCGGTGAAGTATCTGTACGTGACCGACGACACCGGGCGTTTTCGCGGTGCGGTCGCGCTGAAGGACATCACGTCCGACCTGCTCGACAAGCGCGATACGACCGACAAGACGGCCGCGCATTACGCGCACACGCCGTTTCCGCTGCTCACGCCCGACATGCCGCTCGCCACCGCGCTCGAACGCTTCATGGCGTTCCAGGGCGAACGCCTGCCGGTAATCGAAAGCGAAGCCGAGCCGACGCTCGCGGGGGTCGTCTACAAGACGTCGCTGCTCGATGCGTACCGGCGGATGACCGGCGAGCGCTGACCGGGCGACTCACCACCGGCAGCGCGAGCGCGGCTCGACGCCGAGGCTGGCTCAGTCCGGCGCGCGCCCGAGCACCACGCGCGCGAAGAACCCCGCGAGCACCGATTCGGCCACCTCGGCCGACACGTGCTGCGGATCGGCCGTGTAGTACGACTGCACGCCATCACACAGGCACATCAGCCCGAATGCGAGCGTCTCTGCCGGCAACAGCAGCGGCGTGCCCGCGCGCTCGGCGAAACGCTTGATGAACTCGGCCATCTGCAGGCGCTTGCCGTGCAGGAACTGGTTGAAGCGCACGCGGAACTTCGCATCGCGCGCCGCCTGCAGCTTCGCTTCACCCCACAGCAGCGAATATTCGTCGTCCTGAAACAGCGTCCGGTAATACGCGAGCGCCATCGACTCCATCTGCTCGCGCGATCCGCCCCCGTCGAAGATCGCCTGGAAGTCGGCCTGCACTTCCGCGTGGTCGCGCTCCAGCAACTCCAGCAACAGGTCGGACTTGCTGCTGAAATTCGAGTAGAACGCGCCGCGCGTATAGCCGGCCGCTGCCGCGATGTCCTCGACGCTCGCGGCCACATAGCCTTTCTTCAGAAAAATACGGTGCGCGGCAATCAGCAGACGTTCGCGCGTCTGGTCCCTGCTCTGCTCGCGAGTTAAGCGCTGTGGTTTCATGGCGCGCAGTCTAGCACTATTTACCTTTCGGATTCATCTTTGCATTCGGATACAGGTGTGTATTAGAATTCGCCACAGTTTCCGAAAGATCTTGTCCGCGCGCCCGTGCCGGCGCCGCTCGGGGCAAGCGCCCGTCGCGCTTGCCGGCTTCGTTCCGCTCTCGCTCTCACCTCATCTGGGGGTTTCGTGAATCGCTCCGGTTCCCGCGCCGCGCTGCTGATCGGCGCCGCGCTCGTCCTTTCCGCCTGTCATCCGAAAGAATCCGCGCCGCCCGCCCCGCGCCCCGTCGTCGCGCTGCCCGCCCATGCCGACGACGCCGCAGTCGCCCGCACGCTCCCCGGCGAAATCCAGCCGCGCTACGCCACCCCGCTGTCGTTCCGCATCGCCGGCAAGATCATCGAGCGCAAGGTGCGCCTCGGCGATACGGTCAAGGTCGGCCAGGTCGTCGCGCTGCTCGATCCGTCCGACGTCGAGAAGAACGCCGCGAGCGCGCAGGCGCAACTCGATGCCGCGACGCACAGCCTCGCGTTCGCAAAGCAGCAGCTCGACCGCGATCGCGCGCAGGCACGTGAAAACCTGATCGCGACCGCGCAGTTCGAGCAGACGGAAAACAGCTACACGTCGGCGCTCGCGCAGCGCGACCAGGCGCAGCAGCAGCTCGCGCTCGCGAAGAACCAGCTCCGCTACGCGACGCTCGTCGCCGATCACGCGGGCTACATCACCGCCGAACAGGCCGACACCGGCCAGAACGTGTCGGCCGGCCAAGCCGTCTACCAGCTCGCGTGGTCGGGCGACGTCGACGTCGTCAGCGACGTGCCTGAAGCCGCGCTCGCGTCGCTCACGCCCGGCCACACGGCCACCGTCACGCTGCCGTCGCTGCCGGGCCGCCAGTTCGCCGCGAAGGTGCGCGAAATGGCACCCGCCGCCGATCCGCAGAGCCGCACCTATCGCGTGAAGCTCACGCTCGCCGCACCCGATCCGGCAATCCGCCTCGGGATGACGGCCAGCGTCGCGTTCGACGGCGCCCCGGCCGCCGGCGACGCGCCGTCGATCACGCTGCCCGCGACCGCGCTGTTCCACGACGGCCAGCAACCGGCCGTGTGGGTCGTGCGCGCGAAGGACGACACGCTCGAACTGCGCCGCGTCGACGTCGCGCGCTTCAACGAGCGCACGGTGACGGTGTCGCACGGGCTGCAGCCCGGCGAACGCGTCGTGCTGCAGGGCGTGCACACGGTCAGCGCGGGCGAGAAGGTCCGCGCGATCGCGCCGCTGCATCCGGAGGACTTCGCATCGTGAGCGTTTCCTACGAAGAAGGCCGCTTCAACCTGTCGGCGTGGGCGCTGCGCCACCAGGCGCTGGTCGTCTACCTGATCGCGCTCGCGACGCTCGCGGGCATCCTCGCGTACACCCGCCTCGCGCAGTCCGAAGACCCGCCGTTCACGTTCCGCGTGATGGTGATCCGCACGTTCTGGCCCGGCGCGACCGCGCGGCAGGTGCAGGAACAGGTGACCGACCGGATCGGCCGCAAGCTGCAGGAAACGCCGGCCATCGACTTCCTGCGCAGCTATTCGCGCCCCGGCGAATCGCTGATCTTCTTCACGATGAAGGATTCGGCGCCCGTGAAGGACGTGCCCGAGACCTGGTACCAGATCCGCAAGAAAGTCGGCGACATCGGCTATACGCTGCCGCCCGGCGTGCAAGGACCATTCTTCAACGACGAATTCGGCGACGTCTACACCAACATCTGGACGCTCGAAGGCGACGGCTTCACCCCCGCGCAGCTCCACGACTACGCGGACCAGCTGCGCACCGTGCTGCTGCGCGTGCCGGGTGTCGGCAAGGTCGACTACTTCGGCGACCCCGACCAGCGGATCTTCATCGAGGTGAACAACGCGCAGCTCACGCGCCTCGGCATCTCGCCGCAGCAGCTCGGGCAGGCGATCAACGCGCAGAACGACATCTCGTCGGCGGGCACGCTGACGACCGCCGACGATCGCGTGTTCGTGCGGCCGAGCGGCCAGTTCGACAACGTCGACGCGATCGCCGACACGCTGATCCGCATCAACGGCCGCACCTTCCGGCTCGGCGATCTCGCGACGGTGAAGCGCGGCTACGACGATCCGGTCGTCACGCAGATGCGTGCGAGCGGCAAGGCTGTGCTCGGCATCGGCGTCACGATGCAGCCGGGCGGCGACGTGATCCGGCTCGGCAAGGCACTCGACGCAGAATCGAAGGACCTGCAGGCGCAACTGCCGGCCGGTCTCAAACTGACGCTGGTGTCGAGCATGCCGCATGCGGTCGAGCATTCGGTCGACGACTTCCTCGAGGCCGTCGCCGAAGCCGTCGCGATCGTGCTGGTCGTGAGCCTCGTGTCGCTCGGCCTGCGCACCGGGATGGTGGTCGTGATCTCGATTCCGGTCGTGCTCGCGGTCACCGCCCTCTTCATGTACCTGTTCGACATCGGCCTGCACAAGGTGTCGCTCGGCACGCTCGTGCTCGCGCTCGGGCTGCTCGTCGACGACGCGATCATCGCCGTCGAGATGATGGCCGTGAAGCTCGAACAGGGCTACACGCGCGCACGCGCCGCCGCGTTCGCCTATACGAGCACCGCATTCCCGATGCTGACCGGCACACTCGTCACCGTGTCGGGCTTCCTGCCGATCGCGCTCGCGAAATCGAGCACCGGCGAATACACGCGCTCGATTTTCGAGGTGTCGGCGATCGCGCTGATCGCGTCGTGGTTCGCGGCGGTCGTGCTGATCCCGCTGCTCGGCTTCCACCTGCTGCCCGAACGCAAGCGGCACGCGCACGAGGCGCACCTGCCGGAAGACCACGAGCACGACATCTACGACACGCGTTTCTACCGGCGGCTGCGCGGCTGGATCGACTGGTGCATCGAGCGGCGCTTCGTCGTGCTGCTGATCACCGGTGCACTCTTCGTCGTCGCGCTGATGGGCTTCTCGCTGGTGCCGCAGCAGTTCTTCCCGAGTTCCGACCGCCCCGAGCTGCTCGTCGACCTGCGGCTGCCCGAAGGCGGGTCGTTCGCGGCGACGCTGCGCGAGACCGAACGCCTCGAGAAAGTGATCGACAAGCGTCCCGAGATCGATCATTCGGTGAACTTCGTCGGCAGCGGCGCGCCGCGCTTCTACCTGCCGCTCGACCAGCAGCTTCAGTTGCCAAACTTCGCGCAGTTCGTGATCACCGCGAAATCGGTGAAGGACCGCGAGAAGCTCGCGACCTGGCTCGAAACCACGTTGCGCGAGCAGTTCCCGGCCGTGCGCTGGCGGCTGTCGCGGCTCGAGAACGGCCCGCCGGTCGGCTACCCGGTGCAGTTCCGCGTGAGCGGCGACAGCATCGCGACGGTCCGCTCGATCGCCGAGAAAGTCGCGGCGACGATGCGCGGCGACGCGCGCACGGTCAACGTGCAGTTCGACTGGGACGAGCCGGCCGAGCGCTCGGTGCGCTTCGAGATCGACCAGAAGAAGGCACGCGAGCTGAACGTCACGTCGCAGGATGTATCGAGCTTCCTCGCGATGACGCTGTCCGGCACGACCGTCACGCAGTACCGCGAGCGCGACAAGCTGATCGCGGTCGATCTGCGCGCGCCGCGGGCCGACCGTGTCGACCCCGCGAAGCTGGCGGGCCTCGCGCTGCCGACCCCGAACGGCCCGGTGCCGCTCGGCTCGCTCGGCCGCTTCAAGCCGACGCTCGAATACGGCGTCGTATGGGAGCGCGACCGCCAGCCGACCATCACCGTGCAGTCGGACGTGCGCGCCGGCGCGCAGGGCATCGACGTCACGCACGCGGTCGACGCGAAGCTGAACGCGTTGCGCGCGCAGTTGCCGGTCGGCTATCAGATCAACATCGGCGGCTCGGTCGAGGAAAGCGCGAAGGCGCAGAACTCGATCAACGCGCAGATGCCGCTGATGGCGATCGCCGTGTTCACGCTGCTGATGATCCAGCTGCAGAGCTTCTCGCGCGTGCTGATGGTCGTGCTGACCGCGCCGCTCGGGCTGATCGGCGTGGTCGCCACGCTGCTGCTGTTCGGGCAGCCGTTCGGCTTCGTCGCGATGCTCGGCGTGATCGCGATGTTCGGGATCATCATGCGCAACTCGGTGATCCTCGTCGACCAGATCGAGCAGGACATCGCGGTCGGCCACCGTCGCATCGACGCGATCATCGGCGCGACCGTGCGGCGCTTCCGCCCGATCACGCTGACGGCTGCGGCCGCCGTGCTCGCGCTGATCCCGCTGCTGCGTTCGAACTTCTTCGGGCCGATGGCGACCGCGCTGATGGGCGGCATCACGAGCGCGACCGTGCTGACGCTGTTCTACCTGCCTGCGCTGTACGCGACGTGGTTCCGCGTGAAGCGCGACGAACGCGACCCGCAGGACGACCCGCCGCATGACGGCAGCACGCCGGCCGCGCCGTCGGGAGCCTGACCATGGATCGATCGATGAACCTGAAAACACAAGCCGTGCGGGCACTCGCCGTGGCGAGCCTCGCCGGCCCGCTCGCGGGCTGTTCCTGGTTCGCGCCGAGCGGCGAGCCGCCCGCGATGCCGTCTCCCGCGCATTACGGCACCACGCCGCAAGTCCAGCAGACGGTGTCCGCGCAAGGCGTCGCGCAGCAGTTCGAGGTCGGCGCACAGCCGGTGCCCGACTGGTGGAAACAGTACCGCTCCGATGCGCTGAATGCGCTCGTCGACGAAGGGCTGCGCAACAGCCCGACCTTGAGCGCGGCATCGCACTCGCTCGATGCCGCGCGCGAACAGTTGCGCGGGCAGATCGGCAGCTCGATGCTGCCGTCGATCGAAGCGGGCGGCCAGGCCACGCGCCAGCGTGCGCTCGGCGTGCCGATTCCCGCGCTCGGCGCGCCGACACTGCTGTACGACACGTTCGTCGGGCAGCTGCAGGCGAGCTACACGATCGACCTGTTCGGCGCGTCGCGTTTCGCGAACCGCGCGCTGGCACGACGCGTCGACGTCAGCGCGTTCCAGCTCGAATCCGCGCGGCGCGCGCTGGCCGCGAACATCGTCACCGCGTCGATCACGGTGTCGGTGCTGAACGCGCAGATCCACACGACCGAGCGGCTCGTCGCGCTCGCCAACGACCAGGCGCACGACGCCGAACGCCGCTACGCGCTCGGTTCCGCCTCGCGCAGCGACGCACTGAACGCGCGGCAAAGCGCCGACACGTTCGCGGCGAGCCTGCCCGCGCTGCGCCAGCAACGCGACTCGGCACGCCATGCGCTCGCGGTGCTGGTCGGCCGCACGCCCGACCGGCCGCCGGCCGACCTCACGCTCGCCGATCTGCACCTGCCCGAACAGGTGCCCGTCGTCGTGCCGTCGGACCTGCTGCAAAGCCGCCCGGACATCCAGGCGGCCGACGCGGGGCTGAAGGCGGCCGCGGCCGAAGTGGGCCTCGCGACCGCGCAGATGTTCCCGCAGCTGTCGCTGTCGGCTGCGATGGGTAAAGGCGGCTTCAGCTGGCCGACGATGCTGTCGGGCGCCGGTTCGATCTGGAACATCGGCGCATCGCTGAGCCAGCCGATCTTCCACGGCGGTGCCCTGCTCGCGCAGCGCCGCGCGGCGAAGGCGACCTACGAGGCCGCGGTCGACCAGTACAAGCAGGCCGTGCTCGGCGCATTCCAGAACGTCGCCGATGCGCTCGCGGCGCTCGAACACGATGCCGAGGCGCTCGACGCGTCGTCCCGCGCCGCGCTGTCCGCGCGCGGCGCGTACGACGACGCGGCGGCCCGCGTGCGGCTCGGCGCACTGCCGCCGTCGGCCGCGCGTGCCAGCGAGCTGCAGTATCGCAACGCGCGGCTCGACGAGATCCGTGCGACCGGCGCGCGGTTCGCGGATACCGCACGGCTTTACCAGGCGATGGGCACGCCGCCGGTCGACAAGGCCGACAAGTCCGGCCCGTCCGGCAAGACCGACAAGGCGGCCGACAACCCAACCGGCCAGCAAGCACGCGCCGCCACCGCCGACACTCCGCCTGCGCCGCAATAAACCAGCCCTGCCGTCGGGTGCGCGCGAAATCCCCCCGCGCACCCGATTCCCGATCTTCCGCTTGACCCTCACGTAGCGTAACGTTCGAGACTCCAGTGTGCGTACCGAACGGAGGAACGAATGCGACTGAAAGTGGGAGAACTGGCGAAACGCAGCGGGCTGACCGTCCGCACGCTTCATCACTATCACGCGATCGGTCTGCTGACGCCTTCGGCGCGCGCCGACAACGGCTACCGGCTGTACGACCGCCACGACATCGCCCGGCTCCACCAGATCCAGGCGCTGCGTTGCTTCGGCCTGTCGCTCACCGAAATCGGCGACCACCTGAACCAGCCCGACACCCCGCTCGTCGAGCTCGTCGCGAAGCAGATCGCGCTGCTCGACCGTCAGCTTGCGCAGACCGCGCAGCTGCGCGAGCGGCTCGTCAGCCTGCATGCGCAGCTTGCCGCGGGTACGGAGCCGGAGCTGGCTGATTGGCTCACCACACTGGAGTTGATGACCGTGTACGACAAATATTTTTCCGAGGAAGAACTCGCGCGCCTGCCGATGTACCAGAAGAGCCAGGCGGGCGACGCCGAATGGATCGCGCTCGTCGGCTCAGTCCGCGCGCTGCACGACGCGGGCGTACCCGCCGAGGACGACCGCACCCGTGTGCTCGCCAGCCGCTGGATGGCGCTGCTCGTGCGCGACACGAACAACGACCCGCGGCTGCTGGCGAAGCTGAACCTGATGCACGAACACGAACCGGCGATGCAGTCGAAGATCGGCATTTCGACTGCGTTGCGCGACTATGTGCTGCGCGCGTCGTCGGAAACCAAGATGCGGATCTTCGAGAAGTATCTCGCGCCGGACGAGATCCGCTTCATGCGGGCGCACTACGGCGAAAGCGCGATGGCATGGCCGCAACTGATGGGCGACGTGCGCGATGCGATCGATGCGGGCGCCAAGCCGGATTCACCGGAAGGCCGCGCGCTCGCGCAGCGCTGGCTCGCGCTGTTCTGCAGCTATGCCGGCACCGATCCGGCCACGCATGCGAAATTCCGCCACGCGATGATGAACGAGCCGTCACTGACGCAGGATTCGTGGATCGACGACACGTTGATCGGTTTCGTGCGGGACGCGATGGCGCAGCTTGCGCCCGCGCAATGAACACGTTGAGCGCATTGAGCGCATGACGATGCGGGCGGCGGGCGGATTGCCCGCGCGCCGTCCGCTTCACCCTTTGCAACCCGCGCGCGGCGCACGGCCGGCGCGACGACGCGCGACCGGCGCCGCCCCGCCACCTGGCGGTTGCGATGTGTCAGTCCGCCTCGCCGACGCCGTCATCGCTGAACGCGAGCAGGTCGCCGGGCTGGCAGTCGAGATAGCGGCAGATCGCCTCGAGCGTCGCGAAACGGATGCCCTTGACCTTCCCTTGCTTGAGCAGCGACAGATTCTGTTCGGTGATGCCAACGGCCGCCGCGAGATCCTTCGAGCGGACCTTGCGCGTCGCGAGCATCACATCGAGCTTGACCACGATCGACATGGCGCGCCTCAGACGAACTGGCGATGTTCGGCATCGAGCTCGCTCGCCTGCCGGAGAATGTGCGCGATGACCGCAATGCAGGCCGCGGTGAACAGCGCGACCACGTACGGCAGGCTGAAGCCGATGCTGACCACGCGATGGCCGACCGGTTCGCGCAACGTCGCCCACACGCTCAGAAGCGGTTCGCACAGCAGGCTCAGCAACACCCACAGGCCGATCGCCCGGCCCGTCTTGCCGAGATGGCCGGCAGCTTGCGCGGAGAAATAGTCGCGGCGCGCGTAGGTACGGAACAGCGCGCGCAGATGACGCAGGCCGTTCGCAAGCGCGATCAGCGGCACGCTCGACAGCAGGATGCCGACCGCCTTCTGCCACCACGGGAAGGCGGCGACGTCCACGCTCAGGTTCGAGATCACCGAATCGGTGAGGCCGAATACGAGGCCGGGCCCGGAGGCCGTGTTCAGCGACGGAAACGCCCAGCACCCGGCGTTGAGCACCAGCATGCCGACGATGAACCACAGCGTGACGGTGGCCATCTGCTGGCTGATACGGGCAATGCGATCGGAATGCATGCGAAGTCCTCGACGGGGAATGAACGTGCGTCGAGTGTACACCGATAATTATCGTAAAACGATAATTAATCGTCGTTCTGCCATGATTTATTATCGCTCGGCATGTCCGGCCCGCGTCGACAGGCGCGTGTCGCACGCACCGTCGCGACCGCCGAGCGCGTGCCTATTGATAGTCGCGCACGCTGATCCCGTGCCAATGCTTCGTCATGTAGCGCAGGAACGCGGGTTGGGCTTTCAGGTCCGCATTCGGCACGGGCGCCGCGCCGCCGTCGAAACGCTTGCCCCGGTGCGTCAGCACTTCCTCGCCGCGCAGTACGTACTTTTTCCCCTGGTCGATCAGGAAGTACTTGACTGCATCGGGGCTGACGTCGCCGCGGCAGCCGATCTTGTACGCAAACAGGAACTGCCTGCGGCCGTTGCCGAGCAGGTCGGGCATCTCGACCGACGCGGGCACGACGTCGAGCACCTTGTCCTCGCCGCATTCGGTCACGTCGTCACGCACCGACCAGTCGGGCTGCCCGTTCAGCGTGCCGACCACCCGGAGATGCACGTCGTCGCCCTGTTCGGTGGTCGCGAACGTGACGGCATGTGCGCCGGCCGCGTCGGTCCACTTGTATTCGGCAGCCTGCACCGGGTTGAGCCACGACGCGACGGCGGCAACGGCGAGCCAGCGGCTCGCGGCAAAGACCTGTTTCATGAATGAAGACGACCCCGGATTGAACGCGCCATTATCCGCATGGCCACATCGCGCTGCCACCCCTTCGATGCGCCCCGCTCACCCACCGCGCGACCCGAGCCCGAGCGCCTTCAGGCGGCGGTACAGCGTCCGCTCGCTCATTCCCGTCCGTTCGGCCAGTGCCTTGCGCGTGCCGGCGAACCCGCTCGCGATCCGCACGAGTTCGGCATCCGTCAGCACACCAGCCGCCCCCTCCTGCGGCACCGCCGATGCGACAACCAGCTCGGCCGGCAGATGCTCGACGCGGATCGCCCCGTCGTCCGCGAACAGGCACGCGCGCTCGAGCACGTTGCGCAGCTCGCGGATGTTGCCCGGCCACGCATACGCATCGAGACACGCCCGCGCGCGCTCGGTCAGCACGAACGGCCGGGCCGCGAACGGCCGCGCGCCCGCGTCGCCCGCACTGGCGCGCGTGTTCGCGATCCGCCGCAGGATCGACTCGGCCAGCAGCGCGACGTCCCCGCGCCGGTCGCGCAATGCCGGCAACGGAATCGGAAACGCATTGATCCGGTAGTAGAGATCCTGCCGGAACCGGCCGTCGTCGATCATCTCGCGCAGCGGCTTGTGCGTCGCCGCGACCAGCCGGAAATCCGCGCGCAGCGCCTCGACGCCGCCGACACGGCGGAACGTGCCCGACTCGATCAGCCGCAGCAGCTTCACCTGCATCGGCAGCGGCACGTCGCCGATCTCGTCGAGAAACAGCGTGCCGCCCTGCGCAGTCTCGACGAGGCCCGGCTTGCGCTGGTTCGCCCCCGTGAACGCGCCCTTCTCGTAGCCGAACAGTTCGCTCTCGAACAGCGTCTCGGCGATCCCCGAGCAATCGACGACGACGAACGGCCCCATCGCGCGATCGCTCGCCTCGTGCAGCGCACGGGCGAACAGTTCCTTGCCGGTGCCCGATTCGCCGAGCAGCAGCACCGGCAGCATCGAGGGCGCCACGCGCTGCAATGCGCCGAGCGCCGCATTGAACGCATCGGCACCGCCGACGAGCCCTTCCGCACTCGGCTGCGCGGATGCGCTGCGCACCGTCGTCAGCCGCTCGACGTACGCGATCACGTTGCCGTGCGCATCGAAGATCGGCCGCAATTCGACGTCGACATGCTCGGGGCCGCGCGGTGTGTGGTGGATGTGCAGTACGCGATTCAGCCCGCGCGATTCGAGCGCCTGCTTCATCGGGCAATGCTCGCCGGCCTGGTCGCACGGCACGTCGTAGTGGTGCGAGACCTCGAAGCAGTGCCGGCCCACGTGCTCGACGCCGGCGACGCCGAACTGGCGCCGGTACGCATCGTTCGCCGCGAGGATGCGGTAGTCGGGATCGACGACGATCGTCGGTTGCGGATCCTGCTCGAGATACGCGACGAGCGCGCGCACGTCGGGCATGACGTCGTGGCGCGGCGCGGGGACGATCGGGATGGTGTCGTGCGGATTCATGCGGACGCTCGGTGAAGGGGCTGCCTGACGAACTGCCAGGCGGACTGCCAATTCTGCCATGACACTGCCAGTTGTGGCAGTCCATCGTGTCGGACGGATGCCGCCGACGCCTGTGCATCGCTGCGGCCGCGCCCAAAACCCGAACCAAATCAAGTCCCTGGCAGATCGGCCGGCACTGCGATGCAGGCTGGCACGCTTCTTGAGTTACCGATCCCGATGAAAGATGCAGAACCCGATCGAGGACACCCCGTGAGCGATGCCACCACCCTGTCGGTCGAAGGCTTTTTCGACCCGGCGACCCACACCGTCAGCTATCTGCTGCTCGATACCGCGAGCCGCGCGTGCGCGCTGATCGACAGCGTGCTCGACTACGACCCGAAATCCGGCCGCACCCACACGGCCAGCGCCGACCGGCTGATCGCCCGCGTCGCCGAACTCGGCGCGGACGTGCACTGGCTGCTGGAAACCCATGTGCACGCCGACCACCTGTCGGCCGCGCCGTACCTGAAGGAACACGTCGGCGGCCGGATCGCGATCGGTTCGCACGTGCGCCGCGTGCAGCACGTGTTCGGCACGCTGTTCAACGCGGGCCCCGGCTTCGCGCAGGACGGCCGCCAGTTCGACCGGCTGCTCGACGATGGCGACACGCTCGCGCTCGGCGCGCTGACGATCCGCGCGCTGCATACGCCGGGCCACACGCCCGCGTGCATGACCTACTGCGTCGACGACGCGACGCAGCGCGCGGCCTTCGTCGGCGACACGCTGTTCATGCCCGACTACGGCACGGCGCGCTGCGACTTCCCGGGCGGCGACGCGCGCACGCTGTACCGCTCGATCGCGCGCGTGCTCGGCCTGCCGCCCGACACGCGCCTGTACCTGTGCCACGACTACCAGCCAGGCGGCCGCGACGTGCAGTTCGAGACGACCGTGGCCGAGCAGCGCCTCGCGAACGTGCACGTGAAGGACGGCGTGACCGAGGACGATTTCGTCGCGATGCGCACCGCGCGCGACGCCACGCTCGCGATGCCGGTGCTGATGCTGCCGTCCGTGCAGGTCAACATGCGCGCCGGCCACCTGCCCGAGCCCGAAAACAATGGCGTGCGCTACCTGAAGATCCCGCTCGACGCGATCTGAGCCGCGCGCCCCACCCGGAGAACCCCGACATGACCATCCGCAAGCTGACCGACGCGCTGTCGGTCTCGCCGCAGATCGCGGCGGCCGACCTGCCCGCGCTTCACGCGGCCGGCATCCGCGCGATCATCTGCAACCGCCCCGACGGCGAAGGCCCCGACCAGCCGACCGTCACCGAGATCCGCGCCGCCGCCGCGCCGCTCGGCATCGACGTGCATTACCTGCCGGTCGATACGGGCAAGGTGACCGACGACCAGGCCACGCAGTTCGGCGCGCTCGTCGCGTCGCTTGAAGGCCCGGTGCTCGCGTACTGCCGCAGCGGCACGCGTTCGGCCACGCTGTGGGCGCTGTCGCAAGCCGGCCTGCGCCCGCTGAACGACATCGTCGCGACGGCCGCTGCGGCCGGCTACGACCTGCGCGCGCTCGCCTCGCGGGTCGTGCAAGGCGGCAGGCAGGCGGCACCGGCCGTCGACGCGCGGCACGACATCGTGATCGTCGGCGCGGGCGCGGCCGGCATCGCGGTCGCATCGAGCCTGCTCGCGCGCGACGCATCGCTCGACATCGCGGTGATCGATCCGGCCGACGTTCACTACTACCAGCCGGGCTGGACGATGGTTGGCGCGGGCGTGTTCCGGCCCGAGACCACCGCGCGCCGGATGACCGACGTGCTGCCGCGCGGCGTGCACCGGATCCAGGCCGCCGTCGCGGGCTTCGAGCCCGACGCGCAGACGGTCGTGCTCGACGGCTGCCGCCGCATCGGGTATCGCAAGCTCGTCGTGTGTCCGGGGCTCAAGCTCGACTGGCACGCGATCGACGGCCTCGCCGACACGCTCGGCCGCAACGGCGTCACGTCGAACTACCGCTACGATCTCGCGCCGTACACGTGGGAGCTCGTGCGCGCGTTCCGCGGCGGCAACGCCCTCTTCACGCAGCCGCCGATGCCGATCAAGTGCGCCGGTGCGCCGCAGAAGGCGATGTACCTGTCGTGCGACCACTGGCGGCGCGCGGGCCGCCTCGAGGCCGCGAACGTCGAGTTCCTGAATGCGGGCGGCGCGCTGTTCGGCGTCGCCGACTACGTGCCCGCGCTGATGGAGTACGTGAAAAGCTACGACATCGCGCTGTCGTTCGGCCACAACCTCGTCTCGATCGACGGGCCCGCACGCCGCGCGACGTTCGCACGCGCGCTGCCGGACGGCGGCAAGGAAACCGTCGTGCGCTCGTTCGACATGATCCATGTGGTGCCGCCGCAGAAGGCGCCCGACTTCGTGCGTTCGAGCCCGCTCGCCGACGCGGCCGGCTGGATCGACGTCGATCCGGCGACGCTGCGGCACCGGCAGTTCCCGGACATCTACGCGCTCGGCGACGCGACCAACACGACCAATGCGAAAACGGCCGCGGCCGCCCGCAAGCAGGCGCCCGTCGTTGCGCACAACCTGCTCGCGTCGCTCGGCCGCGCGCACGGCGATGCCGCGTATGACGGCTACGGCTCGTGCCCGCTCACCGTCGAGCGCGGCAAGATCGTGCTCGCCGAATTCCTGTACGGCGGCAAGGTCGCGCCGACCTTCCCCGCGTGGCTGATCGACAGCAAGCGCCCGTCGCGGCTCGCGTGGCTGCTCAAGGAGCGCGTGCTGCCGCCGCTCTACTGGAAGGCGATGCTCAAGGGCCGCGAATGGCTCGCGAAGCCCGCGATCGCACGTTGACCGGAGCCCGCTGACGTCATGCTGATTTCCCTCGTACTGGGCGGTTTCGTCGGTGCCGTGCTCGGCCTGACCGGCGCCGGCGGCGGCATCCTCGCGGTGCCCGCGCTCGTCGTCGGCATGGGCTGGCCGATGCAGCAGGCCACGCCCGTCGCGCTCGTCGCGGTGGCTGGCAGCGCCGCGCTCGGCGCGCTCGAAGGTTTCCGCCGCGGGCTCGTGCGCTATCGCGCGGCGCTGCTGATGGCCGTGGCCGGCGTGCCGCTGACCACGCTCGGCGTGCGGCTCGCGCACGTGCTGCCGCAACGCCTGCTGCTCGCGCTGTTCGCACTGACGATGCTGATCGTCGCCGGCCGCCTGTTGCGGCAGGCGCTGCGGCGCGCGCCGGTCGACGCCGACGCGTCGCCGCTGTGCGTCGGCCGCGTGAATCCCGATACGGGCCGGCTCGTGTGGTCCTGGCCAGTTGGCGTCGCGCTGGCGTCGACCGGTGCGATGACGGGCCTGATGACGGGGCTGCTCGGCGTCGGCGGCGGCTTCGTGATCGTGCCGATGCTGCGCAAGTTCACGAACGTGTCGATGCATGGCGTCGTCGCGACGTCGCTGATGGTGATCGCGCTCGTCGGCACCGGCGGCGTGTTCGCGACGCTCGTGTCGGGCACGCGCGCACCGCTCGACGTGACGCTGTGGTTCACGGTCGCAACCGCGCTCGGCATGGCCGCCGGCCGCGGCGCGTCGCACCACCTCGCGGCGCGGCACGTGCAGGCCGGGTTCGCGGCCGTGCTCGTGTGTGTCGCGCTCGGGCTGCTGGCGAAGGCGGCGTTCGGCGCGTAAGGCGGCATACGATCGGGCGCGGGCAACGAGCCGGCGCCCGGATCGCGCTGAGGCCGCCACGCCGAAATCTTCACAATTCGCCGGGAGTCCCGTGCTAGATTCGTGGCGCGTCGCCATCGCGACGGGTATCGAATCTAACAACTAGTAAGGATTCCTGTAATGGCCATCAGCACACGAGGATGCGCGGCGATTGCCACGCTGCTGTTCGCACCGCTCACCGCTTTCGCCACCCCGGCCTACACCGCCGCATTGACGCTCGCCACGCTGTCGCCACCGGTCGGTGGAACCGACAAGGCCACGCTCAAGCTCACCAACACCGGCACCGCGCCCGCAGCTGCCGGGCTGTTCATCGGGATGCCGGCCGGCTTCAGCGCGAACGGTCTCACCAGCACCTGCGGCGGCACGCTCACCGACGACGGTGCGTCGCGCGCGACACTGTCGGGCATGACGGTGCCGGCCGGCGGCACCTGCACGCTCGGCTTCACGCTCGACGTGCCGCCCGTCGCGGCGCTGCCGCCGGCGGGTGCGCGCAGCTTCACGATCGCGGCCGGCACGGCCGCGGGGCTCGCGACGCTGTCCGCCACCACGGCACCCACACTCTCCGGCTTCCTCGGTTCGACGCCGGGCCTTTACAGCAACACGTGGTTTCCGTCGACGGTGCGCAGCGTCGGCACCCTCGACCTGTTCATCACGCCGCAGACGGACCCGGGCCCGAACTCGAACGTGTTCTGGTCGAACCAGGTCAATTCGCTGCACGGCTATACCGGCCTGCAGTCGACCGAGCTGGTGTCGGCCAGCGAAGGCGTCGGCAAGCAATTCCTGTTCAGCCTGTGGGGCGCGACCGCCGCGAAGCCCGGCACGCCCGCGAGCGCCGGCATCGGCGCGGGCAGCTATTGCACGGTCAGCGGCTCGGCGACCGACGGCAGCGCGGGCGCGCAGTGCCGTTATCGCTACGACTGGCAGGCCGGCCACACCTACCGGTTCCGCATCACGCCCGACGCGAACCAGGGCCCCGGCTGGTTCAAGAGCAACGTCACCGACGTGACGCCCGGCTCGACCGGCGACAGCTTCGACATCGGCAGCATCTATGTCGGCACGACGCAGACGCAGGTGCCCGTCTCGTCGATCAGCCAGTGGGTCGAATATTTCGACTGGAACTCGAGCCGCACGAGTTGCACGTCGATCGCGTACACGGACGCGCAGTTCAGCATTCACGCGTACGACGCGATCGGCAACGCGGTGACGGTGCCGGCGCCGTCGGTCACGGTCAACAAGACCTGCCCGGCCAGCGATGCGAATGCGTCCGTGTCGAACGGCGTCGCGACGCTGATCGGCGGCCCGCAGCAATCGGCAGCCGGCCTCGTGAAAGCGAACGGTACCTGCCTGACCGCGTCCGGCGGCCTGGCTGACGGCCATCCGGCCGTGCTCGGCGCCTGTCCGACACTCGCATCGGTGCGCACGTCCGGCGGCACGCACTTCAATCCGCAACTGTGGGTCGTTGCGGGTGACGGTACGCTGCAGACCAAGTACAGCTACTGCCTCACCGCGCAAGCCAACGGCGCGCTGCTGCGCACGTGCGCGGCCGGTGCGGCGGATCAGCAATGGCGGGTGAAAGCCGGCACGGCACCCGGTTCGGCGCAACTCGTGTCGCAGTCGACAGGCAGCTGCCTGGCGCCTGCCGCCGGCGGCACGTTGACGCTCCAGCCGTGCACGGCCGCCACGGCAGTCTGGACGACGCCCGGCAAGAGCTTCGCGTACTGAGCGGCGCCGCCCCACGCGCAGCGCCACCGAACAAAACGCCCGGCCCGACTCGTCGTCGGCACCGGGCGTTTTTTACTGCAACGGGCACCACCGGCCAACGGAACGATAGCCCATCGTCATCAAAACAGCTGCGGCGTAACCGTCATTTGAGCCATTCACGCAGTCTGCCGGCAATGCTGGATCGCTCGACATACCCCAGCGCCGAAACCGCGCACATCGCTCCGATTGCCGCATACAGCAACACCATTTCTCCGTTCCTTGCGACGTCCGGCCATCCCGCGTTGGTCAAAACCGCAAGAACGATCGATCCTGCAACGCCGCCCACGATGACCAGCATCGGCAAGACCGCCTTCCGCGGAAGACGTGTGCCAACCCAATAGACCGGATACGAAAGCAGCATGGCCACCGGAAATGCAACCGCGAAAGCAACCACGGAAAAAACGATCGACACACCGCCGAAATCCCTGACGGACAAAATGCCGATGAGCAAGCCGGCCACGATCGCGGCAGTCAGACTTGCGCCAAGCCATTCAGAAATCTTCAATTTTTTCTCCCGTGGCGCCCGCCGGCCATTCGGAGCGGCTTTGGCACTTTTGCGAGGCATATCTGCAAGCCCGTCTCGTCAAACAAAACGCCCGGCCCGACTCGTCGTCGGCACCGGGCGTTGTCCATCGCGATCACAACCTGAACGTCAAGTCGCGAACCCTGCCATCCGCTTGCGTTCCTGCCGCAGCATCACGAAGTTCGCGATCACGACGCCGGCCGTCACCGCGACGATGAACAGCGTCGCGAGCGCATTCATCTCCGGATTCAACCCGAGGCGCACGCGCGAGAACACCACGAGCGGCAGCGTCGTCGAGCCGGGACCCGACAGGAACGCCGACAGCACGAGGTCGTCGATCGACAGCGTGAACGACAGCAGCCAGCCCGCGATCAGCGCCTGCGAGATCAGCGGCAGCGTGATCGTGAAGAACACCTTCAGCGGCGTCGCGCCGAGATCGAGCGCGGCTTCCTCCAGCGACGGGTTCAGCTCGCGCACGCGCGACTGCACGATGATGGCCACGTACGAGATGCACAGCATCACGTGGCCGAGCCAGATCGTGAACACGCCACGCTCGGCCGGCCAGCCGATCCACTTCGCCAGTTCGATGAACAGCAGCAGCAGCGAGATCCCCTGAATCACCTCGGGAATCACGAGCGGCGCGTTGATCATCCCGCTGAACAGCGCGAAGCCGCGAAAGCGCCCCATCCGGGCGAGCACGAAACCGGCCCAGGTGCCGATGATCACCGACGCGAACGCGGTCAGCACGCCGATCTTCAGCGACAGCCACGCGGCCGTCAGCAGCTCGTCGTCCTCGACCAGCGCCGTGTACCAGCGGAACGAGAAGCCCGACCACACGGTGACGAGCTTCGACTCGTTGAACGAATAGACGATCAGGCTGACGATCGGGATATAGAGGAACGCGAAGCCGGCAAACAGCGCCGCGAACTGCAGGTAACGATTCGGCTTCATCGGCGGCCTCCCTGCTCCTTCGCCTGGAAGTGCTGGAACATCGCCATCGGCACGAGCAGCAGCAGCACCATCGCGCAGGTCACGGCCGACGCCATCGGCCAGTCTGCGTTGTTGAAGAACTCATTCCACATCACGCGGCCGATCATCAGCGTGTTCGCGCCACCGAGCAGCTCGGGAATCACGTACTCGCCCACCGCCGGGATGAACACGAGCAGGCAGCCCGCGATGATCCCGTTCTTCGACAACGGCAGCGTGATCTGCACGAACGCCTTCCACGGCTTCGCGCCGAGGTCGTAAGCGGCTTCGAGCAGGCGCAGGTCCATCTTCACCAGGTGCGCGTACAGCGGCATCACGAGAAACGGCAGGTACGAATACACCATCCCGATGTACACCGCGTAGTTGGTGCGATACAGCTCGATCGGCGTATGGGTCAGGCCGATCCACATCAGGAAGTTGTTCAGCAGCCCGTTGTTCTTCAGGATGCCGATCCACGCGTACACGCGGATCAGGAACGACGTCCAGAACGGCAGCATCACGCCCATCATCAGCAGGTTGCGGGTCGCCGGGTTCGAGCGCGCGATGTAGTACGCCATCGGATAGCCGATCAGCAAACACAGCAGCGTCGTGATCGCGGCCACCCACACCGAGTTCACGTAGGTCGCGAAATACAGGCTGTCCGTGAACAGGAACGCATAGTGCGACAGGTTCAGCGCGACGTGCACGACGCCGTCGGTATACGACGCAAGCTCCGTGTACGGCGGGATGCCGAGCTGCAGCTCCGCGAAGCTGATCTTGACGACCAGCACGAACGGCACGAGGAAGAACAGCACGAGCCACGTGAACGGCCCCGCGACGACCGCCGTGGCGCCCGTCAGGTTGAAGCGCCGCACCGGCCACGAGAGCATGGACTTGAAGGTGGTCATGACGTCAGCACCACGCCGGCCGTCGCGCTCCAGCGCACGTAGATCTCGTCGCCGAGCGACGGCGTGTCGAGCTCGGAAATCGCGAGGCTCGACACGTTCGCGATCACCGTCTTGCCCGCGTCGAGCCTCACGTGATACAGCGAGTAGCCGCCCATGTACGCGACGTTGCTGATCCGGCCGCGCGCCCAGTTGAACGCGCCTTCGGGCGGCTTGCGCGTGAGCGCGATCCGTTCGGGGCGCACCGACACCGTGACCGGCATCCCGAGCGGGCCCGAGATCCCGTGGCTCACGTACAGCCGGCTCGGCAGCTCCGGCGATTCGATGTACACGTGGTCGGGCTCGTCCTCGACGGTCACGCCTTCGAACAGGTTCGTCGAGCCGATGAATTCCGCCGAGAAGCGGCTGTTCGGATATTCGTACACTTCGTTCGGCGAGCCGATCTGCACGATCTGCCCTTCGCTCATCACCGCGAGGCGATTCGCCATCGTCATCGCCTCTTCCTGGTCGTGCGTGACCATGATGCAGGTGACGCCCACCTTGTTCAGGATGTTGACGAGCTCGATCTGCGTGCGCTGGCGGATCTGCTTGTCGAGCGCGGACATCGGCTCGTCGAGCAGCAGCAGCTTCGGACGCTTGACCAGCGAGCGCGCGAGCGCGACGCGCTGCTGCTGGCCGCCCGACAGCTGATGCGGCTTGCGCTTCGCGTACTTGCTCATCTGCACGAGTTCGAGCGCCGATGCGACGCGCTCCTTCAGCTCGGCCTTCGGCGTGCCTTCCTGCTTGAGACCGAACGCGACGTTCGACTCGACCGACATGTGCGGGAACAGCGCATACGACTGGAACATCATGTTCACGGGCCGCTTGTACGGCGGCATCTGCGCGAGATCCTCGCCGTCGATCAGGATCTTGCCCGACGTGACCGTCTCGAGGCCCGCGAGCATCCGCAGCAACGTCGACTTGCCGCAGCCCGAGCTGCCGAGCAGCGCGAACAGCTCGCCCTGGCGCACGGTCAGGTTGACGCTGCGCACGGCTTCGGTGTCGCCGAATTTCTTGACGACGTCGACGATCTGGACAAAGGTCTCGGCGCGCGCATCGGCGCCGGAGGAGGAAACGGAGGACGGCGCGCCCGCGACCGGCGCACCCGACTGGCTATTCATGATGTGCTGCTTCTCTCCTGCGTTGAACGAACAAAGCCCCCGGGGGTACCAGGGGCTTCATGACTGCTGGGAACATCGGTGCGTGTCAGCGGCCCGACTTCAGCTCGGTCCACAGACGCGTCTGCAGACGCTGGATTTCAGGCGGCAGCGGCTTGAGCAGGAACAGCGTCTTCACGACGTCGGCCGGCGGATAGACGGCCGGGTCGTTCGCGACGTCGGGCCGCACGTACTTGCGGGCCTCGGCGTTGGCGCTCGGGTAGTACACCGCGTTCGTGATCGCCGCGTGCACCTTCGGATCCTCGATGTAGTTGATCCACTGCAGCGCGGCATCCTTGTCCTTCGCATCCTTCGGGATCGCCATCACGTCGAACCATACCGGCGCGCCGCCCTTCGGAATGTAGTACTCGACCTTGTACGGCTTCTTCGCTTCCATCGCGCGATGCTTCGCGATCACGACGTCGCCCGACCAGCCGAACGCGAAGCAGATGTCGCCGCCGACCAGGTCGTTGATGTAGCCCGACGAGTTGAATTGCGTGATGTACGGGCGGATCTTCTTCAGCACTTCCATCGCCGCCTTGTAGTCGGCCGGATTCGTGCTCATCGGATCCTTGCCGATGTAGTGCAGTGCGGCCGCGAACATCTGGTCGGGCGCGTCGAGCACCGACACGCCGCAGGTCTTCAGCTTCGAGATGTTTTCCGGCTTGAACAGGATGTCCCAGTTGTCGAGCGGCACCTTGCCGAGCGCCTGCTGCGCCTTCGTCAGGTTGTACGCGAGACCGGTCGTGCCGTACGCCCAGGGCACCGAGAACTTGTTGCCCGGATCCGCGCCGGCGACGAGCGCCATCAGTTGCGGATCGAGGTACTTGAGGTTCGGCAGCTTCGACTTGTCGAGCGGCGCGAAGATGCCGGCGGCGATCTGCTTGCCTGCGTAGTTGCTGGTCGGCACGACGATGTCGTAGCCCGAGCTGCCCGTCAGCAGCTTCGCCTGCAGCGTGTCGTCGCTGTCGTAGTTGTCGTAGCGGACCTTGACGCCCGTCTGCTTCTCGAAGTTCGGGATCGTGTCCTTCGCAATGTAGTCCGACCAGTTATAGACATTGAGCTGCGTATCCTTCGCCGCTGCCGCCGATGCACCCACGCACAGCGCGAGCGCTGCGAACCGGCCCACTACCTTTGCTTTCATCCCGTTCTCCCTCCGGCCGGACACGTTGCCCGGCTGCCGTCTGCCTCGTCATGGCGGCGCATTCTGGCGCGCCACCCCTCGAAAACCCCGAAAACTACCATCATTCGCGCTACGTCACAAAAAAATCATGGCGGTGTCGCGCAAACGGAACAGATTCCCGCCGCCGGCCAGGCAGGCCGCCCGTGCGACGGGGCGTTCCCGGGGAATTCTATCGGGTAATCGGCGGCTGTCCACCGGGAAAAACAGGCGGCGGCTCGCGCGTTCGCCGGCCGGACGCGCGAGCCGCCCGGCGGCTGCGCCCGGCACCCGACCGTACTGTCACGCCGCTGCACCAGTACGGCATGCCGGCCGCACCCGCCCGACCGACCGGCCGCGATGCATTAAAATGGCGGCTGACGATTCAACTGCGTGAACCCTTCCGATGGCCTCCAATCTCCACGACCTGCCCGACAGCCCCTGCATCGGCGTGTGCTCGACCCTCTTCGACGAAGTCTGCAAGGGCTGCGGCCGCACGGCCGCCGAAGTGTCGAACTGGGTGTTCCTGAGCGACGACGAAAAGCGCGCGATCTGGGAGCGCATCTCGCGCGAAGGCACCGCGATGCGCTTCCAGTACGACAAGCTGTAAATCCGCCGCACAAAAAAAGAGCGGCATGCCGACTGCCATGCCGCCAACCCCAACTCTGTTCTTTTCCGCAGGCGTCTAGAACTTCATCCCGACGCCCACGCCGACGATCAGCGGATCGATGTGCAGCGTGCCGATGCCCTTGTCGCCGAGCGTCGCATCGGTGCTCATCCAGATCTTCTTCACGTCGACGTTCACGAAGACCTTCTTCGTCACCTGCACGTCCACGCCGAACTGCAGCGCGGGGCCGAAGCTGCTCTTGTTGATCGACACGCCCTGCCCGCCGACGTTGAGCCCGTTGTTGTAGAAGTACGTGTAGTTCACGCCCGCGCCGACGTACGGACGCACCTTGCCGGCATGATTGAAGTGGTACTGCAGCAGCAGCGTCGGCGGCAGTACGCCCACGCCGCCGAGATTGCCGACGCTCGACGTCATCTGGTGCCGCGACGTGCCGAGGATCAGCTCGACACCGAGGTAGTCGCGGATCATGTACGTGAAATCGAGCTCGGGCACGATCGCGTTGTTCACGCCGACGTTGAGCGCACCCAGCGTGTCGCTCGCGCGTTCGTTCGGCTGGATGCTGATCGCGCGCAGTCGAACCAGGACATCGCCCTGATTGATGCCGTCGCCCGGCGAGGCCGCGTGCGACAACGAAGGCATCGCGGCGAAAGCGGCTGCGACGGCCGCAGCGGTGACACAAGTTCGAATCGTTTTATGCATGGTACGGACCCCCAAAGAATGGTTTCCATTCTCCCTGTAGGGTCTTTTCGGCATGTTGATATCCGTCAAGCCAGCGTAAACGTGGGACGGTTTGCCGCAGGCTCGGCCGCACCGCCCGTCAGCAGCAGGTCGAGCAGATCGCGGACGCTGCGGATCGCACGGCCGAACGGCAACGCTTCGCGGCCGCGGAAGAACAGCCCGTTCGCGACGTCGCCGCGCAGCGCGGCCGCCAGCCGCGTGTCGATGCAGAAATGGCCGAACTTCTCGATGCCGTCGCGCAAGCCGCATACGCTCAGGCATTCGAGCGCGGTCGGGCAGCGCTGCTTCAGCGCGCCGAGCTTGGTGCGGATGCGCGTCTCGTTGCGCAGGTAACGATCGAGCCACGGCGTTTTCACCGCGCGTGCGGGCAGCCCCGTCACGCTGACGAATTCGACGATGTCGTCGGGTGTCGCGTCGGCGAGCACGCGCTTGAAGTGCGGATGCGCATCGCCCTCTTCCGTCACCGCGAACGGTGTCCCCACCTGCACGCCGTTCGCGCCGGCCTCGAACGCCGCGCGCACCGTGTCGTGACTGTTGATCCCGCCCGCAACGATCAGCGGGATCGTTTCGCGCGCGAGCCCGAGCGACGCCATCACCTGCGCGGTCTCGTCGAGCACGCGCGCGAAATCGAACCGGCCGTCGTGCATGTCGTCGATCTGCGTGACGCCGAGATGGCCGCCTGCATGTGCCGGATGCTCGATCACGATCGCGTCGGGCAGGCGCCCCTTCTTCATCCACTTCTTCAGCACGAGCGCGATCCCGCGGCTGTCCGACAGGATCGGAATCAGCGCGATGTCATGTCCTTGCGTGAGATCGGGCAGGTCGAGCGGCAGGCCCGCGCCCATCACGATCGCGTCCGCCCCCTCGTCGCACGCAACCCGCACGTAATCCGCATGCGCGCTCACCGCCTTCATCACGTTGACCGCGATCATCCCGCGCCCTTCGCCGTAGGTCTTCGCGAGGCGGATCTCGCGGGCGAGCGCCTCGAGGTTCGCGGCCTCGAGCGTCGCGCGATCGGGTTGTGCGCGGCAACGCGCGAGCAGGTCAGCATGATGGTGGCGCAGGTCGATGCTCGCGATCGTGCCGACCGCGCCTTCGCGCGCGACGCTGCCCGCGAGCCGGTGCGCGGAAATGCCGACGCCCATGCCGCCCTGCACGACAGGCAGCAAGGTGCGGCCGCGAATCGTCAGCGGCGGAAAGGAAGTGCGTACGGTCATCGGTTACCTCATCGGAACATCGGAACCGCGATGATCGACGATCCACCGACGCGCACCTTGACGGCCGTCAATAAAAAAGCGGCACGCGAGCGTGCCGTTTCCGGTTCAGGCCGTGATTAAGGCCGCGAAAAACGCTCAGGCCGGCTTCGCGGGCTTGAGCTGCATCGACTTGTACTCGAGATATTCTTCGAGCCCGTACACGCCGTTTTCGCGGCCGTGACCCGACTGCTTGTAGCCGCCGAACGGCGCGGCCATGTTCCACGTGCCGCCGTTGATGTCGACCTGCCCGGTGCGGATGCGGCGCGCGATATCCATCGCGCGTTCGTCGCTGCCGGCCCACACCGCGCCGCCGAGTCCGTACGGCGAATCGTTCGCGATTCGCACGGCCTCGTCTTCATCGCGATACGTGATGATCGACAGCACCGGCCCGAAGATCTCTTCCTGCGCGATGGTCGATTTCGGATCGACGCGGCCGAACACCGTCGGCTTCACGAAGAAGCCCTTCGCGAGCCCTTCCGGCAAACCGGTGCCGCCCGTCACGAGCTCCGCGCCTTCGTCGATCCCGCGCTGGATGTAGTCCTGCACACGCTGCTGCTGCACGGCCGATGCCAGCGCGCCGAGACGCGTCGCGTCCTGCCGCGGATCGCCGGCGACGTAGGTTTCGGCCGCCGCCTTCGCGATCGCGCGCGCCTCGTCGTAGCGCGCTTCCGGCACCAGCATGCGCGTGTGCGCCGAGCAGGTCTGCCCCGCGTTCAGGTAGCACGCGTTGACCGTGCCCTTCACCGCCGTCGCGAAATCGGCATCGTCGAGGATCACCGAGGCCGACTTGCCGCCCAGCTCGAGCGCGACGCGCTTGACGCCCGCGGCCGCCAGTTCGGCCACGCGCTTGCCGGCGCGCGTCGAACCCGTGAACGACACCATGTCGACGTCCGGATCGGTGGCCAGCACCTCGCCGACCACCGGGCCGTAGCCGCACACGAGGTTGAACACGCCGGCCGGCAGCCCGGCTTCGTGAATCGCCTCGGCGAGCATGAACGCGTTGAGCGGCGCGACCTCGGACGGCTTCAGGACGACCGTGCAGCCGGCCGCGAGCGCCGGCGCGACCTTCAGCGTCACCTGGTTGAGCGGGTAGTTCCACGGCGTGATCGCCGCGACGACGCCGACCGGCTCGCGCACGACGAGCGAGTTGCCGACCTGTGCCTCGAATTCGAACGACTCGGCGAGCTTCGCGTACGCCTTCCAGTTGTAGATCGGGCCGCCGACCTGGATCGCGCGCGACAGCTTGATCGGCATCCCGACTTCGCCGGTGATCGACTGCGCGAGTTCCTCGCTGCGCGCCTGCAGATGCTCGACGATCTTGCGCAGGTAGCCCGCGCGCGTCGCGGGCGGCGTGGCCGCCCATGCGTCGAAGGCTGCGCGCGCCGCGCGGATCGCGTCCCGCGCGTCGGATGCGACGCCTTCCGGAATCCGGCCGATCACGGCTTCGGTGCCCGAGTCGATCACGTCGATCGTGCCGGTGCCGGCCGGTTTGCGCCACGCGCCGTCGATATAGAACTGGTCGTAGATTTTCATCGTTTTCCGCCTCCAGGAAAGCCGACATTCTAGCGAGCGTTTCGGCCGGCCGGTATGACGATTGACAGCCATTCGAAAGGTCTTTAGCCTCGGCGCCTCATTCATCATAAAAAAGGAGAATGCCTTGAGCATCCTGACCAAAATCGAGGGCGGCTATCTTCAGGTACTGCGCGTGATCGTGCTGTTGTTCGCGACCGCGGTCCTGATCGGCGGGGTCATATTCGGCGCGGTCGCACTCGATGCGCGCCTGTCGAAACCGCCGAAGGTCGATTCGGCCATCCAGGTCGATCCAGCATCGTTCGCGTGGGAGAACGACGCACCCGCCAAGGCCACGCCGGCCGCCGACGGCGCGGCAGCCAAGGACGGCAACGCGTCGCCCGCGCTGCGCCTGTCGACGCAACTGTCCGGCATCGTGCAGAAGCACGGCCGCGCGGCCCTGTCTTCGGACTACGCGGTCGATCGCGACGCGTACGAGCCGTCGTTCCAGCGCGTGCTCGGCGACGACGACCATCCTGACGTCGCGTACTACGAGCAGCAGATCGCGTATCTCGACAAGGTGCTGTCGCGCGCGGACGTCGCGGCCAGCGTCAAGAAGAAGGTCACCGGGCACGGCGACGAATATGCGCGCGAGCAGGCGTACACCGACGTCGTGTCGGCGGTCATGCGCGACTTCTCCGAGCGCTACGACGCACGCCGCACCGCGATCGACAACGAGAAGAAGGTCGCGGAAGAAACGGCGGCCGAGAACGGCCAGACCGCGCGCTACGCCGGCGTCGCCGCACTCGTCGCGCTGTACTCGTTCGTGTCGCTCGCGGTGCTGATCATCCTGATCCGCGTCGAGCGCAGCATCCGCTCGATCGCGCGCGCCACGCACACGACGACCTGAACCTCCTCATCCGCAGCCCGCGCGCCGGGCTGCGGCGAGCCCGGCAACGGGCCCGCTTCGCGGCGCAAGCGGCCGTTCCCCGGCCGCATCCTGGCGCGTGGTTCGTCACGCGCTCCCGCACTTTCCGTTCCCGCTGCCCCCTCACTTCGCCGTCGGCCATCCACGCCCGCGCAGCGTCCGTTTCGCCACCGCCATGTCAGCATCCGCCCGGGTGCGCGGCCGGGCCCGCATCGTGCTATGTTTTTATTATCGGCACCGGCTCATTGCAACCGGCGCCGCCCGGAATCGACGTATTTCGTGAGCGCTGCCATGTCCGACGCACCCCATATCCTCGGCTCGCAAGACCGCCTCGAGCTGCTTTGCTGGCTCACCTGCGGCAACCTCGGCGCGTTTTACCTCAACGAATCGTGGCCGGACGCCACGTTCCAGGTCCAGGCCGCCCACCGCTGGCTCGACCGCCATCACCGTCAGGCCGACTGGCTCGTGATCGCCAGGCTCGCCGCGCTCGCGCAGGACATCGCGAAGCGGCATGCCGGGTTCGTCGATGCGTCGTGGGCGCGCGACGCGGTCGAGGAAATCGTCGATACCGACGATCTCGACTATCGGGCGAAACTCGTGCAATGGGTCTACGAAGACTGCTGCAAGGCGCTCGCCGACAAGCGGCTGGCCGATTGAGTCCATGCGCGCGGGCCGCGGCATCGCGCGGCCGCCCGTCTTTGCATCGATGATGTACGCGTGGCTGCCGGCACGACCTGAGCAGGTACGTCGCGCACCCCGCACCGCCACGCGCCGGAAAACTTACAGCAGCGACTTCGCCTGCGTCAGTACCTTGTCGCAGATCTGCTTGGTCACCTGCTGCTTCAGGCCGCCGCCGCTCAGGTCGAGCTTGCTGCCGTTGCCGGCGTCGAGAACGCCGCTCGCGCCGCTGGTATAGCCGCTGTCGGACGACGCGTTGCCGCCGAGCTTGCCCATCAGTGCGTCCTTCACCGACGACGCGCCGCCGGACGCCCCGCCGAGATAGTTGTTCTGGATGCAGAACTGCAGCAGGCCCGCGACGTTGCCGGTGCTGCCCGGCAGCAGCGACGAACCGCCACCGCCCGTCAATGCACTACCGAGGCCACCGAGGTTGCCGAGCGCACCGCCTGCGCCGCTGCCTGAATCGCCACCGCCGCCGACCTGCTTCAGGACGTCGCCAAGCTGTGCATGCGCCACCGAAAACGGTGCGAGCAATCCGATCAGCGCGCCGGCAAGGGTCGCGCGGTATAGACGTGCATTCATGTGAAGCCTCCCGGTTGTGACGGCGTGAGTACCGCGAATCGAATCCTAGGATACTCAATCAACCCGCGCATGACAGCCTTCGGATGCGGCTTGAAACGTCAGGCATCGTGATATCGCCACAATTTGACAAAGCTTGACGTCACGCGTCGGCTCGCCGGCCCCTCGTTCGCGCCGCACGTATCGCGGCGAGTCGCCCGGCGCACGCATATGCGCCGCTATGCATCCGCCGCACGCGATCCCGGCCATGAAGCGGCAACGGAAACGAGTGCCAGCATCACGCCGATCGACGCGAACGGCATGGCCGGATGCAGCTCGTACAGCATCGCGCCGGCCAGCGGCCCGATCACCATGCTGAGCCCCTGGGCCATCGACATCGCGCCCGCGCACGCAGCCTGCTCGTGCGGCGCCACCCGCGCGCTCGCCAGTGCCGCCACGGCCGGAAACGCCGCGCCCATCCCGCACGCCGCGACGAGATAGCTCGCACACAGCGCGAGCGGCTGCGTGGCCTCGGCCATCAGCACCGACGCGAATCCGGCGCCGCCCGCGAGCGCGCCCCAGCGCAGCCACTGCACGGGCGCAACCGACCGGAAGCGCCCGACCAGCGCCTGCGTCACGATCAGCCCGAGGCCCGCGCTGCCGAGCGCATACCCGGTCGTGAGCGGCGCGGCCTGCGCGCTCACGCCCAGGCGGTCGATCACGTAGAACCCGAGTGCGCTGTTCGCGATCATGACGGCACTGTAAAGCGCCAGCGCGCTGAACCAGGGCAGCCGCAGGCGCGGCTCGGTCGGTTTCAGGCGAGGCGGTGCCTGCCGCACCGCGCCGTCGTGGCCGTCGCGACGGCCGCGCAACCCGGCCAGCCCGGCGAGCGGCAACACCGCGAACACGGCCAACGCAAGCGTCATGTCGTACCCGGCGATCCAGCCCGCGAGCGGCGGCGCGATCACCATCCCGACGGCGCCCGCGGCACCGAACCGGGCGATCGCCGCCGCGCGCCCCGCCACGGCCGTGCGGTCCGCGATCCACGCGGTCGCGGCGACCGGCAAGCCCGCGTAGCAACCGCCCATTGCCGCACGCGTGACGAGCAGCGCGACGAAGCCGACCCAGACGGCCGGCACGGCCGTGCCGCCGTCGCGCAGCGCCCAGCCGACGTACCCCGTCAACAGCAGCGAGCTCGCGATGAAGCCGCCGATCGCCGCGCGCATGGCCGGCAGCCGTCCGCGCCGATCCGCGACCCGCGCCCAGCGCGGCGCGACCAGCATCCACACGAGTCCGACGATGCCGATGATCGCACCGACGTGCAGCGGTTCGAGATGCATGCGCCGCGCCATCGGGCCCGCGATCGTGACGAACGCATAGGTTCCCGCCACCATCGCGAAGTTCGCGAGCAGCAGCGGCAAAAAAGACGCGCCGGCATCGGCCGGCAGGTTCAGGGTGTCAGCGGAAGGGGTCGACATGATTCGTTCGTGTTGGAGTCGTGTTGGAGAAATGAAGGAGGCCGGCCGGTGCCGGCCACGGTCAGCCCGCTCGCGCGAGCAGGCGGTTGCGTGCATGCAGCAACGCATCCGCGGTCGCGTCCCAGCCGATGCACGGATCGGTCACCGAGCAGCCGTAGCGCAGCGCGCCGCCGAGCGGCTGCGCGCCCGTCTCGATGAAGCTTTCGAGCATCACGCCGCGAATCGCGTCGTCGCCCGCGCGCATCTGCTCGACGACGTCGTCGAGCACGGCGAGTTGCCGCATCGCCTGCTTGCCGCAGTTCGCATGCGAACAATCGATCAGCACGTTCGCCGGCAAGCGGCTGGCCCGCAACGCGTCTGTCGCGGCCGCGACCGACGCCGTGTCGTAGTTGGGTCCGTGGCGGCCGCCGCGCAGCACGAGATGCGCATGCGGATTACCGGCGCTGTGCAGCAGCGCGGGACGGCCAGCCCCGTCGATCCCGATGAACGTGTGCGGCCGCATGCTGGCCAGCATCGCGTGAGCCGCGACGTCGATCTGGCCGTCCGTCCCGTTCTTGAAACCGACCGGCATCGGCAAACCCGAAGCCATCTCGCGATGGATCTGCGACTCGGTCGTGCGGGCGCCGACCGCCACCCAGCTCACCAGATCGCCCAGATAATGCGGCGTCATCACGTCGAGCGCTTCGGTCGCAGCCGGCAACCCGATCGCATTGATGTCGGCGAGCAGCTGCCGCGCGGTGCGCAGGCCGTCCTCGATGCGATGGCTGCCGTCGAGCCCCGGATCGTTGATCAGCCCTTTCCATCCGACCGTCGTGCGCGGCTTCTCGAAGTAGACGCGCATGACGACGCAGAACGTGTCCCGCACCGCATGCGCGAGCGCGGCAAGCCGGCGTGCGTAGTCGAGCGCGGCGTCGGGATCGTGGATCGAGCACGGGCCGACGACGACGATCCGGCGCGCATCGCGCCGCTCGAGGATCGCCCGCAACTGCGCGCGCCCCGCGTCGACGGTCGCCCGCGCGGCAAACGAGGCCGGCACGTCGCGGCGCAGTGCGTCGGGTGACGGCAGCGGCGCGCCGACGCGCAGCCGCTCGTCATGACGCGGCTGCACGAATGCGCCCGCCGCGCCCTGTTCGGTAGTGGCAGTGAAGTGTTTCATGACGAGGGCTCCGGAAACCGTTCGCGCGTCATGCGCCGAGCGTCGCGCCGCCGTCCACGCACAGCGTGTGCAGCGTCACGTGACGCGACGCGTCGGACAGCAGGAACAGCACGGCTTCGGCGATATCGTCGGGAATCGCGATGCGACCGAGCGGAATGCCGTTCCGGTAGGTGTCGAGCGCCCCCGCGATGACGCCCGCCGGGCCTTCCGGGCCATGCCAGAGCTGACGCTGCATCGGCGTGTCGGTCGATCCCGGCGCGACGATGTTGCAGCGAATGCCGTGTCCGGCCAGTTCGAGGCCGAGGCAACGGGTGAACTGATGGGCTGCCGCCTTCGATGCCGCGTACGCCGCCATCTGCGTGCGCGGCACGAGCGCCGCATTCGATCCGACGGTCACGATGGCGCCCGCCCGGCGCGCGACCATCAGCGGCGCGACCGCGCGCGACAGATGAAACACGCCGTCGGCATTGACCGCGAAGCAATGCGCCCAGTCGTCGTCCGTCAGCGACGCCGCGCTCGAGAGCCGCAGCACGCCGGCAACGTTGGCGAGCATGCCGATCGGGCCGACAGATGATTCCACCCGTTCGACGGCGACCTGCACCGCACGCGCGTCGGCGACGTCGACCGAAAACGCGTGCACGCGCCCTGGCGCCGGCGGGTGGTCGGCGATCGTGCGCGCCAGCGCGTCGCCATCCATGTCGAAGGCGGCCACGTCCACGCCGTGTGTGGCAAGCGCGCGCACGACCGCGGCGCCGATGCCGCGCGCCGCACCGGTCACGACGGCGATACCTGCCGGGAAAGTCAGGTTCGGATTGCTGTTCATCGATTCGAATTCCGTGATTGAAGATCCGGGCCCGCCGTTGCGGCGAGCCGTTCGGTGAGGATGGCGCCGATCGCCGCCATCGATTCGGGGTCCGACATGCCGTCGTGCGAGCAGTCGAGCGCATGGCAGGTCAGCGTCCCCGAAGGCCGATGCGCATGCCAGCGCTCGGGCGTCGGCATGCCCTGCCGCTTGCGGGTCGCATTGAAAAGCAGCAGTTCGCCGTCGTAGCGCGGCGTCGATGCCGCGCGAAACAGGCGCATCTGCCGCAGCGTCGCCGCGACGAACGCATCGAGGCCGGCACCGCCGAGCGCCGCAAACGGGCTGTTCGCGCGCAGCAGGCGTTGTCGCAGCACGGTGTCGGACAGGTCGGCCGTATCGAAATCGCCGTTGACGGTCAGCAGGATCCGCAGCGCGTCGCCGCAAGCCGGCATCGGCTGCGCCGTCCATGCCGACGACGGATAGCTGTCCATCAGCGCGAGCGTACCGACCTCGTCGCCGTCGCACGCCAGCGCCGCCGCGACGCCATACGCCAGCGCGCCGCCGAGCGACCAGCCCAGCAGGTGATACGGCCCGTCGGGCTGCAATGCCCGTACGCGCCGCACATAGGTTTGCACCAGTGCGTCGAAATCGGCTGCATCGCGCGTGTCGTCGACCGAAAGCTGCAACCCGTCGATCGTCGCGTCGGGCAGATAGGCGGCCAGCCGCAGGTAACTCCACGCGAGGCCATCGGCCGGATGGATGCAGATGAGCCGCGGCGCGGCACCCGAGCCCGACTGGATCGCCAGGTGCGGCGCAAATGCGTTGCGCTCGGTGCGCGGCCGGTACGCCAGCGGCGTACGCAATGCGGCTGTCAGCATCGCGATCGTCGGATGCCGGAACAGCATCGAGACAGGCACGTCGCGCCCGAGTTCCGCCGCGAGCCTCGCGCTCGCCTGCATCGCCTGCAGCGACTTGCCGCCGATGTCGAAGAAATTGCTGCCCGGCGTCAGCGCGACATCGCCGAGCACGTTCCGCCACACGGCCATCACCTGCCGCTCGAGCGCACCGGCGCGCGGATCGTCGGCCGCCTCGTCACGCCGCGCATCGGCACGCTGCAGCGCGTTGCGATCGATCTTGCCGTTCGCGTTGCGCGGCAGCCGTTCGAGCACGTGCCAGCGGTCCGGAATCGCGGCCGCCGGCAACCGCTGCGCCAGTTGCATGCGCAACGCGGCAGGCTCGGCCGACCCGGCGACGAACGCCGCGAGCGTCACCGTGCCGGCACCGCTGCGGGAGGCAACGACCGCCGCCTCGCGCACGTCCGGTTCGCGCAGCAGCGCGTCCTCGATCTCGCGCGGGTCGATGCGCACGCCGCTGATCTTCACTTCGTGATCGATCCGGCCGTCGAAATACAGCCGGCCGTCGCGCAGCGTCGCGAGATCGCCGGTGCGGTACGCGCGCTGCCCGCCGCGCGGCAACGTGACGAAGCGTTCAGCTGTCAGCGCGGGATTGCCCGCATACGCGAGCGCCAGCCCGTCGCCGCACAGCACCAGTTCGCCAGTGCACCCCGCGGCGACCGGGTACGCGCGCCCGTCGACGATGCACGCGTCGACGCCCGCGCGCGGCGTGCCGATCGGCACCGGTTCGCCCTCCTGCCAGACTGCCTGCGGGCCGCCGACGCATGCCGCGGTCGCGATGATCGTCGCCTCGGTCGGTCCGTAGGTATTGAGCAGCACCCGGTCCGGCAGGTGCGCGCGCCAGCGCCGGATCCGCTCCGGCAACGCGGCCTCGCCGCCGATGATCGTCAGGCGCACACGGTCGAGGCGCTGCGCATGGCGTGCGTCGAGCGCATGCGCGAGCACGTGCCAGTAGGCGGTCGGCAGGTCGAGCACGGTGATGCCGCGCCGCTCGACTTCCGCCGTGAACGTTTCGACCGAATCGAGCATCGCATCGTCCCGCAGCACGAGCGTCGCGCCATGGCACAGCGTGGCGAAGACTTCCTCGAAGCTCGCGTCGAAATGCAGCGGTGCGAACTGCAGCACGCGATCGCCCGGCCCGATGCAATACAGGTCGCGCGTGCTCGCGACGAACTGGCCGAGCGCGCCGCGTCCGGTCAGCACGCCGTTCGGGCGGCCGGTCGATCCCGACGTGTACAGCAGATACGCGGGCAGCGAATCCGGCACCGGTGCGTCGCCGGCCGGCGCATGCCGCGTCGCCGGCGCGCACGCCGCGTCGAGATCGAACACCGGGCACGCGCCCGCACATGCACGGTGTGCGCCGCGCGTGATGACGATCGCCGGCGACGCGTCCGCGAGCATCGCAGCCGTGCGTTGCGGCGGCCCGTCCGGGTCGAGCGGCACGATAACGGCGCCCAGCTTCAGCACGGCCAGCATTGCAGCGATCACGTCCGGCGCACGCGGCGCCGCGATCGCGACGCGCGTCTGCTGCGTCACGCCACGCCGGGCGAGCGCGTCCGCCAGCGCCGCGGTGTCGGCGAGCAACGTGCGATAGTCGACACGACGCTCCCCGGCTTCGATCGCCGTGTGCGCAGGCGCGTCGCGTGCCACGCGTTCGATCAGCGCGATCACGTCGTCGTGCGGCCCGGGGAGCGGCGCGCCACGCACGATCGACGGCGGCGGCATGTCGTCGAGCAGGCGCGCGACCGGTTCGTCGGCCGCGCACGCAGCGAACGTGTCGAGCCAGTCCACGAAGCTTTGCACGTACGCCGCCAGCGTGTCGGCGTCGTACGCATTCGGATTGGCCTCGAGCGTCAGATGCCACGCGCCGCCGCGCACGGCGAGCGTCACGTTCAGGTCCTTCACCGGCCCACCGCTTACCGCGCGCGTATCGCTCGCCAGCCCGCGAAACGCGACCTGCCGCTCGAACGGCATCACGTTGACGGCCTGGTTGAACAGGAACACGTTGCGCTCGAGCAGGCCCAGATCGCCGCGAATCCAGCCGTACCGGTAATACAGGTGCGGCCGGATCGCGCGCAGCTGATCCGAACAGGCACGCGCGAGATCGCGCGGCGAATGGCCTGCGTCGACATGCACGCGAAACGGCACGATATTCATCGCCATGCATGGCACGCCGAGCGCCGGCGTGCCGAGCCGGTTCATCACCGGCAACCCGAGCGTCAGGTCGCGCTGCCCGCCCTGTCTTGCCAGCCAGATCCCGGTCGCGCACAGCAACCACGCGTTCCAGTCGACGCCCGCGTGCGCCGCGGCATCCCTGAGCCGCGCCAGCCGGGCGCCATCGATCACGCGCGTGGCCCGCGACGCATCAGGCGCCACGTCCTGCTTCGGCGCGAGCTCGAGCGGCGCGGGCAGGTCGCGCAGGTATCCGCGCCAGAACACGCGATCGGCTTCGAAGCCGCCGTTCGCGCGATAACTCGCTTCGGCTTCGACCACGCGATCCACACGCCAGTCGGGCAACGTCGGCACGGGCGCCTTGCCGACACGCGCGTTGTAGCGTGCCGCGACGGCTTGCTGCAGGAGCCCGTAGCCGAAGCCGTCCAGCACGATGTGATGAACCTGCAGGTACCACCAGTGCCGCGTCGGCGAGAGCCGCAACAGCGCCGTGCGATACAGCGGATCGGACGTGACATCGCAGCACACCGACAGCGAGGCCTTCATCCAGTCCCGCGCCGCCTGCCCGGGATCCGCCTGCATCGACAGGTCCACGAGCGGCAGCCGCGTGGCCGGCGCGCGGCGATACTGCCAGAGCGTATCGTCGGCCCACGCGAAACGCATGTGCAGCGCGTCGGCATGATCGAGCACCGCCTCGACGCTTCCGGTAAGCGCATCGACGTCGAGCGCGCCGTCAAGTTCGATGGTTTCGGCTGTCAGGTAGCCCGGATCGTCGGGATCGACCTGTTGCGCGACCCAGATTCCGTATTGCGCGGATGTCGCGCGTATCGGCCGTTCCATCGGTCGTTCTTCGAGTTGCATGAATGGAGATATCGCGAATAAGCGTTGAACCGGAAATGCACGTCGTCAGTCGGCCTGCTGCCACGCAATCACGAGTTCGCGATTGCGGGACATCAGCACCAGGTGCTCGTCCATCACGTACTGGATCTGCGCGAGCTTGTCGGCCGTATCGGCTTCGCAGCGCATCCGCAACCGATCGTCGGTCCGCTGCATCCGGCAGGTGCCGTACGGGAAGTCGACGGTCGCACGGTGCGCGTCGAACACGACGGGCACCTTGATCGCGTAGTGCTTGCACAGCTTGAACAGCACGCGATCGGCCTGTGCCAGCGTGACTTCCGCCGTGCTGGCGAACGGCGCCGGACGGATGCCGGGCATGTCGTGCCCGGTCATGCAGGCACCTGCGCGGTGCGTTGCAGCAGGCGCGTCCACGCTTCCAGCGTCGGCTGTTCGGCGAGTTGCACGAACGTGACGTCGTGCCCGTCGGCCCGCCACTGCTCGACGAACGTCATCATGCGAATCGAATCGACGCCGCAATCGACGAGGTTGGCGTCCGCGCTCAGCGTCGCGGCCGGAATGCGCAGGCTTTCGGCGACCCGCCGCGCGACGTCGTCGAGGGTCGGCGTCGCGAGATCGTCGTGGGTAGCACTGACGAGCGTGTCGACCGACACGACGCTGCCGCAGCGTCCCGCGACATACTCGAGCGCCATCCGGTGCTCGCGCTCCGAGAAATCCGCGAGCGCATCGCCGACGAAAAACGGCTTGATGTCGCGCATGAAGGCGTCGCACGCAGTCATCAGGCAGCCGATGTGCGCGTAGATCCCGCAGATCACAAGCTGGTCGCGCCCCTGTGCGCGCAGCCGGGTATCGAGATCCGAGCGCCGGAATGCGCTGTAGCGCCATTTGTCGAGCACCGTGTCGCCGGGCACCGGTGCGACGATCTCGCTGATCGCCGCGCGCGCCGGCTGCGCGGTCAGTCCCGGGCCCCACATGTCGGTCAGGAGCGCGCGATCCGCCGGCGCCTGGGTCGCCGGCTGCGCGGTGTAATAAGCGGGCATCCCCGCCGCATGCGCGAAATCGATCAGGCGCCGCACGCCGGCCAGCAACGACGGCACCGGCGCCGCACCGCGATCGTAGAAGTCGAGGAAATAGTCCTGCATGTCGTGCACGAGCAGCGCCGCGCGGCGCGGCTCGAATTGCCAGGTCACGCGGTTGGCCGGCAGGTCTGCCGGCATCGGATAGGAAGCGATTTTCGGAATGGCCATGTTGGAATGCGTCGTGAAGCGTCGTAACAATGAATGGATCGGGAATTGCCTCGGTACCGGACGTCAGGCAGGCAGGTCGGCCAGGCAATCGGCGATGCGTTGCCGCAGCGCCCGCTTGTCGATCTTGCCCACCGGGGTCTTCGGGAACGCATCGACGAACTCGATCCGGTCCGGCACCTTGTAGGTCGCGACGCCCTGCTCGCGCACGAACCGCACGAGATCCGCCGCGCTCGGTGCCGTCGCACCGCGAATCACGTACGCGCAACTGCGCTCGCCGAGATACGGATCCGGCATCGGCACGAGTGCCGCGTCGGCAACCCCCGGATGCGCCAGCAGCAGGTGCTCGATCTCCTCCGCGGGAATCTTTTCGCCGCCCCGATTGATCTGGTCCTTCGCGCGCCCCTCGACGACGAGATAGCCGCCGTCGGTGATCCGCACGCGATCGCCGGTGCGATAGAAGCCGTCCGCGGTGAACGCACGCGCGTTGTGCGCCGGCGCGTCGTAGTAGCCACGGATCGTGTACGGGCCACGCGTCAGCAGGTGACCGACCTCGCCCGGTACGACCGGACGATCGTCGTCGTCGACCACGAGAATCTCGTCGTCCGGCGAGATCGGCCGCCCCTGGGTGGCGATCACGACGTCGCGCGGATCGCCCAGCCGCGTGTAGTTGACGAGCCCTTCCGCCATCCCGAACACCTGCTGGAGCTGCGCGCCGAAGCCGTCCGCCGCGCGCGCGGCCAGTGCCGGATCGAACCGCGCCCCGCCGACCTGCACGAGTTCGAGACTCGCCGGCGCGCCGCCGCGCCGCGCAGCGGCCGTCAGCCACACGAGCACGAGCGGCGGCACGAGCGCAACCACAGTCACGCGTTCACGTTCGATTACGTCGAATGCAACGTCGGGGCTGGCGCTGTCGCACAGCACGACCGTGCCGCCCGCGTCGAAGACGCCGAATGAGCCCGGCGAACTGAGCGCGTAGTTGTGCGCGGCCGGCAGCGCGGCGAGATAGACGGTGCGTTCGCTCAGCCCGCAGATGCGCGCGCTCTCCCGCACGCTGTACAGATAATCGTCGTGCGTGCGCGGGATCAGCTTCGGCGTGCCCGTGCTGCCGCCCGACAACTGCAGGAACGCCACCTCGTGCGCGAGCGGCCCGGGCGGCAATGCGGCGTCCGGCGCATCGGGCAGATCGAGTCCGGCGTTGCCCGGTGTCGTGAACAACACGTGCTTCAGCGTCGGCGCGTCGGCCTGCACGTCGCGCGCGAGCGACCGGTAGTCGAAACCATCGTGAGATTGCGCCGCGATGTACGCGACCGCGCCCGTGTGCTGGCAGAAGAAACCGATCTCGCGACGCCGGTGCGCGGGCAATGCAAAGACCGGCAACGCACCGATGCGGAACAGCGCGAACGTCGTCGCGAAGAAGGCCGCGCAGTTCGGCAATTGCAACACCACGCGATCGCCTGGCGCGATGCCCGCCGCGCTCAGTGCGCGCGCAATGCGTTGCGCCTCTCGCGCAAGGGTCCGGTACGACCAGCGCAGGTCGCCCTGCACGAGCGCCGTCCGGTCGCCGAATTGCGCGACGCGCGCATCGAACCACCGGGCGAACGACTCGCCGCGCCAATAGCCCTTTTTCCGGTACGTGTCGGCCAGCGCGGCCGGCCACGGCGTGCCATGCGCGATCGTCATGCCGCCTCCCGGGTGCCGCCCGATGCGGCGTCGTGGCGAATCCCCAGCGCATCCAGCATCGTCCTGAACTTGGCCGCCGTTTCGGCCCGCTCGCCGTCGGGCGTCGACTCGGCGACGACACCCGCTCCGGCATAGAGCCGCAGCGTGCGATCGAACGCCTGTGCGCAACGGATCGTCACGATCCATTCGCCATCGCCGCGCGCATCGACCCAGCCGAGCATCCCCGCGTAGAACCCGCGGTCGAACGGCTCGGCCGCGCGAATGCACGCGCGGGCCGCATCACGCGGCGCACCGCAGACCGCCGGCGTCGGATGCAGCGCAAGCGCGAGCGTCAACGCGTCGGCTTCCGTTTCGCCACGCACTTCGGTGGACAGATGCCACATCGTTTCGGTGTGCATCAGCGACGGGCGCGCCGGCACGTCGAGATGCCGGCAGTACGGCGCGAGGCTGTCGCGCACCGCCTCGACGACGACCCGGTGCTCGTCGAGATCCTTGGCCGAATCCAGCAGCGCCTCCGCGCGACGGCGGTCCTCGACGGGGTCGCGGCTGCGCGGCGCGGAGCCGGCCAGCGGATTCGCGCGCACGATGCCGCCGAAGCGGTTCACGAGCAGCTCCGGGCTCGCGCCGAGCAGCGTGTGCCCCTCGCCGAGATCGACCGAAAACGTATAGCCGTGCGGGTTGCGGGCCGCGAGACGCGCGACGAGCGGCGCGACCTCGACCGGCTGCTCGCCGTCGACTTCCAGCGTGCGCGCCAGCACGACCTTGTCGAGCTCGCCCGCGCGAATGCGCGCGACCGCGTGTGCCACCGCATCGGCATAGGCATCGGCCGCCGGCACCTCGCGCGTCGCATAGCGCAGTCCGGACGGTTCCGGCGCCCGCGGCACGCCGCGCGGTGCCGCACGCAGCATCGTGTGCGCCACCCGCAGCGCGGCCGGCGCATCGGCGTCGAACGGCACGGCGCCGACCACCGCTGCGCCCGCATGCCCTTGCGCCTGCGCACGGCGCAGCGCCTCCGTCACGCGCGCGGCCAGCGGCGTATCCGCATGCGGAATCGCTTCCGCCGGATCGGCCGCGAGCAGCGTATGGACCGGCGTGGCGAGGAACAGCGGCGCATCGGCGCGATACAGATCCCAAATGTTTTGGGGTGCTAATAGATCGGCAGGACGGGATATTGCATTCATCGCATTCATCTCCAGATTGAAGGGCCGGCGCGGCGTCGCACCGGCCGTGTCGTCACATTTCGGCGGTGAGGCTCACCGCGACGCGGCGCCCCTGATCGACCAGCCAGTTGCCGTTCAGGCCGGTCGTGCGCGTGCGATCGTCGATCGGAACCATCTTGTTGGTCAGGTTCAGCACCGCGAAGTTGACGGAGAAACGCTTGTCGATCCGGTAGCGGCCGCCGAGATCGAAGGTCGTCGTCGACGGCCGTTCGCGGACACCCTGCGCGCCGTTGCGGAACGCCGCCCAGGACTCGCTGCCGATGTAGTTCGCCGTCGCGTACAGGTCGAGCTTGGCGGTCGGCGTCCAGTCGACCTGCACGTTGAATTTGTGCTTGGGCGTCTTGTCGAGCGGATAGCCGTCGAGCGAGCTGCCGTTGAACGCCTTCTCGCCGCTGCCTTCGCGACGCGACTGCGTCAGCGTGTAGGTGCCCGACACCTTCAGCGTGCGCATCACGCGTGTGCCCGCGCCAAGCTCGAGGCCGTACAGCTTGACCCGGTCGATGTTGTCGTACACGTAAATGTTGCGGCCCGGCGAGCGCGGATCGGCCTTGCCCGTGTCGTAGCTTGCTACCTTGTTCTTGAACAGGTTGTTGAAGAGCGTCAGCCCCGCATACGTGTCGCCGAGGTCGTAGCGCACGCCGAGCTCCTCGGTCAGGCTCGTCTCGGGCTTGAGATCCGGATTGCCGCACAGCGTGCCGGGCATCGCCCCCGCCGCGCCGCCCGACGTCATGCAGTAGCCGCCCGTGCTCTGGCGCAACGACGGCGGCCGGAAGCCCGTCGACACGCCACCACGCACCGTCCACGCCTGGCTGAGCTGGTAGACGCCGTAGATTCGCGGGCTCACGTGGCTGCCGTAGCGATCGTCGTGATAGAGCCGCACGCCGGTCGTCAGCGTGAACCGGTCGTTGAAGAAGTAGTCGTTCTCGCCGAACAGCGCCCACGCATTGCGCCGGATCCGGTCCGAGTTCGCCGCATGGCCCTGCGGCACCGCATCCTGGCGCGCCACGCCCGACAGCGTCGACCAGATATGCTGGCCGCCGACCGTCAGGATGTTGCGCTCGCCCCACCACGGCACCTCGGCCTTGCCTTCGAGGATCGTGTCGGTCAGCGCGGGCCGGATCGCCTCGCGGCCGGTGGGCGTCCACTGGTCCTGCACGCCGCGCTCACCATAGAGCGACAGCGTCGTGTTGCCGAAACCCCAGCGACCGTCGTGCGTGATGCCCCAGTAGTCGCGCACGTGACGCGTCTCGGTCAGCGCCGTCGCGGCGGTGCGTGGCGTGAGCGGCGCCGCGCTCTTGCCTGGCGTGCTCAGGTAGGTGAGCTGCTCGCGCCCGATGTTCACGCTCACGTCCTGGTTGCGCGTGGGCTTCGCCGCCAGCTTCACGTCGAAGCTGCCGATCCGCTGCCCGTTCGCGCCGCCCGTGCCGCTTTTTGCGTAGAAGATGTCGTCCTCGCCGCGATGCAGGAGCCGGCCGGACGCCTGCAGCCCGAGCACGTCGGATTTCAGCGGGCCGCCGAGCCAGAAGTCGACGCTCTGCGTATCGCCCTGGTTCGATTCGAGCTGCCACACGCTGCCGGCCGTGATCGTGCCGCCCCAGCGCTTCGGGACCTTGCGCGTGATCACGTTGATCACGCCGCCCATCGCATCGGCACCGTACAGCGACGACATCGGCCCGCGCACGACCTCGATCCGCTCGATCGCGGACAGCGGCGGCATCAGGTTCGACTGCACGCCCGAGCTGCCGCGGTTCATCGTTTCACGTGTGTTCTGGCGACGGCCGTCGACCAGCAGCAGCGTGTATTCGCCGGGCATCCCGCGGATCGAAATGTCCTGGTCGTTCGGCGAGGCGCCGACGACGCTCACGCCCTCGACGTTGTTGACGATCTCGGCAACCGACGTGTAAGGCTTCGCCTCGATGTCGTCGCGGGTGATCACGGAGATGCTCGCGGGCGCTTCGCGGATCGCCTGCTCGCGACGGCTGGCCGTCACGACGACCGCCTTCAACGTGGTCGGATCCGGCGGATCGCCGGCAGCCGGCGATGCCGCGACAGCGGACGCGGCAGTCGGCTCGGCCGATTGATCAGGCGTCTGCGCCCACGCGCTCGACACGCCCATCAGGTACAGGCCGGCAACGACGACCGGCTTCAATGCAAAGTGTGCAGCTTGACTCGACATGGTGGCGCTTTCGATGTTTCATGATGTGATTGATTCTCATTTGCATTATGAAACATGTAATGTGCCGAAATCTTTGCGTAAGCTACAAACTCGTTTGAGCCGCGGCGGCGGCCTCGTCAGCGATGGTCGCTGCGGCGCGCGAGCGTCGGCGTGACGCCGAAGCGGCGCTTGTAGGCGGTCGCGAAATTCGCGGCGCTCGTATAGCCGGCCAGCGCCGCAGCCTGCTTGACGCTCACCGCGTCACGCTCGAGCGCAAGCCGCGCGCGCTGCAGGTGATGTTCGCGGATGAAGTCGAATACCGTCGTGCCGTAGGCGGCCCGGAACTGGCGCTGCATCGCATTCGTGCTCATGCCGGCATGACGCGCGATATCGTCGAGCGACAAGTCCTGCGCCGCATCGCTCGCCAGAAACGCGCGCAATTCCGCCATCCGGCGGTAGTCGCGCGATCCGAGCGCCGCATCCTGCGCCGGTGCGGCGTCCACCGCCTCCGCCTCGAGCGGCGCGAACGCCTCGGCCAGCAATTCCAGCACGCGACTTTCGAGATAGATTGCCTGCAGCATCGGCTGGTAGGTCGGCGGCCGCACGATCTGCTCGGCCAGTGCCGTCGCACGCGGCGTCGGCTGCCAGAAGCGGATCGCCAGGTGTGCGGACAGCATCGCGTCCAGCCGCTCCGGCAGCATGCCGCGGCTCGCAGCCTGCAGATGCCCGAGCCACTCGCCCGACATCGCGAGACTGAGGCGCCGTGCATAGCCGCCCTTGCTGAGCCGTCGGCGGAACGTATCCGGCTGCACCGCGTTGAGCAGGAACGACTGCATCCGCACCGCGGGCCGCGGCACCGGGGCCCGGCTCGCGCGGTGCGCATCCGTCGTCAGCACCACGCGCCGGTCGCCGTACGACACGTCGAGCGCACCTTCGAGCAGCAGCACGAGATGCAGGCCCGGCGTGCACTGCCCCGACATCACCGCATCGAATTCGTCGGTCGCGTCGTCCGCGTGGATGCGCAGGCCCGGTCGCACCTCGCGGATTCGCGCGACGTGCGCGTCGTGGCGGTGGCCGTCGGATTGGAAAGCAGCTGCCGTCTGCGCTGTCATGTCTTGATACCCCGTTGCGTGTGTCGGGCGCCATGGGCCCGCACAAACTATTTCGTCGTTGGAACAAACAGCCGACATCCCGCGATGTCCGACTGCTCGGTTACAATTAAATGCGAATTGTTCTCATTTACATCGTATCGGGAGTCGCGTGAGAAAGACAAGTGGAATGTGGGCCATGCTGGTCGCATGGCTGTGCAGCGGGTTCGTCGCGCAGGCGGCATGCGCGGACACCACCGTGACCGACCTCGCCGGTCGGCAGGTCCGGATTCCTGCGCGCGTCGAACGCGTGCTGCTCGGCGAAGGGCGCCTGCTGCCCGCGCTGGCGGTCGTCGACGCCGATCCCACCCATCGCCTCGTCGGCATGATGGGCGATTTCGAACAGCTCGATCCGGCCAGCTACGGGCAATGGCTCGAGCGGTTTCCGCGCCTGAAGGACGTACCGCGCATCGGCCGCTCGCAGGCCGGCAGCTTCAGCGACGAACGCGCGCTCGCGCTGCGCCCGCAGGTCGCGATCTTCGGCCTCGGCGGCGGCCACGGCCCCGGCGAGCGCGACCGCGAGACGCTGGCGCGGCTCGAAGCCGCCGGCGTTGCGATCGTCTTCGTCGATTTCCGGCACGATCCGCTCGTCAATACGACGCGCAGCATCGCGCTGCTCGGCCAGGTCTTCGGCGCACCGCAGCGCGCGGCGGATTTCAACGCGTACTGGCAGGCGCAGTTCGATCTCGTCCGTACGCGGCTCGCGAACGCGCACGCGGTCGCGCCGAGCGTGTTCCTCGAAAGCCGCGTCGGCCTGTCGAGCGACTGCTGCGACACGATGACGGGCATGATGGGGCGCCTGCTCGATGCCGCCGGCGGCAACAACATCGCGAAAGACCGCGTGCCCGGCGAGCACGGCACGCTGAATCCGGAATACCTGCTCAGCCGCCAGCCCGATTTCTACATCGGCACGGGGATCGGCTCGACGCAGACACTGCAAAGTGCGCCGCTGCGCATCGCGCTCGGCGCCGGCGTGTCGCGCGACACCGCTACCCGTTCGTTCGACCGGTCGCTGCAGCGCCCGCAGATTGCGCCGCTGCGCGCGGTGCGCGAGCGCCGGGCCTATGCGATCTGGCATCACTTCTACAACTCGCCGTTCAACGTCGTCGCGGTGCAGGCCATGGCCAAATGGCTGCATCCGGCGTTGTTCGCCGACATCGATCCGCGCCGCACGCTCGACACGATGGTGCAACGCTTCCAGCCGGTTCCGCTGCAGGGCGAATACTGGGTGCAGGAAGGGTCCTGACATGCCGCGCCCCGCTTCCACGATGCGTCGCTCGCTGCTCGTCGCCGGCCTCGCGGGCCCGCTCGGCGCCCACCTCCCCCCCGCGCTCGCCGCGCGCGCACCGGACTGGCCCGCGCTCGACGCCGCGCCCGCCGTGCAGGTGCCGAACAGCCGCCAGTTCGACGTCACGGTCGGCGGCAAGCCCCGCCGCCTGTTCGTCGCGCTGCCCGCCGAGCGGGCCGTTACGGGATCCCATCCGGTACTGACCGTCCTCGACGGCAACGCGCTCTTCCCGCTCGCCGCGCAACTCGTGCGCAACCGGCGCGCACGCCCTGACGCCCCGGCCGATCCGGAACCCGTCGTGATCGGCATCGGTTATCCGACTGACGCCGCCTACGACATGACGGCCCGCGCGGACGACTACACGCTCGCGCCGCTGCCGGACGGCCGCGGTGTCGTCGCCGACCGCCTGCTCGATTTCATCGAGCACGACGTGCAGCCCTGGCTCGCGCAACAGGTGGCCGTCGACCCGGCACGCCAGACGCTGTTCGGTCATTCGTACGGCGGCCTGCTGACGCTGTACGCGATGCTGACGCGCCCGCACCTGTTCGCGCGGTATGTCGCGGCCAGCCCGTCGATCTGGTGGGGCGATCGCGCGCTGCTGCCCTATGCGGATCGTTTCGCCGAGCAATCGGCGCCGCTCGCACCCGCGCTGCGGCTGCTCGTGACCGCGGGCAGTCTCGAAGAAGGCACGCCGAATCCGGACGCCGAACGCATGCGCCGGCAGCAGGCGCGCAAGCAGGTCAGCTCCGCGCGCGACTTCGTCAGTCGCGTCGGCGCCCGCCCGGGCCTCGACGCGACGTTCCGCCTGATCGACGGAGAGGATCACGGCGGCGTCGTGGTGCCCAGCGCGATGCTGGCGGCGCGCATCGCGGCCGAAGCCGTCGCGGGAGCGGCCGCATGAGCGCCGCGTCGCCCGCATCGTCGCCTTCGTCCCGCTCGTCCGCTTCGCTGAAGCTGCGTTACCGCGCAGTCGCCGCGCGGCGGGTCGGCGCGCTGATGTTCCTCGCCTGCGTGCTCGGCACCCTGCTCGTCGTCGACATCGGCACCGGCCCGTCGCCGTTCCCGATCGCGGATCTGGTCGCGGGGCTGTTCCGGCCGGACGCGCTGCCGCTCGAGCAGCGCGTGATCCTCTGGGACGTGCGCCTGCCTTATGCGCTGATGGCCGTGCTCGTCGGTGCGTCGCTCGGCCTCGCCGGCGCGGAGATGCAGACCGTGCTGAACAATCCGCTCGCGAGCCCGTTCACGCTCGGCATGTCGGCCGCCGCGAGCGTCGGTGCGTCGCTCGTCGTGATCTCCGGCTGGCACGTCGTGCTCTGGAACGAGAACATCGCGCTGTCGCTCGGCGCGTTCTGCTGCGCGAGCCTCGCGACGCTGCTGATCGTCTGGCTCGCGTGGCGCCACGGCGCGACGACCGAAACCGTGGTGCTGTTCGGCATCGGCCTGATGTTCAGTTTCGAGGCGCTGCTGTGGCTGCTGCAGTTTCTCGCGGACGCGAACGCACTTCAGCAGATCGTCTTCTGGAGCATGGGCAGCCTCGCGCGCGCGACGTGGGGCAAGATCGCGCTGCTGTCGTGCATGCTCGCCGGGTGCGCGTTGTGGGCGAGCTTCGACGTCGCGTCGCTGACGGCGCTGCGCGCCGGCGACGAACAGGCACGCAGCATGGGCATCGCGGTCGAGCGGCTGCGACTCGTCGCGCTGATCCGCATCAGCCTGCTGTCGGCCACCGCGCTATCGTTCGTCGGCACGATCGGGTTCGTCGGTCTCGTCGGGCCGCACGTCGCACGACTGCTCGTCGGCGACGAGCATCGCTACTACCTGCCCGGCGCCGCCCTTGCCGGTGCGATCATGTTGGCCGGCGCGTCCGTGCTCAGCAAGGCGCTGATCCCCGGCGTGACGCTGCCGATCGGCATCATCACCGCGCTGGTCGGCGTGCCGCTGTTCATGATCCTCGTCAGCCGGCGCAGGAGGCTCGATGGATAAGCGCACGCTGTGCGTCGACGACCTCGTCGTGCGTTATGGCGCGAAGGTCGTGCTCGACCGATTGTCGCTCGCGCCCGTGGCGCCGGGCACGATGATCGGACTACTCGGACCGAACGGCGTCGGCAAATCGACGCTGCTGCGCGCACTCGCCCGGCTCGCGGCTGCACGCGGCAACGCGACGTTCGGCGGATTCGACCTGCTGCGCGGCGCGCGCCGGGAACACACGCGACGGGTCGGCTACCTGCCGCAGACGCTGCCGCAGCCGTCGTCGCTGCTCGTGTACGAAGCCGTCCGCAGCGCATTGCGCGCGACCTGCCCTGGTTTGTCCGACGCGGCGCGCGACCTGCGCCTGCAGAACGTGTTCGAGCGATTGCGGTTGCAAGCGCTTGCGATGTCGCCGCTCGACCGGCTGTCCGGCGGGCAGCGGCAGATGGTCGGACTCGCGCAGGTACTCGTGCGCGACACGCCGCTGCTGCTGCTCGACGAACCGACGAGCGCGCTCGACCTGCGCTGGCAGTTGCTCGCGCTGGAGGCGGTCGGGGATGCGGCACGCCGACACGGTGCGGTCGTACTGGTCGCGATGCACGACCTGAATCTCGCGTCGCGATTCTGCGACCGGCTCGTGCTGCTCGGCACCGACGGCCTCGTCGCCGACGGCACACCCGCCGAAGTCCTGACACCGCCGCACCTGCGGCGCGCGTATCGCGTCGACGCCCGGGTCGAACGGACGGCGGCCGGCGATTACGTCGCGCTCGCGGAGCGAGCCATGACGGATGACGCGTGGGAAGCGTGCGACGCTTGAGCGCGGATCGGTCGTCGCGCTGACGACCGGTCCGGCTTGCGGTCATCAGGCCGCCATGCCCTTCGCGCGGCCGCATCGGACGCCGGTAACAACGCGTGCCGGCGCGGGCAAAGCATCATAGAATCGCGCGGCGGGGCCATCGGGTCCCGACCCACCGCGACCTCGGCAAACGAATGCACGGCCGCCATGCGCGGGGCGACCTGTTCCTCTACCCTGCAAGGACGATCGCGTGATGCGCGCATACCGACTTCTGCTGACGGCCAGCGCCATGGCCATGCTTGCCAGCTCGGCTGCGGCAGCGGCTGCCCAGCCGGTGCCCGTCACCGCGGCGGCGGCCCCCAACTGCCCGGCACCGTCGTTCGAACGCTATCCGGTGCGCACGGCGCCCGCGCCGCGTACCACGGCCCACGCGCCGCGATTGACCAGCAAGGAAGCCCGACTCTACCGCACCGTGATTCGCGACGAGTTCACGCAACCGGCGAATTTCGCCGGCCACTACCGCGTCGCGATCTGGGGTTGCGGAACCGATTGCCGGAATTTCGCGATCGTCGACAAGTACACGGGCGCGACCTACACGATGCCCGGCGTGCAGGCCGTCGCGGGCGTGATGGGCAACAACGAGGAACGCGTCGATTTCCGAGCCGACAGCAGGCTGCTGATCATCGCGGGTTGCTTCAACGACGACTGCGACTACGACAGCAAGAAAGCGGCCCGGCTCTTCTATGAGTGGACCGGCACACGGTTGCGCCGGGTCGGCACCTGTCCGCTGGCCATCGAGCCGATCCAGTAGTCGACCGATGAACGCGCCGGCCGCCGCTCGCCGCGACTTGCGCTATCGTTCTTCCGGTACACCTTGAACGGCACACCCGCTCGCGATGTCCATTCACCTCAGTTTCGACGACGGCCCCGGCCCGTCAACGCCTGCCTTGCTCGATGTCCTGCGCAACGCGTCGTGCAAGGCGACCTTCTTCCTGCTCGGCAAGCACCTGACAGGCGGAGCGCTCGACGTCGCCGCAAGGATGGCGAGCGAAGGCCATCGGCTCGGCAATCACACCCGTTCGCACGCGAAGCCCGGTGCGCTGGCAGACGACGCGCTGATCGACGAGATCGAGACGACCGACGCGCTGATCCGCGACGCCTATCGCCGGGCCGGCGTTCCTGTGCCGGACACGATCCCGCTGCGCCTGCCTTATGGACTGATCCCGCACGACAATCGCGCCGGCGTACTGGCGCGGCTGCAGCGCGAACACACGGGCTGGACCGCGATACTGGACGACTGGCAGCGGCCGGCGCCGTCGCCGCAAGCGCTGTTCGACGCGATGTGCTCGCATATCGATGCCAGCACGGCACGACAGCGCGACGTGCTGTTCTGCATGCACGACGGATCGCGGCACGGCGACGCGCGGCCCAACACGGTCGAAGCGGTGCGCCTGTTCCTGAATCGGCAGCGCTGAATCGGCAGCGCGGCTAGCGTCCGGGAGCCGCGCCATCCAGCAACTGCCGCCAGCCGCCGAGAAAGCCGATGCCGGGCCCCGGCGTCCACAGACCGCGCTGCGCGGCTTCGAGGTGGATCAGCGTCTGGTCTGCACAGAACAGCGCCATCAGCGCATCGCGGCGGTCATGCATCCAGTCCGGCGCGGGATCGGGCCGCGTCGCTGCATAGGCTTGCAGGCCGGCGTCCCAGCGCTGCGCGTCGAATACGAAGCGATCGTCCCTGCCCGCATCGCGCGACAGCGCGAACAGCGCAAAGGCCACCTCGAGCCATTGCGCGCCCTGCCCGACATCGTCGAAATCGAGCACGCCGCTCACCGCGTGTCCCACGTACAGCAGGTTGCCCGCGTGATAATCGCCATGCAGCCAGTGCACCGCCCCCGTCAGCCAGCGCGCTGCCGTGTCGAGATGTGCACCGATCAGCCGGATCATCGTCTCGTAGTGGCCGTTCAGGTCTCCCGGCAACGACGGCGCGGCACGTGCCGCCACGCGTGCGTGGCGCGCCGACAGCCACGCCAGCGGCGCCGATTCGGTCGCGGGTATCGCCGCCAGCGCGGCATGCAGCTGCGCGAGCGCACGCATCGCATCGATCGCGCCCGCGTCCCCCTCGTCGGGCAGGCCCGGAATGCCGTCGATATGCTCGAACAGATGCAGCCAGCTTCCATCGGGAAGCCGCACACCGGACTGTGCATCCACGGTCGGCCGCAGGCATGGCAGCGCGGGCAGCATCGGCGTCGTGCGCAGATGGCCAAGTATCGCCGCCTCGCGATGCACCTGCTCGACCGGCTTGCCGGACCACGACACGCGCAGCACCGCGCGCGCCGAATCGCACTCGACGAGATACGTTTTGTTAGTATGGCCCGACGCCAGCGCCTGCAGGCGCGCCGGCCCGAGATTCCAGTACCGGTGAAGCCACGGTTCCAGCGTTTTCACGTCACTCCTACTCGTTGCATTGACCATGTCAGAGCGTCCTTCGGCCCGCATGCGGGACATCAACATCGAATGGCTGACGCGCGCTGCCGAATTCGACCATCTGTTCCAGACGCGCTGGCTCGGCGAGCGCTTCTTCCACCTGCCCGGCGACATGCTCGCGCTCCAGGAACTGATCTGGCGTGTGCGTCCCGACTGCATCGTGCAGACCGGCATCGCGGCGGGCGGCGGCGTCGTATTCTCCGCGTCGATGCTGGAACTGGTGGGCGACAACGGCCGCGTCGTCGCGATCGAGCCGCGCCTGCGCGACGAGGTCAGGCAGCGCCTGCAATCGCACCGGCTCGCCCACCGCATGACGCTGATCGAAGGCGAATCGTGCGCGGCCGACACGCTTGCGTCGGTGCGCGCACAGATCGGTGACAATGCACGCGTGATGGCGATCCTCGATCTCACGCATACCCACGCGCACGTGCTGCGCGAACTCGAATGCTATGCGCCACTCGTGACGCCCGGCAGCTACGCGATCGTGATGGATACCATCATGGAATACCTGCCCGCGTCGATGTTCGACGGCAAGCCGTACGGGAAAGGCAACAACCCGGCCACCGCCGCGCATGAATTCCTCGCCCGCGACGACCGGTTCGAGGTCGACTACGACATCGAGGACCGCGTACTCATGACGCTGTCGCCAGGCGGTTTCCTGAAGCGAGTGCGCTGATCAGGCGCGCTGCCTCGGCCGAACCGTCGCGCGCATAGCTCGCGCGGATCCGCGCCGCCTGCTCGCGCAACGCCCCGGGCCGCAACAGGCGTTCGAGCGCATCGGCGATGTCCGCCACGCCGGCCTGCTGCAGATCCAGCACGCACCCCGCGCCGGCCCGCTCCACGAAGTGCGCCGAATGGAACTGGTCATTGCAGAACGGCGACAGCAGCATCGGCACACCGCATGCAAGCGACTCCATCACCGAATTCGCGCCGCCGTGGCTGACGAACGCGTGCGTGCGCTGCAACAGCGCCAGTTGCGGCACGTAGCGCACCGCGACCACGCGTTCGTCGTCGGCCGGCAGCAGATCCGAATCGACCAGTTCGCCCACCGACAACACCAGTTGCGCCGACGTCGCGCGCACCGCCTCGATGACCTTCGCAAACACGTCGGGATGGTAGTAAAGCTGGCTGCCGAGCGACATGTAGACGAGCGGACGATCGGCATCGAGGCGCTCCCACGGAAACGGCGTCTCGTCGCCGCGCGGGCCGGACGGCAGTGCCGGACCGACCAGCTCGACACCGTGCGGCGGTGCGCCGACCAACGCATCGGTCGTGAACGCGAGCGTCAGGTGCGGAGAGAGAATGTCGCAACCGCGAAAACGCGCATCGAGCCCGTAGCGCGCGAACAGGCGCGTGCGTTCCGGCGCGAGCCATCTCACCGTACGCAGCAGTTCCGAATCGAGATCGTCCGGCAGCACCGGATTCAGCGAATTCGACATCGAAACCCACGGCAGCCCTTCCAGTTCCGCCGCGATCGCTGCCGCATAGAGCAGCGGATCGATCACGACCACGTCGGGCTGCCAGTCGCGTAGCACCGCGCGGATGCCGTCCACCTGCGCGGGCGCGAGATCGATCAGCAGCGTGCGAATCCAGTGCCGCAGCCAGTCCGCGTCGCGAATGTTCGCAGCGAAGCTCGCGCCGCGCGACAGGTCGTGGCGCTCGGGCGTCTCGCGCGGCCCTACAAATGTGAAACCGCCAGCGCCATCGAGCTGTGCGCTGATGTCGGCCGGCGCATAGAACGCGACGTCGCAGCCGGCATCGCGCAGATGCTGGGCCGGGCCGATACACGGATTGACGTGCCCTTTCTCGGGCACCACGCAGAACAGGATGCGTTTCATGAGCGGCTCAGGTTGGGCGATGCGCGGCATCGAGGGCGTCGAAATGATCGAGGATCAGCGACAGCGTCGTCCACAGCACGCGTTCGTTGTCCGTCTGCAGCGTGGGGGCGGCCAGACCGAGCGTGTCGGCCAGCGCGTGCGTGCGGTCGCGATCGAGCAGCGCCGCGAGGTCCATTGCCGGGGCGAGCCGTCCGCGCTTGGGGCCGTGCACGAGCCGGTCCGGCAGGTTCAGGCGCGCACCGAGGTCGCGCAGGCATTGCTTGTCCGGATCGGGCGCGATGCTCGTCAGATGCGCGACGACGGCATCGTCGACGAACGGCGGATGCAGCTCGACCGACGCCGCATCGAACAACGCATGGCACAGCGGCAGATAGTTGGCCGACTGGTCGCGGCGCAGCACCTGGTCCGCGCCGTCGCCGGTGATGGCCACCTCGACGCCGTCCGCGGCCATCGCGTCGGCGAGCAGCAGCTTTGCGACCGGATGCAGGTTGAACATCGGCTCCTCGACCGCATGCGTCGTTCTCGGCAGCGCCGCGACGAAATCGGCCTCGTTCGCGCGCACGATCTTCACGTTCGCCTGCATCTGCCCGGCCAGCTCGAGTGCGGCGTCGCGCTCGCAATAGTCCGGCATGTCGGTCACGAGGATGTAGGACGTCACGTGCCGCTGCGCGCCGAGTTCGCGCAGCAACGCAAGCAGCAGCGCCGAATCGAGCCCGCCGCTCAGCGCCAGCGCAACGCGCTTGCCGCTGTCGAGCGCGCGCTGCAGCGACGCGCGCAGCACGGTTTCCAGATCCGCGTGCTGCGGCTGCTCGGGGGCCGGCTGCACGGTCAGCCCTTGCGGCGAACGGATCAGCGCATGGCCGGGCGGCACCGCGCGCACGTCGCGCAGCACGGTGCGGCCGATCAGACGCTCGCCGCTCAGATAGCCAGCAATGGCCGCCGCGTCCGGCTCGCCGGCCGGTTGCCCGGCTGCACGCAGGACGGCCCGGATGCCGGACGCCGTCGTACCGCTGCGCGGATGATAGTGAAGCCGGTCGAAGCCGAAGAGGTCGCGCGTGCCGACGATCATGGATAACGTGCCTTCAAGGAGTCCACTTCAATGCGTTTGAGGACGCGATGCGGCGCCACCGGCGCGCTGCCGCCCTGGCAATGCAGGCACGCTTCGAGCGGCGCGTCGCGGTGCAGATAGGCGAGCATCGCGTCGAGCATGTCCGCGTCGTCGCGCAGCGGCAGGCCATCGGATTGGAAATCCTTCTCGCCCTTGTAGAGCGTATGGAAATGCGCCGGACGCGTGCACGTGTAGAACATGCCGTCGCGAATCATATGGCAGCGCTCGCGGATCCAGCAATCCTGATAGAGGCGCCGTGCTTCGTCGCGATCGGTGCCGGGTTGCGCGCGGTTCATCGTCGTGAACACATCCTGCACCTTCCAGTTCAGGCGCACGTCGAAGCGCGCGGCCTGATGCTCGATGTGCGCGACCAGCTCGGGCGACAGCGACGGCTTCGGATAGCGCGAGATCGTCAGCGCATCCACCGCCTGCCAGAACGCATCCGTCATCTCACCCAGTTTCAGGCCGTTCGTCGTGACGGAGATCACGGGCGCGATACCCGTGGCGCGCACGCGCTCGACGAGTTCGACGAGCGCCGGATGCAGCAGCGGCTCGCCGCCGACCAGCTTGAACATGCGCGGGCGCAGCACCTTCGCGGCGCGGCGCAGATCGGCCTCGAGCGATGCGGGGTTCGCGTACCACTCGGGCAGCAGCGGCGACAGCGAGCAACATTCCGCGCAGGTCAGGTTGCAGTGATCGACGATATGCGCTTCCAGCGAGCGCGTCAGCACGCGCCCGTCCTCGACGCGGTAGTCGCGATCCAGCGGCGGCGGAAACACATGCTGCCGCTCGGTCGGCGGCGTCGGATTCGACATCCGGTTCAGATTCGCATTCACTTCAGCGTCCTGCTTCCATGCATCGGGAAAAGAAATCGACGAGACGGTCGCGCGCATCCACCATCGCGGACGCCATCGTCACCGCGCCGCTCAGATGCGATGCAAAGCGCGACGGATCGTCGAGCCAGCCTTGCACGATCCAGAGCTTGAGTGCGTGCTGCAGACATGCGGCGTCGACCGCCCATGCAATGCGCGCGGGATCGACCGGCCGGGCCCGCCGATATGCGAGCACGAACGCTTCCGCCAGGTGCGGCGCCTCCAGCGGCAGATGGTTCAGGCAACGCACCAGTTCGTATTCTCGCGGCGCGCCGATCGACGCTTCCCAGTCAAGAATGAGCGGCGGCAGCGTGCCGGTGAACAGATAGTTGAACTGGTTGTAGTCGTTGTGGATCGGGTGCTGCGGATCGTCGGCGGGAAACGCGTCGATGCTGCCCGGATAGTAGCGGTCGAGCAGGCGCAGCGCGAGATCGACGTAGCGGCGCAGGTTCTCTGAGGCGTCGCCCGAACGTGAGCGATCCAGCGCGTCGAGCAAGCTGCGGCGCACCGCATCTGCGTCGATCGCGGTCAGCCGTGCGCGGATCGTGTCGAGCTCCGGCAGATGAAGCTGTTCGAGGCTCGTGTGCAACGCGCCCAGACTCGCGCCGAGCGCATCCCATTCGGCCGGCGAAAACGTGTCGTAGGTCCTGAACTGCCCGGTTTCCCAGCGGGTCAGCATCGCGTGGGCGTTTGACCCCGTCCACATCAGCGTGCCGGCCACCGTGCGTTTCAACGCCTGCACGTGGAAACGTGTATCGCCGTGCGTCTCGAAGTGCGCGAGCATGGCCGCTTCCTTGGCCGCACGCGCATGATGTTCGGACGCGTAGAGCTTGATCGCTACGCCACCGTCATCGGTCGGCAGATGCCATACGCGTTCGCCGACCTGGCGCGGCGGCCCGCTTCGGCCCAGCGCATAGGCGTCGCGGATCTCGTCGAAGGTCGCGGCGAGCGAGTCCATTCAGATATGCTCGGCCGGCCCGTATCGATACGGATGGCCGCTCAGGAACGTGTTGTGACCGACGTAGCGCACCTTGTACATCGCCGGGCGAAACAGCACCGAAGGCGCGTTGTTTGCGATGCCGAGCAGCGGATACAGGTCCTGCCGCACGAAGAACGCGTTGTTGCCCATGTCGTCGCAGCAGACGAGTTCATAGCCCTTCTGCCTGCCGAGATACACGAGCGATTCGAGACTCGCGCCGTAATAGGTCGAGCCGTCCCATTCGTGGTCCGGGTTGAAGCACATGACCCAACGCTCGGGCGGCGTGTAGTACGGGTTGTATTCGATTACGACGATGCGCGGCTGGAATGCTTGCAGGCCGCGCCAGACCCAGTAGTCGTTGCCGTCGATGTCGATCGACAACAGGTCGAAGTCAGTTGGCGTGTTCGCGTCGGCGAGCAACGTGTCGATCGTGTCGGGCTGAACGCGGTCGTGGTGCAAGCAAACGCGATCCGCGCCCGCGTAGTGGGCGGCCAGCTTGCCGAAGCGGTACGCACTGCCTTCCACCAGCACGCCGGACCAATCCTGCTCGCGCAGCAACCGCGCCGTGTTGCTGTTGCGCAGGCCGTCGCTTGCGCCGATATCGACGCAGAAGCGGTTGGTCGGCGCGATCCGCTCCATCAGGCGCGACAGGATGCCTTCCTCGGTGCCTTGCGCGTACAGGCTTGGCGCAAGGCCGGACAGGTCGAGCGGGAAAGGATGGTCCTGCATCGAGGGGGCGGCTCCGGGTCGGAATTAAGGGTGGTATTCGGAGCGTAATTTACCCGAAGTCGATTGACGGAAGGAAACGGGAATTCACAACGCCGCCGGGTCTCACCGGTGCGGCAATGAAAAAGCCCGCATCGACCATGTTGTCGATGCGGGCCCAATGCGTTTCTGGCAGCTTCGTTCTATGCGGCCCGGCTTCGTCCTACTGCCTGGCCGTGACGCATGAGCGGAAGCGTCAGGACAATTACTCCTGCCCCTGACTCGTCAGGAATTCCTCGTAATTGCCACCAAAGTCGAACAACGTGCCGTCCGTACGCACTTCGATGATCCGGTTCGCCAGCCCGCTCACGAATTCACGGTCACAGAAACCTCGTTCAGGGTCAAAATCAATCACTTGAAGAGCATGAATGGCTGCAATCGCCCTACGCGGGACAAAATGGCTCGTCAAAATTAGCCGAAAAGGGCCAGCCAGCCTGTCCACGACCATGAGCGGGCAACTGGAGACCAACCAACGGCTGTCATCTTTCATGTGCACCAATTCGAAAGTCCATGCCCTTGTGTGGCACGAGACAGGTATGCTTCGTTCCTATTCCATCGAATCCGAATTACATGAATACAGCATCTGAACCGGCTCACGATGCAGGCTCCGTAATCCACTTCCGCGAAGATGAAGCAAACTATCTTGGTTGGCTTGCAAGCAATCCTAGCGGCTTCGTCCTGAACGTCCGAACTCCACCCGAAAAGAAAAGATTGATGCTCCACCGGGCCACTTGCACGGACATCAATCGAGCCTCATCTAGTGACGGGCCCGCTCCATTCACGGGCGGACTATATTCGAAGGTCTGTTCTCGCGACCCCAAGCAAATTGCAGAATGGGCGCGAGACCATGTGAGTGGAGTGGCCGGCTACACGCACCTCTGCAAGCGCTGCAAGCCACAGGCCCCAGTGTACCCGCTGGATGAGGTACTGGAGAGACAGCAACATTTGCTGTCCGATACGGAAAAGTCTCTGCGGGACACCGAGGCGGCACGAAGAGAGCGCCTAAAGAAAGCCAGCAAAAGGGCTAAGGTACGCTACGTTATGACGCGGGTATTCGAGCGGAATCCTGATGTGATTGCCGAGGCGTTGCACCTCGCGCGTGGTATTTGCCAAGGGTGCGGGAATCCGGCCCCGTTCGAGAGGAAAGCGACTGGGCGTCCCTATCTTGAAGTCCATCACGTTGTGCCGCTGGCGGAAGGCGGGGATGACACTGTTTCAAATGCCATCGCTCTCTGTCCCAACTGCCACCGAAAGCGGCATTACGGTTAGGTTGTGGCCTGGCCGACTGTATCGGCCGCCTCCTGTCTGAGGTATTGATAAAGCGTCTCACGGCTAATCCCCAGGTCCCGCGCGATGGCAGCCTTAGTTTCCCCGCTCGCTGCCCGCTGGCGCAGCGCAGAGACCTGCTCAGGGCTGAGCGATGGCTTACGGCCCTTGTACACCCTGTTAGCCTTGGCAACGGCGATACCCTCGCGCTGACGCTCGCGGATCAATGACCGCTCGAACTGAGCAAACGCGGCCAGCATGGTCATCATGAGTTCCTGCTGAGGGTTCCGCTTGTCCGCTGAGAAGGTCATAGCGTCCTTCACGAACTGGACCGTAACGCCCCGCTCGGTGAGCTCACGAACCATCCTCAGCAAATCCTCAGTGTTGCGCGCTAGGCGGTCCATGCTGTGCACCATCAGAGTATCGCCATCGCGCAAGCAGTCCAGTACAGCTTGGAGCTGGGGGCGCTCGGTATCCTTCCCGCTCGCCTTGTCCGTGAATACCTTGTCCAGGTCCACGCCCTCAAGCTGGCGCTCCGTGCTCTGGTCTACCGTACTGACGCGGATATAACCGATGTACTTGCCCTTGCTCATGACTCTTCCCCGTGGCCAATGTGTCAGGCTGGAGTCCATGACCCTGACTGGGATATGTCAATAAATAAAGAAAACCACCCTATTCTGACGGACCGTAATTGACCATCTGACAGTCAACCTGGGGGTACCCAAAAGTGACATATGGCGTTCTTGGTGGCCCCTCTTGCACAATGACAGCGAGACCAACAGACCCCGGTTAGGACATGGCAACGATAAAAGAGAATGGGCAGCTAATCGCAAATTGCCCCGCGTGTGGTGGGGCGCTGTCATCGTATTTGACGGGTGATAACCGCATGGGCGAGTACGGGCAAATTTACCGCCCTGTCGATGACTACAGCTCTCAGGTGTACCGGCTGGTTAGATGCTCCAACTGCGGCTCAGGCGCATTGGCCACCTTCCTGTCTCATCAGAACGAACCCGCTATGGAGTTGTTGGATTTTTATCCCGAAGCCGACGAAATGCAGCAGCCCCTACCCAAAGATGTCCCTGAGGGGATTGCGCGGGAGTTTCGTGAGGGTGAATCCTGCGCGAACGCTGGGTGCTACCGCGCCGCAGCCGCTATGTTTCGCTCGGTCCTAGATAAAGCCCTTCGCGCCAGTGGCTACAAGATCAAGAAAGGCACCCCGCTGGACCAGCAAATAGACCTAGCTGCGGCTGACGGCGTGATTACCGCTGCGCGGAAGAAGCGCGCGCATGAAGAAATTCGAACCCTGGGGAACTATGTCCTACATGAGCCTTGGCGCGTGGTCTCCCAAAATGAAGTGAACACTGCCAGAGAATACGCGGCTCGGCTGCTGCATGACCTATACGATGATCGGGAGACAGTCTTGTCCGTGCTCAAGGAGAAGGGGCGCATCCCTGAAGAGACGATACCCGATATTGACAGCGACGACGAAGAGGCCCCAGCCTAATGAGATGCGCGCCCCCACATCAGGGTATCGCGCGGGTTACCTGATGCGCGCCAGAGCGGCTGCGCGTGGGAACAGAGGGGATACCGGGGGGAGAATTTCGCAGCGGGGCTTTATCAAATGCCCTCTTAGAAATTTTCCACCAACTTTTTCTGCCACACGTGTGTATCGTTCCAGACAGAGGGGCGAAACCCATCATAGATTCGTGGAGATTAAATGCACATCGAACACATTAGCATCAAGAACGTAGGCGCAATAGGAAATCTTGAACTCAGCCTAAATTCACACATGAATTTAATCTGCGGACCGAATGGCATTGGGAAAAGTACCGTTCTGGATAGCATCGGTCAATTATTTTCGTACGCCCCGAACGCTCGCCTACAAACCAGATACAATTGCAGCAAAAGTATAATTAATGCCTCCATAAATCTCGACGGTACAACTAGTCAATTTTCATCCCACTTCTCCGCGCACATTCCTGAAGACAATCAAGGAATAAACGGAGGCGCGCGAGAACACTCAAACAATTTAATTGTTCTAAAAACCCACCGGACCTTCACCTATCAAAACCTGAACGCAATAACCCGAGATCCAACGCGCCACACAGCGGAATATTGGAATACCGTCCAAAATGGAATTTCAACAAATGAAACAAAAGGATGGTTCGTTAATCGCATAGTATTCGAACCACACCCCAACTCCCTAAAAGAATCACAAAGAGAAAATCTATCTCTCGCGAAATCCGTCTTCTCCATATTAAACAAAGAATTTAAATTCAGCCACATAAACGCTTCCACCCACGACATAATACTCGACACGCCAGACGGCAATGTTTATTACGAATATCTTTCATCCGGATTCAAATCCAGCCTCTCAATTCTACTTGGAATTCTTCGAGAAATTGAGTTCCGCTTCCAGAGCGAACAGACCACCGCAAAAGAATTTGATGGAATCGTATTAATTGATGAACTCGAACTTCATCTGCATCCAGAATGGCAATCAAAGATAGTAGAAGCCCTTAAAGCGATGTTTCCATGTGCACAGTTTGTATGCACTACACATAGTCCACATATAATCCAAGCGGCAGAACCAAGCGAGGTAATCGCTTTAACGCGTGACGGTTCGGGTACCGTGGTTCAGAAATCCATTCCTTCATCTAAATACGGGTTCCGTGGCTGGACCGTCGAAGAGGTGCTGGAAGACGTGATGGGAATGGAAGACCTTCGTACCGCCACTCTCCGCCGAATGTTAGACTCATTCGGAAAAGCCATAGATGACGATGACTCGCATGCGGCAAAGCGGATATACGACGAATTAACAAGCGCCCTTCATCCGGCCAGCCATCTCAGAAAAATATTGAGTTTGCAGCTTGCGAGTGTGGAAGAAATCGAAGAAGGAAACAATAAAAAGTGATTAAACTACATCGACACTTTCATCCTATGTGTCTACAGCCGACTGAGGCCGCTGCCCTAACAGCTCGATATAAGGCAACTGAGGAAAGCGTTTGGAACTTCGATGAACTTAAAGACGCCCTCCTTACACTAAGCCACCGAAAATGTGCGTACTGTGAGTGCGAACTACAGACGGAAGCCACATACATGGAGGTAGAGCATTTCATCGCAAAATCTTTGGATGCCGACCTTGTAGTCGATTGGAACAATCTACTGCCGTCCTGCAAACGATGCAACGGAAGAAAATCTGATCACGACGTCAGAAGCGAACCAATTGTCAACCCTTTCCACGACAATCCCGCCGATCACCTGACACTAAAGTGGTTTAGAGTAGTTAAAAAAAATGCCAAAGGTCAAACCACTATCGACGTTATTGATTTGAATGACGTAGAACGACTTGTGAACAAGCGCTTCGAAATTGGAAACCAACTTGCCGAATCCATTGACTCCGCCCTGCACCGTGCGGAAGAGTATCAGCAAGCCACGAGCGTTCGCCGTCGAAATAAATTGTTAGGCCAGGTCCGACGTATCCTTCTTGAATGTCAACCCAGCGCCTCTTATGCTGCTACGGCAGCCACCGTACTTCACAGCTCGGATTCATACAGGGACCTGAAAGCCATCTTACAAGCCTGCGATGTTTGGAATGAAGAATTGCAAATCCTGCACGACCTCTCCAGCACAATTGTGCTGTAAATGCCGTGATCTTTGCCGCTCCTGAAGCCCTCACCGCAGCGGACCTACTTGACAAGGCCGCGTTCCGAGAATAAGGAATTGCCGCCAAGCTAGAGCCCCGAGACTAAGAAAGAAGAAGGCCCGCACTGACTAACTGCCGGTGCGGGCCTTTGACGTTCCGGCTGCCCTACTTTACGCGCTCAACTCAGAACCTTGAACAGATCTTCACGCCAGCCTTCAACTGTCCCAACGGGACAATTCCGTGGGACAATCCGGGACACATGAACGGTGGTCTTGGGACAAAGCAGTAGTTTTTACTCCTGCCCCTGACTCGTCAGGAATTCCTCGTAATTGCCACCAAAGTCGAACAGCGTGCCATCCGTACGCACTTCGATGATCCGGTTCGCCAGCCCGCTGACGAATTCACGGTCGTGCGACACGAAAATCAGCGTGCCTTCGAACTGCTCGAGCGCGATCTGCAACGACTCGATTGATTCCATGTCCATGTGGTTGGTCGGCTCGTCCATCAGCAGCACGTTGTGGCGGCCGAGCATCAGCTTGCCCCAGATCATGCGACCCTTCTCGCCGCCCGACAGCACCTTCACCGACTTCCTGATGTCGTCCGACGAGAACAGCAGGCGGCCCAGCGTGCCGCGCACCATCGTTTCGTCGTCGCCGTCCTTGCGGTACTGGTCGATCCAGTCCATCAGCGTGATGTCGTTCGGGAACTCCTCGTACGTGTCCTGCGGCATGTAGCCGACATTCGCGTTCTCGGACCACTTCACCGTGCCGTGCTCGAGCGCGAGCGCGCCGAGCAGCGAACGCAGCAGCGTCGTCTTGCCCGCGCCGTTCTCGCCGATGATCGCGATGCGCTCACCCGGCTGCACCGACAGGTTGAAGTTCTGGAAGATCGTGCGCTCGTACTTCTTCGTGATGTCTTCCGCCACCACCGCGACGTTGTGCAGCTTCTTCTCGAACTCGAAACGGATGAACGGGTTCTGGCGCGACGACGGCTTGAATTCCTCGATCTTGATCTTGTCGATCTGCTTCGCGCGGCTGGTCGCCTGGCGGGCCTTCGACTTGTTCGCCGAGAAGCGGCGCACGAAGTCCTGCAGTTCGGCCACGCGCTCCTTCGCACGCGTGTTCGCCGCGGCCTGACGTTCGCGCGCCTGTGCCGATGCGAGCATGTAGTCGTCGTAGTTGCCCGGCCAGACTTTCAGCGTGCCGAAGTCCATGTCGGCCATGTGCGTACACACCGCGTTCAGGAAGTGACGATCGTGCGAGATGATGATCATCGTCGAGTTGTACTCGTTGAGCGTGTGCTCGAGCCAACGGATCGAGTTGATGTCGAGGTTGTTGGTCGGTTCGTCGAGCAGCAGCACGTCCGGCTTCGAGAACAGCGCCTGTGCGAGCAGCACGCGCAGCTTCCAGCCCGGCGCGACGTCGGCCATCGTGCCGGTGTGGAACTTCTCCTCGATGCCGATGCCGAGCAGCAGCGCGCCCGCGCGCGCCTCGGCGTCGTAGCCGCCGTATTCGGCGAACTTGCCTTCGAGCTCGGCGGCGTGCATGTAGTCGTCGTCGGTGGCTTCCGGGTTCGCGTAGATCGCGTCACGCTCGGTCATGGCAGCCCACATCTCGGTGTGGCCCATCATCACGACGTCGAGCACGCGCACGTCTTCGTACGCGAACTGATCCTGGCGCAGCTTGCCGAGACGCACGTTCGGCTCCAGCGCGACGTTGCCGCCGCTCGACTCGAGGTCGCCGCCGAGGATCTTCATGAACGTCGACTTGCCGCAGCCATTCGCGCCGATCAGACCATAGCGGTTGCCCTCGCCGAATTTGACCGAGATATTCTCGAACAAGGGCTTCGGCCCGAATTGCATCGTGATGTTGGCAGTAGAAAGCACGGCAGGTCCCGTTAAGAGAGAAATCGACGGAAAACCGTGTATTTTAGCAGGTGTCGGAGAAACTGCCGACCGCACCCGTTCCGGCCCCGCCAATTCACCCGCTGTGCGGGGCGACCGGCCACGCCTGAGCGCCCCGCCAGTCGCCGCACTGCCCCCTTACTTGCCGGCCTTCGCCGCCGCCCGCTGCGCCGCTTTCGCGTTCATCTGCCCGAACAGCTCCGAGCACGGCACGTCCTTGTTGTTGCTCGGCGCGATCAGCGGGATCAGCGCGGCGAACGGGTTGATCAGCCCGAGCCCGACCATCGCGCCGGCCCGCAGCGCGAGCGCGCCCGCATCGACGCCGACGTCCGGGTTCTTGAACGTACCCTTTGCATACAGCGGCGAGCGCAGCGAGAAGATCCGGAAGCCCTTCGTGTGCGGATGGATCTTCAGGTTCAGCGTTTCGTCGCGCAGGCTGATCGGGCCGTCGACGTTGATCAGCGCGTCGTCGGTATCGAACGCGAACACCTTCGGGTCGAGGATCCCGTTGGTCGCGACGAAGTCGACCGCCGCGCAGTTGATCTTCACATCGTTGTTGCCGAACAGCTTCTCGTAGACGACGTTCGCGACGTTCAGCCCCGCCGCCTCCATCAGCAGACGGCTGATGCGGCCGTCCGTCACGAGCGCCTTCACTTCACCGTTCGACGTCGCGGCCAGCGCGGCCGGCGAGTTGCCGGTCGCCGACAGCGACGCATCGCCGTTGATCTCGCCGAGCGCCGACTGCATGACCTTCTGCGCGGGGAACAGCTGCTTGAGCTTCAGGTGTCGCGCGGCCACCGTGAAGCGGCCTTTCAGCGGCGTGCTGCTGCCGTCGAGATGCGCGGTCGTCGCGAGCGTGCCGCCCGCGACGCCGAACTGCAGCGGCTCGAGCGACAGCACGCCGTCTGTCATCACGATGTGCGTGTACAGGTTGGTGATCGGCAGGTCCGAACTCTTGACCAGCTTGCGGCCCGTGAACTTGACGTCCGCGTCGAGTGCGCGCCAGCGGTCGGTCCGGAACGTCTCGACCGGCAGCACGCGGCTCGACGGCTGTTTGGTCGTGTCGCCGCGCTTGGCCTTGCTCGCGGCCGTATCCGCGCCGATCACCGGGGCGAGATCGGAGAACTGCAGCAGGTTCGACACGAGCTCGCCCGACAGCTTCGGCCGCGGCTCACGCTGCTCGTACGCAAGCGTGCCGCCGAGATCGCTGCCGCCGACGCGGCCGTTGAAATTCTCGTAGCGGAACGTGCTGGCCTTCCGTTTGAAGTTGCCGATCAGCCGCCCTTCGGTCGCGTAAGGCGGCGTATCGGGCAGCGTGATGCCGCTGAGCTGGTAGAGATGCGACATCGACGTGCCCTGCAGCCACAGCCGCAGGTCGATGGCCGCGAGATGCATCGGATCGGTCAGCGTGCCGACGATCGCGAGCCGTGTGTCGCCGGCCTTCACGTCGGCCTGCAGCGGGAACGGCCGCGACGCGTCCTGGATTGCGAGCACGCCGCCGAGCTTGCCGGTACCGCTGATCGGCACGTTCTTGTAGCGGCCGTCGACCGTCAGCCCGAACGCATAGGTCGGGCCGGACGGCTTCGCGGGCGCCGCGACGCTGCTCGCGCCGCTGGCGCCAGACGCGGCGCCAGCGGCCGATTTCGAAGAGGTGGACGACGCGGACGCGGACGAAGCCACGGCGGACGCGGCGGACGCACCCGCCGCCGACGCGCCACTCGCAGCCTGCGCGGCCGAAGCGCTCGACGCAGCCTCCGCGTTGGCCTTCGCGCTCAGCTGCGCGGCGCCGTGCTTGCCGACACGCTGCGCCGATGCCGCGCGCGACGTCTGCTCCTGTTCCTTCATCACGTCGCCGAGCGGAATCGGCTGCCCGAGCGTATCGATCGCGACGGTCAGGTCGGCCTTGGTGATCGCGTCGCGATACGTGACGGTGCCCTTCGCGAAGCCGAAGCTGTCGAGCCGCACCTTCCACGGCGACGGCTGCGACGATTGCTTGAACTGGAAGGTCCACGTGTTGCGGCCGTCCGCGAGCCGCTCGAGGTCGACGGCCGGATTCACGACGTCGATCGACGGGATCACGATTTCATGCGCGAGCAGCGGCAGGATCGCGAGATCGAAGTGCGCGGCATCGAGCGTGACGAACTTGGGCATCTTCGCCCAGTCGGGGTTGCCGATCTCGAGGTCCGTGGCCGAAAAGCTCGGCCAGGGCACCCATGCGCGCCAGCCGGTTTCGCCGTCGGGGCGGCGCCAGCCGACCTTGAGGTCGCCGTTGATCGCGAACGGGCGGCCGAGTGCGGCTGTGACCTGTTCGTTGACCCACGGCTTCGCGCGATTCCAGTCGAAGGCGAAGAGAAAGACGCCGGCCGCCGCGATGAGCACCGCGACGATACCGACGATCCATGCAGCCGATTTGCCGATGGCTCGGGTTAGCGTCATGGCGGTTCCGTTGTTGTTCTGAAATGTTGCCGCACCATGCCGGGCCGCTTGCGTGGACGAACGGCGCACGACACCCGCGGCTTTTCAATCGGTATTATGACGCACGCCCTGGTGACGTTTCGGCGCCATTAACGCTTTTTTTCATTTGTGACATGACAGCCCCCACCGGCCTCATCGATGCACAGCGCATCACGCGGCACGACGCCAGCAGCGGCAAGACCCTGCTCGCCCCGACCGATTTCAGCCTCGCGGCGGGATCGCGAATTGCTATCACCGGGCCGTCCGGGTCGGGCAAGAGCGTGCTGCTGCGCGCACTCGCGCTGCTCGATCCGCTCGACGGCGGCCACATCCTGTGGCGCGGCCACGGGATCCGGCGCAGCGCGATCCCGCGCTACCGGCGCAGCGTCGCCTATGTACGCCAGCGCCCCGCGCAGATGGACGGCACCGTCGAATCGCAGCTGCGCTATCCGTATTCGCTCGCGATCTATCGCGACGTTGGGTTCGATCGTGCGCGCGCCGAAGCGCTCGCCGCGCAGGCCGGCCGCGGCCCCGACTTTCTCGACAAGCGCGCGAGCGACCTGTCGGGCGGCGAAGCGCAGATCGCCGCGCTGCTGCGCGTGCTGCAACTCGATCCCGACGTGCTGCTGCTCGACGAGCCGACGTCCGCGCTCGACCCCGAATCGGCGCGCGCGATCGAGGCGCTCGTCGGCGCATGGTTCGACGCGGCGCCCGACGCCCGCGCGTACATGTGGATCTCGCACGATCCGGCCCAGGCCGCCCGGATCGGCACGATACGGCTCGTGATGCAGGCCGGCGTGATGCACGTGGCCAACCCGACGGAGGCAACGCAATGAGTCCCGTCCTGCAGGACCTGAGCCTCGTCGACGTCGGCATCGCCGCCGCGCTGGTCGCGGTCAACGGCGCGATCTCGATGGTGCTGTCGCTCGGCCTCGGCCGCAAGCTTGGGCTCGCGGCCGTGCGCACCGTCGTGCAGCTGCTCGCGATCGGCTACGTGCTCGGCTGGGTGTTCGGCCATCCGCACTGGTATGTCGTACTGCCGCTCACCGCACTGATGACGCTGATCGCCGGGTTCGCCGGCGCGGGGCGCGGCAAGCGCACGTATCGCGGTCAACGCATCGACAGCATCGCGTCGATCTGGTTCAGCAGCTGGTTCGTCGCGGCGGTCGGCCTGTTCGTCGTGATCCGCATCCATCCGTGGTACGCACCGCAATACGCGATTCCGATCCTCGGGATGATTCTCGGCAATACGCTCACGGGCGTGTCGCTCGGCGTCGAACGGATGATGGAAGAGCTCACCGCGCGCCGCGACCGTGTCGAAACCGCACTCGCGCTCGGCGCGACGCGCTGGGAAGCGGCTCAGGACGCTGCGCGCCAGGCCGTGCGGGCGGGCATGCTGCCGACGCTGAACCAGATGGCCGTCGTCGGCGTCGTGAGCCTGCCGGGGATGATGACAGGCCAGGTGCTGGCCGGCCAGTCGCCGCTGCAGGCCGTGCGCTACCAGATCGTGATCATGTTCCTGATTGCCGCGGCCTCCGCGCTCGGCACCGTCGGTGCGGTGCTGATGACCTATCGCCGGCTGTTCTCGGCCGATCACCGCTTTCTCGCCGCGCGGCTCGAAGAACGCGCGCACTGACACGCGGCATCACCGCGCGATGCGTTCGCGCGGTTCGCCGGTCAGCGCACGCCGCGGCGCTTGCCGAGCGCCTGCCGCAACGCGGCCGCGATGTCCGCGTCCGGCGCGAGCCCGTCGACCGACGCAACGAGCCGCACCGCGCGCGGCGTCGTCACATAGGCCTGCGCACCGACATAGCCGCCGCTGCCGGCCGAGCGCGTCGTCACGACGAGCGCCTGCGGCGCACGTGCACCGAGGTCGGCCGTGAACGCATCGGTGACCGTACCGTCACGCGCATGCAGCGCGCCCGTCACGTAATCGTCGGTATCGAAGCCCGGAGCGGCATGCGCGGTCGAATACACGCGCACCGCGTAACTGCCGGTCGAGCACGGCTCGAGCGCGCCGCTCGACACGACGGCCACCTGCTGCCGCGACGGCAACTCGACCTTTTTCACAAAACCACAATCGTCGGCCGCGTGCGCGTGCGCGGCGACGAACGCAATGGCACACAGCAACGCGCGCATTCGGTATTTCATCGGGATGTCGTGACAGGAAGGTGATGATGCGGGCGAGCATAGCGTGACAGTCGCATGACGTCACGCAGGTCGCCACGCGATGCTATCGTACGTCGAACGGCTGCCATGCCGCTGAGGCAGCATGCTACCGTGAAGCAGGTCGCGGGAAAGCACCGTGACGGCGACACGAAACGGTCACGTGCGCGGGGCAGGCGGGCCGCCGCGAGTCGAATCCGTTGTGCGCGCACCGGAACCGGCCCGCGCGCACCGCTCAGCGCTTGATCGACACCGTCACCTTCGTGCCATCACTCATCGCGACGGACTTCGATCCGCCGTTGGTCGGGATCGACACCCACTTCACCTGGCTCACCGACACGACGTCCGGACACTGCAGCGACTTGCCGCCGACCGTCACGTTGCGCGTGCCCTTCGGCGCGGCCGCCTGGAAGCTCATCTGCACGTTGGCGATCCCCTTCGCGTCGATCGACGGCGCGAGCCGCACCTGGGTCTGGCGCACCATCGCACCGTTCTCGTCGCGCGGCAGGCTGTCCGCGTTCGGGCACCCGTCCGGCATCGCGACCGCCCCGCTCGGCGGCACCGACTTCCAGTTGAAGTCGTCCGTCTCGCCCGAGCGGATCTTGCGGGTCTCCTGCGTATTGCCGAAGGTCTTCGAGTCGACCTTGACGGTGTATTCGAGCTGTCCGGTACCGCCGCCCTTCAGGCTGCCCTTGACCGGCGGCGCCGCGAATACGCTCGCGCTGACGCACGCCGCCGCGAGCACGACCGACCACGATGCGGCGACTGACAAGCTGCGTTGGCTCATGCTGACCTCCTTGGTATGCGGCGGCACGCGCGTGCCGCGCGGTTTTCGATGCATGATGCGCTGCCAGTCTACCGCCAAGCGGCGGGCAATGCGCCGCAAACGCATCGGGTGTTACCCCGCTTGCGTTCGCGGCGCCGCAACCTTACGTGCGATGCCCGCTCAAAAGCCGCTCAGCACGAGCTTGCCGATCGCGCGCCCGGCCTCGAGCAGCTGGTGCGCGCGCCGCACGTTCGCCGCATTGATCGGGCCGAGCTGCTCGCCGAGCGTCGTGCGCAGCGTGCCGCCGTCGACGAGCCGCGCCACTTCGCCGAGGATCCGGTGCTGCTCGATCATGTCCGGCGTCTCGAACATTGCACGCGTGAACATGAATTCCCAGTGAAACGCGGCGCTCTTCGCCTTCAGCAGTTCGACCGGCACCGGCTTGTCGTTCTCGACGATCGTGCAAATGCCGCCCTGCGGCCGGATGACTTCCGCAGCGGCAGGGAAATGACGATCCGTGTCGTTGAAAATCAGCACGTAGTCGACGTTCGGATGCCCGGCCTCGCGCAACTGTGCGGGCAAGTCACCGAAATGGTCGACCACCGCATCCGCGCCCAGTGCGCGCACCCAGTCGGCCGACGCCGGCCGGGACGCGGTCGCGATCACATGCAGCTTGCCGAGCGTCTTCGCGAGCTGGATCGCGATCGAGCCCACGCCGCCCGCGCCGCCGATGATCAGTACCGACTTGCCGGCGTCCGCGCCCTGCGGCGACACGCGCAGCCGGTCGAACAGCGCTTCCCATGCGGTCAGCGCGGTGAGCGGCAGCGCGGCCGCCGCGGCGAAATCGAGCGTGCGCGGCTTCAGCGCGGCGATCCGCTCGTCGACCGTATGGAATTCACTGTTCGCGCCCGGCCGCGTGATGCTGCCCGCGTAGAACACTTCGTCGCCCGGCCGGAACCGCGTGACGTCGGCACCCACCGCGACCACCGTGCCGGCCGCATCCCAGCCGAGTACGCGCGGGGTGTCTTCGACCTGCGGCTTCGGCGCGCGCACCTTGGTGTCCACCGGGTTCACGGAAATCGCCTCGACCTTCACGAGCAGGTCGCGCGGGCCCGGCACGGGCTGCGGCAGCTCCACGTCGAGCAAGGCCTGCGGGTCGTCGATCGGCAGATAACGGGTCAGTCCAACGGCTTTCATCACGAAACTCCTTCAGGAAATCCTCCGGGCCACGGCGCGGCCCCATGAACGTCATCGTAGGCAACCCGATCATTTGAGAAAACCGCTATATTTCCTGAAACATTTTCAGGATTTTCAGAATAATGGCCTCCGATCCGATTCCGGCTCCCGACAAACCGCTCGACCTGCTCGACGTCGCGCTGTTCGTGCGCGCGGCGCTGCTCGCGAACGTCACCGCGGCCGGGCGCGAGTTCGGCGTGTCGGCCGCGGTCGCGAGCGCGCGCATCGCGCAGCTCGAGCGCCAGCTCGGCGCACGGCTGCTGCACCGCACCACGCGCCGCATCAGCCTCACGCAGGACGGCGAAGTCTTCATGGCGCACGCCGACACGCTGCTGTCGGCCGCCGACGCCGCGCGCGCGTCGGTCGGCCACGGCCGCACCGAGCCGTATGGGCGGCTGAAGGTGTCGATGTCGTCGTCATTCGGCCGCCAGCATGTCGCGCCGGTGATTCCCGCGTTCCTGCGCCGTTATCCGTCCGTGTCGTTCGACCTGCGGCTGTCGGACGAGATCGTCGACCTCGTCGACGACGGCTACGACGTCGCAATCCGCCTCGGCACGCTGAAGGATTCGACGCTCGTCGCCCGCAAGCTCGCCGCAAACCGCCGCGTGCTGTGCTGCTCGCCCGCCTATCTCGCCGAGCACGGCACGCCGCGCCATCCGGCCGACCTGGCTCAGCACGAGTGCGTGATCCTCGGCGACCAGCGCGACTGGTCGTTCGCCACGCCGCAAGGCCCGCTCACGGTGCGGGTCGGCGGCCGGCTCGTCGCGAGCAACGGCGAGGCGATCCGCGAAGCGCTCGTCGACGGCTTCGGGATCGCGATCAAGTCGACCTGGGACGTCGGCCCGCTGCTCGCGAGCGGCGCGCTCGTCACGGTGCTCGACGACTATCCGTTCGCGGAAGACATCGCGATCTGGGCCGTCTACCCGAGCCGCGCGCACGTCCCGCTGAAAACGCTCGCCTTCATCGCGTTCCTGGCCGAGCATTTCGGCGATCCGCCGTACTGGGATCGCGCGGACAGGCAATGACCGCCGCACCGCGCGCGGTTTCGATCCGCCCCTGACCGCCGCGCGCGGCCAACCGGCTACAATGGCGCGTTCGCCACGCAAGGGCCCGACGCCGGACGGGGCCCGCATCGGCAGGCGGCCACCCGGTGGCCGCGTACGCATTTCATTCGCTTCCCAACCATCCCGTCATGACCCACAACCTCGTCATCCAGAGTCTTGCGCCGCTGTCGGACGCCCATCACAAACCGCTGCTCGCGCTGTCGCGCGGCACCCGCATCGTGCGGATCGACGATCACGCGCTGCGGATCGACGACGCGAGCCCGGCGCAGCGCCTCGACATCGACGCGTATTGCGGCACGCACGCACTCGACTTCGCGTTCGTCGAGGCCGGCCGCACGCTCGGCGATTTCGGGCTCGCCGTGATGGACATGGATTCGACGCTGATCACGATCGAGTGCATCGACGAGATCGCCGATTTCTGCGGACTGAAAACGCAGGTCGCCGAGATCACCGAAGCGTCGATGCGCGGCGAGATCCGCGACTTCAACGAAAGCCTCACGCGCCGCGTCGCGCTGCTGGCCGGGCTCGACGCGCACGCGCTCGAACGCGTGTACGAGGAGCGGCTGCAACTGACGCCGGGCGCCGAGACGATGCTTGCCGGCGTGAAGGCTGCCGGCATGAAGACGCTGCTCGTGTCGGGCGGCTTCACGTTCTTCACCGAGCGGCTGAAGGCGCGCCTCGGCCTCGACTACGCGCATGCGAACACGCTCGAGATCGTCGACGGCAAGCTGACCGGCAAGGTGCTCGGCGAGATCGTCAACGCCGACGTGAAGGCACGCCTGCTGCGCGAGACATGCGCGTCGCTCGGCCTCGAGCCGAGCCGTGCGATCGCGATGGGCGACGGGTCGAACGACCTGAAGATGATGGCCGAAGCCGGGCTGTCTGTCGCGTATCACGCGAAGCCCGTCGTGCGCGACGCGGCGACGGTCGCGTTCGATCACGTGGGCCTCGACGGGCTGCTGCGGCTGTTCTGATCCTGCGGAATCCGCAATGAAAAACGCCGGCGCGATATTGCATCGCGCCGGCGTTTTGTTTTTCTGCTGAACGTAATCGGCTAGCGATCAGCCCAGCGCAGCCTGCATCGCGCGCTCGATGTCCGCACGCAGGTCGGCTTCGTCTTCCAGGCCGACATAGAAACGCACCAGCGTGCCGCGATGCGGCCAGTCCGGACGCATCGACGCGACGTCGTAAGGCATCGCAAGGCTGCACGCGCCGCCCCAGCTCCAGCCGATCGCAAACAGTTCGAGCGACTCGACGAAGCGGTCGACCTGCTCCGCGCTGTAGTGTTCGTCGAACACCACCGAGAACAACCCGCCCGCGCCGGTGAAGTCGCGCACGAACGATGCGTGCCCCGGGCAATCGGCGATCTGCGGATGCAATACCGCCGCGATCTCCGGCCGCGCCTTCAGCCATTGCGCGAGCGCAAGCGCGCTCTTGCTGTGTGCGTCGAAGCGCACCTGCATGCTCGGCAGGCTGCGCAGCACGAGCGAGCAATCGTCGACCGACACGCCGACGCCGCAGCGCATCCGCGCGAGCTTCAGCTTTGCGTGCAGTTCCGCGTTCGCGGTGATCGTCGCACCCATCAGCACGTCGCTGCCGCCCGACTGGTACTTGGTCAGCGCCTGCACCGAGATGTCGACGCCGTGTTCGAACGGCTTGAACGCGAGCCCGGCCGAGAACGTGTTGTCGATCGCGGTCACGACGCCGCGTGCCTTCGCGGCCGCCGCGATCGCCTGCACGTCGGGCACTTCCATCGTCACCGAGCCGGGCGCCTCGATCCAGATCAGCCGCGTGTTCGGCTGGATCAGGTCGGCGATGCCGGCGCCGATCAGCGGATCGTAGAAGCGCGCGGTGATACCGAAATCCTTCGCGAGCCAGTTGCCGAAATCGGCGTTCGGCCCGTACACGTTGTGCGGAATCAGCACGTCGTCGCCGGCTTTCACGATCCCGAAGTACACGTTCATGATGGCCGCGAGGCCCGACGGCTGCAGCAGCGCATGGGTGCCGCCCTCGATCTCGGCGAGCCGCTGCGCGAGCGCGAGCGACGTCGGCGTCGCGTGCAGCCCGTAGCGCCACTGGTTGTCGTTGTGCCAGACGAGCGCACGCATCGTCGCGAGATCGGGGAACACGACCGTCGACGCGCGCGCGACCGGCGGCACGAACGAACGGAAGCCTTCCGGGATCACGTCGTCGGGTTGAACGATACGGGTTTGCAGCGCGCGCTTGGGAGTGGATGCAGTCATGACAGGAAGCCGGGCACGAGGCCGTTCGGTTGCGGAATATGTCGCTAGATTAGCCAAAATCGGCGCGGCTGGCCCGGTACAATGCGCGCCGCGCGCACCGAGCCAGCGCGGGTTCAGTCGTCGGTGCGCAGATTGACGACGCCGCCCACCGTCTCGATTTCCTGCACGCGGCCGTCGCGCACCTGCAGCGCCGCGCGCTTGCCCGGCGCAAGCCGCAGCACGACGGGCTGCGGATCCGACTCGTCCGAATTCATCCGGTCGGCCTTCAGGTCGCCCGTCGCGTCGAAGCGGCCGATCCACACGCCCGTGATGTTCGTGCCGTCGTTCGACTCCTCGATTTCGAGCGTGTCGCCATCGCGATCGCCCGCGAGCAGCACGACCTCGCCCGTATCGGCAAACTGGTATTCGCCGTGCACGCCTTCCTCGTCTGTCTTCGGGCCGAGATGCACGACGATCGGCCGGTCGCCGAGCGTGCCTTCGTAGCGCGGCAGGCGGGCGAACTCGGGATTCGGCTTCAGCGGCCGCGCCAGTGCCGGTTCATCCTGCTGCACGCCCGGCGCGACGGCCTGCGCCGCGACCACGCCCGGCATCGCCATGCCCGCCGCCAGCGCGCCCGCGACGACGAGCGCCCGTTGCCATTGCGAATATCGACCCACCTTGTGTTGCTCCTTGCTTCAGATTCGCTCGAAAATCGCGGCGATGCGCTGCCCGCCGCCGATACACATCGTCACGAGCGCATATCGGCCGCCGATGCGCTGCAACTCGTACAGCGCCTTGCATGAATCGTTCGTGCGGTGCCGTGGCCGGCGTGCGCAAGCCGCGTCAGCCTTGCATCAGGCGCTCCACCGCATCGCGGTGCGGAATCGGCGCGACCGCACCGTAGCCCGTCGTCGACAGCGCCGCCGCGGCGTTCGCATAACGCGCCGCCGCGAACGGATCGTCGCCCGCGACGATTCGCGCGACGAAGGCACCGCCGAAGCAGTCGCCCGCACCCGTCGCATCGACGGCTTCGACCGTGAAGCCCGGCACGACGCGCCGCTCGTTCGGCGTCGCCACGTACGCACCTTCCTTGCCGAGCTTCAGCGCGACGACCTGCGGCCCGTGTTCGAGCATCGCATCGACGATCGCGTCGCGATCGTTCGCGCCCGTGAGCGCCGTCACGTCGTCCCAGCTGGGCAGGCAGATGTCCGTCTGACGCAGTGCCTCGCGCATCACCGCGCGAGCGCGCGGCAGCGGCCACAGCTTCAGGCGCAGGTTCGTGTCGAAGCTGACCTTCGCGCCGTGGCGGCGCGCATGGTCGGTCGCCGCGAACGCGGCGTCGCACGCAGCCGTGCTGATCGCGAGGCTGATGCCCGACAGGTGCACGGCCTTCGCGGCGGCCAGCGCGTCGAGCGGCAGGTCGCCCACCGCATAGCGGCTCGCCGCCGAGCCTGCGCGCAGGTAGTCGAACTGGTGACCGTCGGCGCCGTGCGTGACGAAATACACGCCGGTCGGCGCCGCACGGTCGATCCGCACGTACGTCGTGTCGACGCGCTCCGCGCGCCACATGTCGGCCAGCAGGCGGCCGAACGGATCGTCGCCGATCGCCGACACGAAGCCCGTCGACGCACCCTGGCGCGCCGCGGCGATGCAGAAGTTCGACGTGTCGCCGCCGAAGCCCTGCAGGAATTCAGGCCGGCCCGGCTGCGACTGGTTGAATTCGATCATCGCCTCGCCGAGCGCGAGGATCTCCGGAAATGCGGCGGTCATCGCTTACACCTCGCCCCACAGATCGTGGCCGTCGGCGCCCGTGATCTTCACGGACACGAAATCGCCGACCTTGTAGCGCTTCGATGCCTTCGCCGCCGGCTCGACATAGACGACGCCGTCGATCTCCGGCGCATCGGCCGCCGTGCGGCCGATCCCGCCTTCCTCGCTGACTTCGTCGATCAGCACCTTGAGGGTCTTGCCGACCTTGCGCTGGATGCGGTTCGCCGACACTTCCTCGGCAACTTCCATGAAGCGCGCGCGGCGCGCTTCGCGGACTTCATCCGGCAGCGCGCCGTCGAGTTCGTTTGCAGTCGCGCCTTCGACCGGCGAATACGCAAAGCAACCGACGCGATCGAGTTCCGCCTCGCGGATGAAGTCGAGCAGCGTTTCGAACTGCTCTTCCGTCTCGCCGGGGAAGCCCGCGATGAACGTGCTGCGGATCGTCAGGTCCGGGCAGATCTCGCGCCACTTCTGCACGCGCTCGAGCACCTTCTCGGCGTTCGCCGGACGCTTCATGCGCTTCAGCACTTCCGGATGCGCGTGCTGGAACGGCACGTCGAGGTACGGCAGCACGTGGCCCTTGAAAGGACCTTCGGCCATCAGCGGAATCACTTCGTCGACGCTCGGATACGGATACACGTAGTGCAGGCGCACCCATGCGCCATACTGCGCGGCGAGTTCGCCGAGCGCGGCGACCAGGTCGGTCATGCGCGTCTTGATCGGCTTGCCGTTCCAGAAGCCCGTGCGGTACTTCACGTCGACGCCGTACGCGCTCGTATCCTGCGAGATCACGAGCAGTTCCTTCACGCCCGACTTGAACAGGTTCTCGGCTTCCAGCATCACTTCGGCAACCGGGCGCGACACGAGGTCGCCGCGCATCGACGGGATGATGCAGAACGTGCAGCGGTGGTTGCAGCCTTCGGAAATCTTCAGGTATGCGTAGTGACGCGGCGTGAGCTTGATACCGGCGGCAGGCACGAGATCGGTAAACGGGTCGTGCGGCTTCGGCAGGTGCGAATGCACGGCCTGCATCACTTCGCCCACCGCGTGCGGGCCGGTGACGGCGAGCACCTTCGGGTGGACTTCCTCGATCAGGTTCGAGCCGCTGGCGCTCGACTTCGCGCCGAGACAGCCGGTGACGATCACCTTGCCGTTCTCGGTCAGCGCTTCGCCGATCGCGTCGAGGCTTTCCTGCACGGCTTCGTCGATGAAGCCGCAGGTGTTCACGACGACGAGGTCGGCTCCGTCGTAAGTACCGGAGATTTCATAACCTTCGGCGCGCAGTTGCGTGATGATCTGTTCGGAGTCGACGAGCGCTTTCGGGCACCCGAGGGATACGAACCCTACTTTGGGGGATTGGGACATCTGGAATGTGGGGGCGTGGCAGCAAAAGCGTGAGTTTACAGCGATTTAGTGTCCGGCGATCCAAAAACGAGCGGTTGACGACGATACGCGTCGCCCGCTCGAATGCCCGGCGCGTTCCGGGCCTGCCGTTGAGCCGGATCTGATATGCCCCTTCATTTCTGGCGCAGCCGCGTTGCGGCTCTGTCCCCAACGCCCGTCAGCCAGCAAGAATCGCCCCGGCGCCGCTGCCCGCTATGAGAAAATCCACGCGTCCATCCTTTTCAATCGACCCAACGGGGCTCGCATGACCACCCACATCACGATCGAATTCACCGAACACGCAGCGGAAGCCATCGGCGAACAGACCAGCACCAGCTTTTCGTATGACCAGGGCGCGCATGTGCCGCAACCGGGCGACTTCGTCGAGCTCGAGAATTCGCGACAGACGTTTTTCGTGATCGGCCGCGTGTTTTCGCTCAAGGCCAACTACAGCGCCGTCAAGCTCGTGCTCGACCTGCCTCCGTCGGACGACGGGCAGGATTTCGATCCGGTGCACTGACGCACGACGAGACGCGTGACGCGCGTCTGAACCGGTGACCATGCAGCGCCTGCACGGGGCGCTGCGTGCATCGCCACAACCGCGTCAATCCCGTCTGGCCGGCACATACCGGGCCTGCATCAACCCGCTCGGCAACCGCTTCGTATCGTCGAGCTGCAGCCGTGTCTGCGGCAGGTCGTTGCCGAACAGCGGAATCCCCTTCCCGAGCACGATCGGCACCCAGCTGAGCGTGATGCTGTCGACAACGCCGGCCACGATGCCTTCCCGCGCCGTCGTGCCGCCGTCCAAATACACATGACGATGGCCTTGCTCTGCCAACCGGCCGAGCAGTGTCGTGAGCGCCCCGTCGAAGGGTTCTTCGCCGTGGCGCGAAGCCAGCTCCCGACGGGTCATGACCACCATCCGCTTGCCGGCATAGGGTCACGGGTCAAACGCAATCACCGTGTCGTACGTGTTGCGCCCCATCACGATCACGTCGATGTCGTTCATCAACGACGTATAGCCGGTTTCATCCGGCGAGTCCGACGAAAACGCCTCCAGCCATGACAGATCGCCGTTTTCGCCGGCGATGAATCCGTCGAGACTGAGGGCGAGAAATACGCTGACTCGAGGGCGCATGCAGGCATCCTTTCGAAAATGTAAGGATTGCGAGTATAGCCACGATCGCCGCGCGTTGCCGCTGCGCTGACAGGACGTCCCCGTTTTCGGGGGCGGCATCGCCCGTCGTCGGTTCGATCGCCCCCGCTCTCCCTCGTCGAATTACGCGCCCGTGATCGAGCTGGCGGCCAGTCGCCCAAGCTGGGGGGCCAGGATCACGCCAGGATGCGCCACGACGGCATAGACGCCCGTCACGCCCGGCAGAAATCCGTTGATCGGCACCCCGTCGTTCGTCATCGGCCGAAGCGCCGATTTCGCGGAGAGCGGCGTCAGGGTCGGTGGATCGGCAAACAACGCTGAAATGTCCGAGGCCGTACGCTCAGCGAGCGCTGCAAGCCCGCTGTCGCCCTCTTCCGGAGCATCCGCGGCCGACACCAGGCTGCCCGACGGGCCGACACGCACTTCAAGATCCTGCCCGTAGAGCAGGTGGCTGATGAGACCCGGCTCGGCAGCAAAACGCATCAACACGGCCGGCTTCTCGCGAACGGGCAAGGCCACGCCCAGGCCCGCGGCGATGGTAACCGCGGAAGCGGCATTCGCCAGGACGACGACATCCGCCGGCACATGCCCATGCGCGGTATGCACACCGACAGCGCGTCCATTGCGCGTTTCGACCGCGTCGACTGCGCAACCGCACCGAACCTGCGCGCCGGCGGCTTGCGCACCGGCCAGCAACTGATGCGTCAAGTCGATCGGCTCGACCACGAAATCGTCCGGTGCCCACGCAATCAACTCGGGAAGCCGCGCAAGACGCGGCTCCATCCGGGCCACCTCTCGACGACCCAACGCTTCCATGTGCACGCCGGCCGCGCGCTGCTCGTCGATCAATGCTGAGGTCTGCGCATCCGTGTCCAGCCAGACGAGCGCCCCGCGCGTCGTCACCGGCAACGGGCCCAGGTCGCGCGCCAGCCGGGCGAACTCCGGGAGCGCTGCGAGCGTGCGGGAGAAGCTGGACGGGTTTTCAGAAGGAAGCGCGCTGCCGGTACCCACCCAGCCGAACGACCAGTGAGTCGCGCCGACTGCGGCCGTCACCTGCTGTTCCAGCAGCGTGACCTGCGCGCCCGATCGCGCAAGATGCCATGCGGTGGATGCGCCGACGATGCCGCCGCCGACCACGACGACGCGGAGCGTGTTGTTTCCCATGAGTGACATTCGGACGTTGCGGGATTCCGACTATACCGTCCACCCCTCTTCGCCGCTGTGCGGTTGCCTGCCGCCCGGCATCGCGAAGCATCCCGCCCGCTCGCTCGGCCTGGCATCAAAACGATCAATCGATCGACATCCGCTGCGCCTGACGCGGACTAAGGAAACGAAAAAGCCCGCCGACGCGGGCCTTGCTCAAACACTCGATACGGCACGTCACCGCATGTCCGGAAACACCGACGCCTTCAGGCACCGTTCGAACCACATCGCATCGTCTCCATCGCCGATCGGCCACATTTCCGCATCGAGTTGCGGCAACCCGGCTACCGGCGCTGACGCGTGATTATCGCCACCGGACGTCCCCGCCCGCATCCACGCCGAATGCGCTCCACCGTTGTCGCACGCACTCCCATGCGCCTGCGCTTCGCAGAACGCCACGGGGCGCACCTTCCCGCCGTCCGCCGCGCTCACCGACCGGTACTGATAGACCGCGCCGGTCGCCCAGTCCTCGCTCTGGCTGCAAACCCGCGCTCGATGCTGCACATGGACCGCGCCGAAGCACGCATACGAAACGTGCGCGCCACTCGCATCGTCGGGAAGGAAATCGCAGTTTGCATCGAAACCGGTGAGCGGGCCGCCCGTGTATTTCGCGAGCCACTGGCGCTCGGCCTGCGCACGCGCGATCAAGCCTTTGCTCGATTGATCGGCCAGCACCGCGGTGCGCCGATCGATGGCCTTGCGCACTTCGTCGACGGCCAGCGGGTGGCCTTCGTAATCGGCGTCGAGACGGTTGTTGCGCGCGTCGATCCAGCGGCGCTGGCTACGCACCAGCATGTCGCGGATAACGGTATCCGGCGCGGCCTTCAACGCACCCGCATAAGCCGAATTCATGCGCGCGTCGGCCGCGCGCAACGCGGCATTCGCGCAGATGCGCTTCTCGATCGGTTGCACGGCTTTCGCGCAGTCCATCGCAAAGGCCGGTACCGCCACGCCAATGCCCATCGTGAATATCGCAGCAAGACCGGCCTGCCTGCGGGCCCATGCCATTCGAATCCCTCGCATGCTCTCTCTCAATCGGTTTTTTTTGGTCGCACTGCATCGATGCCGCATCGCCCATCACGGCCTGTCGTGCCCGGTCGCCGATACGCATTTCGCAGAAGGCAGCGTCCATGCTTCGCCGTGCAGCGCCGCTCATGGTACGCGCGCCGGCAGGAATGCACACCATCCGGCGTGGCATGTTCCGGGTTTCCTGCGTAGGTGACTGGATCTCGATCGACTGGACAACGGTCATGCACGCCCGACCCGGCGCGCGCATTCGGTACCGACGGCCATGAACGACCGTCGGCGAGAGGGTTCGGCAGGCGGCGGCCGCACATCGTCGCGCCCGTATGCACGATCGGCCGACCCGCACCGCGTGGCTTCGCGGCACCGACGCCCGACGGGTTGCCCGCCGCGGTCGGCCTGCCGCGAAACCGTTACTTCTTTTCCGGCTCCGTCGCGCCCGGCTGCTTGAACGGGAACGTGCTGAACATCGACTTCGCCTGGTTCTGCATCTGCTCCTGCATCTGCACGAACATGTTCTTCGACTGCTCGATGTAGCTGGTCATCATCCCTTGCATCATCGGCGCCTGCATGTTCATGAACTGCGACCAGACTTCCGGATTCATCGCATTGCCTTCGTACAGGTTCTTCGACTGATCCGCGAGCTTGTTCTGGATGTCGATGAACGCCTGGATGTTCTTTTCCAGGTACGTGCCCATCATGCCCTGCATCGCATGCCCGTAGAAACGGATGATCTGCGACAGCATCGACGACGAGAACATCGGCACGCCGCCGCTTTCCTCTTCGAGGATGATCTGCAGGAGGATGCTGCGCGTCAGGTCTTCGTTGGATTTCGCATCGACGACCTTGAAGTCCTCCTGCTCCAGCACGAGTTGCTTCACGTCGGTCAGCGTAATGTACGTGCTTGTCTCGGTATCGTAGAGCCGGCGGTTCGGGTACTTCTTGATGAGCCGTTCGGCCGTCTTCTTTGTAGTAGTCATGTAACGCCTTTGAGTGCAGCGTAGCGCAAGTGACGAATCCCCGCCGCCCGAATCCGGGAGGCGGGGGCCTTCGGAACACGCCCGGCTGCGCGGCCACCCGGCCCGCGCAGCGCGGACGCTCAGCCCATGTGCAGGCCGCCGTTCAGCGAGAAGTCGGCGCCCGTCGCGAAACCGGAATCGTTCGACGCGAGCCACGCGACGATCGAACCGATTTCCTCCGGCCCGCCGAGACGCCGCACCGGGATCGTCGCGACGATCTTCTCGAGCACGTCCGGGCGAATCGCCTTCACCATGTCGGTGCCGATGTAGCCCGGCGACACGGTATTGACCGTCACGCCCTTCGTCGCGACTTCCTGTGCGAGCGACATCGTGAAGCCGTGGATGCCGGCCTTCGCGGTCGAATAATTGGTCTGGCCGAATTGCCCCTTCTGGCCGTTCACCGACGAAATGTTGACGATCCGGCCCCAGCCGCGCTCGACCATCCCGTCGATCACCTGCTTCGTCACGTTGAACAGGCTCGTCAGGTTGGTGTCGATCACGGCGGTCCAGTCTTCGTGCGTCATCTTGCGGAACACGACGTCGCGCGTGATGCCCGCGTTGTTGACCAGCACGTCGATCTCGCCGACTTCGGCCTTGACCTTGTCGAACGCTTCCTTGGTCGAGTCCCAGTCGCCAACGTTGCCTTCCGACGCGATGAAATCGTACCCGAGCGCCTTCTGGTCCTCGAGCCATTTCACACGGCGCGGCGAGTTCGGGCCGCAACCTGCGACCACCTTGAAGCCGTCTTTCGACAGGCGCTGGCAGATGCTGGTGCCGATGCCGCCCATCCCGCCCGTTACGTACGCAATTCGCTGAGACATAAATCTCACTCCATTTTTTGGTTTCGAGAGCTGCCGGAGGCCCCCTCTGACTTCACGGGACGCCGGCCGAAGCCGCAATCGGCCGGCACCCGGATTCGGTTCGCTGGTCGCGAATGGCCGGTTACGGACGCTCGACCGCGAGCGCGACACCCATCCCGCCGCCGATGCACAGCGACGCCAGCCCGCGCTTCGCGTCGCGCTTGGCCATCTCGTGCAGCAGCGTCACCAGGATCCGGCAGCCCGACGCGCCGATCGGGTGCCCGATCGCGATCGCCCCGCCGTTCACGTTCACCTTCGACGTGTCCCAGCCCATCTGCTTGTGCACCGCCAGCGCCTGCGCCGCAAATGCCTCGTTGATCTCCATCAGGTCCAGGTCGCCCGGCGTCCAGCCCGCGCGCTCCAGCGCACGGCGCGACGCCGGCACCGGGCCCATCCCCATCACGCTCGGATCCACGCCCGCGTTCGCATACGCCTTGATCCGCGCCAGCGGCGTCAGACCCAGCGCCGCCGCCTTCTGCGCCGACATCACCAGCACCGCCGCCGCGCCGTCGTTCAGCCCCGACGCGTTTGCCGCCGTCACCGAGCCGTCCTTCGAGAACGCCGGCTTCAGCCCGGCCAGCGAGTCCGCCGTCACGCCGTGACGCACGAATTCATCGGTGGCGAACTGCAGCGGCTCGCCCTTGCGTTGGGGGATCGCCACCGGCACGATCTCGTCGTCGAAGCGACCGGCCTTCTGCGCGGCTTCCGCCTTGTTCTGCGACAGCGCCGCGAATGCGTCCTGCTCTTCGCGCGTGATCCCGTATTCCTTCGCGACGTTCTCCGCCGTGATGCCCATGTGGTACTGGTTGTAGACGTCCCACAGGCCGTCGACGATCATCGTGTCGACCAGCTTCGCATCGCCCATCCGGAAGCCGTCGCGCGAGCCCGGCAGCACGTGCGGCGACGCGCTCATGTTCTCCTGACCGCCCGCGATCACGATCTCCGCGTCGCCCGCGACGATCGCGTTCGCCGCCAGCATCACGGCCTTCAGGCCCGAGCCGCACACCTTGTTGATCGTCATCCCCGGCACGGCCGTCGGCAGCCCGGCCTTGATCAGCGACTGGCGCGCCGGGTTCTGGCCCGAGCCCGCCGTCAGCACCTGACCCATGATCACTTCGCTGACCTGCTCGGGCTTCACGCCCGCACGCTCCAGCACCGCGCGGATCACCGTCGCGCCCAGCTCCGGCGCCGCAATCTTCGCAAGCGAACCGCCGAATTTGCCGACCGCGGTCCGCGCGGCCGATACGATCACTACGTCCGTCATTTCCCTTTCCTCCAGGCCCGCACGACACGGCGCATCGCTACCGGCCCTGTTAAAAAAACTGCGGTGCATCGGACAGCGTGCGCCGCTGTCCGGTTTTCGTCAATCGCGCTGCAACACGTAGCGGCCCGGCGCCGGCTCGATCACCGGGAACTGCGCAGTACCGGGCTGGGCGGGCGGCGCCACCTTGCGGCCACCGTACTGGTCGAGCCATTCGACCCAGGTCGTCCACCAGCTGCCCGGTTGCTCGGCCGCACCGGCGAACCACGCGTCCGCCGACTCGGGCAGGTCGCCGTCGTTGACCCAATAGCTGCGCTTTTTCTTTGCCGGCGGATTGATCACGCCTGCGATGTGCCCCGACGCGCCCAGCACGAACTTCAGCGGGCCCGACAGGATCGACGTCGACGCATAGGCCGTCTGCCACGGCACGATGTGATCCTCGCGCGAGCCGTAGATGAAGGTCGGCACGTCGATCAGCGTCAGGTCGACCGATTCGCCGCACACGGTCAGCGCACCCGGCTCGCGCAGCTTGTTCTCGAGATAGGTATGGCGCAGGTACCACGCGTACATCGGGCCCGGCAGGCTCGTCGAGTCGCTGTTCCAGTACAGCAGGTCGAACGCCGCCGGCGTGCGGCCCTTCAGGTAGTTGTCGACGACGTAGTTCCACACGAGGTCGTTCGGCCGCAGGAACGAGAACGTGTTCGCGAACTCGACGCCGCGCATCAGCCCCGGCTGCGTGCCGTTCTTGCCGCCGATGGTCTGCTCGCGCATCTGCACGTGCGCCTCGTCGACGAACACGTCGAGAATGCCGGTGTCGGTGAAGTCGAGCATCGCGGTGAGCAGCGTCATCGATGCAGCCGGATGTTCGCCGCGCGCGGCGAGCACCGCGAGCGCGGTCGCGAGCATCGTGCCGCCGACGCAGAAGCCGAGCGTGTTGATCTGCTCGCGCCCGCTGACCTGCTGCACCGCGTCGATCGCCGCGAGCAGCCCTTCGTTCATGTAATCGTCCCACGTCTTGTGCGCGACCGACGCGTCCGCGTTGCGCCACGACACGAGGAACACCTGGTGCCCGTTCGACAGCGCATGCGCGACGAGCGAATTCTCGGGCTGCAGGTCGAGGATGTAGAACTTGTTGATGCACGGCGGCACGATCAGCAGCGGCCGCTCGAACACCTTGTCGGTCTTCGGCGTGTACTGGATCAGCTGAATCAGGTCGTTCTCGTAGACCACCGCGCCTTCCGTACACCCGAGGTTCCTGCCGACCACGAACTGCGATTCGTCGGTCTGCGAAATCTTGCCGCGCTGCATGTCGCCGAGCAGGTTCATCATCCCTTGCCGCAGGCTCTCGCCCTGCGTCTCGAGGATCGATTTCTGCGCGTCGGGATTGAGTGCGAGGAAGTTGCTCGGCGCGGCCGCGGCCGTCCATTGCTGGACCGTGAAGCGAATGCGCTCGCGCGTCTTCGGATCGGCCTGAAGCGCGTCGGCCAGCTCCTGCAGATAACGCGCGTTGAGCAGATACCACGCCGCCGCGAACGCATGCGCCGGCGACGCTTTCCACGCATCGCCGCTGAAACGGCGGTCCTTCAGTTCGGGCGACTCGAGCTTCGCGGCGGCCGCCTGCTGCATCAGCGCCATGCAATCGCGCGCGTAGTCGGCCTGCAGCGCCTGCAGCCGCTCGGGCGGAATCGCGGCGGCCGGCAGCTTGAGCCCGGCGAGCGGCGAGGCCATCGCGCCGAGATCGGGCATCGACGGCATCTGGAACGGAAACGATGTCGGAAACTGGAATGTTGCGAACGGATTCACGGTGGCGGACGCAGTCGCGGCGCGTGCCGGATCTGCAAAACCGCGCCACGCGTTCAACCACGACTCGAACATCTGCTGCATCGGCTGGGCGGCCGGATCGAAACCAATGCTGCCCGTGGAAGTGCCCGCCTGAGCGGACGTCGACGATTTTTTCGATGCTGTCATTACCTGCCTTACCGGTGATTCGTGAGCGTCTATCGTGAAATCCTGCTCGCGCGCGGCATGCCGGCGGCGAGCCGGGCCGTCATGCTCTGGAGAGGCGTCTCCAGATTCTGCCGCAGTGCGGTATTTTTATCATTATCGTTTTCCCCATGTGAAGCGCCATGTCAAACCACTGACCATTTCCGCACGGAGATAATCCTCGCGCAACAGACGGGACAAGGGTTCCGGCGAAACATAAAACATTTTGGCCGACTTGACTTTGCGATTTTTCATTCAATCGCGCATGCCGCGCGGCATGACCGCCTAAATACCGAGATAACCCGATTTTGCGGCGCAGCAATCCACACGCGCATGCGCATCCCGTCAATCGGCCAGCCAGATCGCCGCCGCCATGCGACCCGTCACGCGGTCGCGCCGGTACGAATAGAAACGCGCCTGTTCGGTAACCGTGCAGGCCGTCCCTCCGCTCACGTGGGCCACGCCCGCACGCGCGAGACGCAGGCGCGCGAGCGCATAGAGATCGGCCAGAAACTTGCCGGGCGCGCCATCGATCGCGACGAACGCAAGCCGGGTTTCATCATGCTCCGACTGCGGGGCCGTGTCGAGAAACGCGTCACGCACGTCGGCGCCGACCTCGAACGCCCGCGGGCCGATCGCCGGCCCGAGGTACGCATGAAGCGCGTCCGTCGCACCGCCCGCCAGTGCCGCGACACGCGCCGCGGTCTGCTCGACGATGCCGGCCGCCAGCCCGCGCCAGCCCGCATGCGCGGCGCCAACCGCGCGGCCCTGTGCGTCACACAGCAGCACGGGCAGGCAATCCGCGACCATCACGACGCAGACGGCACCCGCCCGGTCGGTGACGCTCGCATCGGCCTGCACCGGCGCCGCAGCGGCGGGCGCCGCTGCGATCACCTCGTCCGCGCGCACGATCTGCGCGCCGTGAACCTGCTCGAGCCAGGCAGCGCTCGACTGGCCTGCCAGCGCGAGCAGGCGCGCGCGATTCCCGGCGACATGGGCCGGGTCGTCACCGGTATGCAGGCCGAGATTCATCCCGCCCGGCAGCGCGTCTCCGCCCTGCCAGCGCCCGTACGGGCCTTCGCTCAGCCCGCCGTCGCGCGTCGTGATCAGCGCACGCACGCGCGGCGACACCTGCCAGTCGGGCTGTACGCAGTCCTGCCACGTCAACGGCGCCAGGTTCGTCATCGGCACTCACTCCTCCTCATCGTCCAGGTCCGGCTCGTCATCCTGATACTCGCCGCCGAAATCGTCATCGTCGTAGACACCGTCATCGTCGTCGAATTCCTCGTCGCCCTGCCCGAAGCCGAGCGCCGCGACGAGTGCGTTCATGTCGTCCGGCAGCGGGCAGCGCCATTGCATCGCCTTGCCCGTGACCGGATGCACGAGACCGAGCCGCCACGCATGCAGCGCCTGCCGCGCGAACCCGTCCGGCAGCGGCGTGACCGAGCGCTTGCCACGCGCACGCCCGTACACGGGATCGCCGAGCAGCGGGTGCCCGGCGTGCGCGCAGTGCACGCGGATCTGGTGCGTGCGACCGGTCTCGAGATCGCACTGGATCGCCGAAACCGGCTGACGTTGCCACAGGCATGTGTCAACCGTGCGGAAATGCGTGCGCGCGGGCTTGCCCGATGCGCCCGTGACGACGGCCATGCGCGTGCGTTCGCGCGGATCGCGGCCGATCGGCGCGTCGATCGTGCCTTCCTCGGGCATCGTGCCCCACACGAGCGCGAAATAGCGGCGCTTCACCGTGCGGGCCTGCAACTGGCGCACGAGGTCCGTCTGTGCGGCCAGCGTGCGCGCCACCACCATCAGGCCCGACGTTTCCTTGTCGAGCCGGTGGACGATCCCTGCGCGCGGCAGGCCGGCCGCCGCGTCGCCATAGCGATGCAGCAGCCCGTTGAGGATCGTGCCGCTCCAGTTGCCGGCGGCCGGATGCACGACGAGGCCGGCCGGCTTGTTGATCACGACGAGCGCGTCGTCCTCGTAGATCACGTCGAGCGGCACGGGCTCCGGCGTAAAGGCGAGCTGCTCGGGGAGCAGGTCGGGCACGAGTTCGATCTTCGCGCCGAGCGGCACCGGCTGGCGGATCTTGGCCGGCGCGCCGTCGACGAGCACGCGCTGCGCCTCGATCCAGCTCTGCAGGCGGCTGCGCGAGAATTCGGGGAACAGTTGGGCGAGCGCCTTGTCGAGGCGTTCGCCCGCGAGCGACAGCGGCACTTCGACGACGCGCGGCGCCTCATCGACCGCCGCGGACGGCACGACGGGCGGCTGCATTGCGTCGCCGGTCAGATCGTCATCGAGGGAATCCCCCGAGGCAGCGTCGGCGGGCCGATCGCTTGGGCTATAATCTTCGCGATTTGGTGTGCCCGGCTGGGCATTCTGCGAACTTGAACGGGTCATTTAGACTGGGTCACCGAGACTTGAAGCTAGGACATGCGAGCATGATGAATTCGACCAAACGCACGGCCATCACCGTCGCCGCCCGGGCTGCGGCGGTAGCGGCCGCGGCCCTCATCGCCGGCTGCCACGGCTTGCCGCAGAAGCAGGACGAGACGGCTACCTGGTCGAACAACAAATTATACTCAGAGGCCCAGGACGCGCTGTCCGGCGGCGACTGGGGCAAGTGCGCGAAATATTTCGAATCGCTGCAAGGCCGCGATCCGTTCGGTCACTTCGCGCAACAGGCGCAGATCAACGTCGCGTACTGCAACTGGAAGGACAACGAAGCGGCCGCCGCCGACCAGGCCGTCGATCGCTTCATCCAGCTCCACCCCGATCATCCGGATATCCCGTACGCGTACTACCTGAAGGGGATGATCCACTTCAACGACGATCTCGGCCTGTTCGGCCGCTTCTCCGGCCAGGACATGAGCGAGCGCGATCCGCAGGCACTGCGCGAATCGTACGATGCGTTCAAGGTCGTCGTCGACCGCTTCCCGAAGAGCAAGTACGCGCCCGACGCCGCCGCGCGGATGCGCTACATCGTCAACGCGCTCGCCTCGCACGAAGTGCACGCGGCCGACTACTACTACCGGCGCGGCGCCTACGTCGCGGCGATCAACCGTGCGCAGCTCGCGATCAAGGACTACAAGGGCGCCCCGGCGATCGAGGACGCGCTGCACATCATGATCCTGTCGTACGGCAAGCTGAACCAGCCGCAACTCGCCGAGGACACGAAGCGCGTGCTCGCAGGCACGTTCCCCGACAGCCCGTATGTCACGGGCCACTCGCGCCCCGGCACGAAGAAGTCGTGGTGGCAGTTCTGACGAACGCTCCGTGCAGCCCCCGCTGCACGAACAAAAAACCCGGCCACTGAGCCGGGTTTTTTATGGGCGCCGCATTCAGGCGGCGCCGATGAGATGGCGCGGCGATCGCCGCGCGCGCCGTCACGTGCGCTTTGCCGAACGGTGCTCGTCGAAAAAGTCCTGGACGACCGCGATCTCGCGGGTCCGCTTGAACGGCGGCAAACTCTGCCAGATCCGGCGGCCGTACGGCTTGTCGACGAGCCGCGTATCGCAGATCATCAGCACGCCGCGATCCGTCTCCGCGCGAATCAACCGGCCCGCGCCCTGCTTCAGCGTGATCACGGCCTGCGGCAACTGGTGTACGGCGAACGGGCTCAGCCCTTTCTTCGTCAGCGCGTCGAGCCGCGCAGCCAGCACCGGATCGTCCGGCGGTGCGAACGGCAGCTTGTCGATCACGACGAGCGACAGCGCATCGCCGCGCACGTCGACGCCTTCCCAGAAACTCTGGCTGCCGACCAGGATCGCGTTGCCGTACGCACGGAAACGGTCGAGCAGTTCGGTACGGCTCGCATCGCCCTGCACGAGCAGCGGCGTGTTCCAGCCGCGCGATTCGATCACGTCGCGCAGCTTCGACGCGATCCGGTCGACCGCGCGCAGCGTCGTGCACAGCATGAACACGCCGCCACCGGACGCCTCGATCGCCGGCAGCGCGGCGTCGAAGACGGCATCGGTAAATGCCGGCGAAGACGGTTGCGGCAGGTTGCGCGGCACGTACAGCAGCCCTTGTGACTGGTAGTCGAACGGGCTGGCGAGCGTCATCGAGCGACGCGAGCTGAGGCCCATCTGCGCCGCGTAGTGCGTGAAATCGCCGCGCACCGACAGCGTGGCCGACGTGAACACCCAGGCACGCGGCACGCCCGCGCGCTGCTTGGCAAAGATCGGCGCGACCGACAGCGGCGTTTCGTGCAGCTGGACGGTATGCGCGAACACTTCGACCCAGCGCACCTTCTCGTTCGGATCGCCGTCGGATGACGCCTTGTCGCCGGCCGCCGCCGCGTCGGCCTTCGCGGCCGCCTCGGTCGCGCCGGGCGCAACCCAGCCGGCCAGCAGATCCTGCAGTTCGCGTGCGCGCCGCAGGCACGCGCCAAGCGATTCCGCCCGTTCGGCCTGGCTTGCAAGCGCCGACGCCAGCGCATCGAGCGCCGCCTCGAGCGCGTCGAGCGCGCCGAACATCGGGTGATCGTCGCCGAGCTGGGCGAGCGACATGCGGACGATCTGGTCGTTCGCGAACGCAAGCCGCAAGTCGCGCGCCGCGCGCTCGAGATCGCCACCGAGCTTCACCCACTCGACCGCGTCGCGCGCATGGCTCAAGCCTTCCGCCACCGTGTCGCGTGCGAGCTCGAGAATCTGCGTCGTCGACAGCGTCTCGCCGAAGAACAGCGTCGCCGTTTCCGGCAACTGGTGCGCTTCGTCGAAGATGACCGTGTTCGCGTTCGGCAGCAGCTCGGCCATTCCCGTATCGCGCAGCATGATGTCCGCGAAGAACAGGTGGTGGTTGACGACGACGACGTCGGCCTGCTGCGCCTCGCGCCGCGCCTGCATCACGAAGCAATCCTTGTAATGCGGGCATTCCTGGCCGAGGCAGTTGTCGCGCGTCGACGTGACCATCGACCACACGGGCGCCGTTTCCGGCACGCTTGCGAGCTCGGCCTTGTCGCCGCTCTTCGTGATCTTCGCGAAACGGACGATTTCCTGCAGATACGCCGTATCCTGCCGCGACGGCAACCGGCCGTTGTCGGCCGTGCGTTGCAGGTAGTAGTGGCACAGGTAGTTTGCGCGGCCCTTCAGCATCGCGACCGACACCGGCACCGCGAGCGCGTTGCGCACGGTCGGGATGTCGCGCTGGAACAGCTGGTCCTGCAGGTGTTTCGTGCCGGTCGACACGATCACCTTGCCGCCCCACAGCATCGCGGGCACGAGGTACGCATAGGTCTTGCCGGTACCCGTGCCGGCCTCGACGATCAGCGTATTGTCGCCGGCGTCGCTGTCGGGCTCGGCCGCCGCAGCGGCGTCCGCGCCCGGTTCGGCCGTTTTGTCGCCGTCGCCAAGGCGACGCGCCGGCCGCTTGCGGGTTTCGAAGATCTCGGGTTCGGGCATCCGGCGCGCGGACGCTTCCATCGCGGACGCGACGGCACGCGCCATCTCGATCTGCGACGTACGCGGCCGATAGCCGTCGAGCGCACGCGCCAGCAACCCGCCTTCGCCGAAGATCGTGTCGAGTTCGTCGACACGTTTGCGGCTCAGCTCAAAGGTGCCTTCGGGCGCACGAGCACGCCCGGCAGACGACACGTCGCGCCGGGCATCGGGGGTGGCTTCAAGCGGTGAATTCAAGGCAAGCGTTCCTGTGTCCAGCGCCCGGGCGGCGCCGGCGCTTGCCAGGCCGCGCTCAGGCGCGCTTATCCGGTTCCAGCTGCGATTGCAGCAAAATGATTTTGTCCTTGGCCGCCAGCTTTTCCTTCTTCAGCCGGTGCAGCGTGATGTCGTCGATGTCGGAGTGTCCTTCCTTCAGCTCGATCTCCCGAGCGAGCTGCTGGTGCTGCTCCTGCAATGCAGCCAAACGGTTGTGCAATTCCTGCTGCTGTTCCGTGGGACGGTTTTGCATACTTGCCTCCTCATCGAAGCAGCGCGCCGGCTGGCGTGCCAGCGCGCGAGACTGATTCCGGATCAATCCAACACGTTACTGCCCCTGCTGCTGCTTCTGCTGCGCCTTCTCGGCCGCTTCCTTCTGGCGCTGCTCGACATCGGCCTTGTGCTGCACGGCTTCCTTCTGCTTCTGCTCGTAGCGCGCGGCGTTGTCCGCCCGCTCTTGCGCCTTCTGCCCGGCCTGCTGGTGCGCCTGGTCGAGCTTGCGCTGGAAGTCGCTCTGCTTCTGGTCGTATGCCTGCTTGCTCGCCGCGCGCTGCGGCGCTTCCGCGCCGCGCTGCGCCTGCTTCAGCGCATTCTGCTCCTGCTTGTCGCGGAACGCAGCCGCGTTTGCCGCGTCGTTCGCCGCGCGCTGCGGCGCTTCCGCCGCATCCCGAGCCTGCTTCAGCGCCTGCTGCTGGTCGCGCTGCTGCGCGCGCACCGCCCGCTGCTCGTCGTTGAGCGCGAGCTGCTCCTGACGGATGCTCGCCCGCTCGTCGCGCATCTGCTCACGCGCCTTGCCGAGACAGTGATTGACGAAGAACTTGCTGTAGCAATCGTGCTCGGCCACCGCATAACGATAATCGTTTTCCGCGGAGCGCTGATTGAGCACTTTTTGGCGGACGTCGAAATCCGGTGCGGTTGTGGCTGTCATGGGCGCAGCCGCGGCGGCGGCCGGCGCAGTGGCGCCCGAAGCCTGCGCGAACGCGCCGGAAGGCCCCGCAGACAAAGCCGCGGCGAGCGCTGCGCCGAGCGCGACGAGAGAAATTCGGGAAGTTGGCAACGTCGTAGGAAAGCTGCGGGACATGTGTCAAATTCTATCACCCCCGGCTGGGCGCTCCGCCATTTATGGCAAAATGCCCCGCTTCACTCACCCGCGGCATCTGGCCCGTCGGGCCCGCCACGCAGCCCGCCGCTTCGGGCCTGCCGGCCCGCGCCGCGATTTCAGCAGGCAGATCATCCACGACATGACGGAAACCGTAGCACTCAAGATCGTACAGCGCATCGCCACCGAACTGTCCGTCCAGCCGCGCCAGGTCGCGGCGGCAGTGCAACTCCTCGACGAAGGCTCGACCGTTCCGTTCATTGCCCGGTACCGCAAGGAAGTGACCGGCAACCTGGACGACACGCAGTTGCGCCAGCTCGAGGAACGCCTCCTGTATCTGCGCGAACTCGAGGATCGCCGCGCGACGATCCTGTCGAGCATCGACGAACAGGGCAAGCTGACCGACGAACTGCGCGCCGCGATCGACGCGGCCGACAGCAAGCAGGTGCTCGAAGACCTTTATCTGCCGTACAAGCCGAAGCGCCGCACGCGTGCGCAGATCGCCCGCGAGGCCGGCCTCGAGCCGCTCGCCCAGGCGCTCCTCGCGAACCCGCTGCTCGACCCGCAGGCCGAGGCAGCCGCGTACGTCGACGCCGAGAAAGGCGTCGCCGACGTGAAGGCCGCGCTCGACGGCGCGCGCGACATCCTGTCCGAACAGTTCGGCGAGACGGCCGAGCTGCTCGGCAAGCTGCGCGACTACCTGCACAACCAGGGTGTCGTGTCGTCGGCCGTCGTCGAGGGCAAGGAAAACGAGGAAGGCGAGAAATTCCGCGACTATTACGACTACGCGGAAACGATCAAGACCGTGCCGTCGCACCGCGCTCTCGCGTTGTTCCGTGGCCGCAATGCCGGCGTGCTGACCGTCAAGCTTGGCCTCGGCGAAGAGCTCGACGCGCAGGTGCCGCATCCCGGCGAGGCGATGATCGCGCGCCATTTCGGCATCGCAAACCAGAACCGGCCGGCCGACAAGTGGCTGTCCGACGTGTGCCGCTGGTGCTGGCGCGTGAAGGTGCAGCCGCACATCGAGAACGAGCTGCTCACGCAACTGCGCGAAACGGCCGAAACGGAAGCGATCCGCGTGTTCGCACGCAACCTGAACGACCTGCTGCTGGCCGCGCCGGCTGGCCCGAAGGCCGTGATCGGTCTCGACCCCGGCCTGCGCACGGGCGTCAAGGTCGCGGTCGTCGACCGCACCGGCAAGGTGCTCGCGACCGACACGATCTACCCGCACGAACCGCGCCGCGACTGGGACGGCTCGATCGCGAAACTCGCCCGCATCGCCGCACAGACGCAGGCCGAGCTGATCAGCATCGGCAACGGCACCGCGTCGCGCGAAACCGACAAGCTCGCGAGCGAACTGATCGCGAAACACCCGGAACTGCGCCTGCAGAAGATCGTCGTGTCGGAAGCTGGCGCGTCGGTCTACTCGGCATCCGAGCTCGCCGCGAAGGAATTCCCGGAGCTCGACGTGTCGCTGCGCGGCGCCGTATCGATCGCACGCCGCCTGCAGGACCCGCTCGCCGAGCTCGTGAAGATCGAACCGAAGGCGATCGGTGTCGGCCAGTACCAGCACGACGTGAACCAGCGCGAACTCGCCCGCTCGCTCGACGCGGTCGTCGAGGATTGCGTGAACGCGGTCGGCGTCGACGCGAACACCGCGTCGGCCCCGCTGCTCGCCCGCGTATCGGGCCTGAACGCGACGCTCGCGCGTAACATCGTCGACTACCGCGATGCGAACGGCCCGTTCCCGTCGCGCGAGCACCTGCGCAAGGTACCGCGCCTCGGCGACAAGACCTTTGAACAGGCCGCCGGCTTCCTGCGCATCAACGGCGGCGAGAATCCGCTCGACCGCTCGTCGGTGCACCCGGAAGCGTATCCGGTCGTCGAACGGATGCTCGCGAAGATCAGCAAGCGCATCGACGACGTGCTCGGCAACCGCGAAGCGCTGTCGGGCCTGTCCCCGACGGAATTTGTTGACGAACGTTTCGGCCTGCCGACCGTGCGCGACATCCTGTCCGAACTGGAGAAGCCGGGTCGCGATCCGCGCCCCGAACTCAAGACCGCGACGTTCCGCGAAGGCGTCGAGAAGGTGTCGGATCTCGTGCCAGGCATGACACTCGAAGGCGTCGTGACGAACGTCGCCGCGTTCGGCGCGTTCGTGGACATCGGCGTCCACCAGGACGGCCTCGTCCACGTGTCCGCGATGTCGACGAAGTTCATCAAGGACCCGCACGAAGTCGTGAAGGCCGGCCAGGTCGTCAAGGTGAAGGTGATCGACGTCGACGTGAAGCGCCAGCGCATCGCGCTGACGATGCGCCTCGACGACGACGCGGCCGCGCCGGGCATGTCGTCGCGCGGCGGCCAGGATCGCGGCAACGCGGGGCGCGGCGCCGCCCGCCCGCAGCGTTCGCGCGAGCCGGAACCGGCCGGCGCGATGGCCGCGGCGTTCGCAAAGCTGAAGCGCTAAGCACGCGCCAGCTTTCGCGACGCATAAAAAAGCCCGCCGAAAGGCGGGCTTTTTTTATGGCTGCAGCGAACACGGTGCGCGGCCGGACGGCCCGCGCACCACACCGCGCGTCAGATCTCGATCTTCGTCCCGAGTTCGACCACGCGGTTCGCCGGGATCGAGAAGAAGTCGGTCGGCTTCGCGGCATTCTGGTGCATCCACGCGAACACGCGCTCGCGCCAGATCGACATCCCGGGCAGATGCGTCGGCACGACCGTTTCGCGCGCGAGGAAGAACGACGTATCCATCAGCTCGAACGTCATGTCGTGCGTGCGGCCGAATTCCTCGAGCACCGCCTTCACGTCCGGCGTCTCGTTGAAGCCGTACTCGGCCTTGACGATGTACAGCCCGCCGCCCGCATCGCGCGAGGTCTGGCGCTTGTCGTCGCGCACGTAGGGAATGTCGCGCGTGACGAACGTGAGGAAAATGGTTCGCTCGTGCAGCACCTTGTTGTGCTTCAGGTTGTGCAGCAGGCTGACGGGCACAAGCTTGTCGTTGCCGGTCAGGTAGATCGCGGTGCCCGACACGCGGTGCGGCGGATGCGCGAGCAGCCCCTGCAGGAACGGCTCGAGCGGGATACCGTCGGCCGCCGTGCGCTCCTTGACGATGTGACGCCCCTTGTACCAGGTCATCAGCAGGAAGAACAGCAGCGCGCCGATGCCGAGCGGCAGCCAGCCGCCCTGCGCGACCTTCAGCAGGTTCGCGCCGAAGAAGCCGAGGTCGACCGCGAGGAACACCGCGATGATCGCGCCGACCAGCAGCCGGTTCCAGTTCCACACCTTCACCATCACAACCGCGGCGAGCACGGTCGTGATCACCATCGTCGCCGTCACCGCGATGCCGTACGCGGCCGCGAGGTTGTCGGAGCTCTTGAAGCCGACGACGATGCAGAGGATCACGAACAGCAGCAGCCAGTTCACGACCGGCACGTAGATCTGGCCGATCGCGAGTTCCGACGTATGCAGCACCTTCATGCGCGGCACGTAGCCGAGCTGGATAGCCTGCGACGTCAGCGAATACGCGCCCGAGATCACCGCCTGCGACGCAATGACGGTCGCGACCGTCGACAGCACGACGAGCGGCAGCAGCCCCCATTCGGGTGCCAGCAGGAAGAACGGGTTCTCGATCGCCTTCGGGTTCTGGATCAGCAGCGCGCCCTGGCCGAAGTAGTTCAGCACGAGCGACGGCATCACGAGCCCGTAGGCGGCGATCCGGATCGGCTTCGCGCCGAAGTGGCCCATGTCCGCGTAGAGCGCTTCCGCGCCCGTCAGCACCAGCACGACCGAGCCGAGCACGACGTAGGCCTGCAGCAGGTGATCGGCCATGAAGGACGCCGCGTAATACGGGTTGATGGCCGCCATGATGCCCGGCACCCGCGCGATGTGATACACACCGAGCGCCGCGATCACGACGAACCACACCACCATGATCGGGCCGAACAGCTTGCCGACCAGTGCGGTGCCGTGACGCTGGATCCAGAACAGCGCGATCAGGATCACGATCGTGATCGGCAGTACGAGGTGGGACAGGTGCGGCGTCGCGATTTCGAGACCCTCGACCGCCGACATCACCGAAATCGCGGGCGTGATCACCGCGTCGCCGTAGAACATGCAGGCGCCGAAGATGCCGAGCGCCATCAGTGCGCCCGTCACACGGGACTTCGAGTTGAGCGGCCGCAACGACAGTGCCATCAGCGCGAGCACGCCGCCTTCGCCGTTGTTGTCGGCCCGCATCACGAACAGCAGGTACTTGATGCCGACCACCAGGATGATTGCCCAGAACAGCAGCGAGATCACGCCGAGAATCGATCCTTCGGTGAGCGGAATGCCGTGTGCGGGGCTGAACGCCTCCTTGAGCGAATACAGCGGGCTGGTGCCGATATCGCCGAACACGACGCCGATGGCTGCTATCGCTAGCGCCCGCATCGAGTGTTGTTGCGTCGAATGCGGCGCGTGTGCTGCGTCGGTCGCTTGGATCGTGTCGTTCATATGAAGCGTAATAATCGGGTCCGGGTCGGACAAAACGAGCGCTATTCTACTCGCGCCCCCGTGAAACGCCGCCCTGCTCTGTTGCCGTGGAACCACGTAATCGACGCTGCGCATGCAATCCGGCGCAAGCTGTGGCAGGGCTGCCAATCATAGCCGCGGCAGCGCCGTCTGCCTACCGGATCCGCGGCGCGCGCAGCGCCGGCGCGCATGTCGCCCCAATGAAAAACGGCGCCGCAAGCGGCGCCGTACAAGGCTTTCCTTCGATCGGCCGGCCGCTTACGCGCCCGAACCGTCGCGCTGTGCGCGACCGCGCTTGATCCACGCCTCGAGGTTGTGCGGGCGAACCGTGTCCCACTCCTCGAACGGCTGATGAATCCACGGATTCGTCGGCAGAAACTGCGTGTGATAGTCGGGCTTGACCTTCGAGCACCCCTTGTACCAGAGCACGGCCGAACGCACGGCCGTCACCGACGGATAGCGCTCCTTCAGGTGCTCCTGCACGCGAGCGAGCGTGACCCCCGAATCGACGAGATCGTCGACCAGCAGCACGTTGCCCGCCAGGTTGCCGCGCGTCATCGTGATGTACTGCGCGATGTCGAGATCGCCCTGCTCCGTGCCGGCCGCTTCCCGGTACGAACTCGTCGCGAGAATCGCGAGCGGCACGTCGTAGATGCGCGACAGTTGATCGCCGACACGCAGGCCGCCGCGCGCGAGGCACAGGATCTGGTCGAACTTCCAGCCCGATGCATGAACCTGGAGCGCAAGCAGCTCGATGAGACGGTGATACTCGTCCCAGCCTACCCACAGGTTCTTGTCGTCGTTGCGCGGATCAGTCATCAAGTCTGCCGCCGTCATCGTGATTTGCTGCGTCATCTGGAAATTACACCTTGAACGGATGGCGGAGCAGGATCGTTTCGTCGCGGTCCGGGCCCGTCGACACCATGTCGACCGGCACGCCAGCCACTTCCTGGACGCGGGTCAGGTAAGCCTGCGCATTCGCCGGCAGCGCTTCCCACGTCTTGATACCGACCGTGCTTTCCTTCCAGCCTGCAAACGTTTCGTAGACGGGCTCGCAACGCGCCACGTCGGCGGCGCCGCGCGGCAGGATGTCCGCATCCTTGCCGTCGATCTTGTAGCCGACGCACAGCTTGACTTCATCGAGGCCGTCGAGCACGTCGAGCTTCGTCATGCACAGGCCCGACACGCCGTTGATCTGGATCGAGCGGCGCAGCGCGGCCGCGTCGAGCCAGCCCGTGCGGCGCGGACGGCCGGTGACCGAACCGAATTCCTTGCCGACGTTCGCGAGCGTGACGCCGACCTGCTCCTGACGCTGCGGATTGTCCGCATCGTACAGTTCGCTCGGGAACGGGCCCGAGCCGACGCGCGTGCAATAGGCCTTCGTGATGCCGAGGATGTAGTTGAGCTTCTGCGGACCGACGCCTGCGCCAGCCGACGCCGCACCTGCGACGCAGTTGCTCGACGTGACGAACGGATAGGTGCCGTGATCGATGTCGAGCAGCGTGCCTTGCGCGCCTTCGAACAGCAGGTTCTGGCCCGCATTGTTCGCGTCGTACAGGCGGCGCGACACGTCGGCCACCATCGGCTTCAGGCGATCGGCATAACCGAGCATCGTGTCGAGCGTGGCCTGGAAATCGACGGCCGCGGCGCCCAGGTACTGGGTCAGCACGAAGTTGTGGAAATCGAGGTTTTCGCGCAGGCGGTCGGCGAAGGTCTTCGCGTCGAACAGGTCCTGCACGCGCAGCGCGCGGCGGCCGACCTTGTCTTCGTACGCGGGGCCGATGCCGCGGCCCGTCGTACCGATCTTGCCCGCGCCCTTGCGCGCTTCGCGCGCCTGGTCGATCGCGATGTGGTACGGCAGGATCAGCGTCGTGGCTTCGGAAATGAACAGACGGTCGCGCACGTTCACGCCGGCTTCTTCCAGCTCGCCGATTTCCTTGAACAGTGCTTCGGGGGACAGGACGACGCCGTTGCCGATGTAGCAGGCGACGCCTTCACGCATGATGCCCGACGGAATGAGGCGCAAGATCGTTTTCTTGCCGCCGATGATGAGGGTGTGGCCGGCGTTGTGACCGCCCTGGAAACGCACGACGCCCTGAGCGTGGTCCGTCAGCCAGTCGACGATCTTGCCCTTGCCTTCATCACCCCATTGCGTTCCCACGACGACGACATTGCGCCCGGGAGTCACGTTCACTGCGCTGGCAGACATGTTGATTCGTTAGCTGGTTAAAAACGTATTCTACCTATGTTCGCGGGCGATTCCGAATTTTTCCGTTTCGCTTCAACGATATGCACGCCGAAGCACGTCCCGCGAACGCCTGTTTATCGGGGTTCGACCACCCATGCACCGTTGCGCTCGACGAGCGAACGGTCGCAGGCAAACTCGTCGAGCACATGATCGTGGCCCGGCAGCGCCTGGATCACGACTTCACCCGCATCGCGCAGCGCCGCAACGGCCGCGCTCAGTGCGTCGTCCTGTGCCCACGGCGCGAGAATCGCGGTGCCGCGCGCCTCGACCGGCGAGATTCGCGCAAGCTCGCGCAGGTCGAGCGAGAAGCCCGTAGCCGGACGGGCACGGCCGTACGCCTGGCCGACGTGGTCGTACCGGCCGCCCCGCGCGATCGCGTTCGGCACGCCATCGATGTAGGCGCTGAACATCGCACCGCTGTGGTACGCGTAGCCGCGCAGGTCGCCGAGATCGATCGCCACTTCGACACCCTTCGCCTGCGCCGCGAGTTGCGCCAGATCGTCGAGCGCCCGCGTGATTTCGGGCAGCACCGGCAACCGCGCGCGTGCCTCGGCGAGCACGCTCGCATCGCCATAGAGATGCGGCAGCGCGCGCAGCGCGGCGCGCGTATCGGCGCCGAGATCGTCGGTGAGTTCGTTCAGCAGCGGCACGTCCTTGCCCGACAGCGCGTCGTACAGCGACTCGCCGCGCTCGGCAGCCTGCGCGTCGCGCGCCAGCAGTGCCGCGAGCACGCCCGCGTGGCCGAGGTCGAGACGGATGCGCGACAGCCCCGCGAGATGCAGCGCGTCGAGCATCAGTTGCTGGATCTCGAGGTCGGCTTCCAGCCCGCCATGCCCGTAGATTTCGGCGCCGATCTGGATCTGCTCGCGCGTCGCGTGCAGGCCGCGCGGACGCGTATGCATCACGTGGCCTGCATAGCAGAGGCGCGTCACGCCCTGACGGTTCAACAGGTGCGCGTCGATCCGCGCGACCTGCGGCGTGATGTCGGCGCGCAGGCCGAGCGTGCGGCCCGACATCTGGTCGACCAGCTTGAAGGTGCGCAGGCGCAAGTCGGCGCCGCCGCTCGTCAGCAGCGACTCGAGATACTCAAGCAGCGGCGGCATCACCATTTCGTAGCCATACGAACGGAAGCGGTCGAGCAGCCTGCGGCGCAGCTCCTCGATCTTGCGCGCTTCCGACGGCAGTACGTCGGCGATATTCTCGGGAAGTAACCAGGTCGACATCGGTACGGTCCTACGACGGGAAACAGCGCGCGACACGCGCGCCGCGATGTGAATCGGAAATTCTGAATTCGGGCGGGACGAACGGCGGATGCGCCGTCCGGATCGGGTGTCCGGTCAGGTCGCGAGCAGCAGCAGTACGAGCCCGAGCACCATCACGATCAGCCCGCCGATCCGGATATGATGCGGCGGCCGCTCAGCTATTCTACGAAACGTGTCGCGCCAGGCGACGGGAAACACGAAGGGGAACGCCCCCTCGATAATCAGCATCAGCGCTACTGCGAGCAACAACGAGCCAGCCAGGTCCATGCGAGCGACGGCGCCGCTCGACGCGGCGCCCCAAGGTCAGTGTTTGCGGGGAGCAGGCGCCGCCGGTGCGGCACCGCCCGTCGGGCTGCGCATGAAGCGGAAGAACTCGCTGTCGGGATCGACGACGATGATGTCGTTGCGCTTGAACGTGTTCCGGTAAGCCTGCAGGCTCGCGTAGAACTGATAGAACTGCGGATCGCGGCCGAACGCGTCGGCGGCAATCGTCGCAGCCTTCGCATCGCCCTCGCCCTTGATCGTCTGCGCGGACTTGTACGCGTTCGCGAGCACGGCCTGCTGTTCGCGTTCGGCATCGGCCTTGATCTGCTCGACGTCGGCAGCGCCTTGCGCACGCACCTGCGCCGCCTGATCGCGCAGCGCGCCGATCATCCGCTGATAGACGGCGTCGGTTTGCGCGGCGGGCAAGTCGACGCGCATCAACTGGACGTCGACCACGTCGACGCCGAACCCGGACGCCTTCGCCTTCGCTTCGTCGCGGGCCGCATCGGCGATCGCACGCTGGCCGCCGAGCGCGTCGTCGAGCGCGCGCTTGCCGAACGCGTCGCCGAGTGCGCTCTTCAGCGCGCCGGCCAGACGTTCGCCGGCTGCCGCCGGGTCGCCACCCGTCGCCGTGAAATACTTCATCGGATCGCTGATCCGGTATTTCACCGCATAGGCGACGAGCAGGTCGTGCTTGTCTTCCGTTGCCAGTTGCAGCGGATCCGACGACTCGAGCGATTGCAGGCGCGTGTCGATCAGCGTGGCCGTCTGCAGCGGCGGCGGCAACTTGAAATGGATGCCGGGGCCAGCCAGCTCGGGCTGCGCGCCGTCGCGCCCCGACAGCACGGCTGTGTGGCGCGGATCGACGGTAAGGACGGTCGACGATGCCGCGAAGGCAACGATCACGATTGCGACGACGAGCGCAATGATTCGGTTCATGTTCTGCGCTCCCCGTTACTTCAGATCGTCTTCGCGCGACCGGCTGCGAAACACTTCGCGCGATCGCAGCACGTCGTTGCCCGACGCTGCCGACGCCGCACTCGCGGGTGCCGCTGCAGCCGGCGCGACGGCCGCCGGTGCCGACGCCGCATCGGGCGCGGATGCGCCAGTGGACGCCGCGGCGTTTTGCCGCCCCTGCTCGACGAGCTTGTCGAGCGGCAGATACACGACGCTGTTGCCGCCCTTGTTGCCGACGAACACCTTCGTCGAGTTCGAATAGATTTCCTGCATCGTCTCGAGATACATCCGCTCGCGGATCACCGCGGGCGCCTTCGAGTACTGCGCGTAGACCTGCTTGAAGCGGTCGGCATCGCCTTCGGCTTCCGTGACCACGCGATCGGCATACGCCTTCGCTTCGTCGACGAGCTTCGCGGCATCGCCCTGCGCCTTCGGCAGCAGGTCGCTTGCATACGCCTGTGCAGCACGCTTCGCGGCCTCGCGCTCGTCGCGCGCCTTCGCGACTTCGCCGTACGCGGCCTGCGTCTGCTCGGGCGCCGCCACGCTTTGCATCGTGACGGCCGTCACCTCGAGCCCCGACTGGTAGCGATCGAGATCGCGCTGGATCGCAGTGGACAGCTGCTCGCGCAGCGCGTCACGATCCTGGTTCAGCACGTCGGCCGCGCTGCGCGTACCGACGATCGCGCGTACCGCGGCCTGGGCGGCCTGCGAGACGCTGCGCTCGGGATCGACGCTGCGGAACAGGTAATCGGTCGCGGAACGGATCCGGTACTGGACGATGAAACGCACGTCGACGATATCGGCATCGCGCGTCAGCATCGCCGCTTCCTTCACGTTCGCGAGACGCACGACGTTGTTGCGGCCGATCTCGATCGAGCGGACCTGCGACGTATCGACGATTTCATGCGACGCGAACGGATACGGCGCGCGCCAGTGCACGCCCTGACCGACCGTGCCCGACAGCTTGCCGAGTTGCAGCACGACGCCCGTCTGGCCGTCCTGCACGACGAACAGCCCGCTGCCCGCGTAGACCGCGACCAGCACGCCGATCACGATGCCGACGCCGACTCGCGCGGCTCGCCCGTTGTCAGGACGGAAACCGTTGCCGCCCTTGCCGCCGAAAAGGCCGTTCAGGCGCCGGTTGAAGTTGCGCCACATCTCGTCGAGATCGGGCGGGCCATCGCCGTCGCCGCCTTGCGGCCGCTTCGATTCGTTCGCACGGGGACGGGATCCATCCTTGCCATTGCCTTCGCCGCGTCCCCAGCGGGGATCGTTGATCGACAGCAAGGCGCGCATCCGCCGCCAGGTACTCCGTTCGTTGTATTCGTTCACCAGAGTTTGTTCACCAGATTAGACGCCGGCGAACCGGCCGGGACCGGTTAGCGCCCGTGTTCGGAAATCGTGTGGTCTTCGTGTGGTTCAGCGGGAGCGCCGTCGAACGCGCCGTTGGGTAACGTCGCGCTGGAAAGGTGTTCCGCGGAGGCGATTTCGGCGATGGCGGCACGCAACGCGTCAAGACCCTGACCGGTGCGCGCGCTCAAAAAGACGCGCGAAATATTACCATACTCGTCCCGCTCGACCGCGTCGCCGCGGGCCGCCAGCTCAGGCACGGCGTCGATCTTGTTGAATACCAGCACCTGCCGGATCGTGTCCGCGCCGATCTCGTGCAGCACGCCGTTGACCTGCTCGATCTGTTCAAGCCTGACCGCGCTCGACGCATCGACCACGTGCAGCAGCAGATCCGCGTGGATCGTTTCCTCGAGGGTCGCGCGGAATGCGGCGACCAGTTGGTGAGGCAACTCGCGGATGAACCCGACCGTATCCGACACGACGATCTGGCCGACCTCGTCGCCGAGGTACACGCGACGCGACGTCGTGTCGAGCGTAGCGAACAGCTGGTCGGCCGCATATGCCTGCGCTTTCGTCAGCGCATTGAACAGCGTCGATTTGCCCGCGTTCGTATAGCCGACGAGCGACACCGACATCGTGCCGCTGCGCGCACGCTGCCGGCGTTGCGTACTGTGTTGCCGGCGCAGCCGGTCGAGCCGCGACTTCAGCATCTTGATGCGCTCGCCGATCAGTCGGCGGTCGGTTTCGAGCTGCGTTTCACCCGGGCCGCGCAGGCCAATACCGCCCTTCTGACGTTCAAGGTGGGTCCATGCGCGAATGAGTCGCGTCGACAGATACTGAAGCTGTGCGAGTTCGACCTGCAGCTTGCCTTCGTGGCTGCGGGCGCGCTGCGCAAAGATGTCGAGGATGAGGCTGGTGCGATCGACCACACGCCTGTTAAGTGCCTGCTCCAGATTACGTTGCTGGGCTGGCGCCAGTGCGTGGTTGAAGATGACGATTTCGACGTTGTGCGCGTCGCAGGCGAGCCGGAGCTCTTCGGCTTTGCCGCTGCCGATGAACATCTTGGCATCGGGACTGGCGCGACGGCCTGTGAGGGTGACGGCGGGACGGGCCCCGGCGCTGGAGGCGAGAAGACTGAGTTCTTCGAGACTGGCTTCGAAATCGGTCTTGCCGAAATCAATGCCGACGAGCGCTGCGTTGATCAAATTTTCAGGTGTCAAGATAAGGCGGCTGGCATCGGTCGCTCGCGGCGACCGGATGCCGGCCGCTGCGATAGGTTAGGACGAGGCTTCCGCGTCCGGGTGGAAATTCACCGGGCGCGCCGGCACGACCGTCGAGATGGCGTGCTTGTACACCATCTGGGTCACCGTATTACGGAGCAACACGACGTACTGGTCGAACGATTCAATGTTCCCTTGAAGCTTGATGCCGTTAACGAGGTAGATCGAAACGGGAACGTGCTCTTTGCGCAGTGCGTTCAAAAACGGGTCTTGTAACAATTGCCCTTTGTTGCTCATGGCGTACTCCATCTTTTTTTGCAGGTTGATCTGGATTGGCGGCGAAGAAAAAGAGATCCGGCGCCAATCGCTACACTATAGCCGATTTTGCCTGGCCCGCCCGGGGCGTAGGCCTTGCGGCCAACCCCTTGCGGGACGCGTGAAACAGGCGTCTTCAGCTCTTGTCCGCGTACGGATTGTTCGACGAACGGAACTCTATGCGCAATGGAGTCCCTGTCAGTGAGAAAGTTTCGCGGAACCGGTTTTCCAGGTAACGCTTGTACGTTTCCGTCACGGCGTCGAGCGCGTTACCGTGGATCACGATGATCGGCGGATTCTGGCCGCCCTGGTGCGCGTAGCGCAGCTTCGGACGCACCGGGCCGCGACGGCGCGGCTGCTGGAACTCGACCGCCTCGATCAGCGCGCGCGTGAGCTTCGGCGTCGGCAGCTTCGCCATCGCCGCCGCGTACGCGTCGTCGACCGAGCGCATCAGCGTGCCGATACCCGTCTTCTTCGTGGCCGAAATGAAGTGCGATTTCGCGAAGTCGAGGAATTTCAGCTTGCGGGTCAAATCCGCTTTCGCGCGTTCGCGCGCATGCTCGTCGAGCCCGTCCCACTTGTTGACGCCGATCACGAGCGCGCGGCCCTGTTCGACGACGAAGCCGGCGATGTGCGCGTCCTGGTCGGAAATGTCCTGCTGCGCATCCAGCAGAAGAATGACGACGTTCGCGTCGGAGATCGACTGCAGCGTCTTCACGACCGAGAATTTCTCGATCGCCTCGAACACCTTGCCGCGGCGGCGCAAGCCGGCCGTATCGATCAGCGTGTATTTCTTGCCGTTACGTTCGAAGTCGACGTAGATCGAATCGCGCGTCGTGCCCGGCATGTCGAACGCGATCACGCGATCCTCGCCGATCAGCGCGTTCACGAGCGTCGACTTGCCGACGTTCGGGCGGCCGACGATCGCGATCTTGATGCCGCGCGACGGGTCGTTCTCGTCCTCTTCCTCCGGACGGTCCACATACGCGACATCCAGCGCCTCGTTGATCATGTCGGTGACGCCGTCGCCATGCGCAGCCGAGATCGCACGCGGATCGCCGAGCCCGAGCTCGTAGAAGTCCGTCGCGACCGCCGTGTACTTCATCCCCTCGGCCTTGTTGACGACGAGGAAGATCGGCCGGCCGGTCTTGCGCAGGTAGTCGGCGATCGACTTGTCCTGCGGCGCGAGCCCGTTGCGGCCGTCGACGATGAACACGACGACGTCGGCTTCCTCGACGGCCTGCCGCGTCTGGCGCGCCATCTCGTGCAGGATGCCGTCCTTCGCGACGGGCTCGAAGCCGCCCGTATCGACGACCAGGTACGGCCGCTCGCCGACGCGCCCTTCGCCGTAATGGCGATCGCGCGTCAGGCCCGGCAAGTCGGCGACCAGCGCATCACGCGAGCGCGTGAGCCGGTTGAACAGCGTGGATTTCCCCACATTGGGGCGCCCAACGAGGGCAATGACCGGTTTCATCTGTGTTTTCTACGGTGAAGCGCAGCAGCGGGAGGCCCGCTGCTGCGGGCGGCTGCGCTGAATGAAAATATCACGAATTCGCGCCGCGCCGGATGCGCGCGCCTGGCGCGCGTTGCGCGCCGTCGTCTTTCGTCTCGAACTGCCTTTCAAATACCGAGCGGCCGGGAGCACCGGCCGCCTTCAAATCGCGCGGCCGCGGTGCGCGGGACAAAGCCCGTCACACCACGGCCGCGCATGTTTCCTGCGCGTCAGCGCGGACGGAATCCGTACAGGCCGCCGTCCTTCGTTTGCACGACGAGCGTATTGCCCGCGAGGACCGGCGCCGCCGTAATCGCGCTGCCGTCGGTCTTCATCCGCGCGATGAAGCTACCGTCTTCGCGCGACAGGAAGTGCACGAAGCCCTTGTAATCGCCCATCACGACCGCGTGCCCGAGCAGATACGGCACGCCGACGTCACGGCTCTTCAGCTTGTCGTTGCGCCACAGCTCGTTGCCCGAAGCGGCGTCGTACGCCGTCACGACCGACCAGTCGTCGCCGCCGGCGACCACCGAATCATCCTGCGCGAGACCGCTGCGGCTCGAGAACGCCTTTTCCCACAGCGGGCGGCCCGAGTTTGCATCGAAGCAGCCGAGCTGCCCCTGGAACGTCACCGCGCAGGCTTCCGCGCCCACGAGCGTCGGCGGACCGCTGACGTCGTTGATGCGTTCGACCTCGGTCACGCCCTTCGGAAACGACACCGGCGTCTGCCAGAACGGCTCACCCGTCTGCAGGTTGATTGCGACCAGCCCGCCGCCCGGGAAGCCCGCCAGCACCGCCGCGTCACCCGCGAACGTCATGCCGGCCGACACGCGCAGGTTCAGCGGCACCGCGCGGTTGCGGTAGTTCCACTTCTGCTCGCCCGTCTGCGCGTTGAACGCGATCACCTGGCCATCGATCGTGCGGATGACTACAAGGCCGTTGCCGACGAGCGGCGGCGAGAAGATCTCGCCCTGCACGCTGGTCTTCCACAGTTGCTTGCCGTCCGGGCCCAGCACGAACACGCCACCCTTCAGCGCGCCGACCGCGGTCAGGTTGCCGTCGCTGCCGACACCGGCCGACAGGTCGGAACCGACCTTCGCGCGCCAGAGCGTCTGGCCCGTCTTCGCGTCGATCTTCTCGACCGAACCGTTTTCGCCCGCCGCATAGACGGCGTCGCCAACGGCCACCGGCGAGAACAGGTAGCGCCCGCCCTTGCCGACGCCCGCCTTCCAGACCTGTTGCACGTCCATCTGGGGCTTGAACTCGGTGAGCGGCGTCGGCACGCGGCGCGCATCCTTCGTCGACGAGCAGGCCGCCAATGCGAGGACAGCCGCCGCGCAGGCAACGGGCACAGCGTAACGTTTCAGCAAATTCATCGGTTAGCGAAGCAGAGTTAAGAGGTTGAGGGGACCAGGGTTCAGCCGCCGAGCGCGTCCAGCTTGAACTGAACGAGCTGGCGCGCAGACTGGTCGTCCTTCGACAGGCCGTCGAGCGCAAGCTTGTAAGCCGCGCGCGCATCGTCGGTCTTGCCTTGCGCAGCAAGCAGATCGCCACGGCGATCGGCCACGAGGCCCTTGAATGCATCGACCGGCGTACCCGACAGCAGCGCGAGGCCCGCGTCGTACGCCTTCTCGTCGAGCAGCAGCGCCGCGAGACGCAGCTTCGCGATCTGCTTGTACTCGTCATCCTTGGCGTGATCGACGGCCCATTGCAACTGCGCCTTCGCACCTGCCGCGTCGCCGGCCGCGTACAGCGTCTTCGCAGCGGAGAGCGCCGTCATCTGCGCATACGGCGTGCTGCCGAACTTGTCTTCCATGTCGGCGGCCGCGCGGGCCATCGTCGCCTTGTCGTTCGCGGCGGCGGCCTTCTGGACCTGCTCGTACAGCCCGGACGCCTCGGCAGCCTGACGGCGCTGCCAGTAGTTCCAGCCGTTGAAACCGGCCGCGACGACGAGCGCCGCGAGCACGATCCACGTGGTGAGGTTACCCCAGCGGGCCCACCACGCCTTGAGACTTTCAATCGATTCTTGTTCGTCGTGATAACTCATCGGCGAGCGATTCCTTCCTGTTCAGGCCTTTCTTGTCGAGCGGATGCCAGCGCGATCAGTCGTCGCCGTCTTCGGCGGATGCAACCATCGCATTGATTAGGAATTCGGTCAAGCCTTCGACCGGTACGGTCTGCTGAACGTTCTTTTCCCCATCTCCGCCCGCACCGCGCAGCGCTTTCACGCCCACCGTCCCGTTCGCAACCTCTTCTTCGCCGAAGATCACCGCGAACGCGGCACCGCTTGCGTCGGCTCGCTTCATTTGCGACTTGAAGCTGGCCGGCGCACCGTCGGCGCTGCAGTGGAAGATCACGTCGAGGCCCGTATCGCGCAGGCGCTCGGCCGCGATGAACGCCTGTTCACGTGCGGTCTCGCCCTGGTGCACGACGTACACGTCGACACCTTCCTGCTCGGGCGCAAGATCCTCTTCCTTCAGCAGTTCGAGGATCCGCTCGATACCCATCGCCCAGCCGCACGCGGCGGTCGGCTTGCCGCCGAGCTGCTCGATCAGCGGATCGTAGCGACCACCGGCCGCAACCGTGCCCTGCGCGCCGAGCTTGTCGGTGACCCACTCGAACACGGTCAGGTTGTAGTAGTCCAGACCACGCACGAGACGCGGATTGATCTTGAACGGGATGTTGTTCGCGAGCAGCAGGCGCTGCAGCCCTTCGAAGTGCGTGCGCGATTCGTCGCCGAGGAAGTCGATCAGCTTCGGCGCGTTCTGCGCGATTTCCTGCAGCGCGGGGTTCTTCGTATCGAGCACGCGCAGCGGGTTCGTATACAGGCGACGCTTCGCATCCTCGTCGAGCACGTCGGCGAACTGCTCGAGGTACTTGATCAGTTCGACGCGGTGCGCGGCACGCTCTTCGGCGAGGCCGAGCGAGTTGATCTCGAGCTTGATGCCGGTCAGGCCGAGGTCGTCCCACAGGCGCTGGCACATCATGATGATCTCGGCATCCGCATCGGGACCCGCAAAGCCGAGCGCCTCGACGCCGACCTGGTGGAACTGGCGATAGCGGCCGCGCTGCGGACGCTCGTGACGGAACATCGGGCCGATGTACCACAGGCGCTTCGGGCCGTCGTACAGCATGTTGTGCTCGATCGACGCGCGCACGACCGCCGCGGTGTTTTCCGGGCGCATCGTCAGGTTCTCGCCGTTCAGCGCGTCGGTGAAGCTGTACATCTCCTTCTCGACGATGTCGGTGACCTCACCGATGCCGCGCGTGAAGAGCTGCGTGTGCTCGACGATCGGCGTGCGGATGTTCTGGTAACCGTATGCGCGCAGCAGCGATTTCACGGTGGCTTCGAAGAACTCCCAAAGGCCGGCATCCTGCGGGAGGATGTCGTTCATGCCCTTGACGCCGGTGAGCTTCTCGATCTTGCGTTTTTGTTCAGTCATCGTGTGTGTGGACGAATTAGTTCGTGGCCTCAGCGCGGCCGTAATTGCGTGCGACGTAGTCGCTGACGATCTGCTGGAATTCCTCGGCGATCCGCTCGCCGCGCAGCGTCTTGACCTTCTCGCCGTCGATGAAGACGGGTGCGGCCGGGTTTTCGCCCGAACCCGGCAGGCTGATGCCGATGTTCGCGTGCTTCGATTCGCCCGGGCCGTTGACGATGCAGCCCATCACCGCGACGTTCATTTTCTCGACGCCCGGATATTCCTTGCGCCAGACCGGCATCTGCTCGCGCAGGTAGGTCTGGATCTGCATCGCGAGTTCCTGGAACAACGTGCTCGTCGTGCGGCCGCAGCCCGGGCACGCGATGACCATCGGCGCAAACGAGCGCAGGCCCATCGTCTGCAGGATTTCCTGGCCGACGATCACTTCGCCCGTGCGCGGCGCGCCCGGTTCCGGCGTCAGCGAGATGCGGATCGTGTCGCCGATCCCTTCCTGCAGCAGCACGCCGAGCGCGGCCGTCGACGCGACGATGCCCTTCGAGCCCATGCCCGCCTCGGTCAGCCCGAGGTGCAGCGCGAAGCCGCAGCGGCGGCCGAGCTCGCGGTACACGGCGATCAGGTCCTGCACGCCGCTGACCTTGCACGACAGCACGATGCGGTCGCGGCCGAGGCCCAGTTCGACCGCACGTTCGGCCGAGCCGATCGCCGACTGGATCAGCGCCTCGTACATCACGCTCTGCGCATCCCACGGCTGCGCACGCGCGCCGTTCTCGTCCATCATGCGCGCGAGCAGGTCCTGGTCGAGGCTGCCCCAGTTCACGCCGATCCGCACCGCCTTGTCGTACTTGGCGGCCGCTTCGATCATCAGCGCGAACTGCGTGTCGCGCTTCGCGCCCTGGCCGACGTTGCCCGGGTTGATCCGGTACTTCGACAGCGACTCCGCGCAGCCCGGGTAGTCGCGCAGCAGCAGGTGGCCGTTGTAGTGGAAATCGCCGACGAGCGGCACCGTCACGCCCATCCGGTCGAGCTGCTCGCGGATCGCCGGCACGGCGGCCGCGGCCTCGGGCGTGTTGACCGTGATGCGCACCAGTTCGGAGCCCGCATTCGCGAGATCCTTGATCTGGATTGCCGTGCCGATCGCGTCGGCCGTGTCGGTATTCGTCATCGACTGCACGCGCACCGGCGCGTCGCCGCCGATCGTCACGAGCTGCCCGCCCCAACGGACATCCACCGCATGCGATACGCGGCGCGGCTGATGCCCGCCGAACACCGGCTCGGTTGAACAAATCTGACTGCTGCGTGGGGATTGAGCTTCGGATTGCATCGATAGATCCATTTACGCGGAATGCGCCGCGGCGCGGCGCATGAATTGAAAAAGCGCCGTGCCATCACGGCCTGCCGATATCGACGACAGGCCTTCGCCACGGCGCTTGACGTCAGGGCAACGTGAACCGCGCCACATTACCCCGCGCTGCCGAATATTTTGCCGGATCGACAGGTTTTCCGTCGAACGCAACCGTATCGAGGCCTGCCTTGTTGCCGATCGTGACCTTGAACGGCCCGTCGCCAGCGACCTGCTTCGCCTCGCCGCCGTGCACCAGCCCGGAGAACAGCTCCTTGCCGCTCTTGTCGCGCACGCTGAACCAGCTGTCCTGCTTGACCTTCAGCTCGATCATCGACTGGCCGGCCGCCACCACGACACTCGCCGGCTGGGCCGGCGCGGCGGCGCTGGCCGCCGTCGTTGCCACGACGGGCTGCGATGCAGCCGCCGTCAAGACCGGCGCCACGGGCGCAGGTGCCGGAGCAGCCGACGCAACGACCGGCGCCGGGGCGGCAGAAGCAGCAGTCGGGGCCGGAACCTCATTCGCGACCACGGCAGACGCACCGCTCGATGCCGCCTCTTCGACTGACGACGAGGATGCCCCCGGCACGCTCGCGGCCGACGCATGCTCCGCGTCGCCGCTCTTGAAGCGCGCAAGCAGGCTGGCCGAATCGCCGCCAGTGTGCCACATCAGTACCGCAACCACCGCGACGACGACGATCGCCGTGCCCCACAGCCACGGGTGATGCCGCGACGACCCGCCCAGCGGAATCGACACGCGACCGCGCGGCAGATCCGTCCCCGACGACGCGGGCATCGACAGGTCGACTTCCGGCACCCCGCGCTCACGGCGCAACGCCTGCGCGAACGGTTCCGGATCGACGCCGAGCATCTTCGCGTAGCTGCGCACGACGCCGAGCGCAAACGTCACGCCGGGCAAATGGCTGATGTCGCCGGCCTCGAGCGCCCGAAGCTTCGGCGGTGCGACCTTGAGTCGCGCCGACACGTCGTCGACGGTCCAACCCCTCGCCTCCCGAAGCTGCGCCAGCCGGCTGCCGACCGCCGCAAGCGATTCCAACCCTGCCGGTGCCGGCTTCGCGCCATTCGTCTCTGCGCCGTTAGACGGCTGCGGCTCACTCATCCTTGTCCTCGCGTCGATTCTTCTTCACTGGCGGCCGCCGCCGGTTCCTGCCGGCAGCACCCGCAACTGTCCATACCATGCGCGACGCCGAGGCGCCGCGACCGATCGCTATTCGCGTGTTGTACCGCCAAAAGGTCCTGGCATCCCCGGCCAGGCGTCCATGTCAAACCGACCGAACTTCGATGATTTTCCCTGCCACACCCGTTCGTTCCGCGAGGCGCGTGCGGTCCTTCACTGCGCCGGCCAGCTGGCCGCACGCTGCATCGATGTCGTCGCCGCGCGTCTTGCGCACGGTCGTGACGACACCCGCGTCGAGGAGAACCTGTGCAAAGCGCTTGATCTGCTCCGGCTTCGAGCGGATGAGGCCCGATTCCGGAAACGGATTGAACGGGATCAGATTGAACTTGCACGGCACGTCGCGCGTGACGGCCAGCAGTTCGCGCGCATGCGCTTCGGTGTCGTTGACGCCGTCCAGCATGCAGTATTCGAAAGTAATGAAGTCGCGCGGTGCGACTTTCAGATAACGCTGGCAAGCGGCCATGAGCTCGCGCAGCGGATACTTCTTGTTGAGCGGCACCAGCTCGTCGCGCAGCGCATCGTTCGGCGCGTGCAGCGAAACGGCCAGCGCGACCGGCAGCTCGGCACCGAGACGATCCATCATCGGCACCACGCCGGACGTCGACAGCGTAACGCGGCGGCGCGACAGGCCGTACGCGTTGTCGTCGAGCATCAGCCGCATCGCCGGCACGACCGCGCTGTAATTCAGCAGCGGCTCGCCCATGCCCATCATCACCACGTTGGTGACGACCCGTTCGGCCTTGCCGTTCGGGCCGGGCGCGCGACCCAGCGACGCTCGCAACGCAAATTCGGCCATCCGTAGCTGGCCGATGATTTCGGCTGTCGACAGGTTGCGGGAAAAGCCCTGCTTGCCCGTCGAACAGAAGCGGCAGTTGACCGCACACCCGGCCTGCGACGACACGCACAGCGTGCCGCGCGTCTCTTCCGGGATGAACACGGTTTCGACCGCATTGCCGTTTCCGACGTCGATCAGCCACTTGCGCGTGCCGTCGGCGGAAACGTGATCGCTGGCGATCTCGGGCATGCCGATCGACGCGCGGCCCTTGAGTTTTTCTCTCAAGGACTTCGCGAGGTCGGTCATGCCGTCGAAATCGCCAGCGTTGTACTGATGGATCCAGCGCTGCAACTGCTTGGCGCGGAACGGCTTCTCGCCGAGGCTGCCGCAGTACGCGACAAGACCCTCGGCATCGAAGTCGAGAAGATTGACGGAAGTTTCGCTCGTCATGATGTGCTGCCTTGCCGCGTGCGCTGAATCCTGCCTACTTGCTGCCAGCCAGGGCTTAGCGCGAGTAAACGTTCATTTCCGGGAAGAAGAACGCGACTTCGACCGCTGCCGTTTCAGCAGCGTCCGAGCCGTGAACGGCGTTCGCGTCGATGCTGTCGGCGAAGTCGGCGCGGATCGTGCCCTTTTCTGCCTTCTTCGGATCCGTCGCGCCCATCAGGTCGCGGTTCTTCAGGATCGCGCCTTCACCTTCCAGAACCTGGATCATCACCGGGCCCGAGATCATGAAATCGACGAGGTCCTTGAAGAACGGACGCGCTGCGTGAACCGCGTAGAACTTCTCTGCGTCAGCACGCGACAGGTGTGCCATGCGCGATGCGACGATCTTCAGGCCGGCGCCTTCGAAACGGCTGTAGATCTGACCGATCACGTTCTTTGCCACCGCATCCGGCTTGATGATCGACAGGGTGCGCTCGATTGCCATAAAAACTCCAAAAAATTAAGAAGTTACAGGTTCAAATGAATCCGCTATTGTAGCACGATCCCGTGTATCATTGCGATTGAACCCTTACACGCATGAAAGGTTCAGAATCCATATGTTTTGTGCCGCCCGGCCATTGAAACCTCCCGGCACGGAACGTATCTTAGCCATAGCTGCTCCGGTTTGCTGCGCCGCACACCGCGCGCGCCGAACCGGCCCCGGACGCCCATGCGTTCAATGTTAGGAGAAACCATGAACGACTATCCGTACAATTTCGGCCGCGGCGGTTCCGTCAGCACCGCCGAGGTTCGCAACCGCGTGCTGCGGAACACGTACTGGCTGCTCGCGCTGTCGATGGTGCCGACCGTGCTGGGCGCCTGGGTCGGCGTCGCGACGGGCTTCTCGCTGTTCGCGGCCACGAGCCCGATGATGAGCCTGCTCGCGTTCTTCGCGATCGCGTTCGGCTTCATGTTCGCGATCGAGCGGACGAAAAACAGCGCGGCCGGCGTGTTCGTGCTGCTCGGCTTCACGTTCTTCATGGGCCTGATGCTGTCGCGGCTGCTGAGCTTCATCCTCGGCTTCTCGAACGGCCCGTCGCTGATCATGCTCGCGTTCGGCGGCACCGGCATCATCTTCGCCGCGATGGCGACGATCGCCACCGTCAGCAAGCGCGACTTCTCGGGGCTCGGCAAGTGGCTGTTCATGGGCGTGATCGTGATCCTGCTCGCCTCGGTCGCGAACATCTTCCTGCAACTCCCGGCGCTGATGCTCACCGTGTCGGTACTCGCGATCGCGATCTTCTCCGCGTACATGCTGTTCGACGTCCAGCGCGTCGTGAACGGCGGCGAGACGAACTACATCTCGGCCACGCTCGCGATCTACCTCGACCTGTACAACGTGTTCACGAACCTGCTCGCGCTGCTCGGCATCTTCGGCGGCAACCGCAACTGACGTTCGCCACGCAACATGAAAAAACCGGCCCGCGGGCCGGTTTTTTTACGTCTACCGCCCGGCGTTCAGTCGCGCTCGAACAGCGCGATCGATTCGACGTGCGACGTATTCGGGAACATGTTCACGACACCGGCACCCTTCAGGCGGTAGCCGGCCTCGTGCACGAGCAGGCCCGCGTCGCGCGCCAGCGTCGACGGGTTGCACGACACATAGACGATCCGCTTCGGCAGCGGGCCCTCACCGCTCTGCGCGATCTCGGCTAGCGCCTTCGACACCGCGAGCGCGCCTTCGCGCGGCGGGTCGATCAGGAACTTGTCGAATGCGCCGAGCGCACGCATGTCGTCGCCCGTCACTTCGAACAGGTTCCGGCACGCGAACGTCGTGTGGCCGTCGACACCGTTCTCGCGCGCATTCGCCAGCGCGCGCGTCGTCAGCGTGTCGCTGCCCTCGATGCCCATCACTTCGCGCGACAGCCGCGCGAGCGGCAGCGTGAAGTTGCCGATCCCGCAGAACAGGTCGAGCACGCGGTCGTCGCGCGACGGCGCGAGCAGGCGCAGCGCACGGCCCACCAGCACGCGGTTGATCTGATGGTTGACCTGCGTGAAGTCGGTCGGCTTGAACGGCATGCGGATACCGAATTCCGGCAGCGTGTAGTCGAGCGACACGTCGAGCGGATAGAACGGCGCCACCGTATCGGGGCCCTTCGGCTGCAGCCAGAACTGCACCTTGTGCTCGTCCGCGAACGCGCGCAACAACGCCTCGTCGTCCGCGTTGATCGGCTCCAGCACACGCAGCACGAGCGCGGTGACTTCCGAGCCGACCGCGAGCTCGATCTGCGGCATCCGATCGCGGATCGACAGCCCTTCGACGAGCCGGCGCAGCGGCACGAGCATCGCCGACACATGCGGCGGCAGCACTTCGCAGCTCGTCATATCGGCAACGTAGCTGCTCTTCTTCTCGTGGAATCCGACCAGCACGCCGCCCTTCTTCGCGACGTTGCGCACGGTCAGGCGTGCACGGTAGCGATAGCCCCACGACGGGCCGTGGATCGGCGCGAACATCGTTTCCGCGCGCAGCTTTGCCAGGTGCCACAGGTTGTCTTCGAGCACGCGCTGCTTGACCGCTACCTGCGCGCGCATGTCGAGATGCTGCATCGAACAGCCGCCGCAGGTGCCGAAGAACGTGCACTTCGGCTGCGTGCGCATCACGCTCGGGCGCAGAATGTCGACAACCGTCGCCTGCTCGTAGCTCGGCTTGCGGCGGAAGCTCGAATAGGTCACGCGCTCGCCCGGCAGCGCCCCCTCGACGAAGATGACCTTGCCCGGCTCGCCGTCCTCGGTGATCGTGCGGCCGACACCGCGCGCTTCCATGTCGAGCGATTCGATCTCGAGAACCGGGGCGGGCCCGGGCGCGACGGGCGCATTTCTTGATTTGCGCGCAGAAGTGGGGACGGCTTCGGACACCAGCTTTTCCTGACAAACGTTGAAGAAGGCGAGATTGTAGACGACGAAGGCCTGCATCGCCCGCTTTGCATGACGCAAGCGTCGATACTTAAGCATAGACGCCCCGGCATTGCGCGGGAGCGGCCACACAGGCGGCCCGGGAGCACCCGCGGCCGGGGCGACCGCGGAGCCGGTCAGGACCCGTCCTCGCCCGCAATCCGCCCGACAGGAGATTCGACCATGCGACTGATCGACTGGAACATCCAATGGGGTCGGGACGCGGACGGCGTCGTCGATCTTTCGCGGACCGTCGCGGCAATCCACGAGCTCGGCGACTTCGACGTGCTATGCCTGCAGGAAGTCACGCGCGGCTTCGGCGCACTGCCCGGCCGGCCCGGCAACGACCAGTTCGCCGAACTCGCAGCGCTGCTGCCCGGCCATACGATCGTCGAAGCGATCGGCGCCGACCTGCCGCCCATCGAAGCCGGTGCACCGCGGCGCCAGTTCGGCAACGCGATCGCGACCCGGCTCCCGGTCGGGCGCGTGCTCCGCCGGTTGCTGCCGTGGCCGGCCGACGCCGGCGCGCCGTCGATGCCGCGCGTCGCGCTCGACGTCGAGCTGCAGGCGCCCTTCGGGCCGCTGCGGGTGATCACCACGCATCTGGAATATTATTCGGCGCGCCAGCGGCTCGCTCAGGTCGATGCACTGCGCGACCGGCATCGCGAGGCCTGCGCGCACGCGGCACGACCGGCGCCCGCCGAAACCGCCGAGGGGCCATTCAGCGCGACCGGCCAGCCGTGCGATGCGATCGTCTGCGGCGATTTCAACAGCGCATTCGGCAGCGATGCCTATTGCCGATTCCTGGAGCCGATCGCAGACGCCCCGCGTTTCGTCGACGCATGGGTCGCTCGGCACCCCGGCCGCACGCCACCGCCGACGGCGGGCGTCTACGATACGGTGCAATGGTCGGAGGGGCCGCTCGCGTGCGACTTCGTGTTCGTGACCGATACGCTACTGCCGCGCGTCACGCGCTGCGAGATCGACGGCGATGTGCGCGTGTCGGATCACCAGCCGGTGCTGCTCGAACTCGATTGATCGCGACGCCGGCCGCGGCGCGCCCCGCCCGCGCTACGCGTCGAAGCCGGCCAGGTATTCGGCCCAGTGCGACGCAGGCTCCTGTGCAAGCGAGTTCTTCACGAGCAGGATTTCATCCGCGTATTCGCTCGGCGTGAGACCGCCGCGCATCAACTGGAACCGGCAATACAGCAGGTAGGTATTGACGACATCGGTTTCGCAATAGTTGCGGATTTCCTCGATCTGCCCGTTCTGGAACGCCGGCCACACCTGGCTGCCGTCCATCCCGAGCTTGCCCGGAAAGCCGCACATCTTCGCGAGCGCGTCGAGCGGCGCGTTTGCACGCGCCTGGTACATCGCAAGCACATCCATCAGGTCGGTATGCCGCGAGTGGTAGCGCGAGATGTAGTTGTTCCACTTGAATTCGCGATCGTCTTCGCCGAGATCCCAGTAGCGGGACGCGGGGATGCCGTGCACGAGCGCACGGTAATGGAGCACCGGCAGATCGAAGCCGCCGCCGTTCCACGACACGAGCTGCGGCGTGTATTTCTCGATCACGCGGTAGAACGACTGGATCAGCGTCGCCTCGTTGTCCTGCATCGTGCCGAGCGAGCGCACGCGAAAACCGTTGTTGTCGCGGAACACGCACGAGATCGCTGCGATACGCTGCAGGTGGTGCGGCAGGAAATCGCTACCGGTCTTCTCGCGACGGGCGGCGAACGCATGTTCGGCCACCGCGGCATCGTCGAGCGTCGCAGGCAGGTCTTCCAGACGGCGAATGCCGTCGACATCGGGAATCGTCTCGATGTCAAAAACAAGAATCGGAGTCATCAGTTACAGAACGGCGTCCTTGCGCACGCCGTTGGAGGCAAAAAACCGCTTGAGGCGCACCAGCGCTTCCTGCTGGATCTGGCGCACGCGCTCGCGCGTGAGCCCCATCTCGTCGGCCAACTCCTCGAGCGTCGCCGGTTCGATGTGGTTCAGGCCGAAGCGGCGCTCGATCACATGGCGATGCTTGTCGGACAGCCGCGACAGCCACGCGCGCGTCAGCGTCTCGAGCTCGCGGTGTTGCACCTCGGCGTCGGGCGACTGGCTCTGGTCGTCGGGCAGCAGGTCGAGCAGGCTGCTCGCAGGGTCGAGGTCGAGCGGCGCGTCGAGCGACGCCGTGTGCTCGTTGAGCGCGAGGATATCGGTGACTTCCTCGGCGGTCTTGCCGGTGAGATAGGCGATGTCGTCGATGCTGGCTTCCCGGCGCTCGGCCGCTTCGCCCGTCGACATCGAATTCTTTTCGAGGTGGCGCTTCGCGCGCAACACCTGGTTCAGCTCGCGGATCACGTGCACGGGCAGGCGCACCGTGCGGGCCTGGTTCATGATCGCCCGCTCGATGCTCTGCCGGATCCACCACGTCGCGTAGGTCGAAAAACGAAAGCCGCGCGTCGGGTCGAATTTTTCGATCGCGTGCATCAGGCCGAGGTTGCCTTCCTCGATCAGGTCGAGCAGCGGCACGCCACGGTTCAGATACCCCTTCGCGATGCTGACGACGAGGCGCAGGTTGCGCTCGATCATCACCTGCCGCGCCTCGAATTCGCCGGCCTTGGCCAGACGCGAATAGCGCTGCTCCTCCTCGACGGTGAGCAGCGGCTTCACGCTGATGCGGTTCAGGTAATGCTGGATCGTATCGGCCGTGAGCTCGGCCTGCAGCATCGTGCGGAAATCGTCGACGTCGGGCGCCGCCTCCGAGCGGCCTTCGCGCTCATCGTCGCCACCGTCCGCGTCGGCGTCGCGTGCCTCGAGGTCACGCTCGTTGTCCGCGACGTCGTCCTCGTCGTCCGTCGAAGCACCAGCTCGCCCCACCGACGCTTGCGTGGCACGACTGATCTTCTCAGACTCGGCTTGCGGCTCGTGGCGCTTCGATTTCGGCATGGTCGTCTCGGTTATTGAGGCGGCAAATACTTCAGCGGATCGACAGGTTTACCCTGCCGGCGAACCTCGAAATGCAGCATCACGCGGTCGGAATCGCTGTTCCCCATCTCGGCGATCTTCTGCCCCTTCGTTACCGCGTCCCCCTCTTTTACCATCAAAGCGCGATTGTGTGCATACGCCGTGAGGTAAGTTGCATCGTGCTTGATGATAATGAGGTTGCCGTAGCCGCGCAGGCCATTGCCGGAGTAGACGACGCGGCCGTCGGCCGCCGCCTTCACGGTCTCGCCGACCGTACCGCCGATATTGACGCCCTTGTTCTTCGCGTCGTCGAAACCGTTCAGCACGGGACCGCGCGCGGGCCACGCGAACGTCACGGGGCCGCTCGGCGCGGCGGCCGTATCGCTCGATGCGGCAGCCGCGGCAGGCGGCGGCGCAACCGAGGACGACGTGCCGGCGGCCGGCGTTGCCGGGCCGCTGCTGAGCGGCGCGGTCGCAACGGCTGCGCCCGCGATCGGCGCGGCGACCTGCGTGCCCGCAACGGCGGCACCGGCCTGCGGCGAAACGCGCAGCAGCTGATCGACTTCAATCTGATTCGGGTTCGCCAGGTTGTTCCATGCGGCGATGTCGCGATAGTTCTGCCCGTTTTCGAGTGCGATCCGGTACAGCGTGTCGCCCGGCTTCACCCGGTAGTAACCCGGTGGCGCAGGGGGAAGCGGCGCCGCGGGCTGCGCGGTGCCGGTCGTGCCGAGCGAACCGGAGCGATCGACGACGGGCGCGTTGTCGAGCCGCGTCGCACAGGCGGCCAGTAGCGTGGAGAACGCAGCTACGCAGATCGCGCGCTGGGCGAGCGTGAGCGGTTCCCTGGAACGGTTGTTTTGCATCGCGCGCAACATACTCATCGGTTTCAAATTACTCCGGATTTTAAAGGGACAAAGAAAACGCGATCAAGCCGTGACTCTCTCCATTGCGCGTGCGCGACGCGCTCGACGAGCGTGAGCACCTGGTGCTGCCCGCTCTGCGCGCCGACCGGCGCGACGAGCCGCCCGCCGATCGCGAGCTGCTCGAGCAGCGCCTGCGGCACGTCGAGCCCCGCCGCCGCGATCACGATCGCGTCGAACGGGGCCGCGGACGGCAGGCCGACACGCCCGTCGCCGTAGTGCAGACGGATGTTCGGCACGCGCAGCGGCCGCAGGTTCAGCTTCGCGCGCTCGTAGAGCGGCTTGATGCGTTCAATCGAATACACGTCGCGTGCCACGTGGCTCAGCACGGCGGCCTGGTAGCCGCAGCCCGTGCCGATCTCGAGGACGCGCTCGAGTGTGCGGCCGGCCATCGCGAGCTCGATCATGCGCGCGACAACCGACGGCTTTGAAATGGTCTGCTGATGGCCGATCGGCAGCGCCGAATCCTCGTAGGCCTGCGTCGCAAGCCCGGGATCCACGAACATGTGACGCGGCACTGCCGCCATCGCTTCCAGCACGCGCGCGTCGGTCACGCCGTTCGCGCGCAACCGTTCGACCATCCGTTCGCGCACACGTTCCGACGTGAGCGCGAACGCGCCGGCCGGCGCGACGCTCGGTGCGGCCGGCTTCGGCATCGCAGGCTTCAGCGCGGTCGGCTTCGGCGCGGTCGCGGGCTTCGCGGCCGCGGAGCCGGGCAACGCCGTGCGCGCCGCAGCAGGCTTCACCGCAATCGGTTTCAGCGCGGCGGCGGGCTTGTCGGCGGCCTTCGATACCGCGACCGCCGCATGGCGTTCGCCGGCCCGGCCTTCCGACTTGCGTGGCGCTCGCTTGAGATCTTCGAGCGCGAGCGGGAACCGCTTCGCGCGCTCGCCGCTCATGAAGCCCGCCCTCCGGCGCGCGCCCATTCGCGCGTCGCGGGAAGCATCTGCGTATGCGTGAGGTCCAGCTGCAGCGGCGTGATCGACACGAAACCGTTTGCGACCGCGTGGAAATCGGTGCCTTCGCTGGCGTCCATCGCTTCGCCCGCCGCGCCGATCCAGTAGATCGGTTCGCCGCGCGGGTCGGTCTGGCGAATCACCGGCTGCGACGGATGACGCTTGCCGAGGCGCGTGACCTTCCAGCCTTTCAGTTCGTCGTAAGGTAGGTTCGGAATGTTCACGTTCAGCAGCGGCTGGCCCGGCAGCGGATGCGCAAGGTAGTGCTCGACGATTTCCGCGGCGACGCGCGCGGCGTCCGCCAGATGAGCCCAGCCCTTGTCGGCCAGCGAGAACGCAATGGCCGGCACGCCGAACATGATGCCTTCGGTGGCGGCCGCAACTGTCCCCGAATAGAGCGTGTCTTCGCCCATGTTCTGGCCGTTGTTGATCCCGGAAACGACGAGATCCGGCCTGGCGTCGGCCATCCCGGTCAACGCGACGTGCACCGAATCGGTCGGCGTGCCGTTCACGTAGAAGAAACCCGTACTCGCCGCGCGCTGCACCGACAGCGGCCGCGACAGCGTGAGGGAATTCGACGCGCCGCTGCAGTTCTGCTCGGGCGCGATCACCGTGAGTTCGGCCAGCGGCTGCAGCGCGTCGCTGAGCGCGGCGAGACCGGAGGCGAGATAGCCGTCGTCGTTGCTGAGTAGGATTCGCATCCGGCGATTGTAACCGAGGAAAGATGGCGCGAGAGCGACAGTCCGGCGGCTGCGGATGGACCGCTGCGGGTGCCCGCGCACGCTGTGCCGCCGCGTTGCGCGGCGGCGTTCCGCGCGCTCAGGAAAGCGTCGAACCGCCCGGGGTGTTCCGCCGCCAACGACGCCCCCTCGGGGAATACCCCCTTCGGGGAGCGTGGCGTGAAGCGGCAGGCCCGAGGATGCTCAAATTGCACCCGCGTCGCGCAGTGCGGCGATCGCCTGCGCGTCGTAGCCGAGGCCCCGCAGCACCTCGTCCGTGTGCTCGCCGAGTTCCGGCCCGAGCCAGCGCGTTTCGCCCGGCGTGTCCGACAGCTTCGGCGTGATGTTCGGCAGCGGAATGTCGGTGCCGTCGGCGAGCTTGAAGCGCTGGATCATCTGCCGCGCGACGAACTGCGGATCGGTGAACATGTCGGCGGCGCTGTAGATGCGCCCGGCCGGCACATCGGCCGCATTGAGCACGACGAGCGCTTCATCGATCGTGCGCGGCGCGAGCCACGCGGCAATCGCGTCGTCGATCTCTTGCGTGCGCGGCACGCGTCCGTCGTTTTGCGCGAGCGCGGGATCGTCGGCGAGGTCGTCGCGCTCGATCGCCTTCATCAGCCGCTTGAAGATCGGATCGCTGTTGCCGCCGATCACGATGCTGCCGTCGCGGCACGCATAGGTATTCGACGGCACGATGCCCGGCAGCGACGCGCCGGTGCGCTCGCGCACCATCCCGTACACGCCGTATTCGGGCACCACGCTTTCCATCATGTTGAAGACGGCTTCATACAGTGCAACGTCGACCACCTGCCCCGCACCGCCGTTGACCTTGCGGTGATGCAATGCCATCAGCGCGCCGATCACGCCGTGCAGCGCGGCGATCGAGTCGCCGATCGAAATGCCGATGCGCGGCGGCGGCAGGTCGGGATACCCGGTGATGTGACGCAGCCCGCCCATCGATTCGGCGATCGCGCCGAAGCCGGGCCGGTCGCGGTACGGGCCCGTCTGCCCGTAGCCGGACAGGCGCACCATCACGAGACCCGGGTTGTCGGCCGACAGCACGTCGTAGCCGAGTCCGAGCTTTTCGAGCAGGCCCGGGCGGAAGTTCTCGATCACGATGTCGGCCTCGCGCGCGAGTTGCCGCGCGATCGCCTTGCCGGCGTCGGCCTTCAGGTTGAGCGTGACCGATTTCTTGTTGCGCGCCTGGACGGACCACCACAGCGACGTGCCGCCCTGCTCCGGGTGCAGCTTGCGCCACTTGCGCAGCGGGTCGCCGCCGTTCGGATCCTCGATCTTGATCACTTCCGCGCCGAATTCGGCAAACAGCCGCGACGCGAACGGTCCCGCGATCAGCGTGCCGAATTCGAGCACTTTGACGCCCGCGAGCGGGCCCTGGCTGGTGCTCATGTGTCTCCCTGGCATGAGGAACGGCGCCGCCGGCCGGCGGCGCCCGGCTTACATCGTGCGACGGTCGAGCATCGCGCGGGCGATGGTGCCCGCGTCGACATATTCGAGCTCGCCGCCCACCGGCACGCCGCGCGCGAGGCGCGTGACCGCGAGCCCGCGCGCCTTCAGCGTCTGGCCGAGGTAGTGCGCGGTGGCTTCGCCCTCGTTCGTGAAGTTGGTCGCGAGCACGACTTCCTTGACGACGCCGTCGGACGCGCGCCGCACGAGACGGTCGAAATGGATTTCCTTCGGGCCGATCCCGTCGAGCGGGCTCAGCCGGCCCATCAGCACGAAATACAGCCCGCGGTAAGTCATCGTCTGCTCGAGCATGATCTGGTCGGCAGGCGTCTCGACGACGCACAGCAGCGTCGGATCACGCTCTTCGTCGCTGCAGACCTCGCAGATCTGCGCTTCGGTGAACGTGTTGCACTTCTCGCAGTGCTGCAGGTGCTCGGTTGCGAACAGCAGCGACCGGCCGAGCCGCTCCGCGCCCTCCCGATCGTGCTGCATCAGGTGGACCGCCATGCGCTGGGCGGATTTCGGCCCGACGCCGGGCAGCACGCGCAACGCTTCGACGAGAGCGGACAGGGCGGACGGCTGTTTCATACGGCAGCAAAAAGTGGCACGGACGCTGCGCTCAGAACGGCAGCTTGAAGCCCGGGGGCAGCGGCAGGCCCGACGTCATGCCGCTCATCTTTTCCTGCGACGTCGCTTCGGCCTTGCGCACGGCGTCGTTGACTGCAGCCGCGACGAGATCCTCGAGCATGTCCTTGTCGTCCGCGAGCAGGCTCGGGTCGATCGATACGCGACGCACTTCGTTGCGGCACGTCATCGTCACCTTGACGAGGCCGGCGCCCGACTGCCCTTCGACTTCGATCAGCGCAAGCTGCTCCTGCATCTTCTTCATGTTTTCCTGCATTTGCTGCGCTTGCTTCATCAGTCCGGCGAGGTTGCCTTTCAACATGGGAATACTCCTTCTTGATCGTGTGAAAACCGGCACGCGGCGCGTGCCGGCCAATGTGTGGGCGTGATTGTGCCTGTCGCGGGGCGGTCAGTTCAATGCAGCGTCGGCGGCGGGCCGTCCGGCGCCGCGTCGGCGAGCGGGCGCACCGAACCCTCGACGATGCGCGCGCCGAATTCGCGCACGAGTTGCTGGACGAACGGATCGCCTTGAATCTCCTGCTCGGCCTCGCGCTGGCGCGCCGCGCGCGCGGCTGCATCGAGTGCCGCTGCCGTGCGCCGCGCGGGCCCGACTTCGACGGCCACCTCGACCGGCTTGCCGAGCGCATCGGCCAGCGCGGCCTTCAGCTTCGCCACCTGCGCGGCGTCCGCATATTGCGGCACCGGCACGGAAAGTTTCAACGTCGTCGCATCGACGGCCGTCAGTTCGCTGTTGAATGCGAGCTGGTACGCGACGCCCTTGAGCGGCAGCCGCGCGGCCAGCGCCGGCCATTCGCCGTCGAAGCCGACCGGATCGAGTGCGATCGCAGGCGGCAACGGGCGCGTGTCGGCCGGTGCGGACGGACGGGTGTCCGCCGGCTGCGGCATCACGCGCACATCGTCGGGGCCGCTATCGAACACCGGCACGAAGCCATCGTCGGGCGGGCCGCCGAACATCTCGTCGGCGCTGAGCGGTACGTAGTCGTCCGGCGGAATGTCCTCCCACGGCGGCGAGGCCTGGCGCGATTCGGCCGCCTGCGGCGCACGGGCCGCAGCGCGCGGCGTCGGCACCTGTACGGCGGCGGGACGCGGCGCGGCCGGCTTCTCGGCAGCCGGCTGGGCTGCCGGTTTCGCGGCGGCGCC